>NZ_JBVJLM010000002.1:0-777902 GCF_055584725.1 Kitasatospora sp. NPDC101108
CACAACCAACCCCCACAGACAGCCAACCCACCCAAACCAGCGGGCACTTACTGTCCCACAACCACCCCAACCGACTTCGCCAGCAGAGTCGCCGGACCGACTTCCTGCGCAGCGACCGGGTTCACGCGGTGCGGCGCCGGTAGTAGGCGATGCCGAGGGCGATGGTGATCGGACCCCAGAGCGCCGCGGGGCCGATGCACACCCGGGCCAGCGCCTCCCACCACCCGTTGCTGAAGCCCACCTCGTCCAGCACCCCGATCCAGGCGAGCGGCTGGAGCCCGAACAGTCCGAACAGCACCAGCCCGCCCAGCAGCGTCGCGACGAGCGGCCCGAGCGGCGGCACCCGGCGCCCGTGCAGCAACGGCACCCAGCGCGGGAACGCCTCGCCCCACCCGCTGACCAGCCCCAGGGTGAGCAGCGCCAGCCCCTCGGTGACGAGGCTCAGCGCGAAGACGTACGGGGTGGCCCACCAGGTGAGGGGCGGCCGGCCCGGCTCGACCGTGCCCATCGTGAAGTCGAAGGCGAACGGCAGCCGCCACAGACAGTGCGGCAGCAGGACGAACGGTAGGGCCTTGGCGAGGCGCAACGCCCAACGGGGGACGGGGCGTTCGGTGTCACCGACCGGGATGTTCTTCAACATGCCTCCACCCTCGCCGCGACCGCCCCGCCCCCACCTCGACCGCAGGGCCGAACCGCCTCCCCCGGCAGAGCCAGTCAGGCATGCGCCGGCAGGCTTACGTGCCCCCGCCCGGTCACCGCGTCATCCGGACGTCATCCGACCGTCTTCGCGGCCCGGGCGGCGCGCTCGGCGAACACCTGCTCGCGGCGGTCGGCGGTCTGCTTCATCATCCGCTTGCGGTCGCGGGCGGAGAGCCGGTCGATGTAGAGGCCCCCGTTCAGGTGGTCGGTCTCGTGCTGGAGGCAGCGGGCGAAGTAGCCGGTGCCCTCGATCGTCACGGGCTCGCCGTGCTGGTCGACACCGCGCACCACCGCGCGGGCCGGGCGGGCGAGCCGGGTGTTGGCTCCGGGTACGGACAGGCAGCCCTCGACGTCCTCGATCAGCGGGCGGCCGGGGTCCTGCTCCTCGACCACCGGGTTGAGCACGTGCCCGACGTGCCGGACGCCGTCGTCGTCGGGGCAGTCGTAGACGAACAGGCGCAGGTCCACGTCGACCTGGTTGGCGGCGAGTCCGCAGCCGTCGGCGACGTACATGGTGGCGAACATGTCGTCGATCAGCCGGGCCAGGCGATCGCTGCCGAAGTCCTCCTCGGTCGCCGTGCGGCAGGTGCGGCGGAGGATCTCCTCCCCCACCTCGGTGATCCGTAGGACGGTCGTACGTTCGCGCGACTCGGACACTGTCGCTCCCCCTCATCTCGATGGCCTTGCTCGACGGACTTTGCTCGCTGGACTTGCTGTCGACTTTGCAAAGTAGCAGACTTTGCAAAGTGACCGAAGACATCGTCAGAACCGGCGCCCTCCGCGAGCACGCCGTCCGCACCGCGCTGCTGGACCTGCTCGCCGAACGCGGCACCCTCACCTCCACCGAGGCCGCCGCCCGACTCGGGTACAGCTCCGGCCTGTGCTCCTTCCACCTGCGACAGCTCGCCCGGTACGGAGTGATCGAGGAGGCCCCGGCCACCGACGGCCGCGCCCGGCCGTGGCAACTGGCCCAGGCCCAACCGCCTGCGGCCGGCGACGAGTTCGGCGAGCTGGCCCGCGGCCTGGAGGACGAGAGCTACCGGCACTGGCTCGCCCGGCGCGCCGAAGCCCCGGCCGAGTGGCAGCAGGACGAGGCGTTCAGCGCCGTCGTCCACCTCACCCCCGAGGAGCTGACCGCCGTCGCGGACGCCGTGCGGCAGCTGCTCGCCCGCTACCGCGACCGGGACGCCGACCCGGGCGCGCGGCCCGCCGGGGCCCGTCCGGTCGCCGCCGTGGCCCGCCTGTTCCCCCTGCTCGACCGGTAGTCAGACCACCCGCGCCCTGGCCACCGCCCGGGCCGCCGGTCCCACCACCAGGCCCAGCGCCGCCCCCAGCACGACGCCCTGCACGCCGTCCCAGACGTCCTGCACGTCACAGGCCCGCCCGAGCGCCGGCACCGCGTACTGCAGCCCCGACACCGCGAACGGCAGCATCGCCGTACCCAGCAGCGCCACCGCCGCCCGCCGCCGGGTCCCGGCCAGGGCGGCCGCGAAGCCCACCGGCGCGTAGGTCGCCAGCTTGAGCTCGATGTGCCGCACGTGCAGCAGCTCGTACGGCGAACGCGGCCGGGCGCCCGCCACCGAGCAGTGCCGCGCGGCCTCCGCCGCGTGCCGGAGCACCGACGGCCGGAACGCCTCCGGCAGCAGCGTCGCCACGACCACCCCGCCGAGCCCGAGCAGCAGCAGGAAGCCCACCGCCCAGTGGGCCCGCAGCAGCCGCCCCACCGGCCGGTTGAGCAGGGCCGCCGGCACCAGCGAGAGCAGCAGCCCGGGCCAGAAGTTCGGCATCCCGCCGAGCACCGCACTGATCACGCCTCAACGGACGCCCCGAGCACCCGGTCGGTTCTACCCGACCGGAACGGGCGCCGGGTTCACTGGACGATCAGGTACCGCTGCTCGCTCCCCCCGCTCACGCAGGCCCCGGTGATCTGCGGCCCGCCGGAGCAGTCCCCCGGTCCCGAGGTGAAGACGGTCCAGATGTAGATGCCCGGCGTCTTCGGCGTGTAGGTCAGGTCCAGCCCGGCCTGCCAGGGGAGGTAGTCCCAGGTCGTGGCACCCGGGGCCAGCACGTTCACCGAGGAGTTGGTGCCGGCGCTCGCCCAGCTGAAGCTGACCGGCTGCCCGGCCCGGACCACCTGCTGGTCCTTCGGGAAGACCGGGATCGGGGCCGAGGGCGCGGACCTGACCGGGTTGACGCCCTGCTTGTCGTCGGCCTGGACGTTCAGGTAGCGGGTGGCGCTCCAGCCGCTGCCGATGCCGCCGTTGGAGGTGTTGGCGCCGACCACCGCCCACTGGTAGACCCCGGCCTCGGTCGGCTTGAAGGTGCAGTCGGCGGAGGTGAGCCAGCCGGAGGCCTGCCAGGGCTCGTTGCCGCGCTTGGTGAAGACCTTGGTCACCGCGCCGGTCCTGTCCCAGCTGAGCACCAGCGACCGGCCCAGCGTCAGGGTGTCCTTGTCGGCCGGGGTGAGCAGGCCGGGCGGGTGCGGGGTGCCGCCGGGTACGGCCGGTGGCGGGCCCTCGGTCGGGCCGGTGGCGGCGGCACCCGCACCGCCGGAGCCGCCCGCCGACCCGCCGGTCACGCAGTCCGGCGGGCTGCCGTCGTCCTTGGCGACCACGAAGCCGCCGGTGTCCAGTCCGGTGCTGCCGCCCCGGTCGCGCAGCAGGTACACCGGCACCATGACCGCCCCCGCGACCAGCGCCAGGGTGCTGGGCAGCAGCACCCACAGCCGTCGCGTCCGGCGCCGCCGGGCCGCCGCCCCCGCGGGTTCGGTCCGTGCCCAGCCGTCGGCCCCGTACGGACCGGCGCCCAGCAGGGTCGGCACCCGGGTGGAGGGGACGCGGCCGGGTGCCGCCGGCCCGGCCGCCGTCAGCAGCGGCGCCTCCGGCACCGCGGGCTTCACCCGCAGCGGCTCCGGCAGCCACGAGCCGGTCGGCCCGTCGTACCCGGGCGGCCCGAGCCGTTCCAGCAGCTGGGCGGGCGTGGGCCGGTCCTCGGGGCGGCGGGCCAGGCAGGCGGCGACGAGCGGGCGCAGCCCCTCGGGCACGCCGGTGAGGTCCGGCTCGGTGTGCATGATCCGGTAGAGCAGCACCTGCGGGTTGCCGCCGCCCCCGTAGGGGTCGGTTCCGGCGGCGTGGCAGAGCACCCGGCCCAGGCTGAACACGTCGCAGGCCGGACTGAGCGGTTCGCCGGCGATCTGTTCGGGGGCCATGTAACCGGGGGTGCCGATGACGGTCTGGGTGCGGGTGATCGAGGCGCCGTCGAGGGCGCGGGCGATGCCGAAGTCGATGACCCGCGGGCCGTCGTCGCCGAGCAGGACGTTGGAGGGCTTGAGGTCCCGGTGGACCAGCCCGACGGCGTGGATCGCCGCCAGGGCCTCGGCCAGCCCGGCGCCGAGCACCCGCAGCACCGGTTCGGGCAGCGGGCCGTGGGCGGCGACGGCCGCGTGCAGGGACGGGCCGGGGATGTAGGCGGTGACCAGCCAGGGCGGGTCGCCGTCCGGGTCGGCGTCGACCACCTGGGCGGTGTGGAAGCCGCCGACCCGCCGGGCGGCCTCCAGTTCCCGGGTGAAGCGCAGCCGGAACTCCGCGTCGGTGGCGAGGTCCCAGTGCACGCACTTGACCGCGACCAGCCGCCCGCCCGGCGAGCGCCCCAGGTACACGACCCCCATCCCACCGCTGCCGAGCCGGGCCAGCAGCCGGTAGCGGCCGCCGATCGTCGTCGGATCGGTGGGTCTCAACGCCTCCACGTCCACCCCCGGCGTGCGCGTTCCACGTTCCGCGGGGCACCCTCGTCGACCGACTGGGCGTCAACTGACCCGCCCCGCAGCCGGAATCATCTCAGCTGCGGGCGCGGCGGACCAGTTCACGAAGGCAAAAAGATCAGCGGGCCGTGGTCAACCTCAGTGCGGGATCGAGGAGATCAGCTCCTGGGCCCCCTGCCGCTTGAGCGCCAGGGCGACCGAGGTGCCGAGGTCCTCCGGGCTGAGCACGCCCGCCCACTCGTGGGCGTCCAGCACCCGCTTGCCGTCCGGGGTGAAGACCCGGCCGCGCAGCGAGAGCCGGCCGTCCGCCTCGGCCTTGGCGTAGCCGGAGATCGGGCTGTTGCAGTGGCCCTGCAGCACGTGCAGGAACATCCGCTCGGCCGCCGCCTCCCGCCAGGTGTCGTGGTGGCCGAGCCCGGTGACGGCCTCGATGGTGGCGGTGTCGTCCTCGCGGCACTGCAGGACGAGGATGCCGGCGCCGATCGGCGGGCACATCTCCTCGACGCCGAGGACCTCGGTGATCCGGGCCTGCTCGCCGATCCGCTCCAGGCCGGAGACGGCGAGCAGCAGCGCGTCGACGTCCCCGGCCGCCAGCTTGGCGAGCCGGCTGTTGGCGTTGCCGCGGATCGGGACGCACTCCAGCTGCGGGTGGGAGGCGGCGAGTTGGGCGACGCGGCGGACGGAGGAGGTGCCGATCCGGGTGCCGGGCGGGAGTTCGGCCAGGGTCAGGCCGCCGGGGTGGACGAGCGCGTCGCGGATGTCGTCGCGGCGCAGGTAGGCGGCGAAGACGGTGCCGGCGGGCAGCGGGCGGTCGGCGGGCACGTCCTTGAGGCAGTGCACGGCGACGTCGGCCTCCCCGGCGAGCAGCGCGGCGTCGACCTCCTTGGTGAACGCGCCCTTGCCGCCCAGCTGGGCGAGGTCGCCGGTCCAGCGGTCGCCCGAGGTGGTGACCGGCACCACCTCGGTGCGCAACCCCGGGTGCAGGGCGGCGAGTTCGGCGCGGACCCGGTCGACCTGGGCGAGCGCCATGGGTGACGAGCGGGAGACGATGCGGATCAGCTCAGCGGTGGCCATGGCGCGATGATAGGCGCTCGAACACCGGCGGTTGGCGGTGCGTCAGCCATGCGGCGGACGGCCGGGTGGCGAACCACCCGGCCGTCCCCGTCCTCCCGTGGCCGTCTCACTCGTTGTGCAGCACCTCGGCGATCGGCAGCCGGGCCGCCGAACGGGCCGGGACGAGCGCGCCGAGGACGGCGATCGCCACGCCGGCGAGGGCGAGTCCGGCGAGCAGCGGGGCGCCCCAGACGTCGATCATCGAGTCCGTGAAGGCGATGATCCGGACGTGCTCGACGATCAGCCGGTGCACCAGGATGCCGATCGGAATGCCGATGATCCCGCTGGCCGCGCCCTGCCAGGCCACCGAGGTGATCGTCATCGTGACGACCTGCCGGGGCGTCATCCCGATCGACTTCAGCATGCCGAGGTCGCGGCGGCGCTCCCGGACCGTGAGCAGCAGGGTGTTGAAGACGCCGAGCGCGGCGACCACGGAGAGCAGGACGGTGAAGGTCGTGCTGAAGGTCTTGATCGCGACGACGGGCCCTTCCGTGTCCGGCACCACCACCGAGGCCGACAGGCTGGGGTCGGCGTCCGTGACGGCCTTCCGGTAGGCCGCGGCATCGGCGCCCGCGGCGAGCTTCACGTCGTACTCGACCACGTGCGGATCGGGGGTGAGCAGGGCCCGGGTGGCGTCGTTGGAGGTGATCGCGTTGGCGTTGCCCTGGATCTCCTTGCCGACGATGGTGACGGTGGTCTGCCGCCCCTCCAGCACCAGGGTGACCCGGTCGCCGAGCTTGAGCCCGTGCTGGTCCAGGAAGGCCGGCCCGGCCTCGATCTCGTTCAGCCCGGTCGCCGGGCGGCCCTCGACCACGTTGAGCCGCCGGTGGTCGACCATGGCGTCGCCGCCGTAGAAGTCCGCGAAGACGAGTTGGGGCTGGCCGAGGATGCCGACCCGGACCAGGCCGCGGACGGACACCTGCTCGGCGCCGGGGGTGGTGTGCAGCATCGCCGTGGTCTGCTCCGGGGTCAGCCGGGGGGCGATCTTGTGATCCGAGAAGGCGCTGGTCTGCACGTCGATGTGGGTGCCGCGGTCGGGCGCGGCCATGGACTTGGCCAGGGTGCTGCTCACCCCGGTGGTCACGGTCACGGTGACCACGCCGAGCACGATCGCCGCCATGGTCAGCGCGGTGCGGGCCGGGCGGGCGAAGGGCTGGCCGAGGCCGAGGCTGACGGCGCGCGGCAGCCGGGTGCCGCTCAGCCGGCGCTGGATCTTGAGGCCACGCCCGGCGCGCGGGGCGCTGCCCGCCGAGATGGCCTGGGAGGCGGAGAGCCGGTGGGCGCGCGAGGCGGGGACGAGTGCGGCGAGGGCGACCAGCAGCGGGACGCTGACCAGGGTGGCCACGGGCAGCCAGCCCGCCGGTTCGATCACGGCGGTGCCGGTCGAGATGCCGGAGAACGCGGTTCGGAGGATCGGGGTCGCCGCCACCCAGCCGGCCGCCGTACCGAGGACGGTGCCGACGACCGCGGGCACCGACACCATGGTCAGGTAGACCGTGACCACCTGGCGAGGCGTGAAGCCGATCGACTTGAGCACCCCGATGTGCCGGTAGCCGGAGACCACCGCGCCGCTCACCACGTTGCCGACGATCAGCGCGGCGACGATCAGGCCGAGCACGCCGAAGACCGTCATCAGCGGCAAATAGGCGTCGGCGCCCGCCGAGAACGCCTGCTTGAGCACCAGGTAGGACTGCCCGCTCTCGACGGCGTCCTCGGGCAGGCCCTCGGTGGCGTGGGCGAGCGAGGCGGTGAGCTGCTGCTCCGTGGCCGCGTCGGTGAAGCGGTAGAGCATCTGCCGCCCGGTGGGATGCAGGGCGGCCGCCTGCTCGGGGGTGACCCAGCCGCCGGAGGACTGGCTCATGTCGGTCGCGAAGCCGACGACGGTGAGCTTCACCCCGGTGCTGGTGGTGAGCGGCGTGCCGACGAACCGGCTCGCGGCGCCGCCGCCCGGGTTGTCGATGACCACCTCGCCTGGCGCGGCGGCCCAGCGGCCGGCGAGGAGCCGCACCCGGTCCACCGGTCCGGCCGGGTCTGCCCGGCCGACCAGGGTCAGCGGGCCCGGCGGGCGGCCGATCCAGTCGGCGGGGATGGTCACCACGGCCTGGTCGAAGGGCCCGGCGGCCGCTTCCACGCCCGGCCGGTGGGCGGTGGCGGCCAGTTGCTCCGCCGAGGCCCTGGCCGGGTCGAACAGGGCGGTGATGTGCGCGCCGCGCTCGGCCTCGAAGGCGTCGTCGAACGGGGCCCGGGCGGCGCTGATCACCGCGAGGGCGAGCAGCACGGTCGCGGTGGAGCAGAAGACGACCAGGCCGATCACGATGGTCTGCACCCGGCGGCGCTTCACGGCCGCCCGCGAGGCCCGCCACACGGCACCGCTCATGCGCCCACCTCGCCGCGCTCGGCGGGCGCTGCGCGCAACCCGCACCTCTCGATGGTTCGCTCACTCCGCTCGCTCACGACGAGGCCTCCAGCATCCGCTCGCGCGCCACCCTGCCGTCCGCGACCTCGACCAGCCGGCTGGCGCAGCGGGTGGCCAGGTCGGGGTCGTGGGTGACGATCAGCAGGGTCTGCCCGATCTGGTTGAGGTCGATCAGCAGGTCCATCACCTGCTCGCCCGAGCGGCTGTCCAGCGCGCCGGTCGGCTCGTCGGCGAGCAGCAGCGCCGGGCGGTTCATCAGGGCGCGGGCCACCGCGACCCGCTGACGCTCGCCGCCGCTGAGCGTGGCCGGGTAGACGTCCTTGCGGTGTGCGACGCCGAGTTCGTCCAGCAGCTCCAGCGCCCGGCGGCGGGCCTGCTTGGCCGTGGTGCCGGTCAGCTGGGCCGCGAGGGCGACGTTGTCGAGGGCCGGGAGGTCGTCGATCAGGTTGAAGAACTGGAAGATCATGCCGATGTTGCGGCGGCGGAAGAGCGCCAGCCCGTTCTCGTTCAGCCCGCCGAGGTCCTGCCCCTGCACCCGGACGGTGCCGGAGGTGGGCCGGTCCAGCCCGGCCACCATGTTCAGCAGGGTGGACTTGCCGCACCCCGAGGGGCCCATCACGGCGACCGCCTCGCCCGCCCTGATCCGCAGGTCGACGCCGTCGAGCGCCTTGGCGTCGCCGAACTCCTTGTGCACCCCGGACAGCTCGACGACGAAGGGCGCGTCGTCGGGCCGGGTGGTCCCGTCGTGGTCGTTGCTCATGGTCGACGACGGTAGGCGCGCCGGCCGGGGCCGGTCGTCCCACCCGGGGTGTAACCGCAGGTCGCCGTAGTACCGGGGATGTACGGAGGCGGCACCCCCGGATGATGTCGATCAAGCTCCCGCCTGGGAAGCTGGCGCCGTGTGGGGAACAGGGACGGACTGGATCGCGGTGGCGGTGGCGGTGGCGGGCACGGCCTGCGCCGGCGCCGGCTGGCTGGGCGTCGCGCTGGTGCGGGCGCGCCGGCTGTACCGGGCGGCCATCGGCGAGCGCGGCTGGCTGCTGGAACGCGAGCGGGAGAGCGCCGCGAGCGCCGCCGTGGACGCCGAACGGGCGCGGATCGCCTCGGAGTTGCACGACATCGTGAGCCACAACGTGAGCCTGATGGTGGTGCAGGCCGGGGCCGCCCGCGAGGTGCTGGCCACCATGCCGGAGGAGGCGGCGGCCGCGATGGGCGCGGTCGAGGCGGCCGGGCGGGACGCGATGACCGAACTGCGGCACCTGCTCGGCCTGCTGGCCCCGGCGGCGGACGGCGGCGAGGAGCCGGAGCCGGAGGGCTTCGCCCCGCAGCCGAGCCTGAGCCGGCTGAGCCCGCTGATCGACCGCTTCGCCTTCGCCGGGCTGCCGGTGGAGGTGCGGATCTCCGGGGAGCCGCGGCCGTTGCCCGGCGGGATCGACGTGACGGCGTACCGGATCGTCCAGGAGGCGCTGACCAACGCCCTCAAGCACGGCGACGGGGTGACGGCGGAGGTGACGGTGCGGTACGCGGACCGCTCCCTGCGGGTGGAGGTGCTGAACAGCGGCCCCAGCGTGCTCTCCGGCTCGTCCGCCCCCGCGTCGAAGCAGGCGGACGGCGCCGGGCGCGGGCTGCTCGGCCTGCGCGAGCGGGTCGCGGTGTACGGCGGGGACTTCGACGCCCGGCGCCGGCTCGGCGGCGGCTACCGGGTGCGCGCCCGCATCCCGCTGGACCGACCGTGACGGAGGGGACCGTGGAAGAGACCGAACAGCGCCGCCCCCGGGTGGTGATCGCCGACGACCAGGAGCTGGTCCGCACCGGCTTCCGGATGATCCTCACCGCCCGCGGCATCGACGTGGTCGCCGAGGCGTCGGACGGCGCCGAGGCGGTGGCCGCCGCCGTCCTGCACCGGCCCGACGTGGCCCTGCTGGACATCCGGATGCCGACCATGGACGGCCTGGAGGCCGCCCGCCGGATCCTGGCCCAGGTGCCCGACTGCCGGGTGATCATGCTGACCACCTTCGACCTGGACCACTACGTGTACGCGGCCCTGTCCGCCGGGGCCAGTGGCTTCCTGCTCAAGGACGTCACCTCGGCCCACCTCGCCGCCGCCGTACGGCTGGTGGACACCGGTGACGCCCTGCTCGCCCCGTCGATCACCCGCCGGCTCGTCGAGCGCTTCGCGACCGGCGCCCCGCACCCGGCCGCCCGCCGCGCCGACTCGCCGCGGCTGCACCGGGACCTCGCCCCGCTCACCCCGCGCGAGGTGGAGGTGCTCGGACTGCTCGGACGGGGGCTCTCCAACACCGAGTTGGCGGTCGAACTGACTCTCAGCGAGTCGACGGTGAAGACCCACGTGGCCCGGATCTTCGCCAAGTTGAACCTGCGCGACCGGGCCCAGGCGGTGGTGCTCGCCTACGAGACGGGCCTGGTCGCACCGGGCGCCAACGGTTGACCGTCAACTTCGTGCACTGTCCAGTGAATTCAGCTGACAATCGCACCTCTCACTCGTTAGGGGGAAGCACTGCCGGACTTCACATTTTTGCCAGTTCATGGGGCAACATCTGGATGTCCTCGCCCGGACCACCGGATACCGGTTCGGGCGGCATCACCCCGCATGACGAAGACCATTGGACAGGCCCGTGACCACCACCGCCCCCGTGTGGGAGTGCCCCTTCCACCACACCGACGGCCTGGAGTTCGACCCCCTCCTCAAGCGGCTGCTCACGGAGGCCCCGATCGCCAGGATCCGACTGCCGTACGGCGAGGGCGAAGCCTGGCTGGCCACCCGCTACGAGGACGTCAAGCTGGTCACCACCGACCGCCGGTTCAGCCGCGCCGCCGGCATCGGCCGCGACCTGCCCCGGATGACGCCCGCCACCATCGCCCAGGCGGAGTCGATCAACCTGATGGACCCGCCCGAGCACAACCGGCTGCGCCGCCTGGTCGCCCAGGGCTTCACCAACCGCCAGGTCGAGCGGATGCGCCCGGCCACCCAGCGGATCGTGGACGGCTACTTCGACGAGATGGAGGAGCACGGCGCCCCGGCCGACCTGGCGCGGTTCCTCTCCGCCCGGCTCCCGCTCACCACCATCTGCGAGGTGCTGGAGATCCCCGAGCCGGACCGCGACCGGCTGCGCGGCTGGGCCGTCGCGATGATGCGGATGGGCCCGGGCAGCCGCGAGGGCCAGGAGGAGGCCAAGGCCGGGCTGCGCGCCTACTTCACCGCGCTCACCGCCGAACGCCGCGCCCACCCCGGCGAGGACCTGATCAGCGCGCTGGCCACCGCCCGCGACGGCGACGACCTGCTGGACGCCGACGAGCTCGCCGTGATGGCGATGGTCCTGCTGGTCACCGGCCACGACACCAGCACCTACCAGCTCAGCAACATCGCCTACACCCTGCTCACCCACCCCGAACAGCTCGCGAAGCTGCGCGCCCGGCCGGAGACGCTGCCGCAGGCCCTGGAGGAGCTGCTGCGCTTCATCCCGTTCCGCCAGGGCCCCGGCATCGCCCGGGTCGCCACCGAGGACGTCGAACTGGGCGGGGTGCTGATCCGGGCCGGCGACGCCGTGCACGTCTCCTACCTGACCGCCAACCGGGACCCAGCGGCCTACGAGCGCCCCGACGAGCTGGACCTCGACCGCGCCGCCGGGCCCGTCAACATGACCTTCGGCCACGGCCAGCACCGCTGCCTCGGCTCGCACCTCGCGCTGATGGAACTCCAGGTCGCCATCGGCACCCTGCTGCGGCGCTTCCCCCGACTGCGGCTCGCCGTCGACCCGTCCGAACTCGACTGGAACTCCGGCTCGATCTGGCGCTTCCCGCGCACCCTGCCGGTCGCCTGGTAGCCACTCCCCTCGACACACCGTTCCCGCACCGGGGAGACCCACGCCATGGCCACACTCTGCCGCCCCGCGATCGCCGTACCCGAGCACGTCATCACCCTCGACGAGACCCTCGAACTGGCTCGCACCCTGCACGCCGGACACCCACAACTCGGCCTGGCCCTGCGGCTGATCGAGAACACCGGGGTGCGGACCCGGCACCTGGTCCAGCCGATCGAGCAGACCCTCACCCACCCGGGCTTCACCGTCCGCAACCAGGTGTACGAGCGGGAGGCCAAGCTCCGCGTCCCCGAGGTGGTCGAACGCGCCCTCGCCCATGCCGACTTGGGCGCCCCGGACATCGACCTGATCATCTACGTGTCCTGCACCGGCTTCATGATGCCGTCGATGACCGCCTGGCTGATCAACACCATGGGCTTCCGCTCCGACACCCGCCAGGTGCCGATCGCCCAGCTCGGCTGCGCCGCCGGCGGCGCCGCCGTCAACCGCGCCCACGACTTCTGCCGCGCCTACCCGGGCGCCAACGTGCTGATCGTCGCCTGCGAGTTCTGCTCCCTCTGCTACCAGCCGACCGACCTCGAAGTCGGCTCGCTGCTCTCCAACGGCCTGTTCGGTGACGCCGTCGCCGCCGTGGTGATGCGCGGGCACGGCGGCAGCGGGGTGCACATCGAACGCAACGGCTCGCACCTCGTCCCGGACACCGAGGGCTGGATCTCGTACGGGGTCAAGGACACCGGCTTCCACTTCCAGCTGGACAAACGGGTGCCCGGCACCATGGAGATGCTCGCCCCCGCGCTGCGCACCCTGGCCCAGCAGCACGGCTGGGACGTCTCCGGGCTGGGCTTCTACATCGTGCACGCCGGCGGCCCGCGCATCCTGGACGACCTCTGCCGCTTCCTCAACCTGGAACCGGAGAAGTTCCGTTACAGCCGGGCCACCCTGACCGAGCGGGGCAACATCGCCAGCGCCGTCGTCTTCGACGCCCTCGCCCGGCTGTTCGCCGACGGCGGCGCCCCCGAGGGCACCCCAGGCCTGATCGCCGGCTTCGGACCGGGAATCACCGCCGAGATCTCCCTGGGCAGTTGGGTCGACGCCGCCCCCGACCCGGCGCTCCGGCGCCCGCGCTCCGTCTCCACCTCCGACATCGCCCTCGTCAACCAGGGCGTCCCCCACCGTTTCCCGGCCGGCACTACGATCACCGAATGACCGACACCACGGACCGTACCGACCCCTCGGCCAGAGCCGCCGAACTCGCCGTTCTGTTCCCGGCCTTGCACGCGCCGCAGTACTGGGCCTGGGGGCGCTACGACGCCCTGTTCTCCACCGAGCTGCCGCCGGACGAGCTGGTCACCAACATCCACCTGGTCGGGTTCGCGGACGGCGACGTGGTGCTGTGCCGCGACGACCGGGACCACTGGTTCCTGCCCGGCGGCACCCGGGAGCGGGACGAGTCCGTCGCGGCCTGCCTGGAGCGCGAGCTGCGGGAGGAGGCCGGCGCCCGGCTGCTCGGCGAGCCCGGCTGGCTCGGCGCGCACCGCTGCCACACCGAGGACGCGGTGCCGTACCGGCCGTGGCAGCCGCACCCGGACAAGGCCTGGCTGTGGGGCTGGGGCGAGGTCGAGCTGGACTCGACGCCGACCAACCCGGCGGACGGCGAGCAGGTGGTCGAGGTCCGGGCCGTCCCGGCGGCCGAGGCGCAGCGGCTGCTGCTCACCGGGCACGACGCCTGGTGGGGCGAGCTGATCGGGCTGGCGGTGGAGCTGCGGCGGCGGGCCGGGCTGGGGTAGTCCCGCGTATTCCGGCAGCCGCCAAAGATCACTGGAACGGCGGAACACCGAGGCGCATTGTCCGTTTTGCGGTGGTAGCACGGAACCATGAACCCCAAGCTGCTGGCCGTGGACTACCCGGTGCTCAACATCTTCTGGACGATGCTGGAGCTGTTCCTCTGGATCCTCTGGTTCTTCCTGCTCTTCAAGATCATCACGGACATCTTCCGCAGCCACGACCTGAGTGGCTGGGGCAAGGCCGGCTGGCTGGTCCTGGTGATCATCCTGCCGCTGATCGGTGTCCTCGCCTACCTCATCGCCCGCGGTCAGGGCATGGGCAAACGGGACCTCGAACAGGCCCGACAGGCCGACGAGGCGCTCCGGGCGTACATCCGGGACGCCGCCGGCCCGGCCGAGGGCGGTGGCGGGGGTGGTGGTGTCGCCGGAACCGGCAGTGGCGTCGGTGGCGTCGGTGGCCGCAGCCAC
The DNA here is from genome assembly GCF_055584725.1 of Kitasatospora sp. NPDC101108. Lineage (NCBI taxonomy): Bacteria > Bacillati > Actinomycetota > Actinomycetes > Kitasatosporales > Streptomycetaceae > Kitasatospora > Kitasatospora sp. NPDC101108. The sequence continues at coordinate 14,083 of NZ_JBVJLM010000002.1, forward strand.
GTCGAGGACCTGGCGAAACTGGCGGACCTGCGGGACCGGGGCGCCATCTCCGACGAGGAGTACCAGAAGGCCAAGGACCGACTGCTGGTGTGACCGGGCGGTACGGCACGGCCGGGGCCGGTGGGCAGCGCGCCCACCGGCCCCGGCCGTGCCGGTTCGGTCCGTCCGCTCAGCGGCGTCCGGAGCGCCGGTCCTTCGAGCCGCCGGAGCCGCCGCCGGCCAGGCCGGCCCGGCGCAGCGCGTCCGCCATGGCGCTGTTCGCCGGGGCGCCGCCGCCGAAGCCGACCCGGTCGCCGCGGTCGCCACCGCCACGCCGGTCCTCGCCGCCCTGGCCGCCCTGGCCGCCCTGGCCGCGGTCGCGCCGGTCCTGGCCGCCGCCGCGCCGCTCCTGGCGCGGCGGGCGGGCCTGCCGGTCCCCGCCACGGTCTCCCCCACGGTCGCCGCGCTCGCGGCCGACCTCGTCGTCCAGCCGCAGGGTGAGCCCGATCCGCTTGCGCGGCACGTCCACCGAGACCACCCGCACCTTGACGATGTCGCCGGGCTTGACCACCTCGCGCGGGTCCTTGACGAAGTTCCGCGACAGCGCCGAGACGTGCACCAGCCCGTCCTGGTGGACGCCCACGTCGACGAAGGCGCCGAACGCGGCGACGTTGGTGACCACGCCCTCCAGCACCATGCCGACCTCCAGGTCGCCGATCTTGTCGACGCCCTCCTTGAAGACGGCGGTGCGGAAGGCCGGGCGCGGGTCCCGGCCCGGCTTGTCGAGCTCGCCGAGGATGTCGGTGACGGTCGGGATGCCGAAGGTGTCGTCGGCGAAGTCGGCCGGGCGCAGCGCCCGCAGCCGCTCGCCGTTGCCGATCAGCTCGCGCAGCTCCCCGCCGGTCGAGGCGAGGATGCGGCGCACCACCGGGTAGGCCTCGGGGTGCACGCTGGAGGCGTCCAGCGGGTCGTCGCCGCCGGGGATGCGCAGGAAGCCGGCGCACTGCTCGAAGGCCTTCGGGCCGAGCCGGGAGACGTCCTTGAGCTGCTTGCGGGTGCGGAACGGGCCGTTGGCGTCGCGGTGGGCGACGATGTTGTCGGCCAGCGTCGCGGTGATGCCGGAGACCCGGGTAAGCAGCGGCGCCGAGGCGGTGTTGACGTCCACGCCGACGGCGTTGACGCAGTCCTCGACCACGGCGTCCAGCGAGCGGGAGAGCTTCACCTCGCTCAGGTCGTGCTGGTACTGGCCGACGCCGATCGACTTGGGGTCGATCTTGACGAGCTCGGCCAGCGGGTCCTGGAGGCGGCGGGCGATCGAGACCGCGCCGCGGATCGACACGTCCAGGTCCGGCAGTTCCTGCGAGGCGAACGCGGAGGCCGAGTAGACCGAGGCGCCGGCCTCGCTGACCATCGCCTTGGTGAGCTTCAGCTCGGGGTGGCGCTTGAGCAGGTCCTCGGCGAGCTTGTCGGTCTCCCGGGAGGCGGTGCCGTTGCCGATCGCCACCAGGTCGACGTCGTGCTTCTTCGCCAGCGCGGCCAGGGTGGCCAGGGCGGCGTCCCACTTGTTGGCGGGCTGGTGCGGGTAGATGGTCTCGTGCGCGACGACCTTGCCGGTGGCGTCGACCACGGCGACCTTCACCCCGGTGCGGAAGCCCGGGTCCAGGCCCATGGTGGCGCGGGTGCCGGCCGGGGCGGCGAGCAGCAGGTCGCGCAAATTGGCGGCGAAGACGCGCACCGCCTCGTCCTCGGCCTCGGCGCGCAGCCGGGCACGCAGGTCGATGCCGAGGCGCACCAGGATGCGGGTGCGCCAGGCCCAGCGGACGGTGTCGCCGAGCCACTTGTCGGCCGGGCGGCCGCGGTCGGCGATGCCGAAGCGGGCGGCGATGCGCTGCTCGTAGTCGTTCTCGCCGGGCAGGTCGCCCTCGGACTCACCGTCGTAGGGCGACAGTTCGAGGTCGAGCACCTCCTCCTTCTCGCCGCGCAGCATGGCCAGGATGCGGTGCGAGGGGAGCTTGGTGTACGGCTCGGCGAAGTCGAAGTAGTCGGCGAACTTGGCGCCGTCGCCCTCCTTGCCGTCGCGGACCTTCGCGACCAGGCGGCCGCGGGTCCACATCCGCTCGCGCAGCGAGCCGACCAGGTCGGCGTCCTCGCCGAAGCGCTCGACCAGGATCGCCCGGGCGCCCTCCAGGGCCGCCGCGCCGTCCGCGACCGACTCGTTGAGGTACCGGGCGGCGAGTGCGGCCGGGTCCTGGGTCGGGTCGGCGAGCAGGGTGTCGGCCAGCGGCTCCAGCCCGGCCTCGCGGGCGATCTGCGCCTTGGTGCGGCGCTTGGGCTTGAAGGGGAGGTAGATGTCCTCCAGCCGGGCCTTGGAGTCGGCGGCCAGCACCTGGGCGCGCAGCGCGTCGTCCAGCTTGCCCTGGGACTCGATCGACTCCAGGACGGCCGCCCGCCGTTCCTCCAGCTCGCGCAGGTAGCGCAGCCGCTCCTCCAGGGTGCGCAGCTGGGCGTCGTCCAGCGAGCCCGTGACCTCCTTGCGGTAGCGGGCCACGAACGGCACGGTCGAGCCGCCGTCGAGCAGTTCGACCGCAGCCTTCACCTGCCCCTCGCGGACGCCCAGTTCCTCGGCGATCTTGCGCTCGATCGCCTGCTGGGCCTGCCGGGCCACCTGTTCGACTGGCGTGGTCACGAAGCCGGTCACCTTCTCCTTCAGTGCTTTCGCCGTACGCCCTGCATTCTGGCAGGTGCCGGTGACGCCCACCGGTCGCACCCGGGGCGGCGGGCGTGGCGTGCTCTCCCCCGCCGACGACCGACGGGTGACGGGCGGGTGGCGCCGTGGTGGCCGGCGGCTGGAGCTCGGCCGGACCCCGTACCGATCGAAGTCGTGTGCGCAGTTCGCGAATCCGGGTGATCCCCGGCGATCCGCGCTGTACGCTGCCGGGCATGTGCGCTGCCGCCCGGATGCACCCCGATGAACCGGTCGTCGACGCGGCCCTGGTACGGCGGTTGATCTCCGCCCAGTTCCCGCAGTGGGTGGGCCTTCCGGTCACGCCCGTCGGGTCCGCCGGGACGGACAACGCGATGTTCCGGCTGGGGCCCGAACTCGCCGTCCGGCTGCCCCGGGTGGAGTGGGCCGCCGGGGACGTCCGCCGCGAACACCAGTGGCTGCCCCGGCTGGCACCGCGGTTGCCGCTGCCCGTGCCCGCCCCGCTGGCCGTCGGCCGCCCCGCCGCGAACTACCCGTGGGAGTGGTCGGTGGTGCGCTGGCTCGACGGCGTCAATCCGGCGGTCGGGGTGCTCGCCGCACCCGAGGCGCTGGCCCGCGACCTGGCCGGCTTCGTCAACGCCCTGCGCGCCCTCAACCCCGCCGGTGCCCCGGCCGGCCACCGCAGCGTGCCGCTCGCCTCCCGGGACGGCGCGACCCGCGCGGCGATCGCCCAGCTCGCCGGCACGATCGACACCGCGGCCGCAACCGCCCTGTGGGACAAGGCGCTCCGCCTCCCCGAGTACTCCGGGCCGCCGGTCTGGATGCACGGCGACCTCACCCCGGGCAACGTGCTGCTCAACAGATCCGGCCGGCTCGCCGCCGTCATCGACTTCGCCCTGATGGGCGTCGGCGACCCCACCGCCGACCTGATCCCCGCCTGGAACCTGCTCCCCGCCTCCGCCCGCCCCGCCTTCCGGGCCGCCCTGCGCGCCGACGACGCCATGTGGGCCCGTGGCCGGGCCTGGGCCTTCTCCATGGCCCTGGTGACGATCCCGTACTACCGCCACACCGACCCGGCGCTGACCGCCAACGCCCGCCACGTCGTCCGCGAGGTGCTCGCCGACCGCAGCGTCTAGGACGCCACCGCCAGCGCCAGCAGGTGGCCCACCAGGGGGCTCCGGTCGTCGGCGCGCCAGGCGAGGGCGGAGTGGGTGCGGGCGCTGCCGGGATCGACCGGGCGGAAGGCGACGCCCCGCAGCCGGATCCGGCGGATGCTCGCCGGGGCCAGCGAGACCCCGAGGCCGGCCCGGACCAGGGCGCACACCGTCTGCCACTCCACCGCGTGCTGCCCGATCCGCGGGGTGAAGCCCGCCCAGGCGCACAGGCCGGTGATCCGGTCGTACAGCGGCGGCCCCTCCTCCCGGGGCAGCAGCACGAACGGCTCGTCCGCCAACTGCCCCAGCCGGACGGTCCGTTGCGCCGCCAGCTGGTGGTGCGCGGGGAGGACGGCGACGAAGGGCTCGCTGAGCACCGTCCGGAAGCGCAACTCCGGCGCGTCGGCGGGCGGTTCGCGCAGCAGGCCGACGTCGATGCGGCCCTCGCGCAGGGCGGCGAGCTGCGGGGCGCCGGTCATCTCCCGTACGTCCAGCCGCACACCGGGGTGGCGGTCCCGGAAGCCGCGCAGCAGCCCGGGCAGGACGGTGAGGGCCAGCGAGGCGGAGAACCCGATCCGCAGCCGGCCCGCCTCGCCGCTGCCGACGGCCCGGGCCGCGGCCAGCCCCTCCGCGAGCTCCCCCAGGGCCCGGCGCGCGGCGGGTAGGAGTTCGCGCCCGGCCGGGGTCAGGGTGACGCCGCCGGGCGCCCGGCGGAACAGCGGGTGGCCGATCTTCTCCTCCAGCCGGCGGATCTGCTGGCTCAGCGGCGGCTGGGCGACGCCGAGGCGGGCGGCGGCCCGACCGAAGTGCAGCTCCTCGGCGAGCACGACGAAGGCGTGCAGCTGCGGCAGGGGGAGTTCGGGGCGTTCCATACCGCCAGGGATATCAGACGGGCGCCGAAGGAGTATTGGACGTATCCCCGCAGGCCACCTAGCGTTCGGCGCATGACGGAGCGACGCGCGGTACTCAGCGGTTCCACCTTCGAGGAGCAGATCGGCTACGCCCGTGCCGTGGTCGACGGCGACTGGGTGCACGTGTCCGGCACGACCGGCTTCGACTACACCACCATGACCATCGCCGAGGACGTGGTGGAGCAGGCCGAGCAGTGCCTGCGCAACATCGGGTCCGCACTGGCCGAGGCCGGCAGCGGCTTCGCCGACGTGGTGCGGGTGCGCTACCTGCTGCCCGAGCGCGCGGACTTCGAGCCCTGCTGGCCGGTCCTGCGCCGCTGCTTCGGCGACGTCCGCCCGGCCGCGACGATGCAGGTGTGCGGCCTCGCCGACCCCCGGATGCGGATCGAGATCGAGGTCACCGCCCGGCGTCCGGCGCCGGGGGATCCCAGCTGATCCACCGCCACCGAACCCGCCGTCCGCGCTCGTTGCTATGGTTCTCCCCGCCACTACGGGCAGGGGAGCGGACTTGGCACGGAGCGTCATCGACGTCAGGGTGAGCCGGCGGGTGCTGTGGATCGGCGGGGACGCGTACCCGCTGCAGCACATCGCCCGGGCGCGGCAGTTGGTGTGGTGGCCGCCCAAACGCTCGCGGACGGTCATCAGGTTCGTCCGTCAGGTGTTCGGGCTGCTGTTCGCCGTCAGCCTCCTCGGCGCGCTCACCCACAACTCGACGGACCAGGCACAGGCGGCCGCCGTCCCGGGCGTGCTGCTGCTGGCCGGCTTCGCGTTCTGCCTCTACCGGCTCGTCACCCGGCTGCGGCAGAAAGCGGTGTACAAGCTGGTCATCGAGACCTCGAACGCCGCGACGACCGCCGTGGTGAGCCACAACTCCTGGCAGATCACCAACCTGATCCAGCTGATCATGGAGGCGATCGACAACCCCCAGGCGGAGTTCGCGCTCCAGGTCGAGAACCTCCACGTCGGCGACAAGATCACCCAGTACGGCGACCACAACACCGGAAAGCGGGTCGGACTGTGAGCAACTCCTTCCACTTCGGCGACTCGGTCACCCAGCACGGCGACCACAACATCGGCATCATCAAGAACCAGGGCCCAGTCGACCCGAAGGCCGCCCTGGGCGAACTCGTCACCGCCGTCCGACAGTTGCGCGAGCAGGTCCCGGCCGAGGACCGGGAGGTGCTGGACGAGTCGCTGGAGGCCATCGGCGACGGCTCCGAAGCCTCGCCGTCCACCCTGCGGCGGGCGCTGCGCAACATCTCCGGGGTGGCCTCGCTGGTCCGGGCGGGCGCGCCGGTGGTGGAGTCGGTCCGGCGGATCCTGGACTCGCTCAACTCCTGATATTCATACCGGGTCAGAAACCTGGCCTGGTCAAGACCGGCTGTTAGCCTGGCGCCCATGAGCGAGCGAAGCGAGCGAATCAAGAGAAGGTGCGTGTCCCGCTCATCGGCTGCCGAGCACAGCGAGGCGGGCGCATGAGCGGTCTGCGGGAGCGCAAGAAGGAACGGACGCGACGGGCCATCTCCGAGGCGGCCATCGCGCTCTTCCTGGAGCACGGGTTCGACCAGGTCCCGGTGGCGGACGTCGCGGCCGCCGCCGAGGTCTCCAAGCCGACCCTGTTCAGCTACTTCGCCAGCAAGGAGGACCTGGTCGTCCACCGCTTCGCCGACCACCAGGAGCAGGCGGCGGACGTGGTCCGGAGCCGGGCCGACGGCGAGACGGCGCTCGACGCGCTGCGCCGGGACTTCCTGGACGGCCTCGCCCGGCACGACCCGGTCACCGGCCTCAACGACCACCCCCAGGTCCTGGCCTTCACCGCCCTGGTCCACGGCACCCCCAGCCTGACGGCCAGGGTCAGCGCCTACGTGGCCCGCGCCGAACAGTCCCTCGCCGACGCCCTGCGCGAGGCCGGCGACCTCACCCCGCCGCACGAGCTCACCGCCCAGCTGCTGGCCGCCCAGGTCACCGCCACCCAACGCGTCCTCGCCCTGCACAACTGGCGCCGCATCCACGAGGGCGGCCGCACCGCCGACGAGCTCCATCCCGAGGCCGCCGCCGAGGCCGACCGCGCTTTCGAGCTCCTCGCCCGGGGATACACGCCCGACGCCGGTGGCTAGAGTGCCGCACATGTCAACGCGTCACATCGAGTTCGAGGCCCTGCACAACTTCCGCGACCTGGGCGGCTGTTCGGCCGCCGACGGACGGACCGTCCGCCGGGGCCTGCTCTACCGCTCCGACTCGCTCGGCAAGTCCTCCCCCGCCGACCTGGAGAAGCTCCGGGCCCTCGGCGTGCGGACCGTGATCGACCTGCGCTACGACTGGGAGATCGCCGCCAAGGGCCGGGTCCCCGACTTCGAAGGGCTGGACTTCCACAACCTCTCGATCGAGCACCGCCCGTACGACCAGGCCTCGATCGACCCGGAGCTCGACCCCTGGCGCTACCTCGCCGACCGCTTCGCCGAGGTCGCCGAGGACGGTGTGAAGGAGATCCGGCAGACCCTGGAGGTGATCACCGACGCGAAGGCCCCGGTGGTCTTCCACTGCATGTCCGGCAAGGACCGCACCGGCCTGATCGCCGCCCTGGTGCTCACCCTGCTCGGCGTCGCCGAGGACGACATCGCCGCCGACTTCGCCCTCACCGAGCACGCCACCCCGCACCTCGTCGCCGACTGGCACGCCGCCCACCCCGGCCGGACCCTCCGCTGGCCCGGCTACGGCCGCGCGCCGGAAACCGTCATCCGCCTCGCCCTCGCCGACCTCGCCGCCCGCTACGGCTCCGTCGAGGCCTACCTCACCCGCACCGTGGGCTTCGACCGCACCCGGATCGACGCCCTGCGGTCACGGTTGCTGACCGACTGACCACGTGTGGCGGGTTGTCGGGGCCGGGCCCACGGCCCGGCAGCCGCGGCGCGCTCCTGCCGGCAGCGCGTTCCTACCGGCGGCGCCTTCCTGCCAACAGCGCGTTCCTACCGGCGGCGGGGGCGGCCGGGGCGGTTGCCGTCCTGCGGGCGGCGGGGGCCGCTGCGGGGCTTGCGCTCGCCGGCGGTGGCAGCCGGGGCGGATTCGGGCCAGTGGGCGGGGCGGGTGAGGCCGGCCGGGAGCCGGGTGGTGGCGTCGCCGCGGGCGGCGTCGAGCTGGGCCTGGGTGAGGAAGAGGGCTGTGGTGAGGTCGGCGCCGGCGAGGTCGGCGTCGCGCAGGTCGGCGCCGATGAGGTCGGCGAGGCGCAGGTCGGCGCCGGAGAGGTCGGCGGCGACGAGGAGGGCGCCGCGCAGGTTGGCGCCCTGGAGGTCGGCTCCGCGCAGGCGGGCGCCGAAGAGGTCGGCGCCGCGGTGTTCGCGGCGGCGGGGGACGGCGGCCCGGACGAGTTCACCGGCGCGCAGCAGCAGTTCGCTGATCCGCCGGCGGTGGGCCGCGACGTCGACGGCGAGGATCTCCTCGGGGGTGCCGCCGGCGAGGCGGTCGGTCTCCGCCAGGGCCTGCCGCAGCTCGGCGTGGACGGGGGCGGCGGGGGCGAAGGTGAGCGCCTCGGTGAGGTACCGGAGCAGTTCGTGGAGCTGCCGCACGATCGGGAACACGTCGAACATCGGCTTGGCGCTGTCGGGTTCCTCGCGCCAGCTGACCCCGCCGAAGGTGACCTGGGAGACCCGCTGTCCGGCGCCGAAGCAGTCGTAGACGGTGCAGCCCTGGAAGCCGCTGTCGCGCAGCCGGGCGTGGATGCCGCAGCTGAAGTCCGTCCGCAGGTTGCGGCAGGGGCTGCCGGCGGCCTTGTTGACGGCGAAGTCGGTGCCCGCGGCGAAGGGCAGGGCGACACAGCAGAGACCGAAGCAGTTGCCGCAGTCGGACCGGAGCGGGGTCGGCTCGGCCGCCGTGGGGTCCTGCGGCGGCACGGTCTCGCTCACGGTCCGGGTCCTCTCACCTGCTGGCTGCCTTGAACCGGAAATCCTACTGGGCAGGGCCACCCTCCCGCCGGTAAGGTCTGAACTGCAGAGGAGACCATTACTTACGGGGGTACCATGCCGCAGTCGAACGTCACCGAGCTGGTCCTGATGTGGATCAGCGGCTGGGTCGCCTCCCGGGGCGCCGCGGATCCGGTGGAGCGGCCCTGGGGCTGGACCATCGACGTCGGCGCGCCGGCCGGGGAGGTGGGGCGGCACGTGCTGCCCGAGCCGACCGAGGCCGAGGTCCGCAAGCTCGCCGAGGCGACCACCGCGCCGGCCACCTGGCTGAAGCTGTTCGCCGAGGACGACACCGTACGGCGCTGGCTGGGCCCGCAGTGGCGGCTGGACCAGCCGGGCTTCCTGATGACCGCCCCGCTCACCCCCGAACGGCCCGCCGTACCGGACGGCTACACCCTGACCACCTGGGCCCGCGGCGGCGTCCTGCGCGCCCTGGTGCGCGACGAGGAGGGGCGCCTCGCCGCCCGCGGCCAGGCCGGCCTGGCCGGCGCGGTGGCCGTGCCGGACCAGATCGTCACCGCGCCCGACCACCGCCGCCGGGGCCTGGGCTCGGTGGTGATGCGGGCCCTCCAGTCCGGCGCGCACGAGGCGGGCGCCCGCACCGGGGTGCTGGTCGGCACGGCGGCCGGCCAGGCGCTCTACACGGCGCTCGGCTGGACCACCCGCGCCCCGATGGCCAGTCTGGTCCTCGAAGCGGGGAACCCCGGGCAGAACTCCCTGGACTAGGGCCTGCCCGGCGGAACTCGGCGCGCCCGGCAAGAACCGCCGGACAGGCCGTACGGCCTACGGGTACGGCAGCAGTTCCGGCCGCTTCGGCGGGCGGCCGTCGCCGGAGGAGCGGCCGGTGAGGCGGCGGCCGATCCACGGGCCGAGGTGGGCACCCAGCCAGCGGGCGTCCGAGCGCAGCTTCTCGGCGCGGCCGGGCGGGGCGGCGGCGGGCAGCGGGGCGCGCCAGTCGGTGGCGGCGGGGCGGCCGAGTGCCTCCAGCACGCCCTCGGCGACCCGGCGGTGGCCCTCGGGCGACAGGTGCAGCCGATCCTCGGCCCAGAGCCGGCGGTCGTCGAAGCAGGGTGCGGAGAAGAGGTCGACGACGGCGAAGCCGTCCTGCTGCCCGAGTTCCTGCACGAAGGCCTTCATCCGCAGGATGGCGGGCAGCAGCCGGGCACTGCCGGCCAGCCGGCGGGTGGGGTCGGTGCTGGTGAACATCACGACGGTGGCGCCGGTGGCGCGCAGCTCGGCGGCGCAGCGGCCGAGCAGCCGCTCGACCCGGTCGACGTCGCAGCCGGGGCGCAGCACGTCGTTGAAGCCGCCGGCCAGGGTGACGAGTTCGGCGCCCATCCCGACGGCGGTGGGGAGCTGTTCGTCGTGGATCTGGCCGATGAGCTTGCCCCGGACGGCGAGGTTGGCGTACCGGAAGTCCGCAGCGCCTTCGGCCGCGAGCGCGGCGGCGACCCGGTCGGCCCAGCCCCGGTAGTGGCCGTCGGGATGGAGGTCGTCGCACATGCCCTCGGTGAAGGAGTCCCCGACGGCGACGTAGCTGGCGTAGCTGCGGCTGGTGGTGGGCACGGGCTGCCTCCGCTTTCCTGAGATGGCTCCGCGATCCGACGATCGTACGTGTGCACTTACCAACCAGTGCCGCGGGGGTCCGGTCGCTCATTCGCCGTCCACCGGACGTTTATCGGTCCGCGCCATCCTGGGACCACGGGGCGGCGGCCGGCGACGGGGGCCTTGCCGCCGCCCCACCACCGCCTTGCCGCGGCCCCACCACCGACCTGCCGCGGCCCCATCACCGCCTTCCGGCGGCTCCCGGAGGACTCAGCCCGGGACCACGGCCTTCGGCGCCGTGAACCAGTGCTCGCGCACCGCGTCGGTGGGCCGCTGCTCGCCCAGGGCGCCCAGCCCCCACTCCCCCAGCGCCTCGATCACCGGCCGCAGTTCGCGTCCGCGCTCGGTCAGCTCGTACACCGTCGCGTTGGCCGGCCGTTCCAGCCGCCGCCGCTCCGCCAGCCCTTCGCCCTCCAGCTGCTTGAGCCGGGCGGCGAGGATGTCGGTGGAGACGCCGGGCAGGTCGGCGTGCAGGTCGGTGTAGCGGCGCGGGCCGCCCAGGAGTTCACGGACGATCAGGAGGCTCCAGCGCTCCCCCACCGCGTCCAGGGCGCGGGCGACGGCGCAGTACTGGTCGTAGCTTCGGCGTGACATGGGGAACAGCATAGCCAAGAGGTTGGACTTTCCAAGTGCCAGCTTGGTAGAACAAAGCAGAAGCAACGGAGCGGTGGTGACGGTCGGGAGGCCGCAGATGGAGTTTCGGCAGTCCAGCAAGCTGAATGACGTGTGCTACGAGATCCGGGGCCCGGTGGTCGACCAGGCCAACGCCCTGGAGGAGGCCGGGCACAGCGTGCTGCGCCTGAACACCGGCAACCCGGCTCCGTTCGGCTTCGAGGCGCCCGAGGAGATCATCCAGGACATCATCCGCAACCTGCCCTCGGCGCACGGCTACAGCGACTCCCGGGGCATCCTGCCGGCCCGGCGCGCGGTGGTGCAGTACTACCAGCAGCGCGGGGTCCAGGGCGTCGGCGTCAACGACGTCTACCTCGGCAACGGCGTCTCCGAGCTGATCCAGATGGCGGTCACCGCGCTGGTCGACGACGGCGACGAGGTGCTCGTCCCGATGCCGGACTACCCGCTGTGGACGGCGTCCGTCCGGCTGGCCGGCGGCAAGGCCGTGCACTACCTGTGCGACGAAGGGGCCGAGTGGTACCCGGACCTGGACGACATCGCCGCCAAGATCACCGCCCGCACCAAGGCGATCGTCGTCATCAACCCCAACAACCCCACCGGCGCGGTCTACCCGAAGGAGCTCCTGGAGGGCATCCTCGACCTGGCCCGCCGCCACCAGCTGATGGTGCTGGCCGACGAGATCTACGACAAGATCCTCTACGACGGCACCGAGCACCACTGCCTGGCCGCCCTCGCCGACGACGTGCTCACCCTCACCTTCAACGGCCTCTCCAAGGCCTACCGGGTGGCCGGCTTCCGCAGCGGCTGGCTGGTGGTCTCCGGCCCCAAGCAGCACGCCACCGACTACCTGGAGGGCCTGACCATGCTCTCCGGCATGCGGCTGTGCCCCAACGTGCCCGCGCAGTACGCGGTGCAGGCCGCGCTCGGCGGCCACCAGTCCATCAACGACCTGGTCCTGCCCGGCGGCCGGCTCACCGAGCAGCGGGACATCGCGGTCAAGGCGCTCAACGAGATCCCCGGCGTCAGCTGCGTCAAGCCCAAGGGCGCCCTGTACGCCTTCGCCCGGCTCGACCCGGCCGTGCACCGGATCGTCGACGACGAGCGCTTCGTCCTGGACCTGCTGCTGCGCGAGAAGATCCACGTCGTCCAGGGCACCGGCTTCAACTGGCCCCGCCCGGACCACTTCCGCTTCGTCACCCTCCCGCGCGCCGACGACCTGGAGACGGCGATCAACCGGATCGGACGCTTCCTGGCGACGTACCGGCAGGGCTGAGCGCCTGGGGCCTGTCCGCCGGGCAGGCCCTAACCTGCACGTCATGACCGTGCTCCGTTCCGTCGCCCTGTTCGCCCTCGCCGCGCTCGCCGAGATCGGCGGCTGCTGGCTGGTCTGGCAGAGCGTGAAGGAGCAACGGCCCTGGTGGCTGGCGGGGTTGGGCGTGGTGGCGCTCGGCGCGTACGGCTTCGTGGCGGCGCTGCAGCCGGATGCGCACTTCGGCCGGGTACTGGCCGCCTACGGCGGGGTGTTCGTGGCCGGGTCGCTGCTGTGGGGCGTGGTCGTGGACGGCTTCCGGCCGACCCGCTACGACCTGCTCGGCGCGCTGATCTGCCTGGCCGGGGTCGGTGTGATCATGTACGGGCCCCGGCGCTGAACCTCCCGCGCCGGGGCCGCACCGGGCCGATCGGGGCTACCAGCCCCAGCCGCCGCCCTGCCCGTCGTCGTCGCCGTTGGAGTCCCAGCCCTCGCCGACCTCGCGCAGGATCGTGTAGTTGTCGATCTGCGTGCCGTTCTCGGCCAGCGCGGTGACCTTCATGACCGACTTCTGGCCCCGGTGGGCCGGGGTGATGTCGACCTTGATGAAGGAGTAGCCGGTGTAGCGCACCCGCGACCACTGGATGGTCTCGGGGACCTTCACCCTGCCCTTGCCCCAGTAGTAGGTCTTCACCTCGTCCTGGTGGTTCTCGTGCCCCTCGTAGGTGTCCGGCACGTCGAACTTGTACAGGCTGCGGCCGGCCGCGCCCGCGGTCACGTAGACCACGCCGTCCTTGGCGGGCTCGATGGTGGCGCCGCTCGGTACCTGCTTGGCGACCTTGTTGCCGAGGATGGCGTCGGTGCGCTCGTAGATGTGGTTGTGGCCGTTGATGACCAGGTCCACCCGGTACTTCTCGAACAGCGGCACCCAGGCCTCGCGGACGCCGCCCTCGGAGGCGTGGGCGACGGTGGTGGAGAAGGCGCAGTGGTGGAAGAAGACCACGATGAAGTCGACGGTCTCGTCGCCGCGCAGGTCCTTGAGGGTGCGCTCCAGCCACTTGGTCTGCTTGCCCGCCGAGAGGCCCAGGTTGGCCGGGATCTCGTAGGACACGTCGTTGGCGTCCAGCGAGACGACGCCGACGTTCTTGTAGCGGAAGGTGTAGACGCCGGGGACCTGGCGCGGGTCCGGGCCGTTGTCCGGCAGGAAGAAGCGGCTGTTCTCGCCGCCGTAGCCGTTGGGCGAGTACCAGGCCTCGACGTCGTGGTTGCCGTACGCGACCATCCACGGGATGTCGGCGGCGACCGTCTCGGTCTGGACCAGGAAGTCGTCCCAGGTCCGCGCGTTGAAGACGGACTTGTCCGGGTCGGTGCCCGAACCGGCCGGGTCGGCGTAGCAGATGTCGCCGGCGTGCAGGTGGAAGGCCGGCTTCTGGGCCTTGATGATGTTGTCGTTGCCGGCCGCGTGGGCGCTGACACCCTGGTCGCCGAAGGCGGTGAAGGTGAACGGCTCGTACACCTTGCCCCAGCGGTGGTCGCGGGACGGCGCGGTGCGGAAGGTGTGCAGGGTGGAGATCTGCTGCTGCGAGGCGGGGTCGAAGCCCTCGTGGCCGACGCCGTAGTAGTAGGTGGTGTCGGGGTGGAGGTCCTCCAGCGCCACGTGCAGGTAGTACTGGTCCACCGGCTGGCCGTTCGGGGTCAGCGCCGGGGTGTGCAGGGCGCGGACCTCGGCCTCGATCTTGTGGCTGAGCTCCCACGGGTGCTTGCCGAAGCGCAGGAACGGCTTCTTGACCGGCGCCGGGACCTGCCAGGAGATGCGGAACTGGGTGTCCGGCTCGGCGCCGAACTGGAGGTGACGGCCGATCGGCGCGACCAGCGCGCCGTCGATGCCGGCCGTCGTGGCACCGGTCAGCAGCTGCGGACCGGCCGGGGCGGCGAAGGCCGGTGCACTGCCCAGGGCACCGCCGACGGCCACGGCGCCCACGGTCACCGCGCCGGCGCGCAGCATCCGACGGCGGGAGAAACGGGCCCGCAGGTACTCGTGCTGCTCGGCCATGCTCATGCGGTCGGCAAGCTTGGCCGGCACGCCCATGTTGGGGATATCCATGCGCGGGACTCTGTCAGCGGTGCGTTGACCGCACGCGGACTCCCGGTGAACGGGCGTCAGCGCCTCCCCCACTCGAACACCAACGCTGGGTCACGATCCGGTAAAGAACACGTCCGTACCGGAGGGCATGGCGGGGCCGGGCCTCCGCTCCCGGGTGCGCCGGAGGGGGAGTCAGGCGGACGGTTCGTCCCAGAGGTTCGCGGTGCGGCTGCCGGTGCCGTCGCAGGTGCGGCAGATCTCGTCCCGGTAGGCCTGCTTGGCGCCCGTCGCGTCCACCCGGTAGCGGACGTACACCCCGGTGCCGTCGCAGAGGAAGCAGTTGCCGCCCCCGCCGCCCACCTCGGTGGTCCCGGTGCCCTGGCAGGTGCGGCAGTTGAGGCCGGCGGTGCGGCCGGTGCCCGCGCAGATGCGGCAGACCGTCGTCATCGTCTTCCTCCCGTTGCGCGGAACCGCTCGATGCCACCGGTCATGGTAGTGGGCCGACCTCGAAGCCGTCCCGGGGCGTGCATCTGACGTGACGTCACCATGGTCGGGATCGTCAGACCTGGCGGGTCACTCCGGGAGGCCCTCGCGGACCCGCCGGGAGACCGAGATCAGCTGGAGGTCGAGCAGCCCGGGCGGGTCGGCGAGGCCCGGGCCGCCCGCGTGCACCCAGGCGGCTATGTCGTCGATCATCTCGTCCATCAGCACGAAGCCGAGCCAGACCGGGCGGCCGCCGGCCGCCCGCCCCTCGCTGGACGGGCCGACCACCACCACGTTGGACTGGGTGCACACGTCCAGGCAGGTGACGGCCCGGACCCGGCCCGCCGAGCCGACGGCCGTCCGCAGCCGTTCGTACTGCCCGGCGTGGTCCACCCCCGGGTGCTTCGCCTCGGTGCCGCAGCAGCAGCCCCGGCACACGGTGACGGTCACCGGGGAGCCGGCGCCCCGCTTCCGGTCGCGGCCGTTCCCGCCGTCACGGTCGGCCCTGCCCTCACGGTCGCGGTCACGGTCTCGGCGGCTCATCCGCTCTGGTCCCCCTCCTGGGTCGGCGGCCCCGGGTCGTCGACGGCACGCTCTGCACCGGAACTGTACCTGTCAGGGCACCGGCCCCCGAGGGGCACCCGATCGGCCTGGAATAGGATCCGACCGACGAGCGGCCGGGGAAGGGCCGGGGAGAGGGGAACGGGCGGATGCCGAAGCGGAGGGCCCGGGGCCTGTGGTTCGCGGTGGCCGTGGCGGTGGCCGGGATCCTGTGCGGGGCGCTCGGACTCTCGGTGGTCCTCACCGGCGGCTACTCCCTCCACCGCATGGACGGCACGGCGATGGAGCCGGCGCTCCGGCCGGGCGACCGGATGCTGGCCGACCGGGTCACGTCCGCGGACGTCCGGCGCGGCGAGATCTACATCGCCGACTCCCCCTGGGGCCTCCACGGTTCCCCCGTGTTCCGGGTGATGGCCCTCGGCGGCCAGCGGATCGTCTGCGCCGACGGTCGGCTCAGCCTCGACGGGCAGCCGCTGGACGAACCGGCCGACCGGCAGGCCGACAGCTGCCGACGCGACTTCGACGTCACCGTCCCGCCCGGGCGGGCCTTCCTGATGGGCGACCGGAGGACCACCGCGACCGACTCCCGGCTCCACCTCGACGACGGCCACCAGGGCACCGTCGAACTCGCCGCGTTGACCGGCGACCGGGTGGTCTGGCACTCCGGCAGCGACTCCCCCGCCCTGCCCGGCAAGCTGATCGGCGCGGCGCTGCTGATGGTGCTCGGCGCCCTGCTCACGGTCTTCGGGGTGCTCGCCGCGGTGGTCATCGCCTCCTTCGCCGCCGCCCGGCGCCGCGCCCCGGCCGAGCCCCTCGACTGACGGCGGGTCGGCCCCTCGGCCGTCGCCGCGGAGTGCTCGAATTCCGCTCCACCGCGTATCGGAGTTGTTTTCGAAACACGGTGGAGCGGAATTCGAAATGTCACCCAGTGCCAACTGACGGGGTTTCCGGAATTTCCGTCGAAAGCATGGACGCCGACGAAACCTGGAAGTAACTTACCTGCGAGTAGCTGTGGCCCGGCTCGGCACGACCCCCACCCGTCGTTTCTCTCCCCCAGGAGGAACCGTGCTCCGCCCTGCCCGGAATTCCCGGCGACTCCGCAATTCGAGCCTGCTCGCCGCCGTCGCCGTCGGCGCCGCCCTCGCACTCACCTCCACCACGGCCCAGGCCGCCACCCCCGCCCCGAAGCACTACGTGGCCCTCGGCGACTCCTACGCCGCCGGCGCCGGCGTGCCCGGCCAGTCGGCCGGCCTGTGTCTGCGCTCCGACCACAACTACGGCCACCTGCTCGCCGCCTCGCTCAAGGCCGGCGCCTACACCGACGCCACCTGCTCGGCCGCCAAGGTCAAGGCCATGACGCAGCCGCAGTACGACGCCTTCATCCGGGTCAACGACCCGCAGCTGGACTCGGTGACCGCCGACACCGACCTGGTCACCCTCGGGATCGGCGGCAACGACCTCGCCACCAGCGACCTCGGCCTCGGCGAACTGGTCGCGACCTGCATCGCCGGCGCAGTCGTCAACCCGCTCGGCACGCCGTGCAAGGACGTCTACCACCACGGCTACTGGGACTGGAACACCTGGTCCTGGCAGTACGGCAACGACGACCTGGCCGAGCGGATCACCACCACCATCGCCCCGCAGATCGCCACCACCCTCCAGCAGATCCACGCCAAGGCCCCCAAGGCCCGGGTGCTGCTGGTCGGTTACCCGTCCGTGCTGCCCGCCGACGGCTCGACCTGCGTCCTGCGCCAGCCGGTGACGCCGGGCGACGTCGAGTACATGTACGGGGTGCTCAACAAGCTGAACGCCGCCCTGAAGTCCACCGCGGCCGCCAACGGCGCGACGTACGTGGACACCGCGACGCCGACCCGCGGGCACGACGTCTGCTCCGACGACCGCTGGATCGAGGGCGCGCTGCCCGGCTCGCCCGCCGTACCGTTCCACCCGAACGCGACCGGCGAGCAGGTGATGGCGAACGCGGTGCTCGCCGCGCTGAAGTAACCGCGGCGGCAACGGCCTTCGGAAAGTCCCGAACGGCGAAGTCCCGAACGGCGACTGCGCAGGGGACTCCGGAAAGCCCCGAGGGGCCGGTGACCAGACCCCGGTCACCGGCCCCTCGGTTGCGTTCGTCCCCGTTCCGGAGTTACTCCGCTTCGGGGCTACTCGGCTTCGGGGCTACTCAGCTTCGGGGCTACTCAGCTTCGGCCGGGGAAGCGGCAGCCAGTCCGGCCGACCACTTCTCCTCGACCTTGCCGAACTTCCAGAACGCGATCGCCCCGATCCAGGTCAGCACGAACAGGCCGACGATCGCGTAGCCGACGAAGTTGAGGTCCAGATCGCCGATCCAGGCGATCGGCCCGCTGGTGATGTCCAGCTTCTCCCCGAGCAGGCCGATCAGCTCGATCAGGCCGATGACCAGCGCGACCAGCACCGACAGGCCGGTGACGGTCAGGTTGTAGTAGATCTTCCGGACCGGCTTGGAGAACGCCCACTCGTAGGCGAAGTTCATGAACGAGCCGTCGATGGTGTCCAGCAGGCTCATCCCCGCCGCGAACAGGATCGGCAGGGTCAGCAGCGCGTACCAGGGCAGCGAGAAGGCCGCCGCGCCGCCCGCCAGCACCAGCAGGGACACCTCGGTCGCGGTGTCGAAGCCCAGGCCGAACAGCAGGCCCACCGGGTACATGTGCCAGGACTTGGTCACCGCCCGGGTGACCTTGCCGAGGATCCGGTTCATCAGCCCGCGCCGCTCCAACTGGCGCTCCAGCTCGGCCTCGTCGTACTCGCCCAGGCGCATCCGGCGGAACACCCGGAGGATGCCGTTGAAGGCGCCCAGGTTGATCAGGCCGAGCAGCAGCAGGAACGAGCCGGAGACGGTGGTGCCGATCAGGCCGGTCATCCGGTGCAGGGTCGAGTCGTCCGCCTCCACCTGGTCGGCGAGCGTGCGGATGCCGAAGGCCAGCAGCGCGCACAGGCCGAAGACGATCGAGGAGTGCCCGAGCGAGAACCAGAAGCCCACCGACAGCGGCCGCTTGCCCTGGCCCATCAGCTTGCGGGTGGTGTTGTCGATGGCCGCGATGTGGTCCGCATCGAAGGCGTGCCGCATCCCGAGGGTGTAGGCGGTCAGGCCCATGCCCGCGCCGAACACCTGGCCGCCGACGTCGTAGTGCTCCGGCGCGACCAGGACGAGCAGCGTGAACCAGCCGATGACGTGCAGCGCGAGGATGAAGCCGCCCATTCCGGCCAGCCGGATCCACTCCTCACGGGTGAGCCGGTCGCGCCATCTGACAGGTGGGGCGCCTGCCGGGGCACCTGGGGCGGTGCTGGGCATCCTGTGGTCCTTTCGGGTGATCCGGGCGGAGCTGGGCCATCTTTCCCCCCTCGGGCGAGCAGTTGCAAGTCATGCGCAATTACGGTCCGGTTTCCGGGCGGCTCGAACCCCCGCCGAAGATCGTCATGCGCCGCCCAGGCCCCTCCCCTAGGGTCGGAATGCCGACGCCCGCGGCGCGGTCCCCGTCCGCGCCGCGGGCCGCTCGGCGCTCACCGGCCCGGTACCCGATGGGAGCGGCCATGCCGTCGTACCCGTTCCACACCACCCGCGAGGACATCCGCATCCCGCTGCCCGACGGCACGGAGCTCGCCGCCCGCGTGTGGCGCCCGGTCGCCGACGAGCCCGTCCCCGCCCTGCTGGAGTACTCGGCCGACCGCCTGAGCGACCGCACCGCCGCCCAGGACGCCCGCCGCCACCCCTGGTACGCCGGCCACGGCTACGCCGCCGTCCGGGTCGACACCCGCGGCCACGGCGACTCCGGCGGCCTGCCCGGGGAGCCCGGCGACGAACAGGAGCTCGCCGACGGCACCGCCGTCATCGACTGGATCGCCCGCCGTCCCTGGTGCAGCGGGCGCCTCGGCCTGCTCGGGTCCGGCGCCGCCGGGACCACCGCGCTGCGGCTCGCCGCCCGGGCGCCGGACACCGTCGGCGCCGCGGTCACCGCCTGCCCCCAGGGCGGCCACCGCCTCGGCGGCGCCGTCCTGGCCGCCGACCTGCACACCCGGCTCACCGCACTGGTCGCCGACGCCGCCCTGCCCCCGGACCCGCGCCGGCTCGGCGACGCCTGGCGGCCCGGCTGGCTGGCCCGGCTCGAATCGCTGGAACCCCCCGTCGACACCTGGCTCGCCGCCGGGGACACCACCGTGCCGGTGTCCGTCCCCGTCCTCGCGGTGGCCGGCTGGGGCGACCCGTCCTGCTCCTTCGTGCTGCGGCTGCTCGCCGAATCCCCCACCGCCCGCGCCCTGATCGGCCCCTGGCCGCACGGTCTGCCCGAGGCCGCCCTGCCCGAGACCCTGCGCTGGTGGGACCACTGGCTGCGCGGCGTCGACACCGGCGCCGCCAAGGAACCGGCCCTGCGCAGCTGGATCAGCACCCGCTGGACCGGCGACGAGGCCTGGCCCTCCCCGGACGTCCGGGAGATCCACTGGGACCTCGACGGGCAGCTGCGCACCGCCGGCACCGCCTCCGACGACCGGTACGTCCACGTCCGCTCGCCCCAGCACACCGGCCTCAACGCCGGCGCGTACGTCTCGCACGGCCGCCCCGCCGACCAGCCGCCGGACCAGCGCGAGGAGGACGGGCGCTCGGTCTGCTTCGACTCCCAGCCGCTGCCCGAGCCCGTCGAACTGCTCGGCATCCCCGTCGCGCGGGTGCGGCTGCGCTCCGACAGCGGGCCCGCCCAGGTGGTGGCGCGACTGTGCGCGGTCGACCCCGACGGCACCTCCACGCTGCTCACCCGCGGCGTGCTGACCGCCGCCGGCCCGGACGCCGAGGTCGAGCTCGCCGCCTGCGCCGCGACCGTCCCGGCCGGGCACCGGCTGCGGCTCGCGTTCTCCTCCGTCTACTGGCCCTGGGTGT
This sequence comes from Kitasatospora sp. NPDC101108, assembly GCF_055584725.1. Classification (NCBI taxonomy): domain Bacteria; kingdom Bacillati; phylum Actinomycetota; class Actinomycetes; order Kitasatosporales; family Streptomycetaceae; genus Kitasatospora; species Kitasatospora sp. NPDC101108. The sequence continues at coordinate 34,310 of NZ_JBVJLM010000002.1, forward strand.
GGCCGCCCGCCGACGACACCGGGTACGCCCTCGACCCGTCCCACTCCACCCTCAGCCTGCCGGTCCGCCACCTGGCGGCCGACGTCGGCGCCGCGCCCGTCACCTTCGAGGTGCCCTCGCTGCCCGAGCCGCTCGCCGTCCACGTCACCGAACCGCTCACCGTCCGGCCCGAGCACCTCACCGTGCACGACATCGGCCGCCACGAATGGCGCGCCGAACTCTCCCCCGCCACCGACGGCACCCGCACCCACCCCGACGGCCTGGTGCGCGACGAGCACACCGTCACCGCCTACCGCATCCTCAGCGGCGCCCCGCTCAGCGCCCAGGCCCGTACGGACCACACGGTACGGCTGGAGCGGCCCGACCTCGGCTGGGACGTGACCGTCCAGACCCGCACCCAACTGCGCTGCGACGCCGGGCACTTCATCAGCGTGGTGCAGCTGCGGGCGCTGGAGGCGGGGTCGGTGGTGTTCACCCGGGAATGGCAGCACCGGGTGGCCCGGGGGAACTGAGGGGGCTGAGGGCAACTGAGGGGAACTGACGGGGAGCCGGGGAGCCGATCAAAGCAATTCTTATACACTTGCTTTGCTTTTGACTCTCGGCTTATAAATGCCCGCATGAAGACCCTCGGGCTGATCGGCGGCATGAGCTGGGAATCCACCGCCGAGTACTACCGCACCCTGAACGAACTCACCCGCGACCGCCTCGGCGGCCTGCACTCCGCCCGGCTCGTACTCCATTCGGTCGACTTCGCCGACATCGAGCGGTTCCAGGCGGCCGGGCAGTGGGAGGAGGCCGGTGCCGTCCTCGCGGACGCGGCCCGCTCGCTGGAGGCCGCGGGCGCCGAGCTGCTGCTGATCTGCACCAACACCATGCACAAGGTCGCCGACCAGGTCGCGGCGGCGGTGACCGTCCCACTGCTGCACCTGGCCGACGCCACGGCGGACGCGGTCCGGGCGGCGGGCCTGCGGCGGGTCGGGCTGCTGGGCACGGCGTTCACCATGGAACAGGACTTCTACCGGGGCCGGTTGGCCTCCGGCGGCCTGGACGTCCTGGTCCCCGACGCCGAATCCCGCGCCCTGGTGCACCGGGTGATCTACGAGGAACTGTGCGTCGGGGTGGTCCGCGAGGAGTCGCGGGCGGCGTACCGGCGGGTCATCGAGCAGTTGGTCGCGGCGGGAGCCGAGGGCATCGTCCTGGGCTGCACCGAGATCGAACTGCTGGTCGGGCCGGAGGACAGCCCCGTCCCGGTGTTCCCCACCGCCCGCCTCCACGCCGAGGCCGCCGTGACGGCCGCCCTGGCTGACGACTGAACTACCCGACGAGGAGCGACACTTCCTCCTCCAGCCAGTTCAGGTACCAGGCCCGGAAGTCCGGCCCGGGGTTCAGGCCTTCGCCGTACGCGAGGTCGTCCGACCACACCTGGCCACGGGCCTCACCCGTCACCACCAGCCGCAGGAACCCGCCGCACCCCAGCTCGGCCAGCGCCATCGAACCGGTGAACCAGCAGGGGTCGAAGGACTCGTCGTCCGGAGTGTGCCGGGCGCAGATCTCCAACTCGGGCCAGGGCTGGAACCGTTCGGTGTGCGGGAAGGGGACGGCGAAGTGATCGGCCCAGTCGGGGCCCAGGTAGGTCTGCAGCCGAGCCCAGCTGGTGCTGCCCCAGCGGTACAACCCGTACTCCGGGCCTGCACCGCCGCTTCCGACCGTGGTGATGAACGCCCGGTAGGACGAGGGGAGTTCGAAACCGTGCGCCGCCTCGAAGCGGGCGATCTCCGACTCCGGCACCGGCGGGTCCAAGCGGTAGCGGTGCCGGTCCGCGCCGAAGCGCCGACACTGCCCGTCCGCCCGTGCCAGCTCCCGCAGTCGTGCCTCTACGGCCTCGACGTCCCACATGCCGCCCATCTTCGCACGGCGGGGCTCGTCGACCCCTACGGTGAGCAGATGCGCGAGCAACGGCCGTACTGGAACACCAATGTGGCGCGGCACGCCGGGATCCTCCGGGCCGTGCCGCCGGGATGCGGGTCGGCGCTGGACGTGGGGTGCGGGGACGGGCTGTTGGCGGCGAAGCTGGCGCGGCGGTGCGCCCGGGTGGTCGGGGTGGACAGCTCGGCCGGGATGGTCGCCCGAGCGCGGGCGCTGCACGCCGAACCCGCCTTCCTGGAAGGGAACTTCCTGACGGTCGACCTACCCGTCGAGGGCTTCGACTTCGTCTGCTCGGTCACGGCCGTCCACCACATGGACTTCCCGGCCGCGCTCACCCGGATGCGCGAACTGCTACGCCCCGGCGGCGTGTTGGTGGTGGTCGGCCTGGCGCGGGAGGAGACGGCGGCGGACTGGACCCGGCGGGTGGCGGCCGCGCCGCTGGTGCGGGCCGTGAAGGTGCTGCGGCGGGCCGGGGGCCCGGCGGGGATGCCGGAGGCCGCGCCGGCGATGAGCTACCGGGAGGTGCGGGAGGCCGCCGAGCAGGTCCTGCCCGGCGTGCGCTACCGGTGGCACCTGCTGCGGCGCTACTCGCTGACCTGGCAGAAGCCCTGAACACCCCCGGCGTTGCCCGTGCTCGGCCCGTGCAGCTGCCCCCCGGATCCCGCGCCACGTGGCACGGCCGCTGCTGAGAGCGGCCGTTCAGCGCTGGGCGACGGCCGCGGCCAGCAGCATTCCGGCCGGAAGCAGGCCGATGAACACGAAGAGCAGCCCGAGCAGGCGACCACCCGCCGAGTACCACCGGGTGGGCTTGAGGCCCAACAGGCCCAGGGCCCACGGGGAGACGTAGCCCGCGCCGTGCCTGCGCACCGCGTCGGCGATCAGCCGGCGGCGCCCCTGGTCGGCGAACAGGACCACCCAGCCGCCGGAGCGGTCCGCCAGCGAGACGAAGGTGTGCGCGCCGTCCCTCGAAATCCCCTCCCAGGCACGGACGATGGCGAGGTCCCGCAGGTCCACCTCCCGCTCGCCCGACCAGGTGCGCGCCCGCACCAGCCCGCCGGCCACCCGCACGCTCCTGCGCCGCGCCGTCGCGGCCTCCAGCAGAACGGCGGGCCCGAGCGCGGCCACCAGCCCGGACGCGATCAGCGCCCCCGAACGCGCGAACGCCGGCCCGACCACCAACGGCGGCACCACGACCGCCGCCAGGAGGACGGCCCAGCCGACGGAGAAGAACACGCGCCGTCGTCGTACGGCGCCAGTCGAAGCACTCACCGCGCCAACGTAGACCCACCAACCACCGCAGCACCATGGGTTCGTGGGCCTCCTCACGGCGGCGAGGCGCCCCCGTCGGCCGGACCTGCCGGACCTGCCTGCTCTGCCTGCTCCGCCTGCCCGGCCGCCGGCCGTTCGGCCGTCGCCGTCGGCTCCACGGGGTTCTCCCCCCGCACCGTGCGCAGAACCTGGACGAGGCGCAGCGCCTCGACCAGCCCGAAGCGGTACGCCAGCAGCAGGAAGGTGAGCAGCGGGACGGTGATCGCCGCCAGGGGCGCGGTGACGAAGGCGGGGAGGCCGAGCATCCCGGTCGTGACGGCCAGCGAGACGGTCAGCAGCAACGCCGTCACCGCCGCGACGGCCAGCCTGCGCCCGTCGGCACGGTCCGGTGACTCCGGGGCGCTCGTCGGCAGGTCCGGGGGCTGTCCCATCGCGCCCAGGAGGTCGGTGAACCGCCCGTCGGCGGTCTGTTCGGCGATCGCCCCGGCGAGCTCGGCCAGTTCCCGGGTGGCGCGTTCCCGGTGCGGCAGCAGTTCGTCGGCGGTGCGCTCCAGGAGCGCCGCGACCTGCCGGGCATGGTCGAGCAGACGCTTTCGGGTGCTCGCCCGCGAGCCGTAGTCGCTGGCGACCCGTCCCGCCGCATCGATCAGCGCCTGCCCCAGGGCCTGCGCCTTCACACTCAGCTGGGCCGCCTCCGCGTGCCCCGCCCCGGGTTCGTGCAGCCGGGCACAGGCCCTCAGGACGGCCAGCGCCGGGAACACCGGCTCCTGGGCGGGCCGCACGGCGGTGGCCCGCACCGCGCTGCGCACGGCTGCGGTCACGACGAACGCGGCCGCCCAGCAGCCGACGATCTCCGCGACGTTCACCTTGTCCTGGTGCGTCGGGCAGGGGCCGACCTCACCACCGGACGCGGGGAGGTATCCCCCGGGCGTGCAGTTCCCCTTCATGCCCGTTATGAGGAACCCGGCCACCACCATTGCCAGGAACCCGGTCGCGATGAGCCGGGGCACGAGGACCCCGTCGGCCTGGCAGGCCAGCGCACGACGCAGCAGAGCGACATCGAGCCGCTTCCCCACAACCGCCCGGAGGTCCCTCGCCGCCGCGGCCGTGCGCCGATCCACCGTCCGGTGGTGCAGCCGCCGGAGCGGCCGCCACAGCGGCGGTGCCACGGGCGCCAGGGGTTGAGCAAGCGTCATGCGGAGGAGTCTGCCCTTCGCCTGTGACAACCGGCCGCCGGGTCGACGCAGGAAGTCGGACGGGCCGACTTCCTGCGCGCGCGTCCCGCCAGCGGGACGGGGACAGCCACGGACATCACCTCGCCCACCACCGGGACAGCGAATGCGGCAACGGCTCAGGGCCGTCCGCGAGGACCGGTCAACGGTCCGGGAGCGGCATGACGTGATCCATCACCTGCAGCAACCTCCGTGCAGCTGCGGCCTCCTCCGGCCGTAGCGAGGACGCCACGCCTTCGATGACGGACCGGCCCGCGTGGACTGCCGCCCTCGCGGCCGCCTCCCAGCCGCGTTGCAGCCGATAGCTCACGCCGCGCTTGTCACCGCTGGCGGCCGCTGCGGCGGAGTGCCACTGGTCGGCCTTGCAGATGTTCCCCAGCAGGTCCGCCAACTCCGCCTTGCACGCCACGCGTGGGGTCCCGGTCAGCTCGACCAGGAAGGGGACCACGGCGGCGGTCGCCTCGACGACGACGAACCCCAGCGCACAGACGGCATCACCCAGTTCTTCGACCGCAGCGCGGGCCGTGTCCCCATCCCCGTACGCGATCCGGGAGAGCAGCCCTGGAATGCCGCCCGCCGGAGCCCCCGTCGCATCGCGAAAGTCGGCCCAACGGACGCCGGAGACACGCTTCAACAGACTCTCCACGCCCTGCTCCTCAGCAGATCCTCGCCCCGGATCCGCCGGGTCGACGCAGGAAGTCGGACGGGCCGACTTCCTGCGCGCGACGTCCCTGAGCGGAGCGGGGTCAGCTCTCGACGGCCGAGACGTGGACCCCGTAGGCCCGGGCGGCGGACTCGGCGAAGCGCTCCTCCTGCATGGCCGTCAGCTTCCGCACCACCAGGACGGCGAAGACCGCGGCGGCCACTTCGAGCACATCGGAGGCGATCAGCCAGACGACGCCCTGCTGGTAGTCGTCCGGGTAGCGCGCGGCATCGGTGAACTTGCTGCCCATCCGGTTGAGCGCGTTGCCCACGACGAAGGTGCCCCACCACAGGTTGAGCAGCGTCTGGGAGAGCGGCGGCCGCACACCGGTTTCGTCGGGCCGGGCGCCGGCCTGCCAGATGTCACCGGCTATCTGCCGGGGGAACCAGAGATTCACCAGGGGCGTGAACCATCCGCCGATCGCCCAGCCGCGCCGGAACCGGTGCCCGTGCGGGTACAGCACCTCGGCGTTCACCCGCACTCGGTAGAACCAGGTGAGGAAGGCGGCCGCCGTGGCGATCAGGGCCAGGAGGTTCACCGAGAGGGCGGTGTCGTTGAGGTTGTCCGCGTCGGTGAGCGTGGTGCCGTCGACGTTGGCGGCACCGGTCATGAGGTCACCGACCAGGCCGTACAGGTGGACGTCGACCGCGAGGCGGAAGAGTGCCACCGCACCGCTCACGGAGAGAAGGACGGTGGCGGCGGTGGCGGCCGCTCTCGGTGAGCGGAACACGGCGGGCGAGGGCATGGGGGAAGGACTCCAGGTTCGGATCAGGGGGTGACGGGCCGCTACCTTAGGGCCGATCAGCTTCGTGCACCAGCGTTTTCGTGGATACATCGCGGACGGGGCGCACACCCCGGGCACGAACACCCCATCGCTGGAGCACATCCTGCCCCACGCCTGTGACCACTGGCCACCGGACCGCAGGAAGTCGGCCGGGCGGACGTCCGGGGAAACGCTGTTGAGCTCGTGACAGCAGCTCAGGAGACTGCGGTCATGAGCTCTCGACGCTTCGTGGCCCTCGATCCCGACGGCATCAGTGCCGGTGGCTGGATGTATGCGCTGGTCGAAGCGAGGACAGCTGTCTTCTATCAGCACCAGTACGGCGGTACCGCGTGTCGGCAGGGGCAGGTTGAGGGCTTCCTCGTGCCACTGTTCGGCCCTGCCGCGCTGGATGCGTTGCGCGAGTTGTTCGAGAGGGACTACCGCGGCGCCGGCATCTGGGACTACCCGTGGCCGGATGACGAGCGGGACAGGCTCCGCGAGATCGTCGGAGCCGTCCGCTACTGGGCATGCGACGGAATCACGGACGAGCCGCACCCGCTGCGGCTCGACGAGAGCCGGATCCGCGAGGTCGACGAGGCCTGGGTGCCGGTGGTCACGCCGGACGGCCCCGCCGTGCTGGTGTGGTCCAACTCGGACTGAACGGCGGGAATCAGCTGTCCGTCCCGAACCGGGGAACCCCGCCCCGTCGCCAACCTGCGGGGACGACCGAGGTGCTCCGGTTGTGCGGGTAGGGGATGAGACAGGATCCCGGACCGGTCGGGCGGCGGCCACTACTGCGGGGCCGAAGGAAGGCCAGTGACCGTGCGCCGAGCCTGGTCACGGGCGCGGAAGCCGAAGCTGATGAGGGTGACGCGCTCTCCAGCGCACAGCGGCGTCCGGCCGTGCGGTGTAAGTGCGCCGTCGAACACGACGCAGTCGCCCGCAGCGAGATCGTGTTCGAGGTAGCCGTCGGCGCTGATGAACACGGTGGTGCTCATGCTGGGCGCGGCGTCGAGGCGTTCGTGCTTGAGGCAGAGGATCATGTTGGCCTCGCCGAAGCCGAACTCGTCCAGGTGGAAGTCCAGATGCTGTCCTTCGTCCACGTAGGCGATGTAGACGGCAGTGTGCGGCCGCTCAACCGCCAGGCCGGTCGAGCGGGCCACGACTGCGGCTAGATCGACATGTTCGGCAAAGTGGTTGGCGGCGTCGCCAACGGCGGCGTTCCACTTGCCGTTGTGGAGGTAGCCGTCGACCGCGATGGCCTTCTCAGCTTCCCCCGCCATCGCCACGATCAGTTCGGCCGGGAACGACTGGTCGCGAAGGTGGCGCAGATGACGCGGCTGTACACGCTGGTACGCGGTGAGTCCGCCTACAGCATGCCGGAGGGAGGGGAAGTCAGCCGTCCATCGGGCCGGCGTCTTGGTCGTGGTGTGGGACTGGAGCCATGAGGTCCACTCGCCGCTCCACTGGGGCGGCGGCACGACACCTGCGGCGCACGCGGCGGCCTGGGCGGTCAGCAGCTTCACCCTGTCGAGCGCGGCCTGTGTGGACTCGACGAGCTCGGCATCGCCCTTGGCGATCCGCAGACGCAGCGCCTCTTGCAGGTAGGTCTGTGCCCCCGTGAGGTCGCCGCGTTCCATCAGCGCCTTGCCGGTGTGCTGGAGCGCGTAGTCAACGAGTTCCGGGTGGTGGCTCCGCGCGGTGTCCAGCGCGCTGCGGTAGAGCGCGTCCGCGGCCTGCACCTCGCCGGAGTAGCGGTGAGCATCAGCGAGGTTGAGTTCGGTGGCAACGAGGGCGTGGGTGTTGCCGATTACTGCGGCGAGATCGAGCGACTGCCGGAGGAAGTTACGGGCCTCCTCCTGGTTGCCCAGGCAGAGTTGCCCGATGCCGATCCAGCGGGTCAGGACCCGCGTACGAGCGGGGTCGGCCCCCTCGGGAAGGTTCCTCAGTTCGTCCCGAAGCTGGCCCACGGCGATGGCCAGCTCAGTCCGATCGGTGGGCACCATTCGCAGGTTGTCGTCGTGGGTGATGAGGTGGTCCAGCACGCGACTCTCCGTCTTCGGTTCTGCTCGGCCGCTACAGCTGGTCGGTCCGCTGGCGCAGGTCGGCCAACAGCTCCACACCGTGCGGGGTGAAGTGCTCGGTGAGGAGTTCCAGTTCGCGCATGAGGTAGCGCACGGCCGGCAGTCCCTCGTCGTAGGCGCTCTGGAAGTTCGCACGCTCGTCGGGGGTGAGGTCGTCGCGGCGCAGTTCGGTCTGGCGGAACCGGAGCAGCTGGTTGTAGACGCAGGTCGCGTGGAAGGCCCTGTCGATCTCCCAGTACTGGTTGCGGTCCTCGCCCTGCCCGGCCCGCCACCTGATCTTGATCTTGGGGGAGGTCTGGGAGGAGTATCCGTCGGCGAAGACCTGGTGCTGGAGGACGTGGAAGCTGATCGACTGGTGGGTGCCTTCGTGCATCAGGTTCTCGGCCAGGTAGATGTGAGACGGCTGCTCGCTGACGGTGTTCGGCGGGATGTGGCGCGACGCCTTGTCCGAGAACACGATGACGTACGGGAGCGCGGGGTCACTGGAGCTGGTCAGCGAGGATACGTGCACACCGGGCTTGAGCCCCACCCACAGCAGTCCCCGGACGAACTCGCGTACCCGATCGAACCCGTCCGGGTGGACCAGCGACAGGCGATCCAGGGCCTGGGTCAGCGCCGTGCGACGCTCGCCGGTGTGCTCGGCGATCTCGTAGTTCGTCAGGTTGATCTCGTCGGCGATCTCGACGGGCAGCTCGGCGTCGAACCAGTCGAACATCGCACCGGCCACGGTCACGGGCTCGCTGCGCAAAGAACGGGCGTGCGCGGCGTAGGGGATGCCCGTCTTCACCAGGCGCTCCATCAAGGCGAAGGGGAGAGCCAGCTCGGCGCCCTGCTCGCGGAGCCGGATCAGGTCCGGGTCCCTCCTGTCGAGGTCGAAGAAGGAGCCGGCGGGGACGCGGGTGGCGATGGCGGTCTTCAATGCGGACTCTCCTTGATGGTGATGTGTGCGACGCCGGGTGGCGGGTTGGTCCGGACGGTCACGCCCGGGCCAACCCGCCTGTGCCGTCAACTAACCGGCATCAGTGGAACTGCGATCAGGCTTCGGTACCCACCGGGGCGAAGTCGCCGTCCGGGACGCTGTGGTCCAGGCGACGGGTCAGGGAGTCGACGCCCGTCCGGGGGGCGAAGTCGCCGTCCGGGACGCTGTGGTCCAGGCGACGGGTCAGGTTGGTGACCTCCGGGTCACCGGGCTTGATCGTGGCGGTGCTCATGTGCCTCTCCAATCGGGGTTGGCTTCTGCCCGCCCGGGTGCGGGCGGACAGTCGTGCGGGTGGTGCGGCCCGGCCGGTCCGAAGAGACCCTTTCCGACGAGCCGGGGGCTTGTGGGCGCCCTGGGGCGCGGGGTGCCGGCTAGAAGCGGCCGGAGGCGATCAGCGCCGTGGCCAGCGCTATTAGCGCAAGCAGCGAGAGCGTGTAGGCGACGGCGACGGGCCTGGGGGTAGGGAGACCGCGAGCGGCGCGCTCGGCCAACTGGCGGTAGTAATCCTGGTCGTCCACGCCGTTCCTACGCCGGGCGCTGGTCGAGGGCGGCCCGCAGCGCGGCGCGGCGGTGCGGCCGGCGGGCGCGGGCGATGCAGTCGTCACAGATCGGGTGACAGGTGCCCTGGCTCTCGCCGGGAGCCTGGCGCGTGCTGCCCGCGCAGACCAACGCGTCCCGCTGGCATACCCAGCAGGTCCCATCGCGGTAGCCGTCGGGGCGGTCGACCACCGCACCTTCGCACGCTCGGCGTCGGACAGTCCGCCCCTCAGCAGCCGCCCGGTGGATCCGGCCGGGCGGCGTGGGAGGGGTGAGGGGTCAGGCCACCGGTTGGCGGTCGCGGGCGGGGGCGAGGGTGGTCGCGGTGGCGTCGTCCGGGCGGTGGGGCATCCGCAGGACGGCGATCGCGCCGAGGCCGACGACGGCGATGGCGAGGATCAGGAGGGACAGGAGGGCGAGGCCGATCAGGAGTCGCACGGGGTGTCGTCCTCGGTCTTGTCGTGGTCGTGGGAGCGGAGGAGGGTGAGGAGGTTGAGCACGGTGCTGGCCGGGGCGTGGCCGAAGCGGACGAGGACGCGGCCGTCCACGACGCTGTCGGTGGCGGCGGAGGGCCAGAGGAGGCCGAACCGGCGGCCGCGCTCGGCGAGTTCGGCGAGCAGGTAGGCGACTTCGATCTCGGTGTAGGTGCGCATCAGCGGGTCGTCCGGCTGGATCGGGCGGCTGCCGCGGTCGTCGGCGGCTGAGGCGGAGGGGGTGCTCACGCGGCGGCGTCCAGCTCGAACCAGACGGACTTGCCGGTCTTGCGGGGCTCCGTGCCGAAGCGGTGGGTGAGCGAGCGGACGAGGTGCAGGCCGCGGCCGGAGACGGCGTAGGGGTCGGGGTCGTCGCGCTGGGTGGGGAACAGCGGGTTCTGGTCGCTCACGGAGACGCGGAGGACGCTGTCGAGGAGGACCACGACCACGATGGGCGCCGCACTGCCGCCGTGGCGCCAGGCGTTGACGAAGAGTTCAAGGAGCGCGACCTCGGCGTCGGCGACCAGGTCGGGCTTCCACCCGGCGCGCGAGGTGGCCTCGCGCAACTCCTCGCGCGGGGCCGACCAGTCAGGGGGGAGGGAGAGGGAGAACACGAAGGAACCTCCGTGGGAGTCGAGAGACGCCTCGCAGCGATTGATGGTCACTCAGGAGAGACCGCTTGAAGCGTGATCGTGATGCGAGCGCACAGCGAGACACCTGGCGATTGCCGTCTGTGTGCGGCTCGTCACAGTCAGCATGGGGCCAAGAGCTTGCTCTTGGCAACTCGTCTCAGAATTTTGGATATATCCAAATCGAACGCCAACCCCGGCTCCTAGAGTGGGGGTTGCCGGTGGCGAACGTGACCGCCGGGAAGGCAGACTGGTCGGCGAGGCTCAGGAAGGGCGGGGATGGCCGGAACAACGGGTCCAACGGTTCGACGGAGGCAACTCGGAGCCGAGCTGCGCCGCAGGAGAGAGGAAGCCGGCCTCTCGCACGAGGAAGTCGGCGAAGCTCTGAGCGGCATGAGCCAGCCGAAGCTGTCCCGCATCGAGAACGGCCGTGGTGCCACCAAGGTCGACGATGTCCGACGGCTCCTTGCGCTGTACAAGTGCGAGGACACCGATCTGATTTCAGCCCTGGTCGACATGGCGAAGAACGGTTCTCAACGCGGCATGTGGTGGCAGAGTTACGGCGCGCACATCAGCCCGGAGCTCGGCGATCTGATCACCCTTGAGGCCAGCGCCTCATCCGTCCGCACCTACGAAGGCGCTTTCATCCCCGGACTACTGCAGACTCCCGCATACGCGCGCGAGATCATCCGGAAGATCAGCATGCGACCCGATGTCAACGTCGAGGCTTTGGTCGACGTGCGCATGGCCCGGCAAGGTGCGCTCACCCGATCCGAGCCCCTTACGCTCTGGGCGGTCATCCACGAGGCAGCCATCCGATCTGGCGTCGGCGGATCTGCCGTCATGGCCGAACAGCTGTCCCGCCTGATCGATCGAGCCACCCAGTCGAACATCAACATCCAGGTCATGCCGATCGGCGCGCCGGCTCACCACGGAATGGGTGGTGCCTTCACCATCCTCGGCTTCCCACAGCGCCAGGACCTCGATGTCGTCATGGTGGACGGCACATTGAGCAACCTCTGGGTCGAAGAGGTCACCGACGTAGAAATCTACGGGGCGAAGTTCGACGCGATCAGGGCCGACGCCCTCGGTTTCGACGACTCGCTCGCCATCATCACTGACCAGAGAGACAAGCTCACATGACGTTCCACCCCAACGCTTCTGTCCTGAATCTCACTTGGAGCAAGTCCTCACACAGCAACGACTCTGGGAACTGCATCGAGATCGCGCGCCAAGGCGGATCAGTCGCCCTCATCCGCGACTCGAAGGACCCATCCGGTCCAGCGCTGGCCTTCGATCGCGCGGCCCACACTGCTTTTGTCAACGCCGTCGCCGATGGGGAGTTCGACTTCGGTCTCGTCTGACTACCATTTCGCGGCGCCTCACCCGGTTCCGGGCGAGGCGCCGCCGTCCGTCACTCCCCCTCGGGGACCTCCACGATCAGCAGCGTTCCACGGCTTCCCGCCCGAACCGCGTGGCGCTTGCCCGCCGGTACCCGGCACAGCTCGCCGGTGCCGACCGTCAGGGCCTCCCCCTCCAGCTCCAGTTCCAGAACACCGTCGGCGACGAACAGCACCTCGGCCGTCCCGTGCACCTCCTGCTCCAGCTCCCGGCCGTCCATCCGCAGCACTTTCACCGCCGCCGCCCCGACCTGCCCCAGCACCACCGAACGCCACGCATCGGGCAGTTGGGCCGCTTCGTTCCTCACATCCACCAAGCTCATGACCAGGCACGCTATCCGGGCCGACCATCAAATCGGTCGACCGTTTGGCAAAACCTGCCAGGATCTCCAGGGTGAACGCTCGCGCGCTGTACGAGGCGCTACTCGACACCGACGGCCCCTACGAGGACGTCATCGCCCCCTGGCTCGCCCAGGCCGCCACCGACGACTACCGGGCCCGTCTCCAGACGGCCGCCTTCCCTCACGACCACTGGTGGGCCAACGACGGAGACCTTCTCAAAGAGCTCTACGCCCTCAGCCGCGTCAGCGACTACCTCCTCCTCGACCCCCAACTCCAGCCCTATCTGCACCTCTTCACCGCCCTCGGCATGACCCCCTTCGACACCAGCTCCCCATTCGACCCGTTCCTGCACGAGATCACCGAGGTCGAACAGGCCGACGACCCCGACTCCCCCATCGAGATCCTCGACGTCCGGTGGCCCGGCCTGATGCTCGGCGAGCTCCTGTTCAGCCGTGCCGGCGTACGGGTCCGGGCCGGCGCCGACCACGCCGAACGCGGAGTTGCCGACCGCTGGCCGCTCTACTGGACCCACCGCCGCGCCCACCGCCCCACCTGCGACCTCTCCCAGGGCTGGGGCAACAACTCCCAGTGGCGCACCGACTTCCGCCTCGACTACCGCACCCCCGACGGCGACCTGCTCAACGTCGCGGAGGAGGCCCCGATCGACGGCCGTCCCGACCTCGACCCCGACGACTACGGAAACCTCGGCCCCGACGAGCGCCTCCTCACCCCCGCCGAACGCCGCGAACTCCTCCGCCACCGCACCTTCCTGCGCGCCCCCGCCGCCTCCTCCGACCCCGCCTGGGCCGCAGACCTCTTCCCCTGGGAGTGGCGCCTGCCCGCCGACCCTGTCGACGAGGTCGGCCCTGCCCAGTGCAACGCCGAGTAGGCCACGACGAAGGTGGCGCTCGACGATGCCGACGATGGGAACCCCTCGCCGCACGACATACTCCCGGCGGATTACTCCGGTACCTCCCGGGGCTATGAGCGACACCAGCTTGTTTACATCGGTGGGCCGATTCGACACGGAGCCACGGAACCTAGCGTCGACCCCATGAAACGCAATCGCCGAATCAGCGCCGTCGCGGCGCTGGCGCTCGCCGCCCTCGTCACCGGAACCGGCACCGGGCTCGCCGCCACGACCACACCGTCGGCCCCACCGGTGGCCACGCACGCGTTCGACACCGCACCGGCCACTGCCACGGCCACCGCGCCCACTCGGTCCTTCCACGGCACGCTCCCCGCGCCGACCGGCCCCTACGCCGCCGGCGAGGACGTCATCCACCTCACCGACGAGAGCCGTCCCGACCCGTGGGTGCCGTCATCCGGCCCCCGCCAACTGACCGTCACGATGGTCTACCCGGCCGTCCCCGGGACCGGGACTCCGGCCCCTTACATGACGCTCGCCGAGGCAGCCGGAGCCATCCAGCGCCGGGGGTTGCCGGCGAGCTCCGGCGTCACCCCGCAGAGCCTTGCCGGCGTCACCACTCACGCCTTCGACAGCGCGCAGCCGCAGCACGGCAAGCATCCACTGGTGGTCCTCTCGCCCTCGTACGAGAACCCGCGCTGGACGCTCACCTCGCTCGCGACCGACCTGGCCAGTCACGGCTACGTCGTCGCGCTCGTCGGCCACACCCACGAGGACAGCGGCGAGACGCTGGCGAACGGCCAGACGCCGCCGTGCGCGATCTGCGACGACCCGGAGCTCGACTTCGACTCCGTCGCCGCCAGCCGCGCGCGGGACGTGTCCTTCGTGATCGACCAGTTGACGCACGGCAATACCGCGTGGCGCCTGGCACACCTCATCGACAAGCACGAGATCGGCATGGCCGGACACTCCCTCGGCGGAGCGGCGGCCGCCGCCACGATGATCGCCGACCCGCGAGTACGGGCCGGAGTGAACCTGGACGGCTCCTTCCACCCGGACCCGATGCCCGGCCAGATCGACCGGCCGTTCCTCATGCTGGGTACGGCCGCCAACACCGATTGGGAGCACCCCTGGGCCGCCCTCGGCGGCTACAAGAAGTGGCTGACGGTCGCCGACGCCGACCACTTCAGCTTCAGCGACCTGGACCTGCTTCTGAAGGAGGCCGGGTTCCCGGCGCCGCCCCTGTCCCCGGAACGCGGGGTGGCGATCACCCGCGAGTACGTGACAGCGTTCTTCGACCAGACGCTGAGGGGGATCCACAGTCCGCTGCTGGACGGCCCCTCGCCGAACAATCCGGAAGTGCTCTTCCAGCACTAGACGCCGATCCTGTGGGCGCTGGCCAACCCGAAGATCGGCGAACGCGAGGTCCTGGCGGCGATGCTCGAAGTCGACGCCGACCTGGTCGCCGAGCGTGAGGACATCCTGCTCATCACGGACAAGGGCTTTGCCTCCAAGCCGTTCGAGAAGGACCTCGCCGAGCAGGGCATCGAGCTCCTGCGGCCCTCGCTCAAGCGTGAGAAGAAGCGGTACGGCGAGCCGATGCTCAAGAAGGTCCGCCAGCTGATCGAGTCGGTCAACGACACCCTCAAAGGGCAGCTTGACCTGGAACGACACGGCGAGCGGACCTTCGAGGGCGTGGCCGTCCGGGTAATCCAGCGGATCCTCGCGATGGCCGTCGGCATCTGGCACAACAACCTGATCGGCGCACCGGTCACCCGCTCGCTGATCGCCTACGACCACTGATCACATCGGCTCTACCGGTCGAGGCCAATAACGTGCTTGCAGTACGCCTTCCCGAGCTCGCTCACGTCCACAGACGCGTGCACCATCACGCCGGGCGCGGGCGCAACATGCTTCCGTATCAACTCGAGTGCGGCGTGACTCAGCTCCGCCTTGACCGTCTCAGCACGGCCCTGCAGGATCACGAACTCGACGTGTATCACGGCGTGCGCGGGCGCTCCGTCGGCCACGAACGTCTCTTCGACGCGCCGGAAGCGTGTCTTGCAGTTGTCGACAGTGTCCTTGATGACCTCGGCTGTGAGCGGATGCAATTCGAGCGCGAAGCTGCGGCGATCGAAGGCGGCGGACAGGGAATCGGAGTAGTCGACAGTGATGTGCGGCATCAGGCGCTCCAGGTTCGGGCTTCGTAGTTCTGGCCATCCTCGCAGTGAGGAGCGCCCGATACCGGGCGGTCCTCGCCACTGCGCACAATTACCGTAAGTCAGCTCCACGCGACTCAGGTGCCCGTCCGACTACCCAAGTTCGCGACCTCGCCAGACATCGGACTCATTCGTCTAGCGTCCGGGATCCTCGGCGGTCTTGGTCCAGGTGAACGGCTTGGGGTTCTCGCGAGGACCTCGTCCGCACCCAGCCCGCGCACGAAGGAGTGATTGGCGGTCCCTGTACGTCCTCGCCGCCCTGCGCCGCTCCCCCGGACCAGCGATTCAGCCAGCTGCGTCGCCTGCTCGACGGCGTGACGCAGAAGATGCTCACCCAGACCCTGCGCGCTCTCGAACGCGACGGCCTCGTCGCCCGCACGGTCCACCCCGCCGTGCCCCCGCGCGTCGAGTACTCCCTCACCGATCTCGGACACGCCGCCGGCGAGCTCACCACCGCCATCGCCGACCGGGCCGTCGACCACGCCTCCCGCGTCCACGCGGCCCGCGCCGCATTCGACGCACGCCCCGAGGAGCCCGATCCTGTCCAGTGAATGATGCGAAGGGTCAGTGGTCGTAGGCGGTCAGCGAGCGCACGACGGGTCGGCCGGTGTGGTCCTTGTGCCGGATCGCGCTGGTCAGGGCGAGGACGCGTCGCAGGACGCGGACCATCACTGCGCCCCGGGTGCGGCCCTGGTGGCGTTCGAGGTCGAGCTGGGCCTTGAAGGGCGAGCCCTTGACATCAATCGTCCAGGACACCGGGGCCCGCTACGTGATCGGCGAGCAGCTCGCCGATCACGTAGCGGGCGGTGCGGGCCATCCGGGGGTTGGTCTCGCGGTAGTAGCTCAGCTCCATCAGCGCCACGGACAGCGCCCAACCCCTCCCCCGCGCCCACTGCGCGTCGTCGGCGCCGACGGCCGTCCGGAAGGCGCCGCGGACGGGCGCGGGGAGCACGTACCAGGCGGGGATCAGGTCCACGGCCGGGTCACCGAGGCCCGCGCAGCCGAAGTCGATGACGGCGCTCAACCGGCCGCGCCCGTCGACCAGCAGGTTGCCGGGCTGGAGGTCGGCGTGGATCCAGACCGGCGGGCCGGGGGGCGCCGGCGCCGCAAGTGCGGTCTCCCACACCATGGTTACCGTGTCCGCGTCCACCGCATCACCCAGCGCCGCGACCGCCCGCCGGACCGCCGCGTCCCGCTCCGAGAGCGTCTCACTGCGGTAGGAGGCCGGACCGCCGGCCGGGTCGACCCGGTGCATCGCGGTCACGAACACCGCCAAGTCCCGTGCCATCCGGCCGGGTTGGGGAACATGCCCGGCGACCGGATTGGCTCCCTCCAGCCAGCGCAGCACCGACCACGGCCACGGGCACCCGTCCACCGGTTCGCCGAGCTCCACCGGCGCCGGTACGGCGAGCGGCAGTTCGGGCGCCAGACGGCGCAGCCAGGTGTACTCCTTGGCGATGTCCTCGGCCGCCCCCGGGATGCGCGGGATCCGCACCACCAGGTCCGTGCCCAGCCGGTACATGGCGTTGCTGGTCCCGGCGGAGTCGATCAGTTCCACCGGCAGCCCCTTCCATCGGGGGAACTGCGCGGCCACCATCCGGCGCACCAGGGCTTCGTCCGTCTCCAGCTCGTCCGCGTGCATTCTCCGGGGCATGGCGCCCGACCCTGCCAGCACCGGCTACTCCCGGCAAACGAATTACCAGGGCACGAGCTGCCCCAGGTGGTCCACGAAGTGCAGGCCGCCCTTGCCGCGGTACCGCTCGATCGTCTCCGCCACTCCGGGAACGCTCTCCTCCACGCTCAGTTCGGCCCCGGGCCCGCCGAGTTCGGTGCGCACCCAGCCCGGGTCCATCAGCAGCAGCGTCCGCGCGCCGTCCGCCTACACGGCCGGTTCGGCCGGGCGGCGGAGGCGTTGTTCATCGCCCAGCCGGTTGCTCAGCCGACAGATCCGGGCGTTCGAGCAGGAGTTGGGCTGCGCCCAGTTCCACCCGTACCACCCGCAGCGTCGAACTGACCGACGCCGGGCGGCAGTTGTACGAGAAGGCGCGGCGGATCACCGCGACCGTGGACACCGCGGCGGAGCGGGTGCGCGAGGCCGTCGAAACCTGCCTGGCCGTCCCGGAGGACGGTGACCGCCCGGGCCCCGTAAGCGAGTTCCTCGAACTGGCCGTCCCCGCCCTGCGGTCGGCGGCTCAGGGCCGAGCCGCGAGGTCCTGACTCCCCACCACCTTGAGCAGCCGCAGGGCGGAGTGCGAGGAGGTGCCGGGCGCCGCCGTGTAGAAAATCGTCCACTGGTCCCGGTGCGGGTCGTGCAGGGCCTCGCAGTCGAGGTCGAGCGGGCCGACCACCGGGTGCACGATGCGCTTGGTGGTCGAGCGGCGCACTTCGACGTCCTGCCGGGCCCACAGGTCGCGGAACTCGGCGCTGCCCGCGAGCAGCCGGTCGACCAGGCGGCGCAGGTCGCTGTCCGCGGGGTAGCGGGCGGCGGCGGAGCGAAGGTCGGCGACCGCGCGGCGGGCGAAGTCGGCCTGCCCGGCGGGGTCGTGGAGGGCGCGGGCGTCCGGGTCGGTGAAGAAGCGCCCGATCAGGTTGCGCTCGCCGGGCGGCAGGGCGGAGAAGTCACCGAGCAGGGCGGCCGCCATGGCGTTCCAGGCGAGGACGTCGCGGGCGGCGCTGCAGACCATGGCCGGGGTGTCGTCCAGCCGGTCGAGCAGGTGCAGGATGCCGGGCCTTACGTCGCGGGGCATGGCGCTCGGGGGCAGCGGCGGCTCGCCGACCAGGTGGTGCAGGTGGGCGGTCTCGTCCTCGGACAGCCGCAGGGCCCGGCTGATCGCCCCGATCATCTGCCGGGACGGGCGCGGGCCGCGGCCCTGTTCGAGCCGGATGTAGTACTCCACCGACATCCCGGCGAGCTGCGCGACCTCCTGGCGGCGCAGGCCCGGGGTACGGCGCCGGCCCCCGGCCGGCAGGCCGACGTCGGCGGGCTGGATGCGGGCCCGCCAGCGCCGCAGGAAGGCGGCCAGCTCCGCCCGGTCCACGTGTTCCACACCCCCAAGTGTGGCCCGGCCGCCGCGCGCCGACCATGGGACCGCCGGTACCACCCTCGGCAGTGCTCTCCCGCGCTTCGTACGGCCCGGCCAGGGTGGTTCGCATGAACGACAACCACGACAACCACGGCAACCACGGCAACCACGGCAACCACGGCAACCACGGCAACCACCGCATCGTCCTGATCACCGGCGCCAACAAGGGCATCGGCCTGGCCACCGCCGGCGAACTCGCCCGCGCCGGACACACCGTGCTGATCGGCGCCCGCGACCCCGGGCGCGGCGCCGCGGCCGCCACCGGGCTGGCCGAGCAGGGCCTGGACGCCCGCTTCGTCCGCCTGGACGTGACCGACCCGGCAACCATCGCCGCCGCGGCCGAACTGATCGCCGCCGAGTACGGCCGCCTGGACACCCTGGTCAACAACGCGGGCATCACCCGGGACTTCGGCACCACCCCGGACCAGCTGACCTTCGAGGCCCTGCGCGAGACCTACGAGACCAACGTGTTCGGCGTCGTCGCCGTCACCAACGCCATGCTGCCGCTGCTGCGTAGGTCCCGGGCCGGCCTGATCGGCAACGTCTCCAGCGGCCTCGGCAGCTCCGCCGTCCTCACCGACCTCGACCACCCGGCCGGGGAGCACACCATGCTGCTCGGCTACAACACCTCCAAGGCCGCGCTCAACGCCGTCACCCTGGTCTACGCCCGCAGTCTGCGGGACGCCGGCATCAAGGTCAGCTCGCTGGAGCCGGGCCACTGCGCGACCGACCTCAACCACCACTCCGGGCCGTCCAGCGTCGAGGAGGGCGGCCGCCGGATCGCCCGCCAGCTCGGCGAGGCGCTGGCGGGGCCGAGCGGCCAGTTCTTCCACCCGGAGGGCGGCCACTACCCCTGGTAGGCGGCGATGAGGCCCGGCAGCCCGCGCATGTCGTCGAACACGACCGTGCCCGGCCCGGCCAGCCGCTCCGCCGCCGTCACGCCGCCCGCGTAACCGAGGGCGCGCATCCCGGCAGCGCGGGCGGCCTGCACGCCGGGCCCGCTGTCCTCGACCACCAGGCAGCGGGCCGGGTCGACGCCCATGCTGCGGGCGGCGTGCAGGAAGAGGTCCGGCGCGGGCTTGCCGCGCCCGACCTCGGTGGCACTGAAGATCCGGCCCTCGAAGCGGCCGTACAGCCCGGTGCGGCCCAGGGTGTGGCGCATCTTCTCGTGGGTGCCGCTGGACGCCACACAGGTGGGCAGCCCGAGCGCCTCCAGCGCGTCCAGCGCCTCCGGCAGGCCGGGCACCGGCGTCAGCCCGGCGTCCACAGCCTCGGCGTGCAGCTCCCGGAACCGCTTGTCGAACAGGGTGGCGGCCTCCTCGCCGAGGCGCTCGGCGACCATCGCGTGGTTGGCGGCCTCGGACCGGCCGACGAAGCGCTCGATCGCCTCCGCCTCGGTCAGCGGCCAGCCGAACTCCTCCCCCAGCTGCACCAGGACGCGGACGGCGATCACCTCGCTGTCCACCAGGACGCCGTCGCAGTCGAATATCACCAGGTCTATCGGCTCGCTCATCCGATGAGCATATGGTGAGCCCTATCCGGTCAGGGCCCCGGCGGCGGGAAGTTCGTCGCCGACTCAGGAACACTGTCTGGCAACCGCACCGAGTTCGAGCAAGGGAAGTCCGCCACGACGGCCTTGGCGGTCTTCAACGCGATGTCCATGACCGCCCGGTGCATACTGTCCGACTGCGGACGGGTGAACGCGAGGACCTGGACCCCCACGTACGGCCGGCCCATACGCGTGTTCTCCGGGTTGTCGCACCGGAGCGCGAGGCCCACGTCATCCTGCTCGACCCATCCCTGCACGTCCGCACCGAAATCGAGCCGGCTCCTGGGCACCTTCGAGTCAGCGCCGTAGACGAGCTTCATGAGGGACTCGTCCATCGACCGCACCGTGATGCTCAAGATGGAGGGCCCCGTGTTCCGAGTCACCTCGCACTTCTGGCCATCCGCGGTCGGGTGGAGCTGCCCGCCTTCCAGCTCATAGTGCTCGACGAACGTCCCGTGCGCGTCACCCGCCAGGGGCTTGAGGTCAGCCCGGGTGAGCACCGACCAGCAGGCGCTGGCAGGCAACTCCGCCGGTGCGTGGGCCGACCGCCACCACCACCCGAACCCGGCCCCGGTGAGGACCACCGCCGCGACCCCGGCGGCGAGCCACCGCCGCAGGCGCCGCCTGTCCTCAGCCATTGACGGCCCGGCCGAAGCGACCCGCGGCGTAGGTACCGCCGGTCAGCACGCCCTTCGCGGCCCCCCCGGCCAGCGCCTCGATCTGCTTCGGATTCAACCCTGTTCCCTGCGCTGCCTGTTCCACCGTCTTCTTGGCAGATGCGGCAGCCGCGTTGAAGCCCGCGTCGTCCGCACGCGTGGCCTGGTCCGCGGTGTTCGGGTCGATGTAGTAGCTCGACGCCATCTGGTCGATGAGGTAGTTCACCGGCAGTGACATGCCCTTGCCGACGACGGGAAGATCCCCTGCCACCCTGCCGCCGGTCGCGGCCCAGACCGCCTTCCCCCACATGGCGTTCTGGCTGATGGAGTCGTTGTACGCCTTGGCCTGGCCCTTCATCTCGTCCACCAACCCGGCCGTCCGGCCTGCGGTGAGATACCCGGCCACCTCGCCGCCGGAGTGCGCCGCGTTGGTCACGGCCAGGTCGAACTCGGGACCGTAGGTGTCCCGGTGCAGCATCACGTCCTGGATGCGCGCCGTCGTGTAGGCCTGCTGGGCCTGGGCGATGGCGCCGAAGGCGTCGGGGTTGCGGCCCAGGGCCCCCAACAGCTTTTCGGTGTTCCCCTGGTTGAGCTTCGCCGGCGCGCCGTATGTCGTCAGGGCGCTGTCCTCCGGATTCAGCGCCACGTGCACGTCACCCATGTAGGCCGCGGTCAGATGGCCCAGGCTGGGCGCCAGGCCCGCGAAGTCGGCTCCATTGCGGAGCAGCTTGGGACCGTCGTCGCTCCCGAAGCGATCGACCACCTGCTGCATCACCTTCGCCATCTCCGGCGTGTGCTGCGGCAGGGGGGTGCCCTCAGGTGCGTCGTAGGAGCGCCCGGTGGTGGCCGCCTCCAACGCATGGCCCAGGGCCAGCACCTCAGGCGACTCCGCGTGGCCGCTGGCGAAGTAGTCGTTCCCCTTCCAGATGTCCTGGAGCGGCGAGCGGTCACCTCCCACGGTCAGCGCCCGGAGGTAGTTGTTGTCCTGGTTGAAGGCCTTGACCGATCCGTCGAGGTTGTACTCCGTCTTCGGATCGTGGAAGAACTGAGTCGCGGCCTGGGGATTGTGTGCGAGCGCGTCCAGCACTCCGGTCATCGGATTGAAGCCGCCCCCCTGGGCGCCCTGCGTGTAGCCCAGCAACTTCATCTGGTCCAGGTCACTGGGAAGCCACGGCGTCGACGTCCAGAAGCCGGGCATCTCACTGAGCTGGGTGGCGTGTTCGGCGACCGGGTTGAGGAAGTGCGGGTCGTATTTTCCGGTCCGCAGGATGTTCGCCAGAATCTGGTAGCCGTACGGCTGAACGCTGCCACTGACCCGGTTGCTGCCGCGCGGCAGGATCTCCACCCGAGTGGCTCCGGCCCGGCGCAGGCCCGCCTCCCACTCGTCGGACAGATGCGGGAAGTTGTGACTGTCGGTGGCAGTGGCCAGTGCCGTGCCGAGGTTCTTCTGGAGGTCGGCGATGGCCGTCGAGCGGTTGCCCTTGTCCGCCGATGCCACGGCCAGCTGACCGTAGTACTTGAGGAAGCCGTCCGGCCCGAGCCGCCCGTAGAAGGCGGTGGTGAACTGCGGGTTGTTGGCGTTGGCCTTCAGGGTCTTGTTGAGCTCGTCGAGTTGGGCGTCGGAGAGGTTCCCGGCCAGCTTGAGGAGGTCCGCCGCCCTCTCGCCCTGCTCCTCCGGGCCCCTCGACGGCTGGAATGCGGTCTTGCTCTTCCCGGTCGCGCCGCCGAGCGCTGCGGCGGCCGCGGTGTCAGCCGCCTTCGCACGGGCCACGGCCTTCGCGATGTCCTGGCCCACCGACTCGGCAAGTTCCTTGTACGTGGTGGTGTAGGTCGGGTCGTGCTTGTCGGCGTCGCTCGTCGGCGCGGGCCAGCTGATGTTGACGCCGTCCGCGTCCACCGTCAGGGAGTGGTCGGCGGCCCTCTTCAACGCCGCGTCCAGGTCCGCTCGGGCGGCGGCGAGTTCGGTGTGTGCGTCCCTCAGGGCCTTGCCGATCGCGGTGGCCTCCTCGAAGGCCGCATCCAGCTCATTACGGGTCTTGGTGATGGTTGCGGCGGCCCGCTCGGCCGCGTCACCCCGCCAGTTCGATCCCTGGAGCGGTGTGAGGATGTCGCCGGTGAACTCGGAGGAGAGCTTCCAGTTGCGCGTCAGCGACTCGAAGGCCGAGGCCAGGGCCTCGATGCCCTTGAACGTCTCCTGGCGCAGGTCGGAGAAGGTACTCATGTCGCCGGCCTCAGTTCGTCTGCAGGTTCTGCGCGTTCACCTGATCGGCGCGCGCGTACTGGTCGGCATTGCTGATCAGGCCGGTGGAGATGTCCGCGATCGCCTGGCTGGTCGCCTGCGCCTGCGCCTCCCACATCTCGTGCGCGGCCTGGACCGCCCCCACGATCGCCCAGTCCTTGGACATGCCCTGGAGGCTGCTCTGGAGGTCCTTCCACACACCCTTGGCGGCCGTGTCGAAGTCGGTGTGCAGGGTGCCCGCGTTGGTCCCCGCCTTGCGCAGCGCCTCCGGGCTCACCTTCACCGTCGGCCCACTGGGGGCCTCCACGGACACCGGTGGCGGCGCCCACCCCGGGGCCGCCGCACCGGCGGCGGCAGCGGCGAGGTCCGGGAACTGCTTCTTCGCCGCCTCCGTCAGGTTCCCGGAGCTGTCGAAGAGCCACGGATTCATCTTGCGCTCGAAATCCAGATCAGTCACTCGTTCCCGCCCCCAAAAACCGTGTGGCCCCCGCCAACGGATCGCCCATTCGTTCGACTCAATGGGCAGCCTAACCATTGGCCGTTGTTGCGTAAAAATTTGAGCGAAATCTGAGCGCGCGGCCGACGCCAAACCGGAAAGGCCCGGCGGCCGAAGCCGCCGGGCCCTCTGCCGATCGGGCGTCAGCTGGTCTGGATCGAGGTGTCGTCGATCACGAAGCTGGTCTGCAGCGAGGAGTCCTCGGTGCCGGTGAACTTCACGGTGACGCTCTTGCCCGCGTAGGCGGACAGGTCGAAGGTGCGCTGCTGGTAGCCGGTGGCGGCGTCCACGTTGGAGTAGGTCTTCAGCGTGGTGCCGTTCACCGAGACGGTCAGCTTGTCGTACGCGGTCGAGCCGGTCTCGGCGGTGTCGATGTGCAGCCAGAAGCTCAGCGTCGCCTTGCAGCCCGCTGGGATGGTGACCGTCTGGGACAGCGTGTCGGTGTGGCTGCTGCCGTAGCCGTTCAGGTAGGCCTTCCAGCTGCCGCCGTGGGCCGCTTCGGAGGAACTGTTGTCGACCACGCCGCTCGAAGCCGTCCACGGCGCGGCCGAGCCGGTCTCGAAGCCCGGGTTGCCGAGCAGCTGGGCCGGGGTGCAGGAACCGCCGCCGCTGCCCGCGACCGTCCAACCGAAGCTGGTGGTGGCCGACTTGCCGGCCGCGTCGGTGACGGTGACGGTGACGCTGGAGCTGCCGGCGGTGGAGACGGTGCCGGAGATCAGGCCGGTCGAGGAGTTGATCGACAGCCCGGCGGGCAGGCCGGTCGCGCTGTAGGACAGCGGGGCGGTGCCGCCGGAGGCGTTGATCTGGAGGTTCACCGCGCCGCCGACCGTGCTGGACTGGTCACCGGGGCTGGCCACCGACACGGCGGCGCCGGCCGGCTTGGTGAGCAGGCAGCCGGGCACGGTGAGGTCGATGGCGCGGCTGGAGTTCAGGCAGGTGGTGAACCAGTAGGTCTCCTCGCCGTAGCTCTGGCCCTTGGTGGCCGTGGTGGAGCCGTCGGCGGCGACCTCGCAGGGGTTGTTGAGGGTGCACATCTGGCCGTCGTCGTTGCCGGTGTTGTTGATGCCGACGATCCGCCCGCTCGCGGAGTCGATGATCGGCGAACCGGACGTGCCGTGCGTGGTGTTGCAGCCGGAGCTGTAGCGCAGCGAGTCGTGCCAGGTCCACTGGTCCTCGCGCAGGGTGGGCACGAACCCGTTGACGGAGCAGTTCCAGACCTGCTTCCAGTACGAGGACGGGATGTACATCGAGGCGCCGTCGGTGGGGTGGGCGTCGTTGACGGTCAGCGCGGTGGCGCCGTACTTGGAGCTGATCGAGGAGTAGGTGTCGGTGAGTTCGTAGAGCGCGACGTCGGTGCCGGTCATCGTCGCGTAGATCACCTTGTCGGCCTGGACGGTGCCGAGGCTGTTGCCGGCACCGTCCAGCAGGGTGCCGCTGCGGCTGGCGCCGACGTTCTGGATGACCTGGCCGGACGAGGGCATGGTGGGCAGGCAGTGCCCGTTGGTGAGCATCATGGCCCGGTCGCCGGCCACCGAGGCGGGGAACCGGACCAGCGAGGCCGAGCAGTCGTCCAGCGCGATGGTGGACGTCAGGTCGGCCGCCTGGACGGCGTGCGCGGGGACGGCCGCGAAGGCCAGCCCGCCCGCGACGACGGCGCTCGTACCGGCCACCGCGACAAGTCTCTTGAACATGGCTCTCCTTGTGGGGGATCGCGGGGCTCCCGGCTGGTCGCCGAGGCCCGCGCCCGCACGAAAGTGCCATGGCCACTTCAAGCGGTCAACAGTTCCCGCACAACTCGCCACTGCACAGGCCGGGTTGTGCCATCGATTGGCAACAACCCGTCCTGGTATGCCCGTTAAGGGCAGCGGCCGTGAACGCTACGGCTGCGGGAAGGAGTTCGCATCCACGTCGTTGGTCTTGGCGTTGCCGTCGGCCACCGGCTGCAGGGTGATCTCCCAGGAGGTCGCGGTGCTGCCGGTCTCGTACGGGAAGTTGTCCTCGAACTTGGTGAAGGCGCAGTTCTGCGTGAAGGCCTTGGCCTCGGAGTCCCAGTCCGCACCCTCGGAGACGTAGACGTCGTAGGTCCCGTCCTCCACGCCCTCGATGCTGGCCTTCTGTCCCTTGCCCACGAACATCGAGTGCACCGTCTTGCCGTTCAGCACGAGCGAGACGACGGCGTCCTTCTTGGTCCCGTTGTCCACCTTGAACACGCCCTCGCCGCGCAGCTTGCCCTTGCTGACCATCGTGCCGTTGTCCAGCGAGCGGGACTGCTGCTTCGGCAGCTGCGGGACGGCGAAGGTGGTCGAGTAGCCGGCATCCGCCATCTTGCTCAGGGCCGCCGACACCCCCGCCAGCCCCTGCGAGGCGCCGAGCTCGGCCTCGGCCGAGTCCAGGGCGCAGACGCTGTGGGACTTGATGTCACCGCGGACCGTGGTCGCGTCCTTGGCGAGCAGCTGCAGCGCAAGCACCAGCACCGTCTTTTCCTTGGAGACCGCGGCCGGCCGGTCCGCCTTGCCCAGGCTGTCGGCGGCCGTCTGCGCGCTGGTGGAGACGGTGGTGAGCACGGTGCCGAGGTCGGCGAGGTTCTTGGCCCCCGACACCTGGCCGAGCGCGGCGTTGAGCGGGTCGATGCTCGCGCTGAGCACCGGGCCGTACGGCGTCGGCGTCGGCGTGGCCTGAGGAACGGTCAGGCCCGTCGCCGCACCGGTGGACGAGGAGCGGGTGCCACCACCCCCACCGCCGGAGCAGGCCGCGAGCAGCAGCGCCGTACCGACGGCCAGACCGGCCTTCCCGAAGGACCTCATGACCCCACCCCACTGACACCCGGCGCGCACAGCACGCGACACCCCGTGACATGCTGCCGAGCACGGACCTCCCGGTCAACAGATTTCAACAGATCACCCGAAGGGGCCGTCCGGCCCACCCATCCGGGTCAACTACGATCGGGCCCGTGCTCAGTCTCACCGGACTCCCCCTCCAGATCATCGCCTCGGTCCTCGCGATCGTCGTCTTCGCCGCCACCATGTGGCTCTGGCCGAAGTTCGGCGGGAAGGGCTGGAAGTCCTGGCTGGGCCGGATCGGAACGTTCCTGGCCACCCAGCTCTCGGTGCTGGCCGCCATGGGCCTGATCGCGAACAGCTACTTCGGCTTCTACAGCTCCTGGACCGACCTGCTCGGCACCAGCGGCGGGCTCGGCACGGTGGTCGACCACCAGCCGAACGCCTCCGGGGTGTCCGTCACCGGTGAGCAGAAGTTCTACTCGGCCCAGGGTTCGGAGCCCGACCGCTCCGGGCTGATCCAGAAGGTCGACGTCAAAGGAGCCGGCAGCGGCCTGAGCACCGAGGCCTACGTCTACCTCCCGCCGCAGTACTTCCAGCCGGGCTTCGCCAAGCAGCGCTTCCCGATGGCCGTGGTGCTCACCGGCTACCCGGGCACCCCGGAGAAGCTGATCTCGCTGATGCAGTACCCGGCGTCCACCCTCGACGCCATCGAGCAGAAGAAGCTGCCGCCGACCATCCTGGTGATGACCCGGCCCACCCTGGTCGGCGACCGGGACACCGAGTGCGTCGACGTGCCGAACGGCCCCCAGGTCGAGACCTTCTTCACCGCCGACCTGCCCAAGGCCCTCGCCACCACCTACCGGATCGGCACCGACCCGGCCAACCGGGCCGTGATCGGCAACTCCACCGGCGGCTACTGCGCGCTCAAGTTCGCGCTGCGCAAGCCCGACTCCTACCCGGCGGCGGTCGCGCTCTCCGGCTACTACAGCGCCGCCCACGACCCGACCACCGGTGACCTGTTCGGCGGCAACGACAAGCTCAAGCAGGAGAACGACCTGCTGTGGCGGCTGAAGAACCAGCCCGCCGCCCCCGTCTCGCTGCTGCTGACCACCGCGTACGACGAGAACAACTACGACGAGACCAAGGCCATGGTCGCCGCCTTCAAGGCCCCCACCAAGATGTCGACCATCACCCTGGACACCGCCGGCCACAACTTCCACACCTGGACCCGCGAGATCCCCCCGGCCCTGGAGTGGCTGGGCAAGCACATCACCATGCCGCCCGCCGCATAGCCGACAGATCACACCCGGCTCACAGCCTCGTCTCACGGTTCTCTCAGCCTCGCCACGCACGGTATGGCGCATGACCACGAGCAGCTACTCCCCTCCGGCCGGCGATCCGTGGCCCGAGGCCGCGAACTACCCGCCACCGGAGATGCCGCAGCCGGACGCCGGCGGCCGGCCGGACCCGGCGCCGCTCTTCCCCGAGCAGGCCCTGCCGCCCGTCGGCCCCAAGGGCCCCGCCTCCTGGTCCGGACGGCTGCGCACCCTCCCGGCCCGCGCCTGGCGCGGCCGCGCGGACGACCCTCGCTGGGTGCGCCCGGCCCTGCTGGCGCTGATGGCCGCGACCGTCGTCCTCTACCTGTGGGGCCTCGGCGCCTCCGGGTGGGCCAACGCCTTCTACTCGGCCGCCGTCCAGGCCGGCAGCCAGAGCTGGAAGGCCTTCTTCTTCGGCTCCTCCGACGCCGGCAACTTCATCACCGTCGACAAGCCCCCGGCCTCGCTGTGGCCGATGGCGCTGTCGGTGCGGATCTTCGGGCTCTCCTCGTGGTCGATCCTCGCCCCGCAGGCGCTGATGGGCGCCGCCACCGTGGGCGTGCTGTACGCCACGGTGCGCCGCCGCTTCTCCCCCCTGGGCGGCCTGCTGGCCGGCGCCGCGCTGGCGCTCACCCCGGTCGCGACGCTGATGTTCCGCTTCAACAACCCGGACGCCCTGCTGGTGCTGCTGCTCACCCTGGCCGCGTACGGGATGGTGCGCGCGATCGAGACGGCGAGCACCCGGTGGCTGCTGTTCACCGGCGCGATGTTCGGCTTCGCCTTCCTCACCAAGACGCTGGCGGCGTTCCTGATCCTGCCCGCCTTCGCGGTGATCTACCTGGTCGTGGCCCCGACCGGCTTCTGGCGGCGGCTGCGGCAGACCCTGCTCGCGGGCCTGGCCCTGGTGGTCTCGGCCGGCTGGTGGGTGGCGATCGTGGAGCTGCTGCCCGCCTCGGCCCGCCCGTACGTCGGCGGCTCGCAGGACGACAGCTTCCTCTCGCTGACCTTCGGCTACAACGGCCTCGGCCGGGTCGACGGCAACGAGCGCGGCAGCGTGGGCGGCGGCGGCCACCTCCCGGCCGGGCTCGACCTGCCGGCCGGCGCGACGCACAACCGGGGCTGGGGCCAGACCGGCATCACCCGGCTGTTCGGCAGCGACATCGGCGGGCAGATCGCCTGGCTGATGCCGGCCGCGCTGATCCTGCTGGTGGTCGGCCTGTGGGCGACCCGCCGCTACGCCCGTCCGGACACCGCCCGGGCGGCGTTCCTGGTCTGGGGCGGCTGGCTGATCTCCACCGCGCTGATCTTCAGCTTCATGTCCGGGATCTTCCACCAGTACTACACGGTGGCGCTGGCCCCGGCCGTCGCGGCCCTGGTCGGCATGGGCGTGGACGGGCTCTGGCGGGCACGGCACCGGCTGCCGTACGCGCTGCTGCTGGCGGGCGTGCTCGCCGTGACGGCGGTGTGGGCGTTCGTCCTGCTCGGCCGCAGCTCCGACTTCCTGCCCTGGCTGCGCTGGGCGGTGCTGGCCGGCGGGCTGGCGGCGGCGGTCGCGCTGGTCGCCGGGCAGTACGTCGGCGGGGTCTCCGGGCGGACGGGCGCGCGGATCGCCTCGGTGGCGGGCCTGGTGGGTCTGGCGGCGGCGCTCGGCGGGCCGGCCGCGTACGCGGTGGACACCGCGGGCACCGCGCACAACGGCTCGATCGTCACCGCCGGGCCGTCCGTGAAGGGAGCGTTCGGGCCCGGGGCCTTCGGCCGCAAGGGCGGCAAGGGCGCGATGGGCAACGGCCGGATGTTCGGCCAGGGCGGACAGGGTGGTCAGAACGGTCAGGGCGCCCGAGGCCAGGGCGGCTTCCCCGGCGGCGGCCGCGGTGCCGGCGGCGGCACCGCCCCCGGCGGCCACCACGAGCGCGGCGTCGGCGGCAACAGCGGTGCCGGCGGTTTCGGGGGCGGCTTCCCCGGCGGCCAGGACCCCGAGGGTGCGAACACCCCCGGCGGCCCCGGCGGTCCCGGCGGCCCCGGCGGCGGCATGGGCGGCCTGCTCGGCGGCACCAAGGTGAGCGACGAGGCCGCGGCACTGCTCTCGCAGGACGCCGGCCACTACACCTGGGCGGCCGCCACCACCGGTTCGCAGAACGCGGCGAGCTACCAACTCGCCACCGGCAAGCCGGTGATGGCCCTCGGCGGCTTCAACGGCACGGACCCCTCGCTCAGCCTGGAGGGCTTCCAGAAGTACGTCCAGCAGGGCAAGGTGCACTGGTTCATCGCCGGTGGCTCGCACCGCGGCTTCGGCGGCGGCGAGAGCGGCGAAGACGGTCAGCAGACCGAGGCCGCCCAGATCGAGGCCTGGGTGACCAGCCACTTCACCGCCAGGACGGTCGGCGGCGCCACCTTCTACGACCTCACGGCGCCCACGTCCTGACCGGGCCGACGTCGGGCCGACGTCCTGACGAGGCCGAGGCCCTGACGGAGCCGAGGCCCTGACGGAGCCGGCTTCCCGAGCCGGGAGTTCGGGCCCCGGGACCCTGACCCGGGGCCCGAACTCCCCAGGGGGCGTGCCGCGTTCGCGCGGCGCGCTCCCTCTTCGCGTTCCCCGGCTCAGTCCGAGGCGCAGTGCGTCCCGGCGGCCGGCAGCACCCCGTCCACCAGGAACGCCGCGACGGCGTCGCGCACGCACCCGCTGCGGTCCCAGGACATGTGCCCGTCGCCGTCGCGGGTGAGCAGCACCCCGTGCTGCAGCCCGGCCGCCATCCGCTGCGCCCATGCGTACGGCGTGACCGGGTCGTCCGTCCCGCCGATCACCAGGATCGGGGCGCTGCCGACGGCGGTGACGGTGTGGGGCTGCTCGGTGGAGCGGTACGGCCAGCGGCGGCAGTCGGGGTCGAGCAGGGTGATCCGGGTGTCGTGCCGGCTGGTGAGCGGGGCCCGGGCGGCGAGGTCGGCGAGGGCGGCGCGCAGGTCCGCGTCGGTGGGGGCGAGCGGGGCGTCGGCGCAGTGGATGGCCGCGTAGCCGTCGGCGGCGGTGTCGTAGTGGCCGTCCTCGTCGCGGCCGGTGGTGCCGTCGGCGAGCCTGAGCAGTTCGTCGGCCTCGCCGTGGGCGAGGGCCGGGTCGAGGGCGGCGCGCAGCCGGGGCCAGTTGCGGCGGCCGTCGTCGAGGGCGTCGAGGACGCCGGTCCAGGCGAGGGCCGCGGTGAGGGGGCGGCCGTCGCTGGCGGGCAGCGGGTGGTCCTTGAGGCCGTCGAGGAAGTCGGCGAGGCGCTGGGGGGCGGTGGCCGGGTCGCTGCCGAGCGGGCAGCTGTCGCCGTCGGCGGCGCAGCCGGTGGCGTAGGCGCGGAAGGCGGCCTCGGTGGCGGCGGCCTGTTCGCCGTTGAGGTGCATCAGGTCGGTGCTGCGTTCGACGGCGCCGTCGAGGACGAGCCGGCCGGTGCGGTCGGGGAACTCCTCGGCGTAGAGGGCGCCGAGGTAGGTGCCGTAGGAGAGGCCGAAGAAGTCGAGTTTGCGTTCGCCGAGGGCGCCGCGCAGCACGTCCATGTCGCGGGCGGTGTTGCGGGTGCCGAGGTGGGGGAGCACGTCGGCGTACTTGGCGCGGCAGGCGTCGGCGAGGACCTGGCCGTGGTCGTAGGCCGGGTCGTCGGTGCCGGTCCAGCGGTCGCGGGTGCGGTCGTCCAGGCAGTGGACGGGGAGGGTGCCGCCGGCGGCGCGCGGGTCGAAGCCGACCAGGTCGAAGTGGTCGCGCAGCGGGCCCTGGCTGCCCTTCCAGCGCCGGGCCAGGCTGACGCCGGAGATGCCGGGCCCGCCGGGGTTGAGCAGCAGGGCGCCGGTGCGGTGGCCGGGGTCGGCGGCGGGCACCCGGGCGACCGGGACGTCGGTGGTGCGGCCGCCGGGATCGGCGTAGTCCAGCGGGACCTTGAGGGTGGTGCACTGCAGGACGGGTTCGTCCTGGCCGTCGGGGTCAGCGTCGGCGTCACAGGGGGCCCAGTCGAGCCGCTGGTCGTAGAAGGCCCGCAGGGCCGGGGAGGTGTCGGCGGCGACCCGCTCGGCGAGGGGTGGGCGGCTCGCCGGGGCGCCCGCGTCGCGTGCGTCGCCGCTGCCGCTGCCGATGCCGGTGCCGGTGCCGGAGCAGCCGACGGGCAGGGCGAGGAGAAGGGCGGCGAGGGCGGCGACGGCGGGCAGGGCGCGCCGCGGGAGGCGGGGGGTCATCGGGGACACCGCCCACGAATACCACCCGGCGCGCTCCGGGGGCACGTCGCCCTCCCCGTCCCGTCGCGGTCCTGTCGCGGCTTTGACGCCGCGGAAGTGAAACGATTCGTCAGCCGCCGCACCGCTGCAGCACGGCCTTCCTGTCGGCCCCCGTCCCTCCGGCGCCCCCCGTTCCCCGCCGGGCCCGCCGCGCTCAGCCGCCGATCGCCGACATCGGCCGCTCGGGCCGGACGAAGTCGGCGCTGCCGATGGCGTGGCCGGGCCCCT
Source organism: Kitasatospora sp. NPDC101108 (assembly GCF_055584725.1). Taxonomy (NCBI): domain Bacteria; kingdom Bacillati; phylum Actinomycetota; class Actinomycetes; order Kitasatosporales; family Streptomycetaceae; genus Kitasatospora; species Kitasatospora sp. NPDC101108. Next base: position 66,320 of record NZ_JBVJLM010000002.1, read on the forward strand.
TCCCGGCCACCGAGGCCCGCCAGGCCGCCTCGATCCGCCCGTCGTCCGCGCCGCCGCGCAGCAGGGCGCGCAGGTCGGACTCCTCGGTGGCGAACAGGCAGTTGCGCAGCTGCCCGTCGGCGGTCAGCCGGACCCGGTCGCAGCCGCCGCAGAACGGCCGGGTGACGGAGGCGATGACCCCGATCACCGTGTCCGTCCCGGCGATCCGCCACTCCTCCGCCGGGGCGTTGCCGCTGCGCCCGACCGGGACGAGGTCGAAGCGCTCGCCCAGCCGGGCCAGGACCTCGTCGGCCGTCACCATCGCGGCCCGGTCCCAACTCCCCTGTGCGTCCAGCGGCATGGACTCGATGAAGCGCATCCGGTAGCCGTGCTCCGCGGCGAAGGACGCCAGTTCCGCGATCTCGTCCTCGTTGACCCCGCGCACCGGCACGGCGTTCACCTTCACCGGGTCCAGCCCGGCCGCCTTCGCCGCCGCCAGTCCGGCGAACACGTCGCCGATCCGGTCCCGCCGGGTGAGCGCCGCGAACCGGTCCGCGCGCAGCGTGTCCAGGCTGACGTTCACCCGGCCCAGCCCCGCCTCCCGGAGCTGCACCGCCGTACGCGCCAGGCCGATCCCGTTGGTGGTCAGCGACAGCTCCACCCCCAGCTCCGCCAGCCGTCCGACCAGCCCGGGCAGCCCCCGGCGCAGCAGCGGCTCCCCGCCGGTCAGCCGCACCGAGCGCACCCCCAGCCGGTGCGCCGCGATCCGCACCAGGCGCACCACCTCGTCGTCGTCGAGCACCTCCGCGCGGGGCAGCCAGTCCAGCCCCTCCGCCGGCATGCAGTAGGTGCAGCGCAGGTTGCAGCGGTCGGTCAGCGAGACCCGCAGATCGGTGTGGACCCGACCGAAGCGGTCCACCAGCGGGCGCGGTGCGGTGTTCATCGCCCCAGTACAGGGGCAAGCGCGCCGCCGGACCAGCGGCCGAACCACCGGGGAGCGCCCCCGACCTGCGCCTTCGCCTTGTGGATTCGTACAAGCCGCGAACCGCTGCGCGGGCGCCCCCGGAGCGGGCAGGCTGGGCGCATGCAGAACACACCGCCCGCCGCAGTCCCGGCCCTCGTCCTCGCCGCCGGGGGCGGGCGCCGGCTCGGCGGGCGGCCCAAGGCGCTGATCCGGTACGCGGGCCGGCCGCTGGTGGAGCACGCGGTGGCCACCGTACGGGCCGGCGGCTGCCCGGACGTCACGGTGGTGCTGGGGGCGGAGCGCGGCCGGGTCCGCTCCACCGCGCACCTGCCGGGCTGCCGGCTGGTGGCCAACCCGGACTGGACTCAGGGCATGGGCTCCTCGCTGCGGGCCGGGCTGGCCGCGCTGGCGCCGGACGCCCCGGCGGTGCTGGTGATGCTGGTCGACACCCCGGGCGTCACCCCGGCCGCGGTGGCCCGGCTGCTGGCCGCGCACCGGGCCGGCGCCGACCTGGCCGCCGCGGCGTACGGCGGGCGGCGCGGGCACCCGGTGCTGATCGGCGCGCGGCACTTCGCCGAGGCGGCCGAGGGCGCCGCCGGCGACGCCGGAGCCCGCGCCCTGCTGGCGGCGCACGCCGCGGAGCTCGTCCTGGTCGAGTGCGCGGACGTCGCCGTCCCGGACGACCTCGACACCCCCGCCGACCTGGCCCGCTGGTCCGCCCGCTGACCTCCCGCCGTACGCCGCCGCCCCCTCCTCCCTGCGAAGGGTCCCACCGAGCCGACTGCCCTGATCTGTCCCTGAGGATTGCCCCATTCCGCGCCCAGGACGGGAGGTTTCGGGGAGCATGGGAGCCATCCACCCACCCGACCCCGACGGACGGAGCCCGCGATGGCAGGACTGCCCGACGACTTCACCGGACACGACCCCGCGCGGCCAGGAGCCGGGGCGGGCGGTGCCGCCCGGGCGATCCGCTGCCCCGCCTGCCGCCGCGAGCACCTGTACGAGCCGCCGTCGCTGCCCTGCCCCTGCGGCGCCTCGCTGAAGGTGCCGCTGCTGCGCGGCGGGGTGCCGGTGCAGGTGCGGTTCCGCTCCTGGGAGGACTCCTGGCTGAGCATGCGCTGCCCGCACTGCGGCCGCTCCGACCAGTGGCCGCAGCCCGAGTTCACCTGCAACTGCGGTGCCACCGTACGGCTCCCGGTGGACCGCACCACCCGGCTGGGCAGCGGCACGGCCGGCCCGCTCGCCGCCCCCGGCCCGCAGGCCTCCCGCCCGTACCCGGCGCACCCGGTGAACACCCCGGTGCCCGCCCCGCCCGCGGCCCCCGGCGGCTCGGCCGGCCGCTCCCGCCCGTTCCGCCACCGCGCCCCGTTCCGGCCCCACCCGGTGCGCACCTCGCAGGACGCGGTGTTCACCGCCGCCCGCTACCTGGAGTGGCTCGGCTTCGACGACCTGGAGCTGACCGAGGCCCAGGAGCGCGACGGGGTCACCCTGCTGGGCAGCCGGATGGTCGCCCAGGTCGACACCTGGACCGAGCCCGCCGACGTGAAGTCGGTCGAGTGCCTGTGGCTGCAGACCCTGCACGCGGAGGAGATGGCCGCCGCCATGTTCACCCTGGCCGGGTACTCCCACCAGGCCACCGTGCGCGGCGAACAACTGCTGGTCGCCCTGTTCAGCCTGGACCTGGCCGGGGTGCCGCAGCCCGCCAACGGCGCCGCCGAGGCCCTGATGGAGACCGGCTGGACCTCCTGACCCGACCGCCCGCCCCTCTAGATCATTTGCCCGGCAAAAGCAACAACCTCCGCTCGTGATCTGGTGCACAAGCTCGCCCCCGTGTTGAATTGCCGCCACAGCGCGGGCCTTTCGCCCTGCCGTCGCCATGCGCACGGTCGCGGCGGCAGGGCCCCAGGGGCAGGTCCGTGCCCTGCTGGATGGCGCACACAAGGAGGTGGCGTTGTCGGAGCACGGATGGAGCCCGAGCGGCCCGGACGGGCGGGGGCGGGCGGCAGCGGAGGAACCGGGCGACACCGTGTGGCGGCTGCGGTCCCGGGGGTGCTGGCAGGAGGCCGCCGAACTGCTGCGCCCGGCCGCCGAACACGACCCGACCGTCGCCCTCGCACGGGCCGAACTCCTCATCGAACAGTGCCTGTTCACCGCCTCGCAGTGGGCCCAGGCGGAACAGGCGTTACGACTCGCCGAGGCCCTGGCGGAGGGCACCGAACAGCGCGCGGCCGCCGCCTGCGCCCGCGGCTTCCTCGCCTACCTGGCCAGCGTCCTCGGCCCGCGCGACCGCCTCGACGAGGCACAGGCCGCGCTCGGCCGCACCTCGGCCCTGCTGCCGCCGGACGCCCCGGGCCGCCCACTGCTGGACTTCCGCCGCGGACTGGTCGCCGAGAACCTGCTGCGCGACCGCAGCGCCGCCTGGATCGCCTACCGCCGGGCGCACGAGGGCGCGGGTGAGCGCGGGGACGAACTGCTGCGCTCCTACACCTGGCGGCACCTCGCCGCCCTGGCGCTCTCGCGCGGGGAGCGCGGCAACGCCCGGGAGGGCTTCGACGCCTCCCTGCGGCTGCGCGAGCAACTCGGCTTCACGGTGGGGGTGGCGCCGGCGCTCGCCGCGCTCGCCGAGGTGTCCGAGCCCCCCGAGGCCGCACGGCTGCGCGCCGAGGCCACCCGCCTGGTGCACGCACTGGGCGGGGTGCCGGTCTGGCTCGCACGCCAGCTGTCCAACACGCCCCCGGGCTCCGTGCGCGCGCCGGGGCCTCCCCCGGACGGGCCCATCGCCAGCGAGACCTGGGGAACAATCAGCTAAGGTGAGCCTAACCTGTCCGGGGAGAGCAGTGCCCCGGACGGGTCGCCTTGCCGTTCCCCGGGACCGCCGCGCCCCGGTCCGGCCGGGCCCGGAGCATCGCGGCCGGGGCCGCCGGTCGACCCACCAGCGGCCCCGGTCGACCCGATGGGGGCCGCCATGACCGCGAGCAGCACCCGGCCCGGCCCCGTGCCGTACGCCCCCCGCACCACCGAGGCGCACACCCCGGCCCACGCGCCGGACACCCCCACCCCCTGCGCGCCCTCGTACCACCGGCTGACCGCGTCGACCCCGATCCTGGACGTGCGCTGCGCCCCGCCCCGCCGGGGTGGCGGCTGGCTGCCCCTCGCCGACCTCACCGCCGACCCGGCCGCCGTGCGCGCACTGGTCGCCCACGACGCCCGGCAGGGCCTCGCCCGCTACGGGCGGCCGCTGCGCCCGGACGTGGCGGCCGGTTTCGGGCTGCACCGCCTGGTCTGGTCGGTCTCGCTGCTGTTCACCGTGCCGTGGTTCCTGGAGCGGCGCGTCCCGCTGCTCGTCCCCGACGACGTCTCGCTGCGCCGCGGCCCCGCCTCGGCGGAGCTGACGGTGCGCCCGGAGTCCTTCGTCTGCCTGCCGGACGACCCGGCGGCCGGCTCCCCCGGGGCCCGTACGGCGCCGGACGAGGACGCGCTGGCCGCCCAACTGCGCTGCTCGCTGGGCGAGTTCCTCGCCCCGGTGCTGACCGCCTTCGGCCCGCGGGTGCGGCGCGGGCCGCGGGTGCTGTGGGCGATGGCCACCGACGCGGTGGTGGAGGGGCTCTGGTACGCGGGCGGACTCCTCGGGGAGCGGGAGCGGGCGCGCGCCGAACTGTCCGCGCTGCTGGCGCCCGGAGGACCGTCCGCCGGACCGGCGTGCGCGCCCGGCGCGGGCCCGGCCCACGCCCCCTCCCCCGCCCCCTTCACCCCGGGCGCCGGTTTCGCGCCCACCGCGCCCGGCCGCACCGGCGCTTCGGGTACGGACCGGGTCCGGGCCAGCTGTTGCCTCGTCTACACCGCGGAACCCGGGGAGATGTGCGGCGGCTGCCCCCGCGTCACGCGACGTTGACGGAAATCCGTCCGATTCAGGATTCGAAAAGCCCGTCATTCCGGGACCCTCGTACGGCGAATTCATATGACAGTGCGATAGGCGACGGGTCAGAAATCCCTCTCCCCAGCGCATTGACGGCGAATCCGCCTTTCGTCCGCCGGGCATCCGTCATGATGGTCCCCGCCGCGCTGCTGGAACGCAGTGGGCGGCGCAGGAACACGACGCGCGACGCAGAAAGCGAGGCTGGTTCCGGCGATGAAATTGTCCGACATACCGCTCGGCTGGGCCGTCACCGGGGTAGCGGGGCTGCTGGTCAGCGCCCTCCTGGTGGCCCTGGTCCGAAGCCGGGGATCCGCCGCCGGCGGGGATTCCTGGGAGCGATCCGAGGAACGGCGCCGCAACAAGGAATCCCTGTACGGCGCCGCCTCCTACACGCTGCTGTTCTGCTGCGCCGGGGTCGCGGCCGCGCTCTCCTTCCACGGACTGGTCGGCTTCGGCGTGCAGAACCTCGGCCTCTCCGGCGGCTGGGAGTACCTCGTACCGTTCGGGCTCGACGGCGCCGCGATGTTCTGCTCGGTGCTCGCCGTCCGCGAGGCCAGCCACGGCGACGCGGCGCTCGGCTCCCGGCTGCTGGTCTGGCTCTTCGCCGGCGCCTCGGCCTGGTTCAACTGGGTGCACGCCCCGCGCGGCTTCGGCCACGCCGGCGCCCCGCAGTTCTTCTCCGGCATGTCGCTGTCCGCCGCGATCCTCTTCGACCGGGCGCTCAAGCAGACCCGCCGGGCCGCACTGCGCGAGCAGGGCCTGGTGCCCCGCCCGCTGCCGCAGATCCGCATCGTCCGCTGGCTGCGCGCCCCGCGCGAAACCTACGCGGCCTGGTCGCTGATGCTCCTGGAGGGCGTACGCAGCCTGGACGAGGCGGTGGACGAGGTCCGCGACGACAGGCGGGAACGCGCCCTGGAGAAGGAGCGCCGCAAGCTGGCCGGCCGCCGGGAGCGGGCCGAGATCCGGGCGATCAACCGGAGCAGCAGCCACTGGCGTGGACGCGGCGGCGCCGCACGGCAGTTGGAGTCGGCCGGCTCGGAGTCCGCGATAACCGGCGGGCCCGGGGCGGAGCGTCCGGCGGGCGCGCGGGAGGTCGGGGCCCCGGCCGCTCCCGAGCCCGGCGCGCGCGAGGTCGAGGCGGCCGAGGGCACCGTCGTCCAGCCCGGCCTGCCGGCCCGTCCGGAGCGGCGCACCATCGACCTCACCGTCGACGAGGACACCGTCACCCTGCCCCGGCTGGACTCGCTGGAGCGCAAACTGAAGGACTTGGAGCAGCAGTTCGGCTGATCCGGTCAGGGCCGGCCCCGGCCCTGACCGGTCAGGCCGCGTCCGGAACGCTCAGGCCGCGTTCGCGACGCTGAGTTCGAACCACATCCGTTTCCCCGACCCGCGCGGCTCCACGCCCCACGAGTCCGCCAGCGCCTCGACCAGCATCAGCCCGCGCCCGGAGGAGGCCTGCTCCCCCGGCGTCCGGCGGGTCGGCCACAGGTCCGACTCGTCCTCCACCTCGACCCGCAGCCGGGCCCGGCCGCCGTCCGAGACCGACTCCCGGTAGAGCCGGGCGGTGAACATGGCGTCCCGGTCGGTGTGCCGGATCGCATTGGTGACCAGCTCGGAGGAGAGCAGTTCGGCGGTGTCGATGAACTCGGCCACGCCCCAGCGGCGCAGCGCGTCGCGCAGTTCGGCACGGACCTCGGCCACCCGCGCCAGGTCGGCCTGGCCGATCCGGCGGCGCAGCTGCTGGGCGGCGAGCCCGCCCGCCGGGCCGTCCCAGCGCAGGAGCAGCAGCGCTATGTCGTCCTCGCGCTCGCTGGAGTCGGCGGCCTGGGAGGCGATCCGGTCGGCCAGCTCCTCCAGCGGGTCGCGGGCCGACTCGTCGGCGACCGGCAGCGGGCGGGCCAGGGTGCCGGTCAGCCGTCCGATGCCCTCGTCCAGGTCCATGCCGCGCGCCTCCACCAGTCCGTCGGTGCACAGCAGCACCGTCTCGCCCGGGTCGAGGCTGAACCGGGTGACCCGGTACTCCTGGTCCGGGTCGATGCCCAGCGGCAGCCCGCCGGCCACCGGCACCACGGCGGCGGTGTCGTCCGCGCGGCGCACCACCGGGTCGAGGTGACCGGCCCGGACCGCGTAGACCACGCCGTAGTCCACGTTGACCTCGGCGTAGGTACAGGTCGCGAAGTGGTCGGTGTCCAGGTCGGCGAGGAAGCGGGAGGCCCGGGCCATCACCGCGGCGGGCGGGTGGCCCTCGGCGGCGTAGGCGCGCAGCGCGATCCGCAGCTGGCCCATGATCCCGGCGGCGTGCACGTCGTGGCCCTGGACGTCGCCGATCACCAGGCCGACGTGCCCGCCGGGCAGCGGCACCACGTCGTACCAGTCGCCGCCGATCTGCAGCCCGGAGCCGGCCGCGAGGTAGCGCACCGCGGTGGTCACGCCGGAGATGGACGGGACGGTGCGCGGCAGCATCACCCGTTGCAGACCGGCCGCCAGCTCGTGCTCGGCGTCGTGCAGCCGCGCCCGGGCCAGCGACTGGGCGACCAGCCCGCCCAGGGTGGACAGCAGGGTGCGCTCGTCGGCGTCCAGCTCGCGCTCGTCGTCGAAGCTGACCACGCAGACGCCGATCGCCCGGCCGCTGGCCACCAGCGGCAGGTACGCCCAGGAGCCGCGGCCGGTGCGGCTGGTCTGCTCCCAGACGTCGGGGTGGCGGTCGCGGAAATCCTCGCGGCTGGAGATGAAGACCGGGGCGCGGTGCCTGAGCGCCTCGGCGGCCGGGTGGCCGGCCGGAAGCACGGTGCGGTCCCAGACGGCGAGCGCCTGGGAGCGGTAGCCGGAGGCGCCGAGGATCCGGGCCCGTCCGGCCTCGAAGGAGGCGAGCACCAGGCCGTCCGGCGGCAGGCCGGGCAGCGGCAGCTCGGTGAACACCCGGGCCACGTCACGGACGGTGACCGCTTCGGAGAGGGCGCGGGCGGCTTCCTTGATGAACCGGGAGCGCTCCTCGCGCAGCTGGGCGAGCCGGTCGGCCCGGTCGCGCTTGTGCAGCTCGACGGTGGCGTCCCAGACGAAGCCCACCATCCGGGAGGCGCGGCCGAAGGCGTCCGCGAGCACCCGGCCGCGGAAGCGCACCGCCCGCATCGTCCCGTTCGGCCCGACGGTGCGGTAGTAGGCGCCGCACTGGCCCAGCTCGGCGACGGCCCGCTCGACCCGGCGGCGCACCACGGGCGCGTCCTCGGGGTGCAGCAGGGACAGGAAGGAGGCGGCGGTCCGGTCGAAGCGTTCCCGCTCGACGGAGTCCAGGCCGAGGATCGTGCAGGCCCGCTGATCGCCCTCCAGGACGTCGCGTCGGATGTCCCAGTCGAAGGAGCCGATGCCGTTGGCGGCCATCGCGGGCTCCAGCCAGTCCGGCATGGAGTCGCCCGAGGAGGGCGGCAGTCCGCCGGACAGCACCGGGGCCAACCGCCCGGCGGTGAGCGCGGGGGACGTGCGCACGGAGTTCCGGCGGGTGGCCTGGGCGGGCGGGCGGACGGCTGGCGGCGGCTCCACGGCGGACGCGCCGGGAGGAAGGGCCGGCCCCGGCGACTCGGACTCAGTGGGCATGCTGCTCCTGCCGCTGCCGTGGCGGACCGCGCCGACCGTCCGGACGGGCCGCGTGGCGGTGTGATGGGTCGTGCTGGATCGGACGGTGCCGACGGACGGTGGTCAGTCGAGGTTCGGTCTCCCCGCTGCTTCCCGCACGTGGACACACATTCCCACCATCCTGGCCAATGTTCGGCCGAGCGGCAATGGCAACGGGCCGGAAATCTTGCGCTCCGCCTTGTGTTCGCGGCTTGCTCCGTGAACGGATCGATCGGCGGCGAACGACCCTTCGGGCGCGGGACGCGGGGTGCGCAGTTCCGGGCGTGGGGTGTTGGGTGCGCGGTTCCGGGGTGCGCGGCTCCGGGGTGCGCGGCTCCGGGGCGCGTGGTCCGGACCGCGCCTACGGGAGGGCGAGCTCGAACCAGGTGACCTTGCCGTCGCCCCGCAGCTGCACGCCCCAGGAGTCCGCGAGTGCCTCCACCAGCAGCAGCCCCCGGCCCGAGGTCGCGTACTCGGGCTCCGGATCGCGCCGACGCCCGGGCAGCCGGCTCGTGCCGTCCTCGACCTCGACCCGCAGCCGGCTGTCCGAGCCCAGCACCGCGTCGAAGACCGCGCCCTGGGTGGTGTGCAGCAGCGCGTTGGTGACCAGCTCGGAGGTGAGCAGCTCGGCGGTGTCGGACAGCTCCGGCACCCCCCAGTGGCTCAGCGCCGCGCGCAGCCGGTGCCGCACCGCGCCCACCGAGACCAGGTCGGCCGGGTCGAGCGTCAGGTGCAGCCGGCGGTGCAGCGAGCACCCCGGGGTCGGCGCCCCCGGCAGGGTCGTCCCGGTTCCGGTGCCGGCGCCGGTCCCTACTCCGGCGCCGGGGCCGTTGCCGTTGACCGGGCCCTGGGCCGGCCCGGACCGGTAGGCGTCGCCCGAACTCGTCCGCTGCCGCGGGAATCGCGACTGACCGTCCATCACCACATGCCCCCGCCCTCGAATCCGGGCCCCCGCCTCCGGATCCCCCTGCCGGCCGGGTGGCCCCCTCGTTCTGACCACCATCCTCATGCCCAGTTGACGACGTTTGCAACAGTGTGCGTCCGATCACGTGGGGTGAAAGGGGCACGGAGAGGTTCACGTGATCCAACTGCCCGCGCCGGACAGGTTTGCGAAGCGCAGAGGCTCTTTTCGAGCCCGCCCCCACCCGATCCCGCGCACACCCGGCGCCCGTACGGACCGTGCGCGGGCCGCGCGCCCCGTCTCCTCCACCACGGCGCGCCACCGCCCGCGCGCTCCCCTTTTCCGCACCCTCACCCCCCCGCACGCCCGACAAGCCGAACCCCGGCGGAGCGGCAAGGCTGGACACGACGCCCCCGTGCGGGTTCAATGACCCGAGATGTTTGAACGACGTTCTAACATCACCCCCGGAAGCCCCGGCCCCCGAGCCGACCCCCTCCCCGGCGACCGCGAGCGAGGAACCGTGCGACTGACCCCCACCGAGCGGGACCGACTGCTGATCTTCACAGCAGCCGAACTGGCCCGCGCCCGCCGAGCCCGGGGCGTACGCCTCAACATCCCCGAGGCCACCGCCCTGATCGCGGACACCGTCTGCGAGGCCGCCCGCGACGGCCGGCGCCTGGCCGAGGCCATCGAGGCCGGCCGCTCCGTGCTGACCGCCGACGACGTGCTGCCCGGCGTGCCGGACGTGGTCACCGTCGTCCAGGTCGAGGCCGTCTTCGACGACGGCACCCGTCTCGCCGTCGTCAACGACCCCTTCAAGGGCGCCGGCTCGCTCGGCGACGAGGCCCCCGGCGGCGCGCTGGCCGGCGACGGCGCCGGCTACGACCCGGTCGAGGAGACGCTGCTCATCCCCGTCCACAACACGTCCGCGGTGCCGATCTCGGTCACCTCGCACTTCCACTTCTTCGAGGCCAACCCGCGCCTGGCCTTCGACCGCGCCGCCGCCTACGGCACCCACCTGGCCGTCCCGGCCGGCTCCTCGGTGCGCTTCGACCCCGGCGCCACCGTCGAGGTCGGCCTGGTCCCGATCGGCGGCGACCGGGTCGCGATCGGCTTCGCCGGGCTCGTGGACGGCCCCCTGGACGCGCCCGGCGCGAAGGAGGCCGCCCTGGAGAAGGCCCGCGCGACCGGCTACCTGACCCGCTTCGACGACTCGGAGGTGCCCTCGTGAGCTCCATCTCCCCCCACGACTACATCTCCGTCCACGGCCCGCGCGCCGGCGACCGGGTCCGCCTCGGCGACAGCGGACTGATCGTCCGCGTCGAGTCCGACTCCCAGGCGCCCGGCGACGAGTTCCTGGCCGGCTTCGGCAAGACCGCCCGCGACGGCCTCCACCTCAAGCCCGCCGCCGTCCGCGACACCTGCGACGTGGTGATCAGCAACGTCCTGGTGATCGACGCGATCCAGGGCATCCGCAAGACGTCCATCGGCCTGATCGGCGGCCGGATCGCCTCGATCGGGCGGGCCGGTAACCCGGACACCCTGGACGGCGTGGACGTGGTCGTCGGCACCGGCACCACGATCGTCTCCGGCGAGGGCCTGATCGCCACCGCCGGCGCCGTCGACACCCACGTCCACCTGCTCTCGCCGCGGATCATGGAGGCCTCGCTCGCCTCCGGCGTCACCACGATCATCGGCCAGGAGTTCGGCCCGGTCTGGGGCGTCGGCGTCAACTCGCCCTGGGCGCTGCGCCACGCCTTCAACGCCTTCGACGCCTGGCCCGTCAACATCGGCTTCCTGGGGCGCGGTTCGTCCTCCGACGAGGCCCCGCTGATCGAGGCGCTGGCCGAGGGCGGCGCCTCCGGCTTCAAGGTGCACGAGGACATGGGCGCCCACACCCGCGCGCTGGACACCGCGCTGCGGGTCGCCGAGGAGTACGACGTCCAGGTCGCCCTGCACACCGACGGGTTGAACGAGTGCCTGTCGGTCGAGGACACCCTCAAGGTGCTGGAGGGCCGGACCATCCACGCCTTCCACATCGAGGGCTGCGGCGGCGGACACGTCCCCAACGTCCTCAAGATGGCCGGCGTGCCGAACGTCATCGGCTCCTCCACCAACCCCACCCTGCCGTTCGGCCGCGACGCCCTCGGCGAGCACTTCGGCATGATCGTCTCCGCGCACGACCTCAAGGTCGACCTGCCCGGCGACGCCGCCATGGCCCGCGACCGCATCCGGGCCGGGACGATGGGCGCCGAGGACGTCCTGCACGACCTCGGGGTCATCGGCATCACCTCCTCCGACGCCCAGGGCATGGGCCGCGCCGGCGAGACCGTGCGCCGCACCTTCGCCATGGCCGGCAAGATGAAGGCCGAACTCGGCCCGCTCGACGGCACCGGCTCGTACGGGACCACCGAGAGCGGCGACGACAACGAGCGCGTGCTGCGCTACATCGCCAAGCTCACCATCAACCCGGCCATCGCCCACGGCCTCTCCCACGAGGTCGGCTCGATCGAGGTCGGCAAGCTCGCCGACATCGTGCTGTGGCGCGCGGACCACTTCGGCGCCAAGCCGCAGCTCGTCCTCAAGTCCGGCTTCCCCGCCTACGGCGTGGTCGGCGACCCCAACGCCTCCACCGACCGCTGCGAACCGCTCGTCCTCGGCCCGCAGTTCGGCGCCCACGGCGCGACCGCCGCGGACATCTCGGTGGCCTTCGTCGCCCAGGCCGCCGCCGACGGCGCCTACCTCGACCGCCCCGCCGACGGCCTCCCCACCCGCCGCCGCCGCGTCGGCGTCCGCGGCACCCGCGGCATCGGGCCGCGCGACATGGTGCGCAACGCCCGGGTCGGCCACGTCGACGTCACCGAGACCGGGCTGGTCTCGCTCGACGGCTCACCGCTGCGCTCCGAACCCGCCGACAGCGTCTCCCTCAGCCGCCTCTACTTCCTCTGACCGCCGGCTCCCGCCGCCCCCACCCTCCTAGGACTGCGCGATGACCACCCCCACGCCCGCCTCCCTCGGCTACCGGATGCCCGCCGAATGGCACCCCCACGACCGCACCTGGATGGCCTTCCCCACCACCAACCCCACCTTCGACGGTCCCGAGCAGCTGCACGCCGCCCGCCAGGCCTGGGCCGCCGTCGCCGACACCATCGTCCGGTACGAGCCGGTCACGCTGATCGTCAACACCGGTGAGACCGCCGAGGCCCGCAAGTACGTCTCCGAGCAGGTCGAGATCGTCGAGCGCCCGCTCAACGACGCCTGGATGCGCGACATCGGGCCGTCCTTCCTGATCGACGGCAAGGGCTCGCTCGCCGCCGCCGACTGGATCTTCAACGGCTGGGGCGCCCAGTCCTGGGCCCGCTGGGACAAGGACCAGCACATCGCCGAGCACATCAGCGAGCTGACGGACGTCCAGCGCTTCGCCTCCCGGCTGATCAACGAGGGCGGCGGCATCCACGTCGACGGCGAGGGCACCGTGCTCGTCACCGAGACCGTCCAGCTCGGCGAGGGCCGCAACGCCGACTGGACCAAGGAGGAGGTCGAGGCCGAACTCCACGCCTTCCTCGGCACCACCAAGGCCGTCTGGCTGCCGCGCGGACTCACCCGCGACTACGACGAGTTCGGCACCCGCGGCCACATCGACATCGTCGCCTCCTTCGTCCGCCCCGGCGTCGTCGTCGCCCACGTCCAGCCCGACCCCTCCCACCCGGACCACGCCGTCTGCCAGGAGCTGGTCGCCGTCCTGCGTGCCTCCACCGACGCCCGGGGGCGGCAGCTGGAGGTCATCGAACTGCCCGCCCCCACCGTCCTGTTCGACGAGGACGGCGAGCCGGTCGACTACTCCTACATCAACCACTACGTCGCCAACGGCGCCGTCGTGCTGTGCGCCTTCGACGACCCCCGCGACCAGCAGGCCGCCGACATCCTCGCCGCGGCCTACCCCGGCCGCACCGTCGAACTCGTCGACGCCCGCGAGATCTTCGCCAACGGCGGCGGCATCCACTGCATCACCCAGCAGCAGCCCAAGGCCTGACGCCCGTCGGCTACCGGGGTGGGGGCGGCCGCCCCCACCCCGGTAGCCTTCGCTCCTCCCCTCTCCTCCAGGAAGCAGCCCCACCATGGCCGACCCCCGCCCGCGCCGACCGGCGCGCCCCCGCGAGGAGGTCTTCGCCACCGCCCGGGCCGCCATCGCCGAACACGGGCTCGCCAAACTCACCATGGCCGGCCTCGGCAAACAGCTCCAGATGAGCGCCGGACACCTGCTCTACTACTTCGGCAGCAAGGACCAGCTCCTGCTGGAAACCCTCCGCTGGAGCGAGGACCAACTCGGCACCCGCCGCCGCGAGGCCCTCACCGACCCCGCCCTCGACCCCTGGCAGCGGCTCGACGCCTACCTGCGCCTCTACCTGCCCGAGGGCCCCGGCGACCCGCGCTGGATCCTCTGGGTCGAGGTCTGGGGCCGCTCCCCCGCCAGCGCCGAACTCCGCCGGGGCCAACAGGAGATCGAAGCCCCCTGGCAGGCCGACCTGGTCACCCTCATCGAACAGGGCACCACCACCGGCCACTTCACCCCCGGCCCCGCCCCCGCCCGCGCCGCCCAGCTCCGCGCGCTCCTCGACGGCCTCGCCGTCCCCATCGCCATCGGCCTCCCCGACACCCACGCCCCCACCGCCCTCACCCACGCCACCACCGTCGCCACCGTCCTCCTCCGCAGCTGAGCGCCCGCCCGAGGAAGGCCGGGCCCGCGCCGGAAGTCGACCAGGCCGACCTCTCGTGCAGCGGCCCGAGGTTGCTGCCCCGGCGGCACCGGTGAGCTGGTTCGGCGGATGAGGCGGTCGATCTGCAAGCTGCTCGCCTCCCGGCGGGAGGTCCGACCTGCCGACCCCGGGGCGGCAGCCCCTACCAACCGCGTCCTGACCACCGGACTGCTCGTCCGGATCCTCCCGTCGCACCAGCACCCCCGCTGCCACCAGGTGAAGAAGCACCTCGTGCAGCGCGTCACCCAACGGACTGTCGGTCCAGAAAACCGACTTGGCCTGCGAAAACGTCACCGACTCGTCAAAGAGGCCCAACGAGCGGCCCACCACGAACGCAGCACCGTCCCAGTCGGTCCAGCCCGCCAAGCCCTCGGAGAGATTCACGAACCGATCGTGCCGGCCCACGGCCGAACCCGGTGGACGGATGGCGGGGTGGGCCGGGGGGCGGTCACTCGGTCCAGATGGCGGCGGCGGTGCGGTCGTCGGCGTAGCCCTTGGCGCGGACCTGGACCTGGCGGAGGAAGTCGACGGTGCCCGGGGGGTGGGGGTGGACCCAGTGGGTGGAGAGGAAGTGGGCGACGGCGGGTTCGTCGGCGATCGGGTGGGACAGGCCGGGGGTGCAGAGCAGCAGGATGTCGCCCGGGGTGGCCGGGACGAGGCGGAAGCGGAACGGGCGCGGGTCCGGTACCGGGGCTTCCGGGACGGGCGGCTGGCCGTCCGGGTGGTGGAGCAGCCGGGCCGCGTAGGCGTCGATCCAGTGGCCGGAGCGCAGCAGGTAGAGCCCGCCCGGGCCGACGCCGAAGGCGGCGCGGTAGCCCGCCGCCGGGTCCAGCGACAGCAGCAGGCAGTGCAGTGAGGCCGGGGACGGGGTGTCGTCGCCCTCCTGCCGGGGTGTCAGCGCGCGCAGCGGGGCAGCGGCCGCGATGGCCAGGCGCTGGAGGCCGTAGCGCAGGCGGTCCCGGGCACCGTCGCGCAGGTCGGCGGCCAGGCCGGCCCGGCTGCGGCCGATGGCGGCGGCGAGTTGGCGGCAGGCCTCGCCGGTTCCGGCGGCGACGGCCTGTGCGGTGAGCGACTCGTCCTCGGCGCCGCCGGTGCGGTCGTAGCCCGCGAGGACGGCGAGCAGCAGCCCGTCGGGGCCGTCGCCGAACCTGGTCACCAGCAGGCTGTCCCGGCGCGGCTCGCCCCGGTAGCGGGCGGAGTCGCCCCGGACGGAGACGGCGCGCAGCACGGTCGTTCCGTACTGGGCGCCCTCCAGCGCGGTGTCCGGTACGACGGTGTCGAGGGTGCCCGGGTCGGCCTCGGGGACGGCGGTCGGCTCGGGACCGTAGGTCGGGGGGCGCTCGCCGACGTGCGGGACCGCGGGGCCGCTGCCGGTGAGCGGGGCGCGGATGGCCAGGCGCGGGTCGGGGACGGGGGCGGGGGCGGGGGCGGAGGCGGAGGGCTCGGGGTCGGGCTGCGGTGCGTGGTCGGGTTCGGGTTCGGGGGCCGGTTCCTTGACGGCGACGGGTTCGGGGCTGGGGGCCGAGACGGGGGCGGCCCCGGGTTCGGGTTCGGGTTCGGGTTCCGGTGCGGGTGCGGGTTCGGATTCGGGTTCCGGCTCCGGCTCCGGCTCCGGCTCCGGCTCCACGGAAGGCTGGGGGTCGGGCTTCTCCAGGGAGACGGGGGTGGCAAGCACCTCCGTGGCGGGTTCCGGCTCCGGCTCGGGTTCCGGCTCCGGTTCCGGCTCGGGAGCCTCCGCCCGGGGAGCCTCGGCGGCGGTCCCGGTCGAGCCGCGCTGGCGTCCGATGCCGCCGCCGGTCCCCTCGATCACGCCGACCGCGGTGTCGAACCAGTCGTCGATGCTGTCCCGCGCCACCGCCGCTTCCGTGACCGGTTCCACCACCGGTTCCGCGACCGGTTCCGCAGCCGGCTCCGGCTCCGCCGTCCGCTGCTGCCCGATCAGCCCCGCCGCCGTGTCGAACCAGTCGTCGACGCTGCCGTCGCCGGGGTCGGCGTGCGGGGTGTCGGGGAGGGTGCCCGCCGGCCCGTCGTAGACGGTGTCCCACCAGCCGTCGTCGGGCCGGGGCGGCTGTGCGGGTGCACCCTGCTTGCTCATCTGGCGGCTCCTGGTCGGTCCGTGGTCGCGCCGCCCCCGCAGGGGGCCGGACTGGCGTCATTGTCTCCAAGTGCAACGACCCTGTCCGGGTTTCGGCGACAACCGGTCACCGACCGGATCATCCCGGCCACCGCGTTCACCTGGAGCTTCGCGGGCGGCGGGGCGGCGGAGCGGTACGGCCGTCACCACGGCGTTCGTATCCGTTCCGTCCGTGCTTGCCGGATGTGCCCCGATCAGGGCGTTTCCTGGTCATTGCGGGGTCTCGGCGGCCGAAAATGAGGGCCGATGAGGGGCATCGCTTCACCCGTTCGGCTGATTAAATGTGCGCATGACCGCGTCGGCCCCGAGCTCACCCCGACCGGGGAGGGCCGCATCGGCGGGCCGCCCGGCGGGTGCGCTGTTGGTCCTGCTGCTGGTCGCCCTGCTGACCGCGCTGCCGTGTACGGGCCTGGCGAAGGCGGACGCGTCCGCCCGTCCGGGACCGGCCCCGGTGGGCGCCGTCTCGGTGGTCAGTGCGGCGGAGGCCACCGCGCAGACCACGCTCGCCCGCGACACCGCGCGCGCCGCCACCCGGTCCTCCGACGGCCACCACCGCATCGCGGAGCAGCAGGACCACTGGATCCTGTGCACCGCCGACGGCCAGCCGCCGCACAACAACGGCTGCTCCAGCCATCCGTTCTGCCCGCAGGACGCCCAGCTGCCGAACCCGCCGCCGCATCCGCAGCCCGCCGCGTGGCCACTCGTCTCCCCGGCGCCCGAGGCGCTGCCCCGGGTGATGCCCGCGGGCCTGCTGGACGGCCCGCGCCCGGCCCCCGATCTGCACGAGCTCCAGGTCCACCGGTCCTGAGCGGAACCCACCGCCGACGCTCCCCGTCGGCGGGTCCGCCACTCCCCCCTCTTCAGCCGACCGCCGCCGCCAGCCGTGCGCGGCGGGGACAAGGACAACCATCATGGGTTCCGTCTCGAAGCAGTCCAACAAGCCCGGCGGCAAGCCCGGCGTCGACCGCCGCGCCCGGATAGCCGAGCTGCGCGCCGCCGAGCAGCGCCGCGACCGCCGCAACAAGGTGATCGCCTCGGTGGCCGCCGGTGTGCTGGTGATCGGCGCGATCGCCACCGGCACCTGGCTCGTCATGGACCAGAACCAGAAGAAGAAGGACCGCGAGGCCGCCGCCAACGCGGACATCCCGGGCGTGAAGACCTTCGGCGACCTGAGCCGCAACCACGTCAAGGAGAAGGTCAACTACCCGATGACCCCGCCGGTCGGCGGCGACCACAACGCGGTGTGGCTGGACTGCATGGGCCACGTCTACGACAAGCCCGTCGAGAACGAGCGCGCCGTCCACTCGCTGGAGCACGGCGCCGTCTGGGTGACGTACAACGGCAAGGCCACGGCGGACGACATCAAGCTCCTCTCCGACAAGGTCAAGGCCACCCCGTACTCGCTGATGAGCCCGTACCCGGACGAGCAGGGCACCATCACCCTGAACGCCTGGAGCACCCAGCTGATCGTGGACAGCGCCAGCGACCCGCGGGTCAACCAGTTCTTCACCAAGTACGTCCAGGGCAAGCAGACCCAGGAGCCGGGCGCCTCCTGCAGCATGGGGGAGATGTGACCGCCGACGGGACCCGTCCCGAGGAGTCCTCGGCGGCGGATGCGCCGGAGGAGCCGAGCACGGAGCGCCCCGGCCGCCGCCGGATGTGGTGGCCGGCCGCGCTGGCCGCCGTGGTCGCGCTGGCGCTCGGGGTTCCGGCCCTGGTCGCCGGCGGCACGTCCGCCTCGGGTTCGGCCTCGATCGCCGTCCCCGCGGACGACTCGCCCGAGGCCGGGTTCGCCCGCGACATGGCGACCCACCACCAGCAGGCCGTGGACCTGTCGTTCATCGTCCGGGACCGCACGAGCGACGAGCCGACCCGCACCCTCGCCTTCGACGTCATCAACACCCAGGCCAACCAGCGGGGGATGATGACGGGCTGGCTCGACCAGTGGGGGTTGTCGCAGCACTCGGCCGCCAAGCCGATGGCGTGGATGAAGATGGACCACGACTACCAGGCGCACGACGGTTCGCTGATGCCCGGCATGGCCATTAACGCCCAGATGGCGAAGCTGCGCGCGCTCAGCGGGCGGGAGGCCGAGGTGTACTACCTCCAGCTGATGATCGAGCACCACAAGGGCGGGGTCGAGATGGCCCAGGGCTACGTCGACCTGGCGAAGAACGACGTCGAGAAGCGGCTCGCCCAGTCGATGGTGGTCGCCCAGACGTCCGAGGTGGAGCTGATGACCGACATGCTCAAGGAGCGCGGTGCCGCTCCCGGCGTGCCCGCGTCCTGACCCCGAAGTCCCGTCCAGCAGTTCCCCGCTGTTCCCGCAGTTCCCGCAGTCCCATCAGTCCCATCAGTCCCCTCGTTCCCCCCGGACGGCCGGGGCGCGGTGAGCGGTCCCCCGACCGCCCGTACCGCGCCCCGGCCGTCCGCCGTCCGCACCCCCTTCCTGGAGCACTCCCGCATGAGCACCGACGCGCCCTGGCTGATCGCCGGACTCGGCAACCCCGGCCCCTGGTTCCGGCTGACCCGGCACAACGCCGGCTTCCTGACCGTGGACCGGCTGGCCGAGCGGCACGGCGCCCGGTTCCGCCGGCGCGGGATCGGCGCCGTGGTCGCGGAGATCGAGGTGGACGGCCGGCCGGTGCTGCTGGCCAAGCCGCTGTGGTGGTCCATCAACCTGTCCGGCCGCCCGGTGGCCGCCCTGCTGCGCCGCTACGGGGTGCCGGTCGAGCGCCTGGTGGTCGTCCAGGACGACCTGGACTTCGCCTACGGCACCGGCAAGCTGAAGCGCGGCGGCGGGCCGGGCGGGCACAACGGGGTGCGGTCGGTGGGCGAGGTGCTCGGCACCCGGGACTTCGTCCGGCTGCGCTTCGGCATCGGGCGTCCGCCGAAGGGGCAGAGCGTCGGCGACCACGTGCTGAAGAAGTTCTCGGACGAGGAACTGGCCGCGATGCCGGGAGTGACGGACCGCTGCGCGGACGCCCTGGAGACGCTGGTGCGGCTCGGGCTGAACCGGGCCCAGGACGCCCTGAACGTCAGCGCGTAGCCGCCGCCGGACGCGACCGGGCGGTGGCGGGCCGGGTCAGCGCGACAGCCGCCACCGCGACGGCCGCCAGCGCGACCAGCACCGTCCGCCCACCGGACGCTGCGCCCGCCAGGTGGACACCGAGCACGGACAGCGCCATGCCGAGCGCGGTGCCCAGGCTGCGCGCCATGTTCACCATGCCGCCGCCGACGGCCGAGCACTCCGCCGGGATCGCCCGCATCACCAGGGCGTTGTTGGCGGGCAGCAGCAGGCCCAGCCCGTACCCGGCGACCAGCAGCGGGACCGCCACGGCCGCGGCCGAGACCGGCAGCACGGCGAACAGCAGCAGTCCGGCGGCGGCCAGGCCCGCGCCGAAGCGGCACCGGGTGACGTCGGACCAGCCCCGGGGCAGCAGCCCGCCGCCGACCGTCGCGGCGACGGCGAACGCCGCGGGCAGCAGGGTGACCACCAACCCGGCCGCGGCCGTCGACACACCCGCCCCGGTGAGCAGTACCGGGCCGAGCACCAGGGGGCAGAACAGCAGCAGGTAGCCGATCAGCGCGACCACCAGCCCGGAGCGCACGCCCGGGGTGTTGACCAGCCCGGGCGCCAGGATCGGCCGGGCCGCCCGCCGCTCCTGGCGCACCAGGGCGACGGCGAGGACGGCGGCGGTCGGCAGCAGGACGGCGACGGCCCAGCCGGGCAGCGGCAGGCCCGAGGCGGTGGACAGGGCGAGCAGCAGAGCGGTGGTCGCGCCGGTGAGCAGCAGCATGCCGGGCAGGTCGAAGCGGGGCTCGCGCGGGCCCCGGCCGCGCGGCTCCGAAACCGGCGCGGGCGCACAGGTCCGGGTGCGGGGCAGCAGGTACCAGCCGGCCAGGATGCCGAACACGGCGATCGGCACGTTCACCCAGAACACCCACCGCCAGGAGGCGTGCTCCACCAGCAGCCCGCCGAGGCTGGGGCCGAGCGCCAGCCCGAGGCCCTGGGCGGCGGCCTGGATGCCGAGGGCGCGCCGCATCGCGTGCTCGGGGACTCCGCGCGCGACCAGGGCGACGCTGTTGGCCTGCATCATCGCGGCGCCGACGGCCTGCACGGCGCGGCAGCCGACCAGGATCCACAGGCTCTCGGCGAACCCGGCGCCGAGCGACGACAGGCCGAAGACGGCGAAGCCGCCGATGTACACGGTCTTGCGGCCCACCAGGTCGGACAGCCAGCCGATCGGGGCCAGCAGGGCGACCAGGACGAGCAGGTAGGCGAGGGCGACCCACTCGACAGCGGCGAAACCCGCGTCGAAGTGGCGGCCGAGGGCGGGGAAGACCAGAGCGATGACACTGGCGTCGAGCTGGCCGAGGAAGGCTCCGAGACAGACGGTGCCGACGGCCAGCCAGTGGGCGTGGCGCCAGCCGGCTATGCCGCGGGGCCGAGGCCGCTCGGTGAGCAGGCGCGCGGCAAGGGCGGTGGCGTTCATGTCACGAATATATCGGATGCAGATATGTTCTTTCTACGACTTGCTCGCGCCACGACACGAAGGATCTCGCGGTGCGCCCACCCCGCGTCCGAGGGGCGGACGGCCCCCCGGGAACGCCCCGTACCAGGCGATACGCTGTCCGCCATGCCGTCGTCACCACACGTTCCCGACCCCGCCGCCGGAAGCCCCGACCCGGCGGTCGAGCACGCCCGGCGGCTGACCGACACCGTCACCCGGCTGCGCCGCGCACTGCGCAGCAGCATCCGCACCGACTACCCGTGGGAGTCCCTGCCGATGGCGCAGGTCGAACTCCTCCAGACCCTCGCCGCGGCCCCGCTGCGGGTCGGCGAACTCGCCGCCCGCCAGCGGCTCGCCCCCAACACGGTCAGCGGACTGGTCGGCAAACTGCTGGAGGCCGGGTTCGTCGACCGGCAGGCCGACCCCGGCGACCGGCGCACCGCCCGGATCGCCCTCACCCCGGCCGGGCGCCGCCAGCTGGACGACTGGCAGCACGCCCACGAGCGCCGGATCGCCACCGCCCTCGGCACCCTCGACCCGGCCGACCGCGAGGCCGTCGTCCACGCGCTGCCCGCGCTCGAACAGCTCGCCCGGGCCCTCGCCCAGCCGGGAAGCCTCACCGAGGGGACGTCGGTCGGCTGAGTCGCCGGGCCTCTGCCGGTCGGCCGCGCCGAGGGGATGGCGGGCGGCCGAGCCGGGCGGACGTCGGTCGGCCGAGCCGGGTCGACCGGAACGAAATGGGTGGCTGCCGGGACGCGGTGGCCACTAGCGTCCCGGCATGACCGACATCGAGGTACAGATCGAGCCCTGGACGGACGCCGACCTCGCGCTGCTGCGCCGGGTCAACACCCCGGAGATGAAGAAGCACGTCGGCGGACCGGAGACGGAGGAGCAACTGCTCGTCCGGCACGGGCGCTACCTGGACTTCGTCCCGTCCGCCCTGGGCTGCATGTACCGGATCGTGCTGCTGCCCGAGGGCGAGGCCGTCGGCACGGTCGGCTACGGCACCCGCACCTGGGCGGGCGAGACCGTCCACGAGATGGGCTGGAACGTGCTGCCCGGGCACCAGGGGAAGGGCATCGCGGTGACCGCCACCCGGGCCGCCGTCGCGGCCGCCCGGCGTGAGGCCGCGCACCGCTTCCTGCACGCCTTCCCCTCGGTGGACAACCCCGCCTCCAACGCGGTGTGCGCGAAGGCCGGGTTCACCCTGCTCGGCGAGACGGAGTTCGAGTTCCCGCCCGGCCGGTTCATGCGCAGCAACAACTGGCGGGTGGACCTCCGGGGCTGACACCGTTCGCGCGCCCCGGTCCATGTCAGAAGAGCGTGCCGCTCTCCAGCTCCAGCAGCCAGCGCTTGCGGTCCACGCCCGCCGCGAAGCCGGTGAGCGAGCCGTTGGCGCCGAGCACCCGGTGGCAGGGGCGCACGATCAACAGCGGGTTGGCGCCCACCGCGCCGCCGACCGCGCGGACCATCCGCGGCGACTGGCCGGCCAGCTGGGCGAGTTGGCCGTAGGTGACGGTCGTGCCGTACGGGACCTCGTCCAGCGCGGCCCAGACCCGGCGGCGGAACTCGGTGCCCTCGGGGGCCAGCGGCAGGTCGAAGGTGGTGCGCTCGCCGCGGAAGTAGGCGGTCAGCTGGGCGACCGGCTCGGCGAGGGCCCCGGGGTCGAACTCCCAGCCGTCGGCGGGCTCGGCCAGGGCGTACTTCTGTCCGGGCGCGGTGACGGTGGCCAGGGCAGCCGGCCCGCCGTCCCCGGGCAGCACGCCGCTGAGCAGCAGGCGGCCGAATGGGCTCTCCATGGTGGTGAAGACGGTGGTGCTCATGCCGGGTCGTTCTCCGTTCCGGGGCTGGTGCTGAGGCTGAGGGGGGCGCTGGTCCCGGCGCTCGGGGTGGTGCCGGCTCCGGCGCTCGGGGCGGCGCTCGGGGCAGCGCTCGCGGGGCCGGCCCACAGCCGGTGGACGGCGTAGGAGCGCCACGGGGCCCAGGCCCCGGCGGCGAGTGCGGCGGACTTCGGGTCGCCGGGGGCGCCGAGCCGGATCAGGCCGTGCTTGACGCCGATGTCGCTCGGGAGGAACACATCGGGATCGGCGAGGGCGCGCATCCGCAGGTAGCCGACCGTCCACGGGCCGATGCCGGGCAGGGCCAGCAGCTGGGCGGCGGCCTCCTCCCGGTCCACCCCGCCGTCCAGCCGCACCACACCCTCGGCCAGCGCCGCGCACAGTCCGGTGAGCGCGCGGCGGCGGGCCGCGGGCATCGCGAAGTCCCCGGGGTCGGCGGTGGCCAGCGCCGCCGACGTGGGGAAGAGCAGCCGCAGGCCGCCGTTCGGCTCGGGCAGCGCGGTGCCGTACCTCTCGGCGAGCCGACCGGCCAGGGTACGGGCGGCGCCGACGGTGATCTGCTGGCCGAGCACGGCGCGGACGGCCAGCTCGTGCGGATCCACGTGTCCGGGCGAGCGCAGGCCGGGGCGCTCACGGACCAGTGGGCCGAGCACCGGGTCGGCGTCGAGCTGCTCGTCGACGGCGTCCGGGTCGGCGTCCAGGTCGAACAGGACGCGCAGCCGCTGGACGGCCGTCGGCAGGTCGCGCAGGTCGGCGAGCAGCAGACGGCAGTCGAGCCAGCCGCGGGTGAGCGGGTCCTCCGGCGCGAGGCCGTCCACCTCGGCGATGCCGTGCCCGTACGGGAGCGCGAGAGTGCGCCGGTAGGTGCGCACGCCGGGGCGCGCGCCGGGCACGACCTCCTCCACGCCGGGGACGGCGCGCAGTTCGAGGAAGTCGATCAGGTGGTCGCTGTCGATCGCGCCGCGGTAGGCCAGGCGCAGGGTGAGGCCGCCGGCCGGGGTCGCGGTGCGGCGGCCCGCCACGACCTCGGCGCGGAGACCGCTGGGGGTGCGGTCGTAGACCTCCCGGACGGTGTCGTTGAACTGGCGGACGGAGGCGAAGCCGGCCGCGAACGCGATGTCCGTGACGGGCAGCTCGGTGGTCTGCAGGAGCAGCCGGGCGGTCTGGGCACGGCGGGCGCGGGCCAGCGCGATCGGGCCGGCGCCGAGTTCGGCGATGAGCTGGCGCTGCAGCTGCCGGGCGCTGTAACCGAGCCGGCCCGCCAGGCCCGCGACGCCCTCGCGGTCCACCACGCCGTCGCCGATCAGGCGCATCGCGCGGCCGACCAGGTCGGCGCGGTGGTTCCACTCCGGGGAGCCGGGCACGGAGTCCGGGCGGCAGCGGCGGCAGGCCCGGAAGCCGGCGCCCTGGGCGGCCGCGGCGCTGGGGTAGAAGCGGCAGTTGGCGCGTTTGGGGGTCACGGCGGGGCAGCTCGGTCGGCAGTAGATGCCGGTCGAGGTGACGGCCGTGAAGAAGACCCCGTCGAAGCGGGAGTCCCGGCTGTCCACGGCTCGGTACCGGATGTCGTCGTCGATCACGCTGTCCAGTCTGCGGCACCGGGCGGGGGGCGACTGGCGGGAATCGGACATCACCGTTCGGGGCTTTCCGGTCGGCTGTTTCCCCGGCGCCGCTCCGGCACCGCCGGAGCGGCGCCGGAACCCTCGGGTGGGAACTGGCCACCGGTTCTCTGGGCCCCTCCCTCCCCCTCCCCCACCCACCCGCCGCCACCACCCACCACCACGCGCGCACCCACCACCACCCACCACCGCGCGCCCATCCACCACGCCCACCACACCCGCGCGCCCCAGCCCGTCCTGCTTTGGCCGGCCGCCGGCGGCCGGCCGAAGCAGGTGGCCACGACAGGTGGCCCCCACAGATGGGCCACTACAGGTAGCCGGCACAGGTGGCCACGTCCCGTAGCCACCACCGGGCCGCCGCTACAGACGGCCACCGCAGATGATCAGCACAGGTGTTCAGCCCCCAGCCGGGCCCGGCTGACGCCCGTCACCCGGGCCAGGGGCACATCCGCTCAACGCTTCACCGGACCTCCCGCCGCACGCATCGACTTGGTGATCGCCTTCCACTTGTTCAGCCGGGCCTTGGCCACCCGGGCGTCCGAACGGGAGGCGATCCACTCGTTCTCGCGCTGGAGCTTGAGGTAGCTGTCCATCCGACGCTGCGGCAGACTGCCGTCCTCCAGCGCCGCCCGCACCGCGCAGCCGGGCTCGGTGTGGTGGTTGCAGTCGTGGAAGCGGCACTCCTCGGCCAGCTCGGCTATGTCGGCGAAGGCCAGGTCCACCCCCTCGCCACCGTAGAGGCCGACCTCGCGCAGCCCGGGGGTGTCGATCAGCACGCCCCCGCCGGGCAGCGCCATCAGTTCGCGGGTGGTCGTCGTGTGGCGGCCCTTCTGGTCGACCTCACGGGCCCGCTGGACGGTCATCACCTCGGCGCCGACCAGCGCGTTGGTGAGGGTGGACTTGCCCACACCGGACTGGCCGATCAGCACGGCGGTGCCGGGCGCGCAGGCGCGGAGCACGTCGATGCCCTCTCCGGTCTCGGCGCTGACCACCAGCACGGTGACACCGGGCGCGACCGCTTCGACGTCGGCCCGGATGAAGTCGGCGTCGTCCACCAGATCGGCCTTGGTGAGGACGACCAGGGGCTCGGCGCCGGACTCCCAGGCCAGGGCGAGGAAGCGCTCGATCCGCCCGAGGTCGGGATCGGCCGCCAGCGAGGCGGCGATCAGGACGGTGTCGACGTTGGCCGCCAGCACCTGGCCGTCGGAACGCTTGCCCGCCACCTTGCGGATGATCGCGGTGGAGCGCGGCAGCAGCGCGGTGACGGCGGCCATCGGCTGGGCGTGCAGGTCGACGGCGGCCCAGTCGCCCGTGCACGGGCAGTTGATCATGTCGGCGTCGCCCACCCGCCGGGTGTCGAGCCGGACGGTGCGCAGCTCGCCCGTCTCCGGGTCGGCGAGGACGGCGTCGCACTGGCCGCGGTCGACCCGGAGGATCCGGGCCGGGAGCAGCCCGGCTTCGGCGAGCGGTGCGAAGAGCTCGTCGAGCTCGGGCGTCCAGCCGTAGCCGGCCAGCGGGGAACCCGCGGTGGAGCCGTCGGTGAGGCTGTCGCCGGAGAACGAAGAAGAAGACGAAGAAGAAGAGGAGAACGACGGAACGGAGGCAGCGTTGAACAACGCAGTGGCCCTTCGGGAGGAGATGGTCCCGGCGGGCTACGGCTGGCGCGGAGGGCTCAGCCGGCGGCCGGGAAGAGGAGGTGAACGCGAGCGCTGCCCAGGGCAGCTATCGGGGCGACAACGACCACGGGGTTCACCTCCTGCTCTCTACTCCTCGGGCGGCCCAATGGCCCCCGAACCTGACGCGTCACACGCTAGTGGAGCTCGGGGCGACGGCCAACCTATTTTTGACCTGCGGAAATGCCGTCCGGAAGAGGGCGGGGCTATCCGCCGTACCGGTGCTTGAGGTTCGGGTCGTCCAGCCACCAGGGCCGCATGCCCGTCTCCTCCTCCGGCAGCCCCTCCGCCCTGGCCCGGGCGGCCTGCTCCTCGAAGCGGGCGTCCAGCTCGGCGTCCACGGCCTTGATCTCCTCGCGCCCCTGCACCACCATCCGCCGCACCAGTGCGGCGAGGAACGGCAGCCCGACGAGGTCGCCCAGCACCCAGAAGGCGTTGCCGCCCCAGGTCTGGTCCTGGGCCGGGCTCGGCCCCCAGGGCCGCCCGAGCGCGACGTAGTAGTGCTCGGCGACGAGGTGGCCGCCGTAGATCAGCACGATCCCGAGCCCGGCGTCGAAGATCACCTCGGCGAAGGTGATGAACAGCCCGACCAGGTGCGGGTACTCGTGCCCGACCGGGTCGAGCTGCAGCCGCGGCCAGAAGTAGGCGAGTCCCAGCAGCACCAGCGCCAGGTGCAGCACCACGTTCCCGACCCCGCTGGAGAGCGACCACTCGTACCAGGGCGTGAAGTAGAGGAGCCACGGCGGCGCCATCAGCAGCGCCGTGGAGACCGCCGGGAACATCAGCACCTTGGACGGCCGGCTGCGCAGCACCCGCAGGATCCGCTCCCGCCGGTGCTCCGGCGAGGACTCGACCAGCAGCGAGACGGGTGCGCCGAGCGCGAGCAGCAGCGGGACGACCATGAGCAGCAGCACGACCTGCACGGCCCGGTCGGTGAACAGGATGCGCTCGTACACGCCGAGGCCGGAGCAGGTGCACCAGATCCACAGCAGCAGCCCGCCGAGGAAGGCCGCGGTGCGGGTGGCCTGCCAGCGTTCGCCGCCGCGGTGGACGGTGCGCACCGCGGCCAGGTACCAGCCGCCGAGGAGCAGCGACAGGGTGAGCACCAGCGGTTCGAGGGTCCAGGAGGTGGCCAGGTCGGACCACTGCCACGCGGGCGGCCCGCTGTACGCGAGCGCGTGGACCGCGCCCCCGTGGCCGAGCGCCCGGACCGCGGCCCCGTGGCCGAGCGCCTGGGCCGCGAGATCCACCGCGCCGTTCATCCGTCCGCCCACCTCGTCCGCACCGCCACCCGGGGTCGCCGGAGAGGCGCCGGGAGTCGCCGGGCAGGGGCCTCGGCGCCCGGCCATGATGGCGCTCCCGGCCCGGCCCGCCGCGGCCGGGGCCCGCCTCTATACCCGGGCCTGAACAAAGCTTTACCAAGGGCCGACAAAGCTTTGCCGAGGCAAAGTTCTGCCCTTGCCGGGCCCGGGGGCGCAACCGGCGGCGGGCCGCGTTCGTCTGGCAGGATGCACCGTCGGCGCGATACCGGCCACGTGGGTGACAACAAGGGGACGACAAGAGGTGCAAAGCACTGCACGCGGCGAGGGCCGACGGCTGGCCGCGCGCCACCGCAACATCGAGCTGGGCCTGTTGGCGCTCGCGGTGGCCGTCTGTCTGGCCGGACACATCGACGCCTCGCTGGCATTGACCGGCAAGCTGCCGTCCGGACTACTGGTCCACGGCCTGTCCCTGGGGGCGCTGGTCGCGGTGGCGCACCTGGCGGTGCGCCGGTTCGCACCGTACGCGGACCCGCTGATCCTGCCGCTGGGCGTCTTCCTGACCGGCTTCGGGCTGATGCTGCTGGACCGGCTGGACTTCAGCTACAAGGCGGCGCACCCCGGCAAGGGCGACTACCAGAAGCTCCCCGCCGCGCCCTCCCAGATGATGTGGGTGTTCATCTCGGTGGCGGCGGCGATCGCGCTGATCGTCTTCGTCAAGCACCACCGCTTCTTCCAGCGGTACGTCTACGTGATGATGGCGGGCGCACTGATCCTGCTGACGGCGCCGGTGTTCTCGCCGACGGACAGCTTCGGCGCCAAGCGGTGGATCAAGCTCCCCGGGCTGCCGTCCTTCGAGCCGGACGAGTTCGTGAAGGTCGCGATCACGATCTTCTTCGCGGGCTACCTGATGGCCAACCGGGACGCCCTGGCCCTGGCCGGGCGGAAGGTCTGGGGGATGACCCTGCCGCGCGGACGGCACGTCGGCCCGGTGCTCGCGATCTGGGCGGTCAGCCTGCTGGTGCTGATCTTCGAACGCGACCTCGGCACCTCGCTGATCTTCTTCGGCCTCTTCATCGTGATGCTGTACGTGGCGACCGAGCGCACCAGCTGGGTCGTCCTCGGCCTGCTCATGGCGGTCGGCGGTGCGACGGTGGTCGGCACCCTGGAGCCCCACGTGCACGGCCGCGTCGAGGCCTGGCTGCACCCGCTCGACTACTACAAGCCGGTGCACGACCCGGCGATCTCCGAGCAGCCCGCCGAGGCGCTGTTCAGCCTGGGCACCGGGCACCTGACCGGGACGGGCCTGGGCTCGGGCCGGCCGTGGCTGATCGGCTTCGCCGGGCGCAGCGACTTCATCTTCACCACCGTCGGCGAGGAGCTGGGCCTGGCCGGGGTGACCGCCCTCCTGCTGGTGTACGTGCTGCTGATCCAGCGCGGCCTGCGCACCGCGATCGGCCTGACCGACCCGTTCGGCAAGCTGCTCGCGGCCGGGCTGTCGGCGGCGCTCGCGCTGCAGATCTTCGTGGTGGTCGGCGGCGTGAGCGGGCTGGTCCCGCTGACCGGCAAGGCCCTGCCGTTCCTGGCGGCCGGTGGTTCCTCGCTGCTGGCGAACTGGCTGATGGTCGCGCTGCTGATCAAGCTCAGCGACTCCTCGGGACGCACCGCGCTGGACCCGGTCCAGCCGACTCCCGAGCCGCTCCCCGCCCAGGCCGGCCCGGGCAACCGCCCGGCCGCCACCGACCCCGCCCCGCCGAACCCGAGCCAGGGCCCCCACCAGGGCCCCAACCAGGGTCCCGACCAGGGCCCGAGCTCAAGCCGACACCAGGGCCCGAACCAGGGCCAGGACCCCGTCCCCAGCCCCGACCGGACCCCGGGCGGCGCGGGCCGGCCCCCGGCCCCGGGATCCGACCCGACCGCGCAGACCACCGCCGGCCCCGGCCTCACCGACCCGGGCGCCGCCACCGAGCTGCGCCCCGCCTTCGGCCAGGCCCCGGTCGCCCCGCACCCCGACGGGCCCCAGCCGCCCGCTCCCCAGGCCTCGTACGGCTACCCGCCGGTCAACGAGCAGCACGCCCAGGGCTACGGTCTGCCGCCGCGGTCCCCGTTCCCCTCGAACCCGCCCGCCTGAGGAACACCGAGAACACCCAGGGCCCCGGAAGCCCCCAAGGCCCCCAGGGCCCCAGAGCCCCCGGCCCTGGCCCCGACCCCGGCGCCGAACGCACAGGGCCTCCCCCGCGACCCGCGAGGGAGGCCCTGTCCGTACCCGTGCACGGAGAACCCGCTACCGCTGCTCCCACGGCGGCTGCGGCGGCCTGGGCGGGTAGCCCGGCCCCGACCCCGGCCGCTCCGGCGGCAACCCCGGTCCCGGTCCAGGCCCCTGCGCCCCCTGCCCCGGCCGCTCCGGCGGCGGCCCCAGCGGCCGGTCGCTGTCCGGCGGCGGCGGAGCGGGCCGGTGGTGCGGCCCCGGCCGGGCGGTGAGGCGCCCGCGCACGTTGTCGGCCGCCAGCACGTCGGCCCACCGCTCGGGGTACTCGGCGGGCGCGTCGACGTCGTCCGCCTCGTCCTCGCCCCACTCCTCCTCGGCCCCCTCGGCCAGTCCCAGCTCGCGGGCCCGCCGGGCCCGTTCGACGGCCCGCCGGGCGGCGACCTCGCGGACCACGGCGGCGGCCGCCTCCTCGTGGGCGCGCTCGTTCTCGGCGCGGGCGTCCGCGGTCTCCAGGGTGGGCCAGCGGCGGTCTATCGCGGCGTTCATGGCGGCGCCGATGAGCACCGCGAGGGCCACCACGAAGATCCACAGCAGCACGGCCACCGGCGCCGCCAGCGAGCCGTACACCGAGGGGCCCTCGACCGAGCTGACCAGGTAGATCCGCAGGCCGACGCTGCAGAAGACCAGCACCACCAGGGCGACCAGCGCACCGGGGATGTCCTCGCGCCAGGGCGTGGAGACCGGTACGGCCAGGTGGTAGAGAGTGGTGAGGGAGACGATCAGCAGCAGGATCGCGACCGGCCAGTAGGCGGCGCTGACCACCCCGGCGAGGCCCGAGACGGCGTTCTCGACCAGCCCGGGCCCCGCCATCATCAGCGGCAGCACCAGGGAGCCGATGACGAGGGCGCCGAGGTAGAGGCCGAGCGACATCAGCCGGGTCTTGACGATGCCCCGCTTGCCGTCCAGCCCGTACATCACGGTGATGGTGTCGATGAAGATGTAGAGCGCCCGGGATCCGGACCACAGCGACAGCAGGAAGCCGATCGAGATCAGGTCCGGCCGGACGTGGTCGAAGACCTGGCTGAGCAGTGGTTTGACGACCTCGTTGACGGAGGAGTCCGAGAGCACCGTCCCGGAGGCCGAGACGATGTCGTGCTTGAGCCGCTCGATGGTGCCGGCGCCGACGAACGCGTCGAGGTAGCCGAGGGTGGCCGCCAGGCCGAGCAGCAGCGGCGGGATCGACAGCAGGGTGAAGAAGGCCGCCTCCGCGGCGAGGCCGGTGACCCGGTACTCGACGCAGGTGTTGGTGGTGTCCTTCACCAAGTCCCACGCCGTATGGCGCCAGGTGGCCCGTTTGGCCGCGCGCCGGGAGCCCTTGCCCCGACGCCGGGACGGCCGCTCGGGGTTCGGCCTGCTCGTATCGCCTGCTGCTTGCACAGCGCTAACGGTATCGGGCCGGGACGCTCCGGTTGATCTCCCCCGGGGGTACGGGCGCGTGCGCACCGCGGCCGCGGACGCCCGGCGGGGAGCGGCGGGAACGGTCAGGCGTCCCGCATTTCGAAACCACAGCGTCCAGCATCCGGATGTTAGTGGACCGCGAGTCCCGGGCCGTGCGAATCTCTTGCCATGCCTAGCGCCGGAACCACCCTAGTAGGTCGACTGCACGTCGATCTCCTTCGCGTGTCCAGCGCCATCTGTCCGGTGACCTGAGCCCCCACCCCGCCGCACCACCGCACCCGGCGCCGATCCGACCGCCCATCCCCGCACCAGCGGATGCGCAGGCGCCCGCCCGGCCCGGCCAACTGCTCTCCCGGTCCTGAGAAACCCGCAGGTCACAGCAGCACCGCACGGCCGAGCACGCTCCGCGACCCACCCGGCGTCAGCGCCACCTGCCCCGAAGGACTTTCAGCATGGCCACCTCTCCCGAGACCGCCGAGCCCACGGCCGACCGCACCGCCGCGCGCCGCCCCGCAGCGGCTCGCAAGGTGACCCGCCACCGCGGCGAGGGGCAGTGGGGCATGGGCCACTACACCCCCCTGAACGCCAACGAGCAGTTCAAGAAGGACGACGACGGTCTCAATGTGCGGACGCGCATTGAGACGATCTACGCGCACCGGGGCTTCGACTCGATCGACCCCGCCGACCTGCGCGGCCGGATGCGCTGGTGGGGGCTCTACACCCAGCGCAAGGAGGGCATCGACGGCGGCAAGACCGCCATCCTGGACCCGCACGAGCTGGACGCCGAGTACTTCATGATGCGCGTGCGCATCGACGGCGGCCGGCTGACGGTCCCCCAGCTGCGGGCCGTCGCCGAGGTCTCCGAGCAGTACGCCCGGGGCACCGCCGACCTGACCGACCGGCAGAACATCCAGTTCCACTGGATCCGGATCGAGGACGTCCCGGCGATCTGGCGCAAGCTGGAGGCCGTCGGCCTGTCCACCACCGAGGCCTGCGGCGACACCCCGCGCGCCATCCTCGGCTCCCCGGTGGCCGGCGTCGCCCGGGACGAGATCATCGACGGCACCCCGGCGATCGAGGAGATCCAGCGCCGCTTCATCGGCAACCCGGAGTTCTCCAACCTGCCGCGCAAGTTCAAGGCCGCCATCTCCGGCTCCCCGCTGCTGGACGTCGCGCACGAGATCAACGACGTCTCCTTCGTCGGCGTGGTCCACCCCGAGCACGGCCCCGGCTTCGACCTGTGGGTCGGCGGCGGCCTGTCCACCAACCCCAAGCTGGGCGTGCGGCTGGGCGCCTGGGTCCCGCTGGAGCAGGTGCCGGACGTCTTCGGCGGCGTGATCAGCATCTTCCGCGACTTCGGCTACCGGCGCCTGCGCAACCGCGCCCGGCTGAAGTTCCTGGTCGCCGACTGGGGCGTGGAGAAGTTCCGCCGGGTGCTGGAGGACGAGTACCTGAAGGACCGCCTGATCGACGGCCCCGCGCCCACCGAGCCGGTCGCCCGCTGGCGCGACCACGTCGGTGTCCACCAGCAGCGGGACGGCCGCTACTACATCGGCTTCGCCCCGCGCGTCGGCCGGGTCGACGGCAAGCTGCTCGGCCGGATCGCCGACCTCGCCGCCGCTCACGGCAGCGACCGGGTGCGCACCACCACCGAGCAGAAGATGCTCATCCTCGACATCGCCGAGGAGCACGTCGAGTCGGTGGTGGCCGGACTGGAGGCGCTCGACCTGCGGGTCACCCCCTCGCCGTTCCGCCGCGGCACCATGGCCTGCACCGGCATCGAGTACTGCAAGCTCGCCATCGTCGAGACCAAGGAGCGCGGCCGCACCCTGATCGACGAACTCGAACAGCGCCTCCCGGACTTCGCCGAGCCGCTGACCATCAACATCAACGGCTGCCCGAACGCCTGCGCCCGCATCCAGGTCGCCGACATCGGCCTCAAGGGCCAGCTCGTCACCGACGAGAACGGCAACCAGGTCGAGGGCTACCAGGTGCACCTGGGCGGCGCGCTCGGCCTGGAGGCCGGCTTCGGCCGCAAGGTCCGCGGCCTCAAGGTCACCAGCGCCGGCCTGCCCGACTACGTCGAGCGCCTGCTGACCCGCTACCAGGCCGACCGCACCGAGGGCGAGCGCTTCGCCCAGTGGACGGCCCGCGCCACCGAGGAGCAGCTGTCATGAGCGAGCGGAGTGGGCGAACCGAATCGGCGGGGCGTGTTCGCGAAGCGAACGCCGAGCGCAGCGAACGCCGACCGCAGAGAGGTGGGCGATGAGTGAGCGAGCCGCACCGTTCTTCTGCCCGTACTGCGGGGACGAGGACCTGCGCCCGTCGGAGGCCGGCCACGGCGCCTGGGAGTGCCACGGGTGCCGCCGCGCCTTCCAGCTGAAGTTCCTCGGCCTGCTGTCACCGACCAACGGGGGTACGTCCCATGAGCAGCACCGCGACTGACCACGAGGAGATCGCCGTCCGGGCCGGCCGCGAGCTGGAAGAGGCCACGGCGCAGGAGGTCCTGCGCTGGGCCGCCGACACCTTCGGCAAGCGGTTCTGCGTGACCTCCTCGATGGAGGACGCGGTGGTCGCCCACCTCGCCGCCTCGGTGTTCCCCGGCGTGGACGTGGTGTTCCTGGACACCGGCTACCACTTCGCGGAGACCATCGGCACCCGGGACGCGGTGGCGGCGACCATGCCGGTCAACGTCATCACGCTCACCCCGCTGAAGACCGTGGCCGAGCAGGACGCCGAGTACGGGCCGAACCTGCACGACCGCGACCCGGACCTGTGCTGCTCGCTGCGCAAGGTCGAGCCGCTCAACCGCGGCCTCGGCGGCTACGACGCCTGGGCCACCGGGCTGCGCCGCGACGAGTCCCCGTCCCGGGCGAACACCCCGATGGTCTCCTGGGACCCGAAGCGCCGCAAGGTCAAGATCGCCCCGATCGCCCGGTGGACGCAGGAGGACGTGGACGCCTACGTGGCCGCCAACGGGGTGCTGCTCAACCCGCTGCTGTGGGAGGGCTACACCTCGATCGGCTGCTCGCCGCTGTCCTGCACCCGCAAGCCGGGGGAGGGCGAGGACGCCCGGGCCGGCCGCTGGTCCGGCTCCGGCAAGACCGAGTGCGGCATCCACCTCTGACCCCCCACCACTTCTCGCGTAAGGAAAGAACCGTGACAGCTGACACCCTGGCCGCTGACGGAGCCGCAGAGGCGGCCCCCGCGGCCGGCCCCTGCGAGCGCGGCGCCACCGTGTGGCTGACCGGGCTGCCGAGCGCGGGCAAGACCACCCTCGCCTTCGCGCTGGCCGGGCGGCTGCGCGCCGAGGGCCACAAGGTCGAGGTGCTGGACGGCGACGAGATCCGCGAGTTCCTCTCCAAGGGCCTCGGCTTCTCCCGCGAGGACCGGCACACCAACGTCACCCGGATCGGCTTCGTCGCCGAGAAGCTCGCCGCCAACGGCGTCAAGGTGCTGGCCCCGGTGATCGCCCCGTTCGCCGACTCCCGCACCGCGGTGCGCGAGCGGCACGCGGCGGCGGGCACCGAGTTCCTGGAGATCCACGTCGCCACCCCGGTCGAGCTGTGCGCCGAGCGGGACGTCAAGGGCCTGTACGCCAAGCAGGCGGCCGGCGAGATCTCCGGCCTGACCGGTGTCGACGACCCGTACGAGGCCCCGGAGAACCCGGAGCTGCGGATCCAGACGCAGGGCCGCGCGGTGGCCGACTCCGCCGCCGAGCTGCACGCCTTCCTGACCGAGAGGGGCCTGGCATGACCACCGCGACCGACAGTCCGGTCCGCACCGACGACCCCGACCGGAGTTCGGGGGCGCCCTTCGCGCTGTCCCACCTGGACGCGCTGGAGGCCGAGTCGGTGCACATCTTCCGCGAGGTCGCGGGGGAGTTCGAGCGCCCGGTGATCCTGTTCTCCGGCGGCAAGGACTCCATCCTCATGCTGCACCTGGCGCTCAAGGCCTTCGCGCCCGCCGCCGTCCCCTTCTCGCTGCTGCACGTCGACACCGGGCACAACTTCCCCGAGGTGCTGGCCTACCGCGACCGCGTCGTGGCCGAGCACAAGCTGCGCCTGCACGTCGCCCACGTCCAGGACTTCATCGACGACGGCCGGCTGCGCGAGCGCCCGGACGGCACCCGGAACCCGCTGCAGACCGTCCCGCTGCTCGACGCGATCGAGCGCAACCGCTTCGACGCGGTGTTCGGCGGCGGCCGCCGGGACGAGGAGAAGGCCCGCGCCAAGGAGCGCGTCTTCTCCCTGCGCGACGAGTTCGGCGCCTGGGACCCGCGCCGCCAGCGCCCCGAGCTGTGGTCGCTGTACAACGGCCGGCACGCGGTGGGCGAGCACGTGCGGGTCTTCCCGCTGTCCAACTGGACCGAGCTGGACGTCTGGCAGTACATCGAGCGTGAGGGCATCGAGCTGCCGGAGATCTACTACGCGCACGAGCGGGACGTCTTCGCCCGGGGCGGCATGTGGCTGACCGCCGGCGAGTGGGGCGGCCCCAAGGACGGCGAGCCGGTCGAGCGGCGGCTGGTCCGCTACCGCACCGTCGGCGACATGTCCTGCACCGGCGCGGTCGACTCCGACGCCACCACCATCGAGGCCGTGATCGCCGAGATCGCCGCCAGCCGCCTCACCGAGCGCGGCGCCACCCGCGCCGACGACAAGCTGTCCGAGGCCGCGATGGAAGACCGCAAGCGCGAGGGGTACTTCTAATGAGCACGACCGTCGAGACCAGCGCCACCTCCCTGCTGCGCTTCGCCACCGCCGGTTCCGTCGACGACGGCAAGTCCACCCTGGTCGGCCGGCTGCTGCACGACTCCAAGTCGGTGCTCGCCGACCAGCTGGAGGCCGTCGAGCGCGTCTCCCTGGGCCGCGGCCAGGAGGCGCCCGACCTCGCGCTGCTCACCGACGGCCTGCGGGCCGAGCGCGAGCAGGGCATCACCATCGACGTCGCCTACCGCTACTTCGCCACCCCCCGGCGGCGGTTCATCCTCGCCGACACTCCCGGGCACGTGCAGTACACCCGCAACATGGTGACCGGCGCCTCCACCGCCGAGCTCGCCGTCGTCCTGGTCGACGCCCGCAACGGCGTGGTCGAGCAGACCCGCCGGCACGCGGCCGTCGCCGCCCTGCTGCGGGTGCCGCACGTCGTGCTGGCCGTCAACAAGATGGACCTGGTCGACTACGCGGAGCCCGTCTTCGCCGCCATCGCCGAGGAGTTCGGCGCCTACGCCGCCTCCCTCGGCGTCAACGACGTGCTCGCCGTCCCGATCTCGGCCCTCGCCGGGGACAACGTCGTCGAGCCGTCCGCGCACATGGACTGGTACGGCGGCCCGACCCTGCTGGAGCACCTGGAGACCGTTCCGGTCGGCAGCGACCCGAGCCGGGAGCCGGTCCGCTTCCCGGTCCAGTACGTGATCCGCCCGCAGACCGAGGAGCACCCCGACTACCGCGGCTACGCGGGCCAGTTGGCCTCCGGGGTGCTGCGGGTCGGCGACGCCGTCACCGTGCTGCCCTCCGGCCTGACCACCACCGTCGCCGGGATCGACGCCCTCGGCCGCGAGAGCGATGTCGCCTGGGCGCCCCAGTCGGTCACCGTCCGGCTCGCCGACGACCTCGACATCTCCCGGGGCGACCTGATCGCCGCCGGGGCGGCGCCCGCCCCCACCAAGGACATCGAGGCCACGGTCAGCCACCTCAACGAGCGCCCGCTGCGCGCCGGGGACAAGGTGCTGCTCAAGCACACCACCCGCACCGTGCGCGCGCTGGTCAAGGAGATCTCCTACCGGATCGACATCGACACCCTCGAACGCCGTTCCGGCGCCGACGGGTTGAACGTCAACGACATCGGCCACGTGAAGCTGCGCACCGCCGAGCCGCTGGCCCTCGACGACTACACCGACAACCGCCGCACCGGCTCGTTCCTGCTGATCGACCCGGCCGACGGCACCACCCTCACCGCCGGCATGGCGGGCGAGGCCTTCGAGACCGTACGCGGCGACGACGCTCCCGACGCATCCCACGAGGAGGACTGGGTCTGATGCCCAGCGAGGCGTTCTCGGGCATGGACAAGGAAGGCGGCCGCATCGGCAGCGGCGTCCTCGGCAGCGGCCAGGGCGGCTTGACCCGATGTGTGGGCCGACGGGGCTGAGCACTGCCCCGTCACCGGGCCGCGTTCCCAGCCGCCGCCCGGCCTGCCCCGGCACCGACGTGCCGCGCGAACCACTTCCCACCGTCCGCCCCGGGACCGCTTCCTGACGGTCCGTCCGCGAACAGGACCCACCACCATGGCACCCAGCCCGGCCTCCTCCCATCCCTTCGTCCGCCCCAACGCCGGGCGGATCAGACGCTCCGCCGCGGCCGCCCTCGCCGGCCTGACCGCCGTCGCCCTGCTGTCGGCCTGCGGCTACGGCTCCAAGGCCGCCGACAGCGGCTCCGGCGGCTCCGCCGACACGGCCGCCGCGGCCGGGGCCTCGGGCGTCAAGCTGTCCTCCCCCACGGTGAAGATCGGCTACTTCGCCAACCTGACCCACGGCACCGCCCTGGTCGGCCTCCAGGAGGGCATCCTCCAGAAGGAGTTGGGCGCCACCCAGATCAAGACCCAGGTCTTCAACGCGGGTCCGGCCGAGATCGAGGCGCTCAACGCCGGCTCCATCGACATCGGCTGGATCGGCCCCTCCCCCGCGATCAACGGCTACACCAAGTCCGACGGCAAGTCCCTGAAGATCATCGGCGGTTCGGCCTCCGGCGGGGTCAAGCTGGTGGTCAACCCGGAGAAGATCTCCTCGCTGGACGACCTCAGGGGCAAGAAGATCGCCACCCCGCAGCTGGGCAACACCCAGGACGTGGCCCTGCTCAACTACCTGGCGGGCAAGGGCTACAAGGTGGACGCGGCGTCCGGCGCGGGCGACGTCTCGGTGGTGCGCACCGACAACAAGGTCACCCCCGACGCCTACCGGCAGGGCTCCATCGACGGCGCCTGGGTGCCCGAGCCCACCGCCTCCAAGCTGGTCACCCTCGGCGCGAAGGTCCTGCTCAACGAGAAGGACGTCTGGCCGGACAAGAAGTTCGTGATCACCAACATCATCGTCTCCCAGAAGTTCCTCAAGGAGCACCCGGACGTGGTGGAGGCCGTGCTGCGCGGCTCGGTGAACACCAACGCCTTCATCAAGGCCAACCCCGACAAGGCCAAGGCCGACGCCAACGAGGCGATCAAGAAGGAGGCCGGCAACGCCCTGGAGCCGGCCGTCCTCGACCCGGCCTGGGCCGACGTCGACTTCCTGGACGACCCGCTGGCCGGCACCCTGCAGGCCGAGGCCGACCACGCCGTGACCGCCGGGCTCCTCAAGAGGCCCAACCTCA
Source organism: Kitasatospora sp. NPDC101108 (assembly GCF_055584725.1). NCBI lineage: Bacteria > Bacillati > Actinomycetota > Actinomycetes > Kitasatosporales > Streptomycetaceae > Kitasatospora > Kitasatospora sp. NPDC101108. Next base: position 104,505 of record NZ_JBVJLM010000002.1, read on the forward strand.
ACGGCATCTACGACCTCACCCTGCTGAACAAGGTCCTCGCGGCCAAGGGCCAGGCGCCCGTGGCGGACGCCGGGCTCGGCACCAAGTAGCGCCGATCGGCGGCCCGTGGCGCCGAGCAGCGCCGAGTACCGCCGGCCGTACGGAAGTCCGCCCCAGAATCCGCGGTCCGGCCCCCGCCCGCCTCCGGTCGATCCCCGATCGATGCCCACCGGGACGGGCCGGGGCCGGACCCCGGCCCCCGCTTCGCAGCCCTCTCCCTCCCGGCCCGCCGACGGCCGGGAGGGGCCCGTGACCACTCAGCAGGAGGTCCCGATGACCCCGGCACCGACCACCGAGGCCGACGCCCCCGCCCTCGCCCCCGACGGCGGCGCGCCCGCCGTCCGGATCTCGCACGTGCACAAGTCCTTCGGCCGCCCGGGCGCCCGGACCCACGTGCTGGACGACATCACCCTCGACGTCGCGCCCGGCGAGTTCGTCACCCTGCTCGGCGCCTCGGGCTGCGGCAAGTCCACCCTGCTCAACCTGGTCGCCGGCCTCGACAAGCCCAGCCGCGGCAGCATCGAGGTCCCCGGCGGCCGCCCCGCCCTGATGTTCCAGGAGCACGCCCTGTTCCCCTGGCTCACCGCCGGGAAGAACATCGAGCTGGCCCTCAAGCTGGCCGGCGTCCCCCGCCCCGAGCGCCGCGCCGAGGCCGAGCGCCTGCTCGAACTCGTCCGCCTGGGCGGCGCGTACGGCAAGCGGGTGCACGAGCTGTCCGGTGGCATGCGCCAGCGCGTGGCGATGGCCCGTGCCCTCGCCCAGGGCAGCACGGTGCTGCTGATGGACGAGCCGTTCGCCGCGCTCGACGCCATCACCCGCGACGTGCTGCACGACGAGATCACCCGGATCTGGGCCGAACGGCAGCTGTCCGTCCTGTTCGTCACCCACAACGTGCGCGAGGCCGTCCGCCTGGCCCAGCGCGTCGTGCTGCTCTCCTCCCGGCCCGGCCGGGTCGCCCGCGAGTGGCGGATCGACCTGCCGCAGCCCCGGCGCATCGAGTCCTCCGGCGTCGCCGACCTGTCCATCGAGATCACCGAAGAACTGCGTGGGGAGATCCGTCGCCATGTCCAGCACTGACACCGCCCCCGCCAGGAACGACGGCGACACCGCCGAGGTCGGGGCGGGCCTGGACGCCCTCGACTCCGTCGCCGCCCACCGCAGCTCGCTCGGCGAGGTGCTGCGCAGCAAGGCGCTGCCGCCGCTGATCGGCGTGCTGGTGGTGCTGGCGCTGTGGCAGGGCGCGTACAGCCTCCACCTGACCTCCTCGTACAAGCTGCCCAGCCCCGTCGACGTCTGGCACTCCCTCCAGGACCTCTGGTACCAGGGCACGCTGTTCTCGATCATCTGGACCAGCGTCTGGCGCGGCCTGTCCGGCTTCGTGCTCGCCGTCCTCATCGGCACCCCGATCGGCCTGGTCGTCGCCCAGGTCAAGCCGGTGCGCACCGCGATCGGCCCGGTGCTCCAGGGCCTCCAGTCGCTGCCCTCGGTCGCCTGGGTGCCGGCCGCCGTCATCTGGCTCGGCATCAACGACTCGATGATGTACGCGGTGATCCTGCTGGGCGCCGTCCCCTCCATCGCCAACGGGCTGGTGGCCGGCATCGACCAGGTGCCGCCGCTGTTCCTGCGGGCCGGGCGCACCATCGGCGCCACCGGCCTGGCCGGGGCCCGGCACGTGCTCATCCCCGCCGCGCTGCCCGGCTACCTGGCCGGACTCAAGCAGGGCTGGGCGTTCTCCTGGCGCTCGCTGATGGCGGCGGAACTCGTCGCCTCCTCCCCCGACCTCGGGCGGGGCCTCGGCCGGTTCCTGGAGGACCAGCGGGAGTTCTCCGACATGTCGGGGGTGCTGCTCGGCATCGTCCTCATCCTCTTCGTCGGCATCGCCATCGAGCTGCTGGTGTTCACCCCGGTCGAGCGCCGGGTGCTGCGCAACCGCGGCCTGCTGGCCTCCACCAAGTGAGACCCTGATGACGCCCGCCCTGCTGCTCATCGCCCACGGCAGCCGCGACCCGCGGCACGCCGCGACCGTCGCCGCCCTGGTCGAGCAGGTGCGGGCCCAGCGGCCGGCCCTGGAGGTCGCCACCGCCTACCTGGACCACTGCGCGCCGCGGATCCCCCAGGTGGTCGGCCGGCTGACGGACGCGGTGGCGGTGCCGCTGCTGCTGAACCGGGCCTTCCACGCCAAGCACGACATCCCGGCCGCGCTGCGCGCCGCGGGCGCCGGGCTGCCGGTCGCCGACGTGCTGGGGCCCTCCCCGAGGCTGCTCGCCGCCCTGGACCGCCGCCTCGCCGAGGCCGGACTCGCCGTCCACTCGGCCGACGTCCGCGCCCGTACGGGCGTGGTGCTGGCGGCGGCCGGCTCCTCCGACCCGGCCGCCGACGCCGCCACCCGCGCCGTCGCCGCCGAGTGGCGCCGCACCCGCGGCTGGGCCGCCGTCGAGGTCGCCTACGCCTCGGCCTCCGGGCCGCGCGTGCCGGACGCCCTCGCCGCCCTGCACGCCGCAGGTGCCGAGCGGACCGCCGTCGCCCCCTACCTGCTCGCCCCGGGCCTGCTCCCGGACCGCATCGCCGCGGCGGCCGCCGACGCCGACGTCCTGGCCGACCCCCTCGGCCCGGCACCCGAGCTGGCGGCGCTGCTGCTAGAGCGCTACGACCAGGGCCGCCTGGCGGCGGCGACGGTCCCGGCGCTCACAGCCTGGGTGTCATGACGCCTCAGGCGCAGTCCAGGATGCTGTGCTCGCTGAGATCAGGGGCATGACGCGCCACCGTGCGGTAGTCGGCATCGTCATGGAGGACCGTGAGTGCGTGATGTGCAGCCGTCGCCGCGATCATGAGGTCAACTGCGGAAGCACTGCGATGTTGCCCGGCGAGCGCCATCCGCCGTTGCACCGTGTCGATCCAGCGCCCTGCGTTCTTCGGCACTGAGACATCCGGGTAGAGGTCGGCGAACATTTCGGAGATCTCGTCGTACTCCCGACCGTCGCGCGCACTGTAGAGGAACTCGGCACGCTGCGGATAGCACGACGCGATCGACTCCGCGTCGATCGCGTCGTGCCAGGCCGCCTGAAGCTTCGGCTCGCGCAGCAGCCTCACCAGCGCGGAGGTGTCGAGCAGATAGATCACCGGACGTCCTTCTCGGCTCGGTGCAGCCGCTCGGCATCCTCGACTGCGCCCCAGTGCGAGGCGCGCTCGAAATGCCTGCTGATGCGGGCGGCTCGTTCCTGCTGCGCCGCGTAGAAGCGCAGCGCGAGGTTAACTGCCTCCTTCTTGGTCCGCACGCCGGCAAGGGCCATCGCTCGCTCCAGCGCCTCTTCGTCGATGTCGATCTGTGTTACGGACATCCAGCACCTCCGTCGACCGATGTTGCTGATGTACATAGAATTGTACATCGCCAACAAAGGCGGAGCGAGAGTACGGGCCGTCTGGGCTGCGGCGCGCGGAAGCACCGACGGCGCGCGCGGCCGGAGCCGTGCGCGCCGTAGCGGGCGGGTCCGGGTCAGGCCGGGAGGTTCCACTTCTGGTTGGCGGCGCCGTTGCAGTCCCAGATACCCAGCTGGTTGCCGTTGGTGGTGGAGAAGCCCAGGTCGTCCAGGCAGCGGCCGGACTGGGGGTTGAGCAGCGAGCCGTCGGGGCGGGGCTGCCACTGCTGGGCTCCGGTGCCGTTGCAGTCGTAGATCTGCACCCGGGTGGCGTTGCCCGTGTTGCCGCCCTGGACGTCCAGGCACCTGCCGAGGGCTCGGACGGTGCCGTCGGCGCCGATCTTCCACTGCTGGGAGGTGTTGCCGAGGCAGTCCCAGATCTGGACGGGGGTGCCGTTCGCGGCGCTGCCGTCGCGGACGTCCACGCACTTGTTCACGTAGCCGCTGATCTGGCCGACCGGGCCCGCCGGGACCGGGGAGCCGGACACGATCCAGCCGAAGGTCGGCATCGCCGGCCAGAAGCACCCCGCGCCGGCGCTGGTGTTGCCGGTGGCCCAGCCGCTGCTCATCCCGTAGTAGGTGGGGATCCCGTTGCTGCCGGTGCTCTGGCACTGGACCGCCACCCGCCAGGTCTGCATCGGGTCGATGCCCGAGCAGGTGCCGAGGAAACCGTTGCCGCTTCTGGTGACGGAACAGTTCCCTGCCGTCAGGGCCTGGGTGCTCGGCGCGGAGGAGGTGCCCTGGGCGGTGCTCTCGGCGGCACCGGCGGCCGGTGCGGTGAGTGCGGCGGCTCCCGCGAGCAGGGTGGTGGCGAACACGGCGGCGGTACGGCGCATGGGAAGGTCCTTCCGGGAGCGGTGAACCGGTCAACCCGCGTGTGGAGCATCCGTGATGACGGTGCGACATTTGTGCGGGACGCGTGAAGCCTCGGGCACGACGGGTCGGCGGTCAACGGGCAGGACGGAGATCACGCCACCGGTCCGTCCACGGAGCGCAGGTGTGCGCCACGGGACGGGAAGGGCCCCGGCAGGCCGGGCCGACCGCCGATCCGGCCGGATCGCGTACGGCCCGGCAGCCCCGGTCAGACCCGGCGCAGGGTGAAGGCGTCCCCCGGGTGGCCGGCGTTGGCGTCGGCGAGGCCGCCGGAGAGCTGGTAGAGGGCGCCGGCGGGGCCGGTGGTGACGGCCGTGGGGGTGGCGTCCGCGGAGGGGCGCACGGCGGTGAGCCGGGCCGTGCGCCAGTGGTCGTCGGAGCGCAGTTCGACCTCGGCGTCCCGGCCGGCGCCGAAGAAGGCGTTGGTGACGCCCGCGATGGTCCCGTCGGGGCGGGCGGCGATGCCGTCGAGGTGGAGCAGGGCGCCGCCGTCGGCGATCCGGACCGGGCGCAGCCCGGCCGGGTTCCGCAGGGGGAGCTGCCACAGAGTGCCGTCGTCCCACTTGCCGAGGATCAGGTGGCCCTCCCGGTAGACGATGCCGTTGAGCCCGTAGGTGCCGGGGGCGGGGGTGAGGCGGTCGTCGCGCAGCAGGACGGAGCCGGTGCCGTCCGGGTCGACCCGGTAGACGACGGGGGCGAAGGAGTCGGTGACGTAGGCGATGCCGTCGGGGGCGACGGCGATGTCGTTGGCGAGGTGGCTGCCGCCGTCGCCGGCGACGGCGGCGAGGTCGGTGTAGTAGAGGCGGCGGCCGGTGTCGAGGTCGTAGGCGGCGATGCCGGCGAGCCGACCGAGGGTGGCGGGGGTGGAGCGCTCGCCGATGCCGTTGTCGAGGTTGGTGACCAGGATGCGGCGGTGGGCCTGGTCGATCCGCAGACCGGCGATCTCGGTCAGGGTGCCGGGGTCGTCGATCAGGGTGCGGACGCTGCCGTCGAGGCCGACGGCGGAGACGGTGCCGTGCCGCATCGAGCCGACCAGGAAGCGGTGCTGGGCCTGGTCCCAGGTGACGCTCTCGGGCACCAGGGTGGGGGCATGGCCGGTGATCACGGCGGGGGCCGGGCAGTGGGTGGCCGCGGCGGCGGGTAGCGTACCGGCGGTGCCGAGCAGGGCGGCGGCCGCGAGGGCGACCACGGCGCGGCGGACGGTGCTGTTCTGACGGATCATCATGATTACCTCGGAGCTGGCCTGCGTTGTCGTGATCAAGCCTGCCGCTCAGGCCGGGGTCGCAGCAGTGCGTGGGGATACTGGTAGTTCGACCACCAGGAAGGACGGGGGGGACATGGACGAGTCGGAGGAGCGCCGCACGGAGTTGTCGGGCTTCCTGCGCAGCCGCCGGGCCCGGTTGACGCCGCAGGACGTGGGTCTGGCGCCGGGGGTCCGGCGGCGCACGCCGGGGCTGCGGCGGGAGGAGTTGGCGCTGCTGGCCGGGGTGGGGGTGACCTGGTACACGTGGCTGGAGCAGGGGCGGGACATCCATCCGTCGCCGGAGGTGCTGGCGAGCCTGGCCCGGACGCTGCGGCTGGACCGGGCGGAGACGGCCTACCTGTTCCGGCTGGCGGGCAGCCATCCGCTGGACGGGGAGGTGGGCGCGCCCGCGGAGGTGCCGGCGCCGCTGCTGCGGCTGATGCACGCGCAGTGGCCGGCGCCGGCCTGGGTGATGGACGCCAACTGGGACCTGCGGGCCTGGAATCCGGGCGCGGACGCGCTGTTCGAACTGTCCGGGCGGCCGCCGCAGGAGTGCAACCTGGCCTGGGTGGTGTTCGGCAACGCGGTGCACCGCCGCCGGGTGGAGCACTGGGAGCAGCACGCCCGCCGCTTCCTGGCCCAGCTGCGGGCGGCGTACGCGGAGCGCGGCGGGGAGGCGACGGCGGTGGGCCGGCACCTGGGCCGGATGATCCAGCACGTGCGGGGCGAGCACCCGGAGGCGGACCGCTGGCTGGACGAGCACCAGGTCGCGGAGCGTTCCGGGGCCGAGAAGGTGCTCCGGCACGAGGAGTTGGGCGTGCTGCGGATCGACCAGCACGTGCTGCTGGCGGCGGAGGGGCTGCAGCTGATCGTGATGTCGCCGCGTGACGCGGAGACGGGGGAGCGGTTGCGCCGGCTGGCCCCGACGCCCGCCGCGGTGTAGCCGGCCGACCCGAGGCGGGCCTGCCGCCCGGCGCGAGTACCGGGCGGCAGGCCGGATGTGACGACGGGTCAGGTAGGCAGGTTGCCACTTCCGGTGGGCGGCACCCGCGACGGATGTGGGGGCCGCGGAGAGGCCGGCACGTCCGGAAACGCGGAACGGGCCCCGCGCTCCCCTCGGCGGGGGAGGTCGCGGAGCCCGTTCAGCGGAACTCGACGGAACCCGGCCGGACCCGGTCCGGGTACGCCCGTCAGTCGAACTTGCGGCGCTGGCGCCCGGTGCCGTAGTTGGCACCGGACTTGGAGCCGCTGCCCGGCCGGGCCCGGCCCGAGGAGCGCCCGATGAACCCGGCGGCCTGCGGCCGCTCGCCCTGGCCGGCGGCGCCAAGGCGCTGCTTGGGGCGCGGGCGGCGCGGGTTGCCGTTCATGTCGACGTCGGTGGGCAGCCCGGAGCGCTTGCCGGGGCGGCGGCGCGGGTTGCCGGACTTGCCGTCGGCGCCCTTGCCGTCGGCGGAGGCGGCCGGGGCCGCGGGCTGGGCGGCGGCCGGGACGGCCAGGGCGACCGGGACACCGCTGGGGGTGCGGGCGCCGGTGATCCGGGCCAGGTCGGCGTCGCCGGGGCGGATCTTGGTCACGGTGGGGCGGATCCCGGCGACCGTCATCAGCCGGTTGACCTCGCGGCGCTGCTCGGGCAGCACGAGGGTGACGACCGTACCGGACTCGCCGGCGCGGGCGGTGCGGCCGCCGCGGTGCAGGTAGTCCTTGTGGTCGATCGGCGGGTCGACGTTGACGACCAGGTCGAGGCCGTCGATGTGGATACCGCGGGCGGCGACGTTGGTGGCGATCAGCGCGGTGACCTCGCCGCCGCGGAACTGGTCGAGGACCCGGTTGCGCTGCGGCTGGGACTTGCCGCCGTGCAGCGCGGCGGCCATCACGCCGGTGGCGCGCAGCTGCTTGGCGAGCCGGTCGGCGCCGTGCTTGGTGTGCACGAACATGATCACGCGCCCGTCGCGGGAGGCGATGTGGGCGGTGGCGGAGGGCTTGTCGGCGGGCTCCAGCTGCAGGACGTGGTGGTCCATGGTGGTGACCGCGCCGGCCGAGGGGTCGACCGAGTGGGTGACCGGGTCGGTCAGGAAGCGCTTGACCAGCCGGTCGACGTTGCGGTCCAGGGTGGCGGAGAACAGCATCCGCTGGCCGCCCTCGGCGACCTGCTCCAGCAGCTTGCTGACCTGCGGGAGGAAGCCCATGTCGGCCATCTGGTCGGCCTCGTCGAGGACCGTGATGGCGACGTCCGACAGGTTGACGTCACCGCGCCCGATCAGGTCGTCCAGGCGGCCGGGGGTGGCGACCAGCACCTCGGTGCCGCGGCGCACCGCGTTGGCCTGCCGCCCGATGCCCATGCCGCCGACGACGGTGGTGATCCGCAGGTTGACGGCGGTGGCGTACGGGGTGAGCGCCTCGGTGACCTGCTGGGCGAGCTCGCGGGTGGGCACCAGGACGAGCGCCAGCGGGTGCCGGGCGTCGGCCCGGCGACCGGCGGTGCGGGCGAGCAGCGGCAGGCCGAAGGCCAGGGTCTTGCCGGAGCCGGTGCGGCCGCGGCCGAGGACGTCGCGCCCGGCGATCGAGTCGGGCAGGGTGGCGGCCTGGATCGGGAACGGCTCGGTGACGCCCTCGCGGGTGAGCGCGGAGAGGATCGCCTTGGGCAGGTCGAGCTCGCCGAAGGAGGCCGCCGGCGGCCGGGCCGGGGTGCCTTCGACGACGGTGAAGTCGGCGGGCTCCGGGACGGCGGTGCGGCCGGTCTTGGGGGCGCCGGCGCGGTTGCGCGGCTTGCGGGCGGCGCGGTCGGCGCCTTCGCCGCCGCTGCGGCGGGCGCGCTCCGGGGCGTCCCCGCTGCGGCGCGGGCGGCCGGTGCGGCCCTGCTCGCCCGTACGGGCGGCGGAGCGGTCAGCGGTGCGGTCGGTGCTGCGGTCGCCACGGTCGCGGGGCGTGCGGGCAGGGGTGGTCACGGGGTCTCCGTCCGTCGGTCGGCAGCCCGCGGTCGCGGACTGGTCGGCCGTCGTCGGTAGTGCGCCGCCCCGGCCGTACGGCGGCATGAACGAGGGCCCGCACCGTCGAGCGGTACGGGCCCCCGCTTCACGAGATCACAGTCGATCGCGCGTCAGCGTGGAGGCTGACGTCAGCCGATGATCTGGATGTTCTCGCCCTGCGGGCCCTTCTGGCCCTGGGTGACGTCGAACTCGACGCGCTGACCCTCGACGAGCTCACGGAAGCCCTGGGCGACGATGTTCGAGTAGTGGGCGAAGACGTCCGGGCCGCCGCCGTCCTGCTCGATGAAGCCGAAGCCCTTTTCGCTGTTGAACCACTTCACGGTGCCGGTAGCCATAACCGTCTCCTCCTCTTGGGGCATCAGGGATCCACACCTCGTGAATCCCCAAGTAGCCGCGATCCCCATCCGGAGACTGAAACACCGGACAAAACAAATGCGCCTGTTGGTTGGTACCAGCAGGCGCACACACACGTTCATGGGAACCAAAACTGCAACTGCTTCGACTGTAGCACGGTCGCACCCCGACTGACCGGGGACTTTTGTGCCTGGCAGATCACGTTTGCCGCCCCCGGAAAACGGGGAGCGGCGCCCCGCCGGAGCGGGGCGCCGCCTGGTGTTCGCCCGCCGTTCAGACCTCGATCGGAAACGGCCGGACGTCGGTCAGTGCCGGCCGACCGGCTCCGGCGGCATCGTGGTGCCGACCCGCGGGGCCGGGCCCCCGCCGTGGCCCGGACGGGCGTCCGCGCCGTGGCCGGGCCACCAGGCCTTGTTGCCGATCAGCGCGGTGAGCGCCGGGGTGAAGAACATCGCCATCACGAAGGCCGCCAGCACGATGCCGAAGGCCATCGCGAAGCCGAACTCCAGCATGAAGGTGTTGCCGGCGAGCATGAAGGTGCCGAACGAGGCCGCCAGGATGAAGCCGGCCGCCGCGACGGTCGGGCCGCCGTGACGCAGCGCCTCCCGGGCCGCCTCGCGCGGGGAGCGGCCCGCGCGGGCCTCCTCGCGCAGACGGGCGATGATCAGGATGTTGTAGTCCGTCCCGATCGCCACCACGAAGAGGTAGATCAGGATCGGCATCATGAACATCAGGCCGGTCTCGTGGCCGATCTTCTGGAAGAGCAGCGTGGTGGCACCGAGGGTGGCGCCGAAGCCGAGGCCGACCGAGGCCATCAGGTACCAGGGGGCGACCACGCTGCGCAGCTGGAGCGCCAGGATGAGCAGGATGAGCAGCCCGGCGATCGGGAAGACCAGCTTGTAGTCGTGGGTCATCGCCAGGTTGATGTCCTTGAACACCGAGGTCAGGCCGGCGACCTTGGCCTCGGTGCCGGCCGGGGCCTGCGCGTGGGCGACGGTGCGCAGCTCGGTGACGGTGTCGATGGCCGCGTTGCTGGAGGGTTCGTCCTTGAGCATCACGGTGAACTGCGCGGTGGTGCCGTCGGCGCTGACGGTCTTGCTCTGGCCCTCGGCGGCGGGGCTGGGCAGGATCACCTGGGCGACGCCGGGGACGCCCTGGAGCTTGTCCCCGTAGGCCTTGAAGGAGGCCGGGTCGAGCTTCTTGCCGTCGGTGCTGCTCAGGTAGACCTGGCTCGGGTCGGCCGCGCCCTTGGAGTAGGCGGTGGACATGGTGTCCTGGACGACCATCGACTCCGCGGTCTTGGGCATCGAGCTGCCGGCCATGTCGAACAGGCCGTTGTAGCTCAGGGCGCCGAAGGTCAGGGCGACCAGCACACCGCCGGAGGCGATGGCGGTGAGCGCCGGGCGCTTCTGGACGGTCCGGCCGATCGCGGTGAAGCGCGCGTCGCTGGGCTCGCGCATCCACTTCTTGCCGGGCCAGAAGACGGCCCGGGCGGGGATGACGGCGAGCAGCGCCGGGGCCAGGGTGACGGAGGCCAGGGCGGTGACGACGACCGCGATGGCCAGCGCCGGGCCGAGGGCCTGGAACATGCCGAGGCTGGAGAGGATCAGCGCGGCGAAGGCGATGGTGACGGCGCCGGCCGCGGAGGCGATCGCCTCGCCGACCCGGCCGACGGCGTTGGCCACGGCCTCCTTGCGGTCGTCACCGGCCCGCAGCCGCTCGCGGTAGCGGAAGGCGAGGAAGAGGAAGTAGTCGGTGCCGACGCCGAGCACGACGACGATGAGGATCGCCATCAGGATCGGTGTGCTCTTGAGGTCGAAGGCCTTGGTGGCGTAGTTGATCAGCCCCATGGAGGTGGGGAGTCCGATGATCAGCGAGACCACGATCGGCAGCAGGCCGGCCAGGACGCTGCGGAAGATGATGCCGACGATCACGATGACCAGCAGCAGGGTGGCCATGGTGATGATGCCCTCGGCCGAGCCGGAGGCTTCCTTCTGGTCCAGGGCCTGCGCGGCGGAGCCGCCCAGCTGGAACTTCAGGTCGGTGCCGGTGGCCAGTGCCTTGCCGTCGTCGCGCAGTGCCTTGGCGACGTCCGAGATCAGGTTCTGGTCCTGCTGCTTGGCCTTGTCGATGGAGACCAGGGCCATTCCGTACTTCTGGTCCTGCGAGTAGCCCATGTCCTTGGTCGGCGGGATGATCTTCACCACGCCGTCGATCTTCTTGGCCGACAGGTCCTGGACCAGCTTGTCTATCGCGGACTTGTCACCCTCGGTGAAGACGGCGCCGTCGTTGCGCTCGAACAGGGCGAGGGCGTCCGGCGTGAAGGCGGACGGGAAGGCCCGCGACTGCAGCTCCGCGGCCTGGATGGACTCGTAGTGCCTGGGCAGGAACGACGCCTCGTCCGCCTGGGAGCTGACCTTGGGCGCCGAAGCGAAGATGGCGATCATCGCGACGAGCCACGCCGCGATCACCCACCAGGCGCGACGGACGACGAAGTGTCCTAGTCGGTGGAACATGCTCGATGCCTCCTGGGCATGGTTCACCGCAGCCCTTGGGGGACGGGACGCTGGGCGACGGCAGGACCGGCGGGAGACGCGCGCTGGCGCTCCCTGACCGGTCGGCAGGTAAGTGGGTCTGGGCGTCATCCAGCGAGCACGTGCTTGCCTCACGGCAAGGAAGCCCCCGTTGTCCAACCCCCGTTGCGGGCCGCCCCGAACGGCCCCGACCCAGTGTCTCCCGGCCGGACCTCCGTTGACCTCGTGCTCCGGGTGGAGTCTTCTCCCCCTCAGGGTGGAGTCCGCCCCCTACCTCCGAGGAGGAGTCGTCAGGGTCGCCGGGTAGGGAAGACCCCGACACCGGGGCCGGCGCGGCCGCGGGGCCCGGCCCCCGTGTGCCACCCGTGCGTCATGATGATCTCCGTCCGGAGCCCCCCGGACGGACGACGGCGGAACGGAGCCCAGCCATGATCCCCTTCGACGAGGGCCGCGCCCGGCTGCTGCTCGCCCACGCCTGCGAGTCCGCCGGACTGCCCGCCCCGGTCGGCGCCCGGCTGCTCGCGCTCGGCGAGAACGCCGTCTTCGACCTCGGCGACCCGGCCGTGGTCGCCAAGGTCGGCCGCGGCCCCGAACTGTACGAACGGGCGCACCGCGAACTGGCCGTCGCGCACTGGCTGGCCGGGCAGGACGTCCCGGTGGTCCGCCCGTACGAGGCGGTGCCGGCCGAACCGCAGCTGGCCGACGGCCACCCGGTCACCTTCTGGCACCGGCTCGCCCCCGCCGTCCGCCCGGCCCGCCCGGCCGACCTCGCCCCGCTGCTGCGCGCCCTGCACCGGCTGCCGCTGCCGCCCTTCCCGCTCGGCCACCGCGACCTGCTGGCGCCGGTCGAGCGCTGGCTGGCCTCCGCCGAGGGCCAGGTCGACCCGGCGGACGTCGACTTCCTGCGCCGCCGGCGGGAGGCCTTCGAGGCCGCCCTGCCCGACCTCGTGCCGCGGCTGCACCCCGGGGTGATCCACGGTGACGCGCTGCCCCGCAACGTCCACGTCGGCCCGGACGGGCCGGTGCTGCTCGACCTGGAGAACGTCTCGCACGACCTGCGCGAGCACGACCTGGTGGTCCTCGCGCTCAGCCACGACCGCTACGGCGTGCCCGGCGAGGAGTACCGGGCGTTCACCGAGGCCTACGGCTGGGACGTGCGGGACTGGCCCGGTTTCGCGGTGCTGCGCGGGGCCCGGGAGACCGCCAGCGCGTCCTGGGTCGCCCAGCAGGCGGCCGGGAACCCGGCGGCGCTGGCCGAGTTCCGCCGCCGGGTGGCCTCGCTCCGCGAGGGGGCCACCGAGGTGCGGTGGTACCCGTTCTGACGGTGCCCGGGTACTCCTTCTGAGCGGCGGACGCCAACCCGGTCGGGTGTGAGAAGCCTCTTAGGCCCGATCGGTCCGGCGCGCAACCGGGGCACGTACGATCGGCGTCCTGTCGCACAGTCATCCTGACCGATGGATCGGCACCCCTCTCGTCCCTCAGGAGCCGCCGCCATGCACCGGAACGCCGCCCGCCGCCCCTCCCTCCCGACCACCCGTCCTGCACAGTCGGCACGTCCGGGTCGTCCGGATCGCCCGGCCCGTCCGTCCGCCGGACGCAGTCGGCTGATCGCGGGCTGCGTCGCGGTGGCCGCCGTCCTGGGCCTGTCCGCGTGCGGCACCGCCGGCGGGGCGCTGCAGCCGGCCACCGGCGCGGCCTCCCCCGGCACCGCCTCCCCGCAGGAGCGGACGCCGACCGGCACGGCGGCCACCACCATCGCGCCCGCCCCCGGCTCGGACGCCGCCACCGACCCGGCCGCCCCGCCGGCCACCGCGAAGCCGCGCACGCCCGGCACGCCGGCCGCCTCCACCGTCGCCGCGTCCTCCACTCCCGCCGCACCGTCCACTCCCGCCGCACCCACTCCCGCCGCAGCGTCCACTCCCGCGGTGTCCGGCACTCCCGCGGCGCCGCCCACCCACCCCGGCCAGCCGGCCAAGGTGATCGGCTCCACCGCCTCCGGCGGACGCACCGTCGCCCTCACCTTCGACGACGGCCCCGGCCCGGCCACCGGCCAGATCCTCGACCTGCTCGCCCAGTACCACGTCAAGGCCACCTTCTGCGAGGTCGGCCAGAACGCCGCCGCCAACCCGGCCCTGGTCAAGCGGGTGCTGGCCGAGGGCCACCGGCTCTGCGACCACAGCGTCCACCACCCCCAGCCGTTCGAGAAGCTCTCCCACGACAAGGCGGTGTACGAGGTCGGTGCCGCCCACGACATGATCGTCAAGGCCGGCGGGCCCGGCACCGAGGTCAGCTGGTTCCGCGCACCGGGCGGCGGCTTCAACGCCGACAACGAACACATCGCGGCCGGACTCGGGATGTCCTCCCTCGGCTGGTCCGTCGACCCGCGCGACTGGTCCCGCCCCGGCGTGCCCGCCATCGTCTCCACCGTTCAGCACCAGCTCAAGCCCGGCGGCGTGATCCTGATGCACGACGGCGGCGGCGACCGCAGCCAGACCGTGGCCGCGCTCAAGCAGCTGCTGCCCTGGCTCGTCGCCCAGGGGTACACCTTCGACCTCCCCGCCGCATAAGGGAGTTGGTTCCGCGACCGGCGGCGACCGGTCGTAGGCTGGGCCGCCGTGACCGACACCGCGCCCAGCCCCGCCGAACTCGTCGCCGCCGTCCCCGGGCTCGCCCACTACCTGCGGCCCGCCACCCTGCTGCACCCGTACGCCGCGCGACCCGCGCCGGGGGCGAGCGGCATCGGCGGCCCGGCACTGTGGCCGGCCGGCGCGCCCTGGCCGCACTGCACCGCCAGGCACCCGGAGGACGAGCACCTGCTCCCCCGCAGCGCCCCCAGGCCCCCGGTCGTCCCGGTGGCCCTGGTCCCGCTCGCCCGGATCCGCGCCGAGGACGCGCCGCACCTGCCCTGGCCGGCCGGCACCGACCTGCTCCAGGTGCTCTGGTGCCCCAACGACCACGACGACATCCAGGGCGAGCGCTACTACTACGGCCCCGCCGTCGAACTCCACTGGCAGAGCGGCGCGGAGCTCTCCCCCGCCACGCCCCCGCCGCCCCGGCGCAGCGAGGAGGAGTACCTGCCGCAGCCGTGCGCGCTGCGCCCCGAACAGCTCCTCGACCTGCCCGACCGGGATGAGCTGCCCGAGGAACTCGCCCGCGCCGTCGCCGAGTTCGCCGAACGGCGGGGCATCGGGTACGAGCGCGACCACGGCCGGGCCGACGGCTGGAAGCTGGGCGGCTGGCCGTCCTGGCACTGCACCGACCTGATCCCGGTCGACTGCGCGCGGTGCGGGGCGCGGATGACGCTCCTGCTGACGGCGGCGAGCGGCGACGCCCCGGACCTCTCGCTGGGGCGGTACGGCGAACTCCACGTGTTCGTCTGCCCGGTGGACCCGGCGCACCCGGTGGGGCTGGACATCCAGGGCTGAGACTCAGCCCAGCCGCAGCCGGTAGACCTGGCGGGAGCCGCCCTCCGGTCCGGGCCCGGCGGCCTCGGCCGGCGTGAAGCCCAGCCGTTCGTAGAACACCCGGGCGCCGCCGGTCACCGCGCCGGGGTGGTCCGGGCCGAAGGTGACCACCTCGACCGTGGCCGGGGCCCGGACGTGCCGGCGCAGCACGTCCTCCACCAGTGCCCGGCCGACGCCCGTACCTCGGGCGCGCTCGGCCACCACCAGCCAGTGCAGGTGGTGCAGCGGGGGCTCGCCGCCGAACAGCAGGCCGCCGAGCAGGCCCCGGTCGTCCTCCGCCACGAGCGCGCGCCCCCGGCCGACGGACTTCTCCACCGCGCGGTGGAAGCCGGGTTCGGCCACCATCGGGCCGAACCAGTGCTCGACCTCGGCGGCGAGGGCGAGGAAGCCGGGCAGGTCCTCGGGGCGGGCCGGGCGTACGGCCGTCGTCACCGGGCCGGCCCCGGCAGCTCCTGGTCCGTCGGCCTGGAGGGCCAGCGCGGATCCACCACCGCCAGCGGGTCCTTGCCGCGGCGCAGCCAGGCCTGGAGGCCCTCGGCCCACTCCCGGTACCAGCCGATCTGCCGCGCGTGCAGGTCGGCCGGCGCCACCTCCCCCACCTCGACCGGGTAGCGCGCGGCCAGCGCGACGGCGACCCGTACGGCGGCCAGCGCGTCGCTGCCCGCCTCGTGGGCGTCCGTCAGCTCCACCCCGTACACCTCGCACACCCGCTGCAGGGTGCGTGAGCCCTTGCGGTACTTGTCCACGGCCCGGTCGATGACCAGCGCGTCCAGCACCGGCCCGACCGGTCCGCCGAGGCGCTCGGCGAGCGTCGGCAGCCCGTACCGGCGTAGCTCGGCGTCGAGCAGCGAGAGGTCGAACGGCGCGTTGAACGCCACCACCGGCCGCCCGTCCGCGATCCGCGCGCACAGCGCCGCGGCTATCTCCTCCACCGCCTCCTTGGCCTGCCGTCCCCTGCTGCGCGCCGTCGCGTCCCCGATCCCGTGGATCGCCTCCGCCTCCGCGGGGATCGGAACCCCGGGATCGAGCAGCCAGTTGGCGGCCTCCACCCGGACGGCGCCGACCGTGTCCACGAGCGCGGCCGTGACGATGCGGTCCACGGCCGGGTCGGTGCCCGTGGTCTCCAGGTCGAAGCCGACCAGTGGCTGCTGCCACCAGCTCATCAGGTGTGTCCTTCCGTCCTCCAGCGAAACAGCCCCCATCATCACCCGCCCCACCGACAACCCGACCGCCCGGGCAGCCGGTCACGGGCCCCGCCGCCCTGGGCGGTTCCTCGGATCCGAACGGCGGAGCCGGCCACGAGCACTGCCTCGGACCTGCCCGTGCTCCCTCACCGGCCCGGCGGGCGGTGTCGTACGGCCGGTCCTACCGCGTCGCGGCCGGGCCGGTCAGGGCGAGGCGGCTGGGGAGGAGACTGGCCGTCACGGCCAGGGCGAGGCACAGGGCCGCGCCGGCGCCGAGGGGGAGCCAGGGCAGGTGGAGTGCGACGGTGGCCTGCCCGGCCAGGATGCGGTGGTTGAGCAGGGCGGTGGTGCCGTACTGGGTGAGCGCGGTGACGGCGAGGGCGAGGGCGGCGGCGGTGGCCACCACCAGGACGGCCTCCAGGGCGACCATCTGCAGCACCTGTCGGCGGACCGTTCCGGCCAGGCGCAGCACGGTGAAGTCGCGGCGGCGGTCGGCGGCGCTCATCACCATGGTGTTGACGATGGCGATCAGGGCGTAGAGCAGGGCCGGGCCGAGGATGGTGGTGGTGGCGATCCAGGCGTAGTGGGCGTTGGGGTCGGGCCCTGGGTCGTGGGCGTCGGTGAGGACGCCGCCGAGCCGGTCGGCGGGTTCGGCGCTGAGGTGGACGGCGCCGGGGCGGGCGCCGTCGAGGTGGCCGTCGGCGGCGTCGCCGCTGAGCAGGATCTCGTCGAGGCCGAGTTGGGTGCGGTAGACGAGGGCGAGCCGCAGACCGGCGATGGTGCCGTCGGCGAGGCGCAGGTTGACCTGGTCGCCGAGCTTCCAGCCGTGGCCGCGCGCCTGGTCGGTGGAGGCGGCGAGGGTGGCGCCGCGCAGGTCGGCGGCGGTGCCGTCGACGGCGGGCAGGGTCCAGGCGGTGGCGAGGTCGCCGTCGACGACGGTGGCGGCGGAGGGGACGGAGGCGGGCGAGTCCTCGCCGTGGTCGTCGAAGGCGGGCCGGTCGGCGCCGAGGCCCGTGACCACGGTGGAGGTGGTGGCGGTGGCGTGCAGCCCGGGGGTGCCGGCGGTGAGCCGGCGGGCGGCGTCGGCGGGCAGCGGGGCGCCGCCGGGGCGCAGCACGTAGCGGGCGGCGGCGGTGGCCCTGCCCTGGGCGGTCATGGCGTCGGCGAAGGCGGCGGTGGAGCCGACCACGGTGCCGGTGAGCGCGATGGTGAGGAAGGCCGGGGTGGCGGTGGAGACGGTGCGGCGCACCGCGGTGAGCGCGTTCTGCCGGGCGAGCAGCGGGGCGGCGGCGGTGGCCCGGGCGAGCGGGGCGCTGAGCAGCCGGACCAGCGGCGGGACGACGACGGGCGCGAACAGGGCGATCGCGGTGATGGTGAGCAGGTCGGCGCCGAGCACCCACTGGGAGGCGAGCTGGGGGTCGTCCGGCTGGTCGCCGGGAGCGGGCGGCATGGTGGCCGCGGAGAGGTAGTAGGAGACGGTGCCCGCGAGGGCGAGCAGTCCGAGCAGGGCGAAGGCCCAGCGCGGCCGGGTCATGACCTTGCGGTCGACGGCGGCGTCGCCGAGCGCCTCGACGGCGCGCACCCGCCCGGCCCGGACGGCGGCGGTGACGGCGCCGAGCAGGGCGACCAGCAGGCCGACGGTGGCGGCGAGCAGCATCGGGCCGACGGCGGGCCGGGCGGTGAAGCCGTCGGGGGCGGCGCCGCGGGCGACCAGCCAGGCGGCGAGCGCGGGTGCGCCGGCCAGCGAGAGCAGGCAGCCGCTGACGGCGGAGACGAGGGCGACGACGGCGGCCTCGCCGGTGATCAGGCCGACGATCTGACGGGGTGTCGCGCCCACGGCGCGCAGCATCGCGATCTCCTGGCGGCGCTGGGCGACGGCGAAGGCGAAGGTGCCGGCGACGACGAAGACGGCGACGAAGGCGGCCATCGCGGAGGTGAACTGGAGCACCTTGTGGAGCGAGGGCGCGCCGAGCGGGGAGTCGTCCCCGGCGGTCTCGTTGAGGAGGCTGCCGGTGGTGGCGACCAGGGTGACGCCGAGGGTGAGGGCGACGTAGGAGCCCGCGAAGGCGGCCTTGCGGCGGCGCAGGCTCGCGGCGGCGACGGGCAGCAGGGTGCCGAACGTCGTCATGCCACCGTCTCCAGCGCGGTCATCCGCTCGGCGATCTGCGGGGCGGTGGCGCGGGGCAGGTCGTCGACGATCCGGCCGTCGGCGAGGAAGAGGACGCGGTCGGCGTAGGAGGCGGCGACCGGGTCGTGGGTGACCATGACGGTGCTCTGGCCCTCGCGGTCGACCAGGTCGCGCAGCAGGGCGAGCACGTCGCGGCTGCTGGAGCTGTCGAGGGCGCCGGTGGGCTCGTCGGCGAACAGCATCCGGGGCCTGGTGATCAGGGCGCGGGCGATGGCGACGCGCTGCTGCTGGCCGCCGGAGAGCTGGGAGGGCAGGTGGCCGGTGCGCTCGCCGAGGCCGACCTGGGTGAGGGCGCGCCGGACCTCGTCGCGGTCGGGTCGGCGACCGGCCAGGCGCAGCGGCAGGCCGACGTTCTGCTCGGCGGTGAGCGAGCCGACCAGGTTGAACGCCTGGAAGACGAAGCCGAGTTGCCGCCGGCGCAGGACGGTCAGCTGGGTCTCGTTCAGCCCGGCGAGGTCGGTGCCGTCCAGGACGACCCGGCCGCTGTCGGGGCGGTCGAGGCCGGCGCCGCACTGCAGCAGGGTGCTCTTGCCGGAGCCGGAGGGGCCCATCACGGCGGTGAAGGTCCCGCGGTCGAAGCTGACGTCCACCCCCCTGAGCGCCCGCACGGCCTCCGGGCCGGTGCCGTAGGTGCGGTGTACGTCTTCGAGGCGCAGCACAGCGGCCCCGCCCTCCCCCATGATCTTCACAGGGGCTACACCTACCACGGGCGCGTCCCCGCCGACCAGCCGACGTGGCGAATCGTGGTTGCAGGTCAGGCGCGGGGTCCGGACGCGGGCTCGCGGTGCATGGTGACGTCGATCGGGTCCTCGTGGACGACCTCGAAGCCGTGCCGTGCGTACAGCCGTTGGGCGGCGCTGCCCCGGAGGACGACGAGGCGCACCGGGTCCCCGGCGGCGTCGGCGTCGGCGAGGAGGTGGCGCAGGACGGCGGTGCCCAGGCCGCGGCCCTGGAGGTGCGGGGCGAGGTAGAACAGCTCCAGGTGGCGCCCGCCCCGCTCGTCGGGGCGGATCGTGACGCAGCCCGCGAAGGCGCCCTCGACCAGCAGCACGGAGGTGTACCGGGTGGAGAAGGACTTCCGGACGCGCTCCCGGGAACGGTCCCGGTCCCAGCGGCCGAGGCGTTCCAGGTCGGCGCGCATGACCTGGGCCTTGAGCTCGACGATGGATTCGAGGTCCTGGGGGCCGGCGGGCGCCAGGGCCCAGGCGGGGAGGCTGTTCACGGCCCGCAGTGTTCCACCGGCGGCAGCCGGCTGACCACGGGAGGTCTCACGACACGTTGCGGGAGTCCGCCCAGACGCCCTCGAACTCCTCGCGGTAGACCTCCAGCAGCCCCGGTTCGGTGCCGCCCGGCTGCTGGCCCGCCCCGCCGCGCAGGATCAGGGCGGGGGACTCCATGCCGCGGGAGCGGCGCAGGTAGGGCTGGACGACGCCGAGGTCGCGGCTCTGCCGGCGGCCGGCGACCGGTCCGCTGGGGCGGGGGCCCTCGACCAGGTAGGCGGTGAAGCGCGGGGTTTCGTCGAAGACCCGGATCTCGAAGCCGCCCTGGTCCCGCAGCCGGGCCCGGACCCTGCGCACGTGCATGATGTTCATCTCGATGGAGCGGGACAACTCGCCGCGGGAGAGACCGAGTTCGCGTTCCCGGCGGCGTACGGCGCTGCTCGCCGGGTTGAGGAACAGCAGCCGCACCCGGCAGCCCTCGCCGGCCAGGCGGACGAGCCGCTTGCCGGTGTAGTTCTGGCAGAGCATGCCGAGGCCGATGCCGAGGGCGTCCAGGCGGCGGGCGCCGTCGAGCAGGTCCTCGACGGGCAGGTCGCGCTGCAGCCGGACCCGGTCGGCGTGCACCGCGACCACGTCGGCGTAGCGGCCGGCGACGAGCGACTCCACCACGTCGGCGGGCACCCCGCCCGCGCCGCCGTCGAGGACGGCGAGCAGCCGGGCGGCGGCGCGTTCGGTCTGGGCGAGCACGGTCTGGGTGAGCACCCGGTTGCGGGAGACCACGTGCCGGGCCACTTCCAGTTCGTCCAGGGCGAGTTCGATCTCGCGCCGGTCGGCGAGGTAGGGCTCGAAGCAGGGCCAGTGCTGGACCATCAGTTCGCGCAGCTGGGGCAGGGTGAGGAAGACCAGCGGGTCGTCGTCGGCCGGGTCGAGCAGGTAGCCCTTGCGGCGGCTGACCTCGCGCACCGCGCCGGCCCGGTGGGCCCACTCCTCGCCGGCCGGTCCGGCGGCGGCGGTGACCCAGTCCTCGCCGTGGGCGGGCGCGTAGATGGGGTGCAGCACCTCGTCGACGAGGGAGCGCAGCCGCTGTTCGACCAGGTTGAGCCAGACGTAGGCGCGCCCGGACAGCCGGACCCGCTGGTAGGCGTCCTCCCACTCGCCCGCCGACCAGGCGAGCGCGGGGACCTCGACGGGGCCGCCCTGGGCGGGCACCAGGGCGCGGCCGGTCATGGTGGGCCGCATGACGACCGTGGGCGCCTCGCTGCGGGCACCGCCCCGGTCGGGGCCGTCGGGCCCGGAGCCACGCCCGCCAGCGGGGAACACCATGCGCCACCTCATCTGCGGCTGACCCCCGCGGCCGCGGGGTCCGTTGACGGGCCGTTGACAAGCACCGGTCGGCCGGGGCGGCCGGACGATCAAGGGTACTGCCCGCCGAGAGCCGTCCGCAGCCGGATGGGCGAGGGGCTCGCGCGCACCACCCGTCCCACTCTTCACAGGATTCGCCGTTGGACACCCGTTCGGGCTAACCCCGGCGCTATCTCCCGGCCGTCGGGGAAGGGCTCGGGGAGTATTGCGGGCTGTGCCGTGCGTCACGGCGCGCGAGCGTCGCACATGCCCGCCCGCCCGGCCGGGAAGAGAGCGCACGGGTCCGGGCTGATTGTCGGACTACATGCCAGTTTCCGTACGCCAGAAGGAAGTTGAGGTCGCCATGCAGGTCTGGCCCGGTAAGCCCTACCCCCTCGGTGCCACCTACGACGGGGCCGGCACCAACTTCGCGGTGTTCTCGGAGAGTGCCGACCGGATCGAGCTGTGCCTGCTCGACGAGGACGGCTCGGAGACCGCCGTCGAACTGCGCGAGACGGACGCCTTCGTCCGGCACGCCTACCTCCCGGGCGTCCAGCCCGGCCAGCGCTACGGCTTCCGCGTGCACGGCCCGTACAACCCGGGCCTGGGCCAGCGGCACAACAGCGCCAAACTGCTGCTGGACCCCTACGCCAAGGCGATGAGCGGCCACATCGACTGGGACGAGTCCGTCTACGGCTACCACTTCGGCGCACCCGAGCGCCGCAACGACCTCGACTCCGCCCCCCACACCATGCACTCGGTGGTGATCAACCCGTACTTCGACTGGGGCACCGACCACCCGCCGCGCACCGACTACCACCGCACCGTGATCTACGAGGCCCACGTCAAGGGCCTCACCCAGCTGCACCCCGGCATCCCCGAGGAGATCCGCGGCACCTACGCGGGCCTGGCCCACCCGGCGGTGATCGAGCACCTCGCCAAGCTCGGCGTCACCGCGATCGAGCTGATGCCGGTGCACCAGTTCGTCCGCGACCACCGGCTGCGCGACCTCGGCCTGGCCAACTACTGGGGTTACAACACCATCGGCTTCTTCGCCCCGCACTCCTCCTACTCCTCGGGCGGCGACCGCGGCCAGCAGGTGCAGGAGTTCAAGTCGATGGTCAAGGCGCTGCACGCGGCCGGCATCGAGGTGATCCTGGACGTCGTCTACAACCACACCGCGGAGGGCAACCACCTCGGGCCGACGCTGTCGCTGCGCGGCCTGGACAACGTCTCCTACTACCGCCTCGCCCAGGACCAGCGCTTCTACGAGGACACCACCGGCACCGGCAACAGCCTGCTGATGCGCAGCCCGCACGTGCTCCAGCTGATCATGGACTCGCTGCGCTACTGGGTCACCGAGATGCACGTGGACGGCTTCCGCTTCGACCTCGCCGCCACCCTGGCCCGCCAGTTCCACGAGGTGGACCGGCTGTCCTCGTTCTTCGACCTGGTCCAGCAGGACCCGGTGGTCTCCCAGGCCAAGCTGATCGCCGAACCCTGGGACCTCGGCGAGGGCGGCTACCAGGTCGGCAACTTCCCCCCGCTGTGGACGGAGTGGAACGGCATGTACCGGGACACCGTGCGCGACCTGTGGCGCGGCGAGAACGCCACCCTGGCCGAGTTCGGCTCCCGGCTCACCGGCTCCTCCGACCTCTACCAGGACGACGGCCGCCGCCCGATCGCCTCCATCAACTTCGTCACCTGCCACGACGGCTTCACCCTGCGCGACCTGGTCTCCTACAACGACAAGCACAACGAGGCCAACGGCGAGGACAACCGGGACGGCGAATCCTTCAACCGCTCCTGGAACTGCGGCACCGAGGGCCCCACCACCGACCCGGCCGTCGAGGAGCTGCGGGCCCGCCAGCAGCGCAACTTCATCGCCACCCTGATGCTCTCCCAGGGCGTGCCGATGCTCTCCCACGGCGACGAGCTCGGCCGCACCCAGCAGGGCAACAACAACGCGTACTGCCAGGACAACGAGCTCACCTGGGTGCACTGGCCCGAGGGCGAGGGGCCGGAGGCCCGGCTGCTGGAGTTCACCCAGGGGATGATCTGGCTGCGCCGCGACCACCCGGTGTTCCGGCGCCGGCGCTTCTTCCACGGGCGGCCGGTGCCCGGGGGGCACGGCGCCGGGGCCCCCGCCCCGAACGGCTACGACGACCTCACCGACATCGCCTGGTTCACCCCCGCCGGGGAGGAGATGACCAAGCGCAACTGGGGCGCCAGCTACGCCAAGTCGCTGACCGTCTTCCTGAACGGCTACGCCATCTCCGAGCCGGACCGGCGCGGCGGGCGGATCGTCGACGACTCCTTCCTGCTGATGTTCAACGCCCACTTCGAGCCGCTGGAGTTCACCGTGCCCGCCGACTACGGGAAGGAGTGGCAGGTCGTGGTCGACACCGCCCAACCCCGGCTGCCCGCCCCCGGGACCGGGGCCCGGGTCAAGGCGGGGGACGCGCTGTGGCTCACCGACCGCTCACTCATGGTGCTGCAGCGACCGGCCTGATCCCCCGGGCGCTCACCTGTTCGGATCAGCAGCGGGTCTTGGCGGCGGGTCCGGCCGGGTACCTATGGACCTATGACCTCCGCCGCCGAGCCCGCGCAGCCCCGCCCGGCCGCTACCCACCCCGCGCCGCCGCCCCCGACCCCGACCCCGCCCCCCACCGCCTCCTACCGGCTCCAGCTCCAACCCGGCTTCACCCTCCACGACGCCACCGCCGCCGTCCCGTACCTGGCCGCCCTCGGGGTCTCCCACCTGCACCTCTCCCCGCTGCTGGAGGCCGCCCCCGGCTCCACCCACGGCTACGACACCGTCGACCACACCCGGATCAGCGAGCAGCTCGGCGGCGAGACCGCCCTGCGCGCCCTGGCCGCCGAGGCGCACCGGCACGGCCTGCGGCTGATCGCCGACGTGGTGCCCAACCACATGGCCGTGCCCGTCCCCGAGCGGCTCAACCAGCCGCTCTGGGAGGTGCTGCGGGACGGCCCCGACTCGCCGTACGCCCGCTGGTTCGACATCGACTGGACCGCCCAGCCCGGCCCCGCCGACGCCCCCGGGCGCGGGCGGGTGCTGCTGCCGCTGCTCGGCGACCGGCTCGGCGCCGTCCTGGACCAGCTGACCGTGGACGGCGACCGGCTGCGCTACCACCAGCACGAGCTGCCGCTGCGCCCCGGCACCGAGCACCTGCCGCTGCCCGAGCTGCTCGCCCACCAGTGGTACCGGCCGGCCTGGTGGCGGCTGGCCCGCACCGAGCTCAACTACCGGCGCTTCTTCACCGTCAACGAACTGATCGCCGTCCGGGTCGAGGAGCCGGAGGTCTTCGCCGCCACCCACGCCGTCCTGCTGCGGCTGCACGCCGACGGAGTCCTGGACGGCTTCCGGATCGACCACCCGGACGGGCTCGCCGACCCGCGCGGCTACCTGGAGCGCCTCGCCGAGGCCACCGGCGGCGCCTACGTCGTGGTCGAGAAGATCCTCACCGGCGAGGAGCGGCTGCCCGAGGACTGGCCGGTCGCGGGCACGACCGGCTACGACGCGCTGCGCCGGATCGACGGCGTGCTCATCGACCACGCGGGCGCCTGCCGGCTCGCCGGCGCGTACGAGTCCTTCCTGCACGGCGGGCCGGTGCGCGACCTGTGCCAGGACCCGCACCCGGCGATCGCCGCCGCCCGGTGCGGCCGGGCCGACATGACCGGGCCGGGCGGCGAGCTGACCTCCGAGGTCGAGCGGCTGGTCCGGATCGCGCTGCGGATCGGCGCCGCCGAACCGGCCCACGCCGACCACGCGCCCGGGCAGCTGCGGGCGGCGCTGCGGCGGCTGCTCACCGACTACCCGGTGTACCGGCCGTACGCGCGGCCCGGGGAGCCCGTCTTCGACGACCCGCTGCAGGCCACCGGCTCGCTCGGCCCGGACGGCGGGCTCGCTCCGGACGGCGCGCTCGGCCCGGACGGCTCGCTCGGCCCCGACGGCGCCACGGACCCCACCGAGCGCCTGGTCGCCGCGCTCGCCCTCGGGGAACTGGGCCGCAGCGCCGACAAGGACGAGTTCTGCGTGCGCTTCGCCCAGACCGCCGCCGCCGTGGCCGCCAAGGGCGTCGAGGACACCGCCTTCTACCGCTGGAACGCCCTGCCCGGCCTCAACGAGGTCGGCGGCGAGCCCGCCAGGCCCGGGCTGCACCCCGCCGACTTCCACGACTGGTGCCGGTACCTGGAGCGCACCTGGCCGCACAGCATGACGGTGCTCTCCACCCACGACACCAAGCGCAGCGCCGACGCCCGGGCCCGGCTCGCCGTCCTCGCCGAGCAGCCCGAGGCCTGGGCCGCCGAGGCCGCCGCCTGGTCCACCGCCGCCGGGCCCGGCTTCGACCGGGACGCCGACTGGGTGCTCTGGCACACCCTGGTCGCCGCCTGGCCGATCACCCCCGACCGGCTGGTCGCCGCCCTGCTCAAGGCCGCCCGCGAGGCCAAGCTGCACACCTCCTGGACGAACCCCGACCCCGGGTACGAGCAGGCCCTGGAGCAGCGGGCCCGCGCCGTCTTCGGCAACGCCGGGCTGCTCCCCCGGATCGAGGGCCTGGTCCACTCCCTCGCCCCGTACGCCCGCTCCAACACCCTGGCCGCCGCCCTGCTGCACCTGACCGTCCCGGGCGTGCCGGACCTCTACCAGGGCAGCGAGGAGCCGCTGTACACCCTGGTCGACCCGGACAACCGGGGCGTGGTGGACCTCGGCGCGCTGGCCGTACGGCTCACCGACGCGGCCACCCCGCGGCCCGGCGACCTCGCCCGGGAGAAACTGCACCTGACCGCCACCGCCCTGCACCTGCGCCGCTCCGGCCCGCTCGGCGCCTACCGGCCGCTCGCCGCCCCCGACCACCTGCTGGCCTTCGCCCGGGGCGATGACGTGGTCACCGCCGTCACCCGGCTGCCGTACGGGCTGGCCCGGTCCGGCGGCTGGCGCGGCGAGGTGCTGGAGCTGCCGGCCGGCGGCCCGTGGACCGACCAGCTGTCGCTGCGCAGCTTCCCGGCCGGACCGGTGCCGGTGGCGGAGCTGCTGGCGACGTATCCGGTGGCACTGCTGAGCAGGAGGGGCTGAGGATGTCGCGCTACGAGGTCTGGGCGCCGTACGCGACCTCCTCGGTCTCGGTCGAGGTCGACGGCGGCGCGCACGAGTTGGCCCGCTGCCCGGACCGGGACGGCTGGTGGACGGGCGAGGCCCCCGAGGGCGACTACGCCTTCCGGCTGGACGGCGGCCCGCCGCTGCCCGACCCCCGCTCGCCCCGGCAGCCGTACGGCCCGGACGGCCCCAGCCGGGCGGTGGACCACGCCGCCTTCCGCTGGTCCCGGACCGGCTGGCGCGGCCGCGCGCTGCCCGGCGCGGTGCTGTACGAGCTGCACATCGGCACCTTCACCGCGCGCGGCACCTTCGACGCGGCCGCCGAACAGCTCGACCACCTGGTCGAGCTGGGCGTGGACTTCGTCGAACTGATGCCGGTCTGCCCGTTTCCCGGCAAGCACGGCTGGGGCTACGACGGGGTGTCGCTGTGGGCCGTGCACGAGCCGTACGGCGGTCCGGAGGGACTCAAGCGCTTCGTGGACGCCGCGCACCGCAAGGGCCTCGGGGTGGTGCTCGACGTGGTGCACAACCACCTCGGCCCGTCCGGCAACCACCTCCCGGCGTTCGGCCCGTACTTCACCGACCGGCACCACACCCCGTGGGGCTCGGCGGTCAACCTGGACGCGCCCGGCTCCGACGAGGTGCGCGCCTACCTGATCGGCAGCGCGCTCGCCTGGCTGCGCGACTACCGGATCGACGGCCTTCGGCTGGACGCGGTGCACGCCCTCGCGGACGACCGGGCCGTCCACTTCCTGGAGGAACTGTCGTACGAGGTCGAGAGGTTGGCGGTGTCGAGCAACCGGCCGCTGTTCCTGGTCGCCGAGTCCGACCTCAACACCCCGCGCACCACCGCCGCCCGCGAGGCCGGCGGCCAGGGCCTCACCGCCCAGTGGAGCGACGACTTCCACCATGCCCTGCACTGCGCGCTCACCGGTGAATCCCAGGGCTACTACGGCGACTTCGCGCGCGAGCCGCTCGCCGCCCTGGCCAAGACCCTGCGGCGCGGCTTCTTCCACGACGGCACCTGGTCCTCCTTCCGGGAGCGCAGCCACGGGCGGCCGTTCGGCCCCGGCAGCGGCCACCGGCTGCTCGGCTACCTCCAGACCCACGACCAGGTCGGCAACCGGGCGCTCGGCGACCGGATCTCCACCTCGCTGCCCGCCGGGCGGCTGGCCTGCGGGGCCGCGCTGGTGCTCACCTCGCCGTTCACCCCGATGCTGTTCATGGGCGAGGAATGGGGCGCCGCCACCCCCTGGCAGTACTTCACCGACCACACCGACCCCGACCTCGCGGAGGCCGTCCGGCGCGGCCGGCGCCGGGAGTTCGCCGAGCACGGCTGGGCCGCCGAGGCCGTCCCGGACCCGCAGGAGCCGGCCACCGTGCTGCGCTCCGTACTCGACTGGACCGAGGCCCGGCGCGCCCCGCACAGCGAACTCCTCGCCTGGTACCGGACGTTGATCCGACTGCGGCGCGAGCGCCCGGAGCTGGCCGACCCGGACCTCGACGCGGTGCGGGTCGCCTTCGACGAGGCGGCGGGCTGGCTGGTGGTGCACCGGGGACCGTACCGGGTGGCGGTCAACCTCGGGCCGGGCGAGGCGGCGCTGCCGCTGGCGGACGCCGGGCGGGAGGTGGTGGCGGCCTTCGGGGCGGCCGCCCTGGAGGGTGCGGCGGTACGGCTGGCGGCGGACTCGGCCGCGGTCGTCCGCACCTGAGGCCCCGCCGGAGCAGCTCCGGGGGTCACCAGAGGAAGGTCCCGATCCGATCCTTGAGCGAGGCGGCGTCCAGGCCGTAGGCGGGCAGGTGCTCGGCCATCGAACCGTAGTGCCGGTGCTCGCCGCGCGGCACGCCCAGGGCCAGCACCCGGTGCGGGCGGTCGGCCAGCGCGGCGTGCGCCCCGTTCGCCGACGTGCCCTCCAGGTACGGCTCCACCAGCACCACGTCCGTCCGCTCGCCCAGCGCGGCGCGCAGCCCGGCGGTGTCGAAGGGGCGCACCGTCGCCGCGTACAGCACGGTGACGTCCAGGCCCTCGGTGGCCGCCAGCACCGCGTCCAGCATCGGGCCGACGGCCAGCACCACGCCGCGCGAGCCGGTGCGCACGGTGGTGAAGCGGCCGGGCTCGACCGGGACGGGCGCGGCGTTCTGGTGGCTGGAGAGCCGGACGTACACATTGCGGTCGCCGTCGGCGACGGCGTGGCGCAGCAACTGCTCGGCCTCCTCCGGGTGGCCGGGGACGTGCACCGTCCAGTCCGGGAGGGTGTCCAGCAGGGCGACGTCGCCCGGGGACATGTGGGTGCGACCGGCCGCCGGGTTGTCGTAGGAGCCGCCCGCGCTCACCAGAACGGCGCCGACGCCCTGGTGGACCAGACTCAACTTCAGCTGCTCGAAGGGACGTTCGACCAGGAAGCTGGCGAAGGTGTGGGCGATCGGGCGCATCCCGCTGAGCGCCAGGCCGCCGGCCGCGCCGACCAGCAGCTGCTCGCGGATGCCGACGTTGACCACCCGGTCGGGGTGGCGCTCGCGGGCGGGTTCGAAGGCGGCGGCGGTGATGTCGGCGAGCACCACGGCCAGCCGGGGGTCCTCGTCCAGGAGGCGGGTGGTGACGTCGACGAAGCGCTCGCGCATGGTGTCCATCGGTGAAGTGCCTTTCGCGTTCGTGGTGCCGGCTTGGTCGGGGGTTTCCGGGGCTCAGGAGTTCTTCGGCTCGACCCGGGCGACCACCACGTGCGGGCGGCCCGGGTGCGCGGTGGTGTAGGCCCGGTGCAGGGCCTCGTGGTCGCGGCCGTCCACCGTCGCGGCCGACCAGCCGGCGGCCGCGAACCGCTGGGCGATCCCGCCCTGCCAGCCGTGGGTGGCCGAGGAGTTGTCGATCACCACCGCGTGCAGCCGGTCCAGCCCGTAGGCGCCGGCGAAGGCCACCGCCTCGTGGTTGGAGCCCTCGTCGAACTCGGCGTCGCCGACCAGCACCCACACCGCCGGCTCGGTCAGCCCCTGCGCCCGCAGGCCCAGCGCGGTGCCGACGGCCAGCGGCAGGCCGTGGCCGAGCGAGCCGGAGGAGATCTCCACGCCGGGCAGCAGGGTGCGGTCCGGGTGGTAGCCCAGCGGCGAGTCGTAGCCGCCGAAGCTCGGCAGCACGGCCGGGTCGATGAAGCCCTTGGCGGCCAGCACGGCGTAGTAGGCCATCGGGCCGTGGCCCTTGGAGAGCAGGAAGCGGTCGCGGTCCTGCGCCTCGGCGGTGTCCGGGGTCACCCTCAGTACCCGGTCGTACAGCACCCAGAGCGCGTCCAGGGTGGAGGTGGCGGCGACGTCGTGCTTCTCGTCGCCGGTCATCAGGGCCATCAGCGCCTGGAGGTCCTCGAACCGGGCCCGGGCCGCCGTCTCTGTCGTCGTCGTCATGGACCGATCGTGCAACTTAAAGCCAGCTTGAGGTCAAGCGGCTACAGTGAGTGCCCATGACCGCGATACCCGACGGCGCCCGCACCACCGGCCCGCGCTCCGACGACCTGCTCACCATCGGCCAGCTGGCCGCCCGCAGCGGCCTGGCCGCCTCCGCGCTGCGCTACTACGAGAGCCTCGGCCTGATCCACGCCACCCGCACCTCCGGCGGCCAGCGCCGCTACCTGCGCGGCACGCTGCGCCGGATCGCCTTCGTCCGGGCCGCCCAGCGGGTCGGCCTCTCCCTGGACGAGGCCAAGGTCGCCCTCGACCGGCTGCCCGAGCGCCCCGCCCCCAGCGGCGCCGAGTGGACCGCCGTCGCCGCGTCCTGGCAGGGCCGGATCGACGAACAGATCGCCGAACTCGAACTGCTCAAGGCCAAACTCACCAGCTGCATCGGCTGCGGCTGCCTCTCGCTCACCCGCTGCGCCCTCTACAACGCCGGCGACCGGGCCGCCCAGGCCGGCCCCGGCGCCCGCTACCTGCTCACCCGCGACCCGGCCACCGGCCCGGAACCCGTTTCGGCCGACGTCCCCGGAGGCCGCGTCCCCCGGCCCGACACGCCCTGAAAATCCTTTGCCGCTGGGCGGTTGGTACGCCTACCGTGGCGCTGTGCTGCCTCCGGTCGAGACGGACGAACAGTGGGACGCGGTCGTCCCCGACGAGTCGGTGATGCGCCCGGGCGCCGAGGCGCGCTGCTCGGCCTCGACGGGCGTCCGTTGACGCGCTTCGCGGAGGGGTCCGTCCCGGTCTACGCGGTCGGCGGGGAGCACGTGCTCAAGCTGTTCCCGGCGGCGAGCGCCCGGGACGGCCTCGTCGAGGAGCGCGTCCTGACCTTCCTGGACGGCGCGCTGCCGATCCCCACCCCGGCCGTCCGGGCTGCGGGCGAGTACGTCAACGGCTGGCGCTACGTCCTGATGTCCCGCCTCCACGGCGAGGGCCTCGCCCCCGCCTGGCCGCGCATCCCCCGGGCCGACCGCGAGCGGATCGCCCGCGACTGCGGCGAGGCGCTCGCCGCCCTCCACGCCCTCGACGCCGGACCGCTCGCCGACACCCTCGCCCCCGGCGACTGGGCCGCCTTCCTGGCCCGGCAGCGCGCGAGCGCCGTCGACCGGCAGCGCGAACGCGGACTGCCGGAGGCGTGGTTGGAGCAGATCCCCGGGTTCCTCGCCGCCGCCCCGCTGCCGGCTTCCGCCCAACGATCCCTGCTGCACACCGAGTTCATGCGCGAGCACCTGATCACCGACCCGGCCGGCGGCTGGCGGCTCACCGGCCTGATCGACTTCGAGCCCGCGATGACCGGCGATCCGGCCTACGACCTGGTCGCCGTCGGCCTCTTCACCACGCGCGCCGACCCGCACCTGCTCGGACAGCTGCTCGCCGCCTACGGCCGCCCCTTCGAACCACGGCTGCTGATGGCGTACACGCTGCTGCACGTGTACAGCCACCTGCCGTGGTACCTCAAGGAGTTGAATCCCTCGGCGCGGACCCTGGACGACCTCGCCGAGGAGTGGTTCGGGGTCGCCTGAGGGCCCCGGCTCAGGGCCCTGGCTCAGGACCTCTGGCTCAGGTCCTCTGGCTCAGACCTCTGACTCAGGGCCTCGGGTCGGTGCGCAGCAGGCCGTAGTACACCCCGTCGCGCCACTGCCCGGCCCGGAAGTTCACCGCGCGATGGACGCCCTCCCGAGTGAAGCCGACCTTCTCCAGGGCACGCTGCTCCGCGATGTTGTCGACGTCCGTGTCCGCCTCCACCCGCATCGTCGGCGTGTGGGCGAACAGGTAGTCCACCAGCAGTCGTTGGGCCTGGGTGCCGATCCCCCGTCCACGAGCCTGCGGCATCAGCTGGATGCCGATGTTCCAGTACGGCGCCGTCGGCAGCATCGCCTTCCGCCGGGCAGCGACGAAGCCGCAGAACTCCTCCCCGGCGACGACCGCGAAGATCCACTGGTCGTCGCCGAGCAGCCCGTGCTCCGCCCACCGGCGCCGGAACCGCTCCGGATCCCGCCAGCCGTACCACTGGAACTCGCCCACCACCTCGGGGTCGTTGACCAGTCGGCCGAAGGCGGGGAGGTCGGCTTCGGCTATCGGACGCAGGGATACCGTTTCATCGCTCACGCAGGCGCCAACGCGCGGCCCGCCGAGGTGGTTCCGCCGGGTGTTCGTCTTGGTCAGGCGCCGGGGTCAGGCACCCGTCGAACGGGCGAGCCGGAAGCCCACGTCGTCGATCCGCAGTGTCGGGTGGCTGCGGCGGCGGACGGAGGCGCGGCAGCTCCAGTGCTCGTCGAACCAGCCGCCACCGCGCAGGACGCGGTAACTGCCGTACACCTCGGGGTCGTAGAGCTCCCAGCACCACTCCCACACGTTGCCGAGCAGGTCGTACAGCCCGTAGCCGTTGGGCCGCAGCTCTCCGACGGAGTGCGGGCGCTCGCCCGAGTTGCCGCGGTGCCAGGCGATCTCGTCCAGCGGACCGTAGCGCGGCCCGTCCGTCCCGGCCCGGCAGGCGTGCTCCCACTCGGCCTCGGTCGGCAGCCGGTAGCCGTCGGCGTCGCGGTCCCAGGCCACCTCCTCACCGTCCACCCGGTAGGCGGGCGCCAGGCCCTCGCGCCGGGACAGCTCGTTGCAGTGGCGGACGGCGTCGAGCCAGGACACGCTGTGCGCGGGGCGACGGTCGCCCGCGACGCCCTCGTACTCCTCACGGGTGACCGAACAGACGCCCAGCTCGAACGGGGCCACCTCCACGCGCCAAGTCCGCTGGGTGCGGCGGTCGGAGAGCGTGACGCGGCCGGGCGGCACGGCGATCAGTCCGGTACTCGGTTCCATGATCGACGATCCTACGGGCCACCCCGACCGGCCTGTCCCCTGGCGCCGCGGTCTGACGGAGCATCAGAATGAGCCGTCACCCACCGAACGAAAGGCGGCAACGACCATGGCGGTCCTGACAGTCAGCACAGTGGTGGAGGCCCCCGCCGAGCGGGTGTGGGAGCTGGTCGGCGACTTCCACGCCCTCGGCGACTGGCACCCCCACCTGCCGCCCAGCCGGCTCGGCAACGGCCTGGCCGGGAACGCGATCGGATCGGTCCGGGTCTTCGAACTGCCCGACGGCGTCGTCCTGCACGAGACGCTGCTCGCCTACGACGACGAGGCCCGCAGCTACACCTACAGCTTCCCTGACGGCACCTTCCACTTCGACGGCTACCGCGCCACCCTGCGCGTCACCCCGGTGACCGAACTGGCCGCCAGCTTCGTGGAGTGGAGCGTCCGGTACGACATCGACGCCGAACACCGCAAGGACTCGACGGAACGCGTCCACGGCGTCTTCACCACCGGCCTCGCCGGCCTGCGCGACCGCTTCGCGGGCTGAGCCCGCCGGGGCGGGCCCTACCCGCCCCGCTCCCGTGCGCAGCCTCGCCTAGCTGTCACCAGCCTCAAGCAGCCGGGCCGGAGCCAGGTAGTCGTTGCTCAGCATCACCTGGGCCGACCGGGCCGCCGCACTGACTACGGCGTGCCAGCCCGGGGCATCCAAGTAGGCCTCGTCCGGAGAGGAGGCGCCGACCTCATCCTGCACCGCGCCATAGTCGGCGCCGAGAAGCGCCATCAGCCCGACCTCCTCCTCGGTACGCAGGCTCCCACCCAGGAAAGGCGCGGGCTCGTGCGCATCGCAGAAGTCGTCGAAGAGCACGTGCACGATGTAGTCGAGATTCTCGAACTGGTCCCGGTCGAGCCAGACTTCCCGCTGCCAGGTCGGACTGGCCAGGGCCACGACCGCCGGTACGACATGGAGCCGGAAGTTCGGAAGGGCTATTCCGTGATCGATCACGGCGAGAGGGTACCTACCGCACGAGGCCGAGCAGCAGATCAAAGCCCAGTACTGCGCTTCGACGCCGCAGCCCGGGGCCTGAGCGGTCCGATGAACGGCACGTCGATCTGGATCTGGGCAGGTCGTTCCCGATCGCAGGCCAAGGCGGAAGCGCCGAGGTGCGCGGGCCGCGTTCAGGTCTCGATCGCGGTGAGTATCCGCAGTTCGGTCAGTCCCGTTCACGGATGCGGAGCCGATTCTTCCCTTTCGAGACGCTTGACGGGCCAGTGACACTCCGGTCGAAAGTGCGTGCGCTAAGGTGTCGAGCGGTTTGCGTCTGGGGGGTGACGGTGAGTAACGCGGGCCTGGTGCACCAGGTGCGGATCCTGCGGGCTGGCGTCGGGGATCCGTCGGTGATGCTGGCGCAGTTCCGGCTCAGCGCGGTGCTGGTGCCGTTGTGGGGCGATGATGCGGTGTGGACGGGGGACCAGGGGGGTCTGCGGTGGATCTTCGCGTTCTCGTCCGAGGAGGAATTGGCGGCGTTCGTGCGGTCGAAGGGGCTGTCGCTGGACGGGTTTCCATACATGACCGTGCTGGGGAGCCGGTTGTTGGATGTGGCAGTGCCGGGTCTGGACGTGCCCGGGGGGATCGCGCTGGATGTGGCGGGGAAGGAGCCGATGCTCTTTCCGCCGGTGCGGGGGATCGTGCCGGACGAGGTGGCTCTGGACGGGCCGGAGATGACGGGGGTTGTGAGCGTTGGGTGAGGGCTATCAGGCAGATCCTGAGGCGTTGAAGCTCGTAGCGGACGGCCTCAACGGAGTGATCGCCGAGTTGAAGTCGATCGGCATAGCCGGGGTCGCCGAGGGCGGGCGCGGGTTCACCGAGCTGGAGCTGGGTGGGATGGATGCCGGTGACTTCGAACTGTCGACGTCGTTCGGTGAGTTCTGCGAGCGCTGGAGCTGGGCGGTCAGATCGCTGGTGGTGAAGGGCTCGGACATGGCCAACAAGGTCGGTCTGGCGGCCGGTACCTACCACGAGCAGGAGCAGTACGCGAGCGGGCTGACGAAGGACGTCGTGGCCGGCGTGCTGGGCAACCCCCACCTGACCGAGGAACAGGTCGAGCACGAGTCGTGGTCGCAGGTGTGGGCTGACAACCCGATCAACGATGTCATGCACCCCGACTACTCCGGAAAGTCGTTCGACAAGGCCGAAACCGACATCAAGCAGCAGTGGCAGAAGGCAGCCCAGGACGCGCTCCAGAAGCCCGGCGTGGTCAACATGACGCTCAACGCGACGGTCGGCCCCGTCCCGCCGGCCCCGGAGAAGTGACGGCATGGGATTCCTCGGAGACGCCCTGGACTTCGTCGACGATGCCGTCGACAGCGGAACGAAGTTCGTCGCCAAGGGCCTGCGCAAGGGCGGGCACCTGGCCGGGGAGGCACTCGACGCGGCCGGCCTGCACGGCGCCGGACAGACCGTCAGTGGCTGGGGCGACGACATCGCCGACGACGCCGGCGTCAAGGTCGCCGAACGCAACCTCGACCAGAGCGACGACCCGAAGGAACTGCTTCACGGCGACGCCAAGAAGCTGAACGAGGTCGCGGGTCACCTGCAGAAGTTCCACGACGCGTTCTCCAAGGCCGGCCAGGGCCTGACCCGCCTGGACACCGACCACTGGAGGGGAGAGGCCGCCGAGAAGTTCCGCGGGGAGTTCGACCCCCAGCCCAGGCAGTGGCTGACGGCGGCGGACGCCTTCGCGAAGGCCGGCACCGCTCTGACCACCTACGCCCACACCGTCAGCTGGGCGCAGGACCAGGCGAAGGAGGCCGTCAGGATCTGGAAGGAGGCGCAGAAGAAGACGGACGCCGCCGCCAAGACCTACATGAACGATGCGATGACCTACGACCTGCGGCTCAAGGCCTATAACGCGGTCCCGGCCGACCAGCGCCAGGGGGACCCGCCGGCCAAGCCCGGCGAGTTCACGCCCCCTGCGGACGCGGTTGCCCAGTTCAAGGAGGCCGAGGACAAGCTGAACGCCGCCCGCACCCAGCGGGACTCAGCCGCCCGAACGGCACTCGCAACGGTCAAGGCGCTCGTGGAGTCCGCCCCGGCGATGCCGAGCCAGACCGAGATCCTCAAGGCCGACCTGATGGACACCGCCACGTCCGTCCCGCAGCTCGCCGTCCACTTCGGCGGCGGTGTCATCAAGAGCGCCGTGGACCTGAACAAGCTCCTGCGCAGCGTGAACCCGCTCGACCCCTACAACGCCACGCACCCCGCCGAGTACGCCACGGGCCTCTCCGGCCTCGTGGCCGGCCTGTCCAGCAGCGCCAACAACCCGACTGAGGCAGTCAAGGGTCTTGTCGGCAGCGGCTGGGGCTCCGACCCCGCCGAAGCCGGCGGCAAACTCTTCGGCAACCTGCTACTCGCCCCCGAAACCGGAGGCAGCGGCGTCGCGGCCTCCGCCGCCGAACGCGAAGCCACCGCCGTAGCCGAAGACGCAGCCAAGAACGCCGCCGAACAGGCCGCCAAGGACGCCGCCGAGCAGGGTGGTACAGCTGACTGGTACAAGGACATCTTCGAGCCGCAAGGTCCATGGCGGCCGGACACCCGAGCCACATACCCGGCCTACCACGCGGGTTCGGTGTCACCGGAGCAGGCCCAGGCCCTGATCGACAGCGAATTCCCCTGGCTGAAGGACATGAACAGTCCGCGCCTGGAAGCCGGGCAACCGGGATATAACGTGAACTGCACCAATAATGTTGTCACGGTTGACAGAAGGCTTGATGGCCTGGACGTGTATACCGCCCCGCTTCCGCGGGGGCGCACTGATATGGAAATGGAAGACTTGTACAGAAAAGAGCTCGGAGATCCGGAAGCCTCGTTCCATCCGGTCCGCGGCTACGATGCGATCAGCGAGGACATGGCAGCAAGAGGACCCGGCTCTCGCGGGGTTGTTGACATCACACGGGATGGATACACCGGTCATGTGTTCAACGTGGTCAACATCGATGGCCGCGTGATCTATATAGACGGTCAAACTGGCAGACTGGCAACGCTGGAAACGGATGACATCGTCAGTATAAGATATATGCCCTATCGATAGCCATGGTCGGGATTGTGTCGACCAATTTGCGCAAGGAGTTTGGTGCCGATGACGCGACAGGAAGTAATCGAGGCGGCTCGGGCCCGTCTTTCTGTTCTCTATCCCAAGGCGCCGCCGACCATCGCCCTTCGGGACGAATGGATCAAGGAGTACGGGTGGGCTTGGGGGGTGCCGTTCGACACCCAGGAGTACCTCGACACCGGCGACGCCAGCACGCGACCGAGAAACCGACACCTGTACGTTCGCAAGGACAACGGTGCAGTCGACTTCATCCCGTCCAACCTTTCCGTAAAACAGAGTGTTTACTTTCTGGAGACCGGAAATTTCTCTCCACTCCCGGACTCCGAGCTGTGAACGACACCACTGCCGGTACGCGGGCCTGGCTACGACAGCTCTACGGGCCGGTGGTCGATCTCGCCGCTGACCAGCCGGTCGCCGAAACCGAGCAGGCGTGGTGGTATGCCCTGCGCGCGTTGCCCGGACCCGGATACAAAACCACTCCGATGCTCAACGCCTCCATCGTCGTGCCGAAGGACGGATCGGCTCCTTTCCACCCGGGCAATAGTGACCCCTGGGGAGATGCGACGGCACTCGCTCAGGACCCCAGTCCACGCACTCGGCAGGACTGGGAGAACCGAGTCAATGCCCGGAGCTGTGTGGTAGCAGTGGACGCAGCCATCGACCAGGCGGCGATCAGCATGTTGCCGTGGCAGCCGTACCATGAAGCGCCGGGCTGGTGGCCGCGGTTGATCCGCCGATACTTCACTGGCGCTGAAGTCAGCACCTGTGCGGACTGGGACGAGGTGCTCGCGGCTGTCGACCAGGGAGGCCAGGACACGCGCGGTGTCGTGCGGGTCCGTCGTGAGCTGGGCGGTTTCGAGGCAACCGGGCATCTGCTGTACGTCTACAACGACGGAAACCGCGTCACCGTGCTGGACGGACAGAGCGGCGGACTCGCCCGCCTCGAAACGACCGGGGTGCGCCAGCTCGCCCTGGCCCGTTTCCACCGACCGCGTGGTGGCGCCTCCTCCGCCTCTCCACCGTGGCGGCGCGCCGCCACCGACCTGGCCTCAGCAGTGGCCAAGGCCGAGGCGTGGCTGGCTGAGCACTACCGCGGCGAGGTCGTTCTGGTCGATCACGGCGAAGAGGACGATCTCGGCCGGGGTTGGCTCTTCGCGTGCAACAACCGCGACTTCCTCGCGACCGGGGATTGGTCCCGGGGAATGTTGGATGCTGCCGTTGTGGTGCCGAAGGATGACACTTCACCGTTCGGACTACCCAACACCGACCCATGGGGATGGCTGGAGCGGTGGCTCGCCGACGGCGTGCCGGGCGTGGATGAGATGGCACTGCCGCCTGCTCCTGGCCAAGCGGCCTGGTTCGCACCCACCATGGCGCAACTGGGACCGGTCCTGGAAACGGCCGAGTTCACCGACTGGCTGACCGCAATGGCCAGGGTGGTCCGTACCCCGGAGGGCGCTCGCATGTTGGCCTGGGTCCGCCGGCGTGATCGCCGCGGGCGGGAGAGCGTCGGCAGGCTGATCGCTGTGGCGCATACATCCAGGGGGCCGGTGCTTCTTGACGTTGCTACCGGCGAGGGAGCCGATATGGAGCATGAGGGCGTGATCTCGGTCCGGATCACTCGCTACCGATGAAAGCGCAGGGTTTGGCACTTCAGATCGCCGTATATGCGCGGCGAGCCAACAGTAAATCCGAGCCCTTGAGCCACTGAGGGACAAGGCCTGCGAAGGCTGGGAACCGCCCGCGCTGCCGGAGCCGCCTCATGGCCGTCGCCGCTGCGTTCCACGTGCACCTGCCGGCCTCCACTCCGAGATGGGGTGGAGGCCACGGTCGCGTCACCACCCCGGATCCACCCCCGCCGGTCATCTACCGGTGCGTCCCTGACTTCCGGTTGGCCGCCGTCACAAGTGCAGGCCAGGCAGGCCGTCGCGGTGGGCTGCCGCGCAGTCCTCGTTCCCTGTGCCGGCATGCCCGCGACCGTACGGGTGAGCACCACCTCGTCCGACAACGCGTGAGCCAAGGCCTCGGCGAACCTCTCCGCGTACATCGCTCACGTCGAGCTCACCCACGCCGCGTCATGGCCGATCAGTTGGCCAAGCTGTTGCAGTTCAGCCAGCTCCCCAACATCAGAGTTCAGATCATGCCGTCCATGGCTCCGCCGCACCCCGGAATGACTGGATCGTTCGCACTACTGGAGTTCCGGCAACGAGATCTTGACCTGGTCCTGCTCAGCGGCATGCTCAGCAGCGACTGGGTTGAAGACCCGAGCCAAGTCAACATCTATCGAGCGGCGTTCGACGAAATCATGGCAACCGCCCTGGACCTCGACCAGTCTCGTAGCCTCATCGCACAGAAGAGAGACATGCTCAAGTGACTCATTTCCCTGTCGCCTCAGCACTCCCCGTCCAGTGGAGGAAGGCAATCGCCAGCAACCCGAACGACAACTGCGTCGAAGTAGCCGACGGCATCACCGGTCTCATCCCGGTCCGCGACAGCAAGGACCCCCACGGCCCGGCCCTCGGCTTCTCTCCTGCGGCCTGGCGAGCGTTCGTCGCCGGCGTCCGGGCCGGCGACTTCCCGACCGCCCCCTGACGCAGACCACGG
The DNA here is from genome assembly GCF_055584725.1 of Kitasatospora sp. NPDC101108. Classification (NCBI taxonomy): domain Bacteria; kingdom Bacillati; phylum Actinomycetota; class Actinomycetes; order Kitasatosporales; family Streptomycetaceae; genus Kitasatospora; species Kitasatospora sp. NPDC101108. Next base: position 143,426 of record NZ_JBVJLM010000002.1, read on the forward strand.
GCGGCCCCGCGCATCGCGCGGGGCCGCCCGTTTCCCTGCACCCGGCCGTCGGCCTCAACTACCGTTCCCCCATGCCCCACACGCCGACCGAGATCACCGCCGGCCTCCTCCGCCACCTCCTGCTCTCCCAGCATCCCGACCTCGCCCACCTCCCCCTCCGGCTCGGAGCGCGCGGCTGGGACAACCAGATGTGGCGGCTCGGGGACGACCTCGCCGTCCGGGTGCCCTGGGCGACGGAGTCGGCAGGGGACATGCTGCGCAAGGAGCACACCTGGATACCCGCGCTCCCGGCCGGTCTGTCCCTCCCGATCCCGGTCCCGCAGCGTCTCGGCGAGCCCTCCGAGCGCTTCCCCCACCCCTGGCTGGTCACCACCTGGGTCCCCGGCACCCCCGCCGACCGCGCGCCCGTCACCCGCGCCGCCGAATCCGCCCGCACTCTGGCCGCCTTCCTGACCGCCCTCCACCGGCCCGCCCCCGCCTCGGCCCCCACCGGGCGCGACGACCGCGGGGGTCCACTGGCCCTGCACGCCGAGCAGTTCACCACGGGCCTCGCCACCGCCACCGATCTGGGCCTGATCCCCGACCCGGACGCCGTCCGCGCCCTCTGGGAGGACGCCGTGACCGCCCCGCCGTGGACCGGCCCGGCCCTCTGGATCCACGGCGACCTCCACCCCGCCAACGTCCTCACCGCCGACGGCGCCCTCTGCGGCGTGATCGACTTCGGCGCACTCTGCGCGGGCGACCCCGCCTGCGACCTCGCCGCCGCCTGGAACCTGCTCCCGGACGGCGCCGCCGAGCTCTTCCACCAGGCCTACGAACCGGCCGCCGACCCCGCCACCCTGCGCCGCGCCCGCGGCTGGGCCCTCATCCGGGCCCTCGGCGGCATCTTCGTCGGCGAGGCCGGCCGCCACAACCGCCCCGGCGGGAAGGTCACTTGGGGCCCGCCCGCTCAGGCCGCCCTGCGCCGCCTCGTCAGCACCGCCCGTGACACGTCCGCGGCGCCACCGCTCAACTGGCCTGCCCGGTCGGCATGATGGTGACCTGCTGCAGGTTCACCCGGGCCGGCAGCGTCGCGATCACACCGACCATCTCCGCGACGTCCTCCGGCGTGAGCCACTCCACGGTCTCCTTCGACCCCTCCAGCCACTCCAGCGCGCCCTGATCCGTCACGTGGCTCTGCAACTCGGTGCCGACGATCCCCGGCTCGACCGCCGACACCCGCACCTTCTTCGCGCCCAGCTCCGCCCGCAGGTGGCGCGACAGGTGGCTGACGTACGCCTTGGTCCCCGAGTACACCGCGAAGTTCGGGAAGATGTTCTGCGCCGCGATGGACGAGGTGTTGATCAGGTCCGCCACCCCGCGCTCCGCCGCAACCTTCACCAGCTGCGGGGTGAAGGCGCCGATCGCGTTCATCAGCCCGGTGATGTTCAGGTCGATCTGCTGCTTCCACTGCTCCGTCGCCAGCTCCTCGATCGGAGCGGGCAGCATCACACCGGCGTTGTTCAGCAGCAGGTCGGCCCCGCCGAACTCGGCCTCCACCCGCTCCGCGGCCGCCCGTACGGCAGCCGCATCGGTGACATCGACGGCGATCGCCGACGCAGCGCCACCGTTCTCCTCGATCCGCCCGACCAGCTCCGCCAGCCGCTCGGCCCGCCGCGCCAGAACGACGACGCGGGCACCCAGCGACGCCAGCTTCTCGGCGGACGCCTCTCCGATGCCGCTGGAGGCCCCGGTGACGACGGCGACACGGCCGGTCAGCGGCCGGGACAGAGTGTTCGTAAGCATGGCACTTTCCTTCCAAGGGGCTTTCGGCCGATCCCCGTCGGCCGCAGATCCAGTACAACCCCCGGACCATCCCCCCGGACCGCCACAACTGGCCCTGCCCAGGCAGGTACCACCAGGGCCACCCAAGAGCGCGCACACCCCCACCCACCACACCGACAATGGACCCATGGACCGCACCAAGGAGATCGCCGGCTTCCTGCGCTCCCGCCGCGCACGCGTCACCCCCGAGGAGGCCGGGCTGCCCGTCGACGGGCGCGTCCGCCGCGTACCCGGCCTGCGCAGGGACGAGGTGGCCCGCCTGGCCGGTGTCAGCACCGAGTACTACACGCGCCTGGAGCAGGGCCGCGCCCTCAATCCCTCCGCCGAGGTCGTCGACGCGATCACCCGCGCGCTACGCCTGGACGACACCGAACGCGAACACCTCACCGACCTCCTGCACTCCGGCACCCAGCGCCCTCACCGGGCCGCCTCCGCCGCCAAGGCCCAGCGGGTCCGGCCCGGCCTGCACCTGATGCTCGAAACCCTCGACCACGTACCGGCGTTCATCCTGGGCCGCCGCACCGACGTACTGGCCTCCAACCGGCTCGCCCGGGAGGTCCTCACGGACTTCGACGCCCTGCCCGCCACCCACCGCAACCTGGCCCGCTACTACCTCCTCGACCCCCGGGCCCGCGAGCGGGTGGGCGACTGGGCGCGGATCGCCGCCGAAACCGTGGCCATGCTCCGACTCGAAGCGGGCCGCTACCCGGACGACCGCCGGCTCGCCGACCTGGTCGGCGAACTCACCCTGAAGTCACCGGAGTTCACCGGATGGTGGAATGACCACCGGGTGCTGCGCCGCACCCACGGCGCCAAGCACTACCACCACCCGCTCGTCGGGGACCTGCACTTCTCCTACGAGTCCTTCCAGGTCCCCGGCGACGCGGAGCAGACCCTGTGCGTCTACAACGTCGAACCGGGCTCCGAGACCGCCCAGTCCCTCCGGGTGCTGGCCAGCTGGACCGCGCCCGGGATCCCCACCCGCTGACCCGACCGGCTCAGCCGCGCAGCGGGCACCCGGTGCCCACGCGCGCGTCCAGGTCCGCCCGCAGCGAGGCCAGCTCGGCCATCCGCTCGTCGATGATCCGGATCTTGTCCCGCAGCAGCGCGGACAGCGCCTCCGCGCCGTCGGGCGCGTCGCGCAGCCGCTCGCCGTGCCGGGCGATCTCGGCGAGCGTGAAGCCGAGCGCCTGCGCGGTGCGGACGTAGTGCAGCCAGGCCACCGCCTCCGGCGGGAAGTCACGGTAGCCGTTGGCCTGCCGCCGGCCTTCGAGCAGGCCGATCTTCTCGTAGAACCGAACGGTGTCCCTGCTGACGCCCGCCTGCGCGGCCAGCTCCCCGATCCTCATGATCCTCCGCCGAACGATCCCCCGCCCCCACTCCCCGCCGAACCGTGGGCTTGACCTTGGACAGTACTCCACTGTCTACCGTGAGGCCGTCCGCCACCAAAGACCGGCAGGAGCCCCCTCATGACCCACCAGCCCGCCCCGCTCGCCCCTCCCCGCGCCGCCGCCTACATCCGCCTCGTCCGTGCCAGCGCCTGGTACGACCTCGTCGTCACCGCGGGATTCGCGACCCCGTGGACGTACGCGCTGCTGCACGGCGCGCTGTCCTCGCTCGGCACCTGGTCGGGGCTGGGCGCCCTGCCCGCCCTCGACCCGTTCCAGACCCTGTACGCGAACCTGATGGGCTCGGTCGTGGTGGTCTGGGCGCTCCTGCGAATCCTCCAACCGCGGGCGCTGCACGGCCTGTTGGACGGAATCGCGCGTACGCTGTTCGCCTCGTGGCAGGCGTACGCGCTGGCCCACGGCGCCACCCGGGTGCTGTGGTTCTTCTTCGTCCTGGAGGCGACGTTCGGTGTCGTGCAGCTGCTGCCGTGGTGGCGGGACCGCGCCGCTCTGCTCGCCTCCGCCCGCCGCACCGAGCCCGATCCCACCACCCCGTGAGAGGTGTGCGATGACGCAGAACGTGCCGGACTTCTCCGCCCTGCTGAGGGGCGCGCGGCGCACGGCCGTCCACCTGGAGATGCGTGACGTCTACGGCGTCGCCGAAGAGGCGGCCGCCTTCGAGGAGTTCAGGCGCTCCGGCGCCGTCGACCTCGACCCGGACTCCGCCTTCTGGGCCGGCTGGCTGCCCCTGGTGCGCGAGACCGTCGCCCGGGGCGTCGTCCTGCGCCGGGCCCGGATCGTCTCCGAGCCCGTGACGGACTACATCCGCTGGGAGCACGCCCTCACCACCGCCAACCTCGCGGCTGGGGAACAGGTCCGCTGGCTCCCCCGGCGTCTCGCCTCCGACCTCGCCCTGCCCGGCAACGACCTCTGGCTGATCGACGACCGCCTGGTCCTCTTCCACTGGTTCACCGGCGACGGCGCCTGGGCCGGCCACGAGTTCACCGAGGACCCCGCCCTGGTGAAGACGGTCTCCACCGCCTTCGAGGCCGTCTGGGAGCGCGGGACCCCGCACGACCGCTTCACCGTCTGAACCCGCGCCCCCGGCTCACCTCCCAGCCGGCTCCCAGCAGCCGGTCAGCGGACGGTCAGCCTTCTCACCCCCTTCTCATCCGCCGCGCCTAGCCTCCGCGCATGAACGTCTCCCTGCTCGACGGCTGGTTCCCCTGGACGGTGCAGGCCGCCGCCCTCGCCCTGTTCGTGGCGGCGGCGGGTTGGCGGGACCGGAACTGGCAGCGCAAGTGGGGGCCGATCGCGCTCGGGACGGCGCTGGCGATCACCGCGGTCCTCGCCGTCGGCGTGCTCACCCTGAGCGGGATCACCGACCCGATCCCGTACGGGGTGTGGCTGTGGAGCGGGGTGGCGATCGCGGCGCTCTCGGTGCTGGGCTTCGGCTGGCGCGGCGCCAGGTGGTGGCGGCGGCTGCTGGTGGCACCGACCGTGCTGCTGGCGCTGTTCTGCGCCGCGAACAGCGTGAACATCGCCACCGGCTACTACCCGACGATCGACGACGCGATCGGCGAACTCAGCGGCCAGCCGCTGCCGGACCAGATCACCCTGGCCGAACTCGGCTCGATCCACGGCAAGACCAGGACGGGCCGCATCGTACAGGTCGACATCCCGGACACCGCGAGCGGCTTCGCCCACCGCCAGGAGCTGGTCTACCTGCCGCCCGCCTGGTTCCGCAGCCAGAGCCGGCCCAAGCTGCCCGTGCTGGAGATGATCGGCGGCGAGTTCGCGGCGCCCGACAACTGGATCCGCTCCGGCAACGCGGTCAGGACCGCCGACGAGTTCGCCGCCAAGCACAACGGCTTCGCCCCGATCCTCGTCTTCGTGGACGCCACCGGAGGTTTCCGGGTGGACACCGAGTGCGTGGACGGTCCGCACGGCAACTCCGAGAGCCACCTGCTCAAGGACGTCCCGCCGTACATCCAGAAGACGTTCAACGCCGCCACCGACCCCCACAAGTGGGGCGTGGCCGGCTGGTCGATGGGCGGCACCTGCGCCGTCGACCTGGTCGTCGAACACCCCAACCGCTTCACCCACTTCGGCGACTTCTCCGGCGACAAGGGCCCGTACATCGGCGACAAGGACCACACCATCCAGGAGCTGTACGGCGGCGACGCGGCGGCCTGGGCCGCCCACGACCCGCTGACCGTGCTCGCCCACCACCCCAAGTACCAGGGCGTCTCCGGCTACTTCGGCCAGGGCGACGAGGAGCACGGCCAGATCGAGGCCGCCAAGACCCTGAAGGCAGCCGCCGACAGGGACGGCATCCGCACCACCTCCACCGTCGGCTCCGGCAAGCACACCTGGCAGACCGGCGCCGCCACCTTCACCCAGGCCCTCCCCTGGCTCGCCGCCCAACTCGGCGTCCCGGGCACCCACCCCCAGCCGTAACGTCCGGGGGCGGCCGTCTCCAGCCGTAACGGCCGGCACGCGCTCCGGTCGTAACAGCCCGGTCCGGATTCCGTCCGGATTCGGTACCGGGCGCACCCGAACCGCCACCCTGAGCGGACGTCACGACACGGACCGTGGGTGGGATCACACCCGTCCGCGGCCGGGAGGAAGCCTTGGTGTCGGCCGGGTCGGCGGGCCGGGCGGGTGGCGCTCCGGACGGGTACGATCCACCGCCGGAGCGTGCGCCCGGCAAGGGATCCGCGGGGTCCGGGGGCGGCCGGATCCGGCGGCCGCGGCCGTGCTCCGCCCATCGCTTCCGCCGCGGCCGCACACATGTTCCCCACCAGCCCGCTGCAACTGACGCACTCGCCCGGCACCCGGCGGGAATCCCGCTTTGCTCCCGGCGCCCCCGTGGCATAAGTTTCGTCCGCCGTCGACGCAGCGCCCGGTCTGACCAACCCTCAGACCAGCGGTGAGCTGCGGAGCCAGGGGGCCTGACGGCAGCACGAAACGGGGGAGGAACAGCCATGCCGAGTGCCCGCAGCCACGGGTCGGCCGGGCGGCGAGGACGGGCGGCCGCAGCGCCGCCGTCCCCGGCCTTCGCCCGGAACCACGACACCGGACACGCGAGGAATCGTCAGTTGCGCAGCAGCACCCGACTGGTCACCGCCACCGCCGCCGCCCTGCTCTGCGTGGGCGCCCTGAGCGCCTGCGGCCCGAACAACGGCGGCCAGGACGGCGGCAAGACCGCCGCCCCCGCACCGACCGGCACCGCGGCGACCGGCCCGGCGCCCACCGGCGCTCCCGCCACCGGGGGAAGCACGCCGAAGCCCGACGCCAAGGGCGGCATCCCGGCCAAGGCCTGGATGGACACCAAGAGCATCCCGATGGACGAGACCTACCACTACGCCCCGCTGGCCGCCAACGCCAAGCCGGTCACCGGAGCGGTCGGCTTCAAGGGCATGGAGCTGTGCCACTCCCCGCTCCCCAAGGGCGAGGAGTTCCTGTTCACCGGGGGCACCGCCAAGGCCAAGGCCTCGGTGGGCTTCGGCGGCGACCGCTGGACGGCCCAGCAGACGCTCTTCTTCTGGGGTGACCCGACCCACAGCAGCGGCACCGGTCAGACCACCGGCGTCATCAAGGACGACCTCGTCGCGGCCGTCAAGGACTGCGCCAAGTCCGCACCGGGCGCCACCGTGAAGGTCAGCAGCGCGGCCGACGCACCGGACTTCGCCGCCACGGTGACGGTTCCGCAGGCCGACGGCTCCACCGTCACCCTGCACGAGTACGTGGTCAACGCGGGCGGGACGATCAGCGAACTGTCCGTCTGGGCCACCACCAAGGGCGGCGCCCAGCCCAAGGACGCCTGGAAGGCGCCCGACGACAAGTACGTCGGCACCGGCATGACGTCCGCGCTCTGCGAGGCCCTTCCCGGCTGCTACTAGATCCGGGCGGCCGAGCCGCACGACGGGGAGGCCGACCCGCACGACGGGCGGCTGACCCGCACGACGGGCCGCCGACCGCGGCGGCCCCGCACCACCCACACAGACGGCCGCCCGGCCCGTCCGGCACAGGGGACCGGACGGACCGGGCGGCATCACACTGCCCGCCGGCTCAGAGCCCCAGGCGGCTGAGCGCCGTGGTCCAGTCGCTCGCGATCGCGCTCCGGGCGGCGTCCAGCGTCACCTTGTGGGCGCACACCGCGTTCTTCAGTCTGGTCTCGACCGAGTCCTTGCTCTGCGCGGGCTCGTTGCCGTAGCGCGGCTCGGGCCACAGGTTGCGCGGGTCGCGCGGCGCGCCACCGAGCTCCAGCGGGACGAAGTGGTCCTCCTCGTAGTCCGACAGGTTGGTGTCCGAGTAGCCGTACCGGGCTATCTGCTGGACCTTCAGCGCGTTGGTGTAGCTGGTCGACGGGCGCACGGTGGCGGTCCAGCCGGAGACGCAGATGGTCCGGCCGATGGTGGCCTGGGTGACGTCCGGGTTGTACGCGCCGGGGGTGCAGGCCGGGTCGGGCAGCGGCAGGTACGCCTGCGAGCAACTCGCCGCGAGCGTGCCGGACTTGGCGGCCACGTGCGGGGCCGGGACGGCGGCCTGCGCGGTGCCGGTGGCGAGCCCGGCGGCGGCGAGGGCGGCCGCCGCGGCGACGACGGTGAGACGCTGACGGAGCATCATGGGGCGCTCTCCAGGGCCGGCCCGGCCGATCGCCGGGCGACTGTGCCCATGACAGCACCGTTCGCGCGGCCACCGTCAGCCCCGGGACGTGAACGAGTGGTGACCACCCCTCCACATCCGCCCGCGCGTCAGTCGACCAGCAGCCGTGCCAGCAGCGCCGCCGGCCCCTCGGGCAGGCTGCCGTGGACGAGTTCGGTGCGGTGCACCAGCCGGGGCGCGGCGATCGGCGCGTGGTCGACCCCGGGCGCCCCGGCCACCACCGGCTCGGGAAGCAGGGTGAGCCCGTGCCCGGTGGCGACCAGCGCGAGCAGCCCGTGCAGATCGGTGCCCCGGTAGCGGGTGGCGGGACGGAAGCCGTCGGTGCCGGTGGCGGCCCGCAGCCGGGCCGCGGTCGGCGTGAGGTCGGGGGCGTCCAGCCAGCGCGCGGCCGACAGGTCGGCGAGGGCGAGTCCGGCGCGTCCGGCGCGTCCGGCCAGCGGGTGCCCGGCGGGCAGGGCGACGGCGACGGGCCGCTCGTCCACCGCGACCGTGGTCAGCGGGCCGACCTCGGGCAGCGGCAGCGGGTCGCTGGGCGCGGCCAGCCCGTCGATCAGCGCGAGGTCGACCTCGCCGGTGGCGACCCGGGCCGCCAGCACGTCCTGGGCGAGCACCCGGACCACCGGCTCCACCAGCGGGTACGCCCGGCGCACCTCGCCGAGCGCGCGCCCCAGTGCCACCCCGACCGCCAACGGGGTTGCCCCGAGCACCAGTCGGGCACTGGGGGCATCGGCCAGGCGCGCGACGTCGGCGCGCGCCGCCTCCAGCCGGACCAGCAGCGGGACGGCGTGTTCCAGCAGCCGCCGCCCGGCCACGGTCGGGCCGACCGGTCGGCGCACCAGCAGGGCGGTACCGAGGTCCGCCTCCAGCGCGGCGATCTGCTGGGACACCGCTGACTGGGTGTAGCCGAGCTCCCGGGCGGCCTCGGAGAAGGAGGCGAGCCGGGCGACGGTGGCGAAGGTGCGCAGCTGCTGCGGATCCACGGCGGTCATCAACCGTTCTGATCGACGGGTAAGAAATCATCGTTGGCGCTGATCTCGGGTGCGGGGCCAGGATAGCCGCATGACCTACCTGACCCCGCGGGTCGCCCTGGTCGGCGACCGCTCCCCCGCCGTCCGCTCGCACGCCCGCATCCCCGGTCTGCTCGACGCCCTCGCCGAGCGCGACCAACTCGTCCTGGACGCCTACTGGATCCCCACCGAGGACGCCGGGGCGCCGGGCGCGCTCGACGGCTTCGACGCGATCTGGCTGCTGCCCGGCAGCCCGTACCGCAGCGAGGCCGGCGCCCTGGCCGCGATCCGGACCGCCCGCGAGGGCGGCATCCCCTTCCTCGGCACCTGCGCCGGGTTCCAGCACGCGGTGCTGGAGTACGCCCGCAACGTCTGCGACCTCGGCGAGGCCGTCCACGGCGAGCAGGACCCGGACCGCGAGCAGCAGGTGATCGTGCCGCTCGCCTGCTCTCTGGTCGGCCACGAGGGCGCCGTCGTGATCACCCCCGGCACCCTGGCCGAGCGCGCCCTCGGCGCCACCGGCACGATGGAGCGCTACCACTGCAACTACGGCCTCAACGCCGACTACCTGGACCGGCTGCGCGCCCACGGGCTGCGCTTCAGCGGGGCGGACGGGTCCGGCCAGGTCCGGATCCTGGAGCTGCCCGGGCACCCGTTCTTCCTCGCCTCGCTGTTCCAGCCCGAGCTGTCCGGCGACGGCACCCGGGCCCACCCGATGATCCGCGCCCTGGCCGAGGCCGCCGTCGCCCACGCGGCGCTCGGCGAGGCGACGCCCGTCTGACCGGTCGGCGGCCCCGTCACATCGGCAGTGAACGCAGCCGCACCGGCCCCTCCGGCCACCCGGCGTCCGCCGCCAGCGGCCGCCACATGGTGCACAGCGGCATCACCGCGAGCCGGCCCTCCGGCTGTTCGACCGTCACCTCCTCGGCCACCTCGCGGAAGCCGAGCCCCCGGTAGAACATCGCCAGCGGAGGGCGGCAGAACAGCAGCGCGTACCGGAAGCCCAGCGCGCGCCCGTGGTCCACGGCGGCTCCGACCACGGCGTGCGCCAGGCCCTCGCCCCGCCGCTCGGCGGCGACGCACACCCCGCCGACGCCCACCGCCGCCAGGTCGGTGCCGCCGACGGTGAGCGGGACGGGGAGCAGCCCGGTGTGGGCGACCAGCCGGCCGTCGGCGGCCCGGACGCCGAAGTGGATCTCCTTGGGCCGGAAGGTCAAGCCGGTGTAGGCGACGCCGTACGGATCCTCGCCCGGGCCGAGGATCTCCTCCTGATGGGCGCGGGAGTACTCCTCCAGCCGCTCGACGGCCAGCGGTCCCGCAGAAAAACGATCATTCATCACGCCATGCTCCATTCCCACGGGTGCGGCGTCCAAGTCCCGTCCCGGCCGCCCGGTACCGGTGATACCGGCCACTCGATACGGGCCACTCGATACCGGCCACCTCGGCCCGGAGATCATCCCGGGCGCCCCGGGTGTGGAGGCATGCCCCTCCTGCGCCAGCCCACCGACCAGCCGGCCGACGACCTCCTCGCGCCACCGCTGCCCGACCCCCGAGGGCGGCTTCGCCGCCCGGGCCCGACTGCCGCTCAGGGTGGTCTGAGGCCGGAACGGAGGCGGCCGCTACGCGGCGGCCCGCTCCACCAGCTCCGCCCACACCTCGTCGACCCGCGCCGCCAGCGCCTCCAGCGACCCGCCGTTGTCGATCACCAGGTCGGCGATCGCCAGCCGGTCCGCCCGCGAGGCCTGCGCGGCCATCCGGGCCCGGGCCTCCTCGACGGCCATCCCGCGCAAGCGCACCAGCCGTTCCACCCGTACCTCGTCGTCGGCGTCGACCACCACGACCAGGTCGAACAGCGGGGCCAGCCCGTTCTCGGTGAGCAGCGGCACGTCGTGCACCACGACCGCGTCCGGTGCGGCGGCCGCCTCCAGTTCGGCGGAACGGGCCCGCACCAGCGGGTGGACGATCGCGTTGAGCGCCCGGAGCTTCTCCGGGTCGGCGAACACGATCGCCCCGAGGGCCGGGCGGTCCAGCGTGCCATCCTCCCGCAGCACCTGCGGGCCGAACTCGGCGACCACGGCCGCCAGGCCGTCCGTCCCGGGGGCGACCACCTCGCGGGCGATCAGGTCGGAGTCCACGATCACCGCGCCGTGCGCGGCGAACAGCCGGGACACCTCGCTCTTGCCCGCGCCGATGCCACCCGTCAGTCCGATCTTCAGCATGGCGTCAGGCTACCGGCGCGGCACCGGGGCCGTCAGCCCAGCTCCAGGCTCTCGCTCTCCCCGAGCACCACCAGCTCCGCGCCGCCCACGCCCGGCCCGTCCGGCCCGAGCAGTCGGGTGGCCACCATCTGCCCGATCGGGCTGAGCGTCGCCTCGTGCACCGGGACGGCCCGGCGGGGGCCCGACTCCCGGACGTAGTCGATCACTTCGGAGGCCTTGCTCCACGGCGCCGCGAGCGGGAGCAGCAGCGTCTCCACGGCGTGCGGCGGCAGGGTGAAGGCGTCGCCGGGGTGGAACAGCCGGCCGTCGAAGAGGAAGCCGATGTTCTTCACCCGCGGGACGTCCGGGTGGATCACCGCGTGCCACTCGCCGTGCACCGAGACGCCGACCCCGCCGATCTCGAAGGCGTCGCCCTCGCCGACCACGGTGACCCGCTGCCCGAGGCCGTCCAGCTGGGCGGCGACGGCGTCGTTGGTCCACACCCGCAGGGCGGGGTCGGCCTCCAGCGCGGCGCGCAGCCGGGACTCCTCGAAGTGGTCCATGTGCTCGTGGGTGATCAGGACGGCGTCCGCCCCGGCCAGTGCGGCGGGGTCGGTGAAGGCGCCGGGGTCGACGAGCAGGGTGGCGTCGTCGTGCTGGATGCGTACGCAGGCGTGTCCGAACTTGGTGATTCGCATGCCGAAACCATACAGCACGACTGTACAGTCTTGCTGCATATCTTCCGGATAGACTTCTCCCATGACCAGCGACGCCCCGCACCCGGACACCCTTGACCTCGCCGCCGACCTGCGCACCGCCCTCGGCAGCCTGGTCCGCACCCTGCGCGACAGCGACGACCTGCCGCCGAACCAGGCCGCCGTGCTCGGCCTGCTGGTCCGCGACGAACGCTCCTACACCGTCGCCGAACTCGCCGACCGCCGACGCGTGCGCCACCAGTCGATGGCCCGCACCGTCGCGCTGATGACCGAAGCCGGCCTGGTCGCCCAGCAGCCCCACCCCACCGACGGCCGCAAGCAGCTGATCGCCGCCACCGAGGCCGGCCGCGCCGCCCTGCTCGACCAGCGCGCCCGCCGCGAGCACCACATCGCCACCGCCATCGAGACCCGCCTCAGCGCCGAGGAACAGGCCCAGCTGCGCGTGAGCGTCGACCTGCTCCAGCGCCTCAGCTGACCGCTACGGCGTCTGCCCCGACCCGGACCCGACCAGCTCCGGCCGCTCCGTCTGCGTCTGCGCCTGTGCCGGGATCACCGGCTGCTCGATCTCCGGCAGGTCGACGTGCTCGCTCAGCCCGAACCGCCGGTGCAGCCGCCGCAGCGGAGCGGGCGCCCACCAGTTGAACTCGCCGAACAGACTCATCGCGGCGGGCACCAGCAGGCAGCGCACCAGGGTGGCGTCCACCGCGACGGCCACCGCCAGCGCGATGCCCATCTGCTTGACCATGAGCATGTCCCCGAGCGCGAAGCCCGCGAAGACGATCACCATCAGCAGCGCCGCCGAGGTGATGATCCGACCACTGCGCTGGACGCCCAGCTCCACCGCCCGGACACAGCCGTGCCCGCGCTCGGTGAGCTCCTTGATCCGGGCGAGCAGGAACACCTCGTAGTCCATCGACAGCCCGAAGGCGAAGGCGAAGACCAGCACCGGGATGAAGGTCTCCAGCCCCCCGGTCGGGCTGAAACCGAGCAGCCCGCTGAGCCACCCGTCCTGGAACACCAGGGTCAGCGCGCCGAGCGAGGCACCCAGCGACAGCAGGTTCATCAGCAGCGCCTTGACCGGCATCACCACCGAGCCGGTCATCAGGAACAGCAGCAACAGCGTCCCGGCCGCGACCAGGCCGAGCGCCCACGGCCCGCGCGACAGCAGCTCGTCCTTGAAGTCCACCACCGAGGCCGCGCCGCCGGTGACGTACGTCCTCAGCCCGCCCCGGTCGGCCCGCAGCTCGTCCACCACCCGCTTGGCCGTGTCGCCCTGCGGGTCCCCGTGCACCAGCACGTCCACCGTCGACACCTTGTCGCCGACCGGCGTCACCGCCCGCACCCCGCTCACTCCGGGCAGCTCGGCGACCACGTCGTCCGCGTACGCCTGCGCCACCTTCGCTCCGCCCTCGACCACCACGGTGATCGGCGCGGCCGCGACCTGCGGGAAGCGGTGGTCGACCGCCTCGGCGACCTGCCGCCCGGCCGAGGAGGTGGGCAGCACGGCCGCGCCGGAGCTGCGCATCTCGGCGTGCAGGAAGGGCGCCCCGGCCGCCATCAGCAGCGCCACCGCGGCGAGCGTCACCAGCACCGCCCGCTTGCGGACCCGGCGGACGGTCCGGCTGAAGAAGCCCTCGTCCGGGACGGGCGCGCTCGGCGTCCTGATCCGCGAGCCCGCGAAGCCGAGCAGCGCGGGCACCAGGGTCAGCGCCGCGGCGACCGCGATCACCACCACGCTCACCCCGGCCGCGGCGACGGCGCCCAGCACCGGGCTGGTGAAGACGAACAGTCCGGACAGCGCGACGGCCACGGTCAGCCCGGAGAAGGCGACGGTGCGCCCGGCGGTCGCGGCGGTGCGCTCGACGGCGGCGGCGATGCCCGCGCCGTGGCCGCGTTCCTCGCGGAAACGGTTCACCATCAGCAGCGCGTAGTCGATCGACAGCCCGAGCCCCAGCACGGTGGCGATCGGCAGCACGCTGGTGTCGATGTCCATGATCCGGCTGAATCCGAACATGGCCAGCAGTGCCCCGCCCACCGAGGCGACGGCGCCGATCACCGGCAGCGAGGCGGCGGCCAGACCGCCGAAGACCAGCACCATCACGACCAGGGTGAGCGGCAGGGTCACCATCTCGCCGAAGCGGGTGTCCTGCTCGGTCTGCTTCTTGACCTCCTGCTGGAGCACCAGGTCCCCGCCGACGGTCACGTGCGCCCCGCCCGTTCCGTCCAGCGCGGCGAGCCGGTGGGTGACCGTGTCGGTCTGCGCGGAGCTCGCGTCGGCGGCCATCCGTACGGTGACCAGGCTCGCCGTCCCGTCGGTGGCCCGCAGCGCGGCCGGGCCGGGGCCCGGGCCGTACGCGTCCTGGACGCCGGAGACCCCGGGCAGGGCGGCGATCCCGGCGGTGGCCCGCTGGACGGCGGCGCGCACGGCAGGGTCGTCCACCGGCTTGCCGTCGACCACCGCGGTGACCGTGCCCTTGGCCGGATCGGCCGCGGCGACCACCGCGCTGCCCCGGTCGGCCTCGGCGGTGGCGGAGGAGGCCCCGGCCACCGACCCCTCGAAGACCCGGCCGCCGATCAGCACCCCGACGACCAGGACGGCGGCCCAGAAGCCGAGCACCCAACGGCGGTGGCGGAAACAGAACCGGCCGATCGCGGCGAGCCGGCCGCCGACCACAGTGGTGGGGGCGGCGGGGGAGGGGTTGCGCATGGAGGAGCCTTTCGGGCAGTTCCACTCAATGTAGGTGCAACCCGAACTCCGGCCTATAGCAGGGCGATGAGCCTCATCTCACATTTCCCTACACATAAACCGCACATAAGTCAAACCGGAAAACGAAGGCCGCACGCCGGCCCGGGAAACGCGAAACGGGCCCCACCCGGACGAATCCGGATGGGGCCCGTTCCCTAGCTGTCAGCTAGCGGGGGGCGAGAGCCTCAGCTCTGGCCACCGGCCAGCTTCTCGCGCAGGGCGGCCAGGGCCTCGTCGGAGGCCAGGGCGCCCGAGCCCTCGTCGCTGCTGGACGAGTAGGAACCACCGGCGGCGGCGGCGACGGCGTCGCCACCCTCGGCAGCGGCCTCGGCGTCGGCCTCGCGGCTCTTGATGACCTGGGCCTGGTGCTGCTCGAAGCGGGCCTGCGCCTCGGCGTACTGGCGCTCCCACTCCTCACGCTGCTTCTCGAAGCCGGGCAGCCAGTCGTTCGCCTCGGGGTCGAAGCCCTCCGGGTAGATGTAGTTGCCCTGGTCGTCGTACGAGGCGGCCATGCCGTACAGGGTCGGGTCGAACTCGACCTCGGCCGGGTTGGCACCCAGGGCCTCGTTGGCCTGCTTGAGCGACAGGCTGATGCGACGACGCTCCAGGTCGATGTCGATGACCTTGACGAAGATCTCGTCGCCGACCTGGACGACCTGCTCCGGGATCTCGACGTGGCGCTCGGCCAGCTCGGAGATGTGGACCAGACCCTCGATGCCCTCGTCCACGCGGACGAACGCACCGAACGGAACCAGCTTGGTGACCTTACCCGGAACGACCTGGCCGATCTGGTGGGTACGGGCGAACTGCTGCCACGGGTCCTCCTGGGTCGCCTTCAGCGACAGGGAGACGCGCTCGCGGTCCATGTCAACGTCGAGAACCTCGACGGTGACCTCCTGGCCGACCTCGACGACCTCGGACGGGTGGTCGATGTGCTTCCAGGACAGCTCGGAGACGTGCACCAGGCCGTCGACGCCACCCAGGTCCACGAAGGCACCGAAGTTGACGATCGAGGAGACGACGCCGGAGCGCACCTGGCCCTTCTGCAGGGTGGTGAGGAAGGTCTGGCGGACCTCGCTCTGGGTCTGCTCCAGCCAGGCACGGCGGGACAGGACCACGTTGTTGCGGTTCTTGTCCAGCTCGATGATCTTGGCCTCAAGCTCCTTGCCCACGTAGGGCTGGAGGTCGCGGACGCGACGCATCTCGACGAGCGAGGCCGGGAGGAAGCCGCGGAGGCCGATGTCGAGGATGAGACCACCCTTGACGACCTCGATGACGGTACCGGTGACGATGCCGTCCTCTTCCTTGATCTTCTCGATCGTGCCCCAGGCACGCTCGTACTGAGCGCGCTTCTTGGACAGGATGAGACGACCCTCCTTGTCCTCCTTCTGGAGAACCAGGGCCTCGATGTTGTCACCGACGGCGACGACCTCGTGCGGGTCAACGTCGTGCTTGATCGAGAGCTCGCGGGACGGGATGACGCCCTCGGTCTTGTAACCGATGTCGAGGAGGACCTCGTCACGGTCGACCTTCACGATGACGCCCTCGACGATGTCGCCATCGTTGAAGTACTTGATGGTCTCGTCGATCGCGGCGAGGAACGCGTCCGCGTCGCCGATGTCGTTGACCGCGACCTGCGGGGTGGTGCTGAGGGAGGAGTCGGTGGGGCTCGTCATTAGGAAAAGGGCTCCGGTACGGACATGAAAGTCGTAGGTAATGCCACGCGGAGGGCCCGTATCGCTCCCACCGAAAGCCGGACAGCCAAGAACACGGCGCACCGGTGATCCCGTGACAACGAGAACCGGCGTCCGTCTTGCGACCGTGGGGTCTTCGACAGATGCGAGCGCGACCTGCTCCGTCCGAGGCGCGCAGGCCCGCAGCGCAACTTGTAGCATACGGGGACGGCCAGGCACGGTCAACGCCAAGAGAGGCAAGACGGTGGAGCCCGGTACGGATCAGGCCATATCCTCCGATTGCGCACCTCGCGGTGGCGCTCGCAGGGGCCCTTCCCCGGATGCCACCGCCAGGATCCGGCCCCCGAGAGGGGCCGGTTCGCGGCAGCGGCGCTTCCGCACTCCATACCCTACGCGATGGGCATTGTCACCGTGGCCACCACCCCCCAGTCCTCCCTTCACGATCTTGACCCATCCGTCGACGAGGACGACACCGGCGACGACGCGGTACGGCGCGCGGCCGGGCTCGGGGAGAGCAGCCGGGCGAGCCGACACTGGTGGGACCGCAACGCCGACGAGTACCAGGACGAGCACGGCGAGTTCCTCGGCGACGACCGCTTCACCTGGTGCCCCGAGGGCCTGGACGAGGCCGACGCCCGTCTGCTCGGTGACGTCGCGGGCCGCGACGTGCTGGAGATCGGCGCCGGCGCCGCCCAGTGCTCCCGCTGGCTCGCCGCCCGCGGCGCCCGCCCCGTCGCCCTGGACATCTCCTACCGCCAGCTCCAGCACTCCCGCCGGATCGACCTCGGCCGCGGCACCGCGCCCGTCCCCGTCGTCCAGGCCGACGCCGCCGTCCTGCCCTTCGCCGACGCCTCCTTCGACCTCGCCTGCTCCGCCTACGGCGCCGTGCCGTTCAGCGCCGACACCGAGCGCCTGATGCGCGAGGTGCACCGGGTGCTGCGGCCCGGCGGGCGCTGGGTCTTCTCGGTCACCCACCCGATCCGCTGGGCCTTCCCCGACGAGCCCGGCGTCGAGGGACTCACCGCGATGTCCTCCTACTTCGACCGCACCCCCTACGTCGAGCAGGACGAGAACGGCAACGCCACCTACGTCGAACACCACCGCACCCTCGGCGACCGGGTCCGCGAACTCGTCGCCGCCGGCTTCCGGCTGATCGACCTGGTCGAGCCCGAGTGGCCGGCCGGGCTGGAACAGGAGTGGGGCGGCTGGTCCCCGCTGCGCGGGCGGCTGATCCCCGGCACGGCGATCTTCGTCACCGAACGGGGCTGAGCCCCGTGAACCCCGCGTGGCGCGAACTGCCGGTCCGCACCGCCCTGCCCGCCCTGCACGAGGCGCTCGACACGGACGGCACCGCCGTCCTCGCCGCCCCGCCCGGCACCGGCAAGACGACGCTGGTGCCGCTGGCCCTGGCGGGGCTGCTGGATCCGGGTGCCGTCCGGCGCGTCCTGGTCGCCGAACCGCGCCGGCTCGCCGTACGGGCCGCCGCCCGGCGGATGGCCTGGCTGCTCGGCGAGTCCGTCGGCGGCCGGGTCGGCTACACCGTGCGCGGGGAGCGTCGCGTCGGCGCGGAGACGGTCGTCGAGGTGGTCACCACCGGCGTGCTGCTGCAACGGCTCCAGCGCGACCAGGAGTTGCCCGGGGTGGACGTCGTCCTCCTGGACGAGTGCCACGAACGACACCTGGACGCCGACACCGCGCTCGCCTTCCTGCTGGACGTCCGGGCCGCGCTGCGACCCGAACTGCGGCTGGTCTGCGCCTCGGCCACCTCCGACACCGGGGCCTGGGCCGAACTCCTCGGCGGTGCGCCGGTGGTGGAGGCGCACGGGGTGTCCCACCCGGTGGACGTGGTCCAGGCGCCCCCGCCGCGCACCGTCCGGCCCGCGCACGGGACGCGGGTCGACCCGGCGCTGCTCGACCACGTCGCGGCGGTCGTCCGGCGGGCTCTGGCGGAACGCGACGGGGACGTGCTCTGCTTCCTGCCCGGCGTCGGCGAGATCGCCCGGGTGGCGGGCCAGTTGGGCGGTGTGGCGGCCGAGGTGCTCCAGCTGCACGGGCGTGCGCCGCAGGCCGTCCAGGACGCCGCCCTCACTCCGTCCGCTTCCCGACGGGTCGTCCTCGCCACCGCCGTCGCCGAGTCCTCGCTCACCGTGCCCGGCGTGCGCGTCGTGGTCGACGCCGGCCTCGCCCGCGAACCCCGCACCGACCACGCGCGCGGCCTCGCCGGACTCGTCACCGTACGGGCCTCGCTCGCCGCCGCCCGCCAGCGCGCCGGCCGTGCGGGACGCGAGGCCCCGGGGACGGTGTACCGCTGCTGGCACGAGGCCGAGGACGCGCGGGCGGCACGGTTCCCCACCCCGGAAATCGCGCTCGCCGACCTCACCTCGTTCGCTCTCCAGGCCGCCTGCTGGGGCGACCCGGACGCCACCGGCCTCGCCCTGCCGGACGCTCCGCCCGCGGGGGCGATGGCCGCGGCCCGGCAGACCCTCGTCGCCCTGGGCGCGGTCTCCCCCGACGGGCGCGCCACGCCGCGCGGTGTGCGGCTCGCTCGCACCGGGCTGCACCCGCGGCTCGCCCGCGCCCTGGTCGACGGGGCTCCCGCCGTCGGCGCGCGGCGGGCCGCCGAGGTGGTCGCCCTGCTCTCCGAGGAGCCCCCGCGCGCCCTCGGCGACGACCTCAACGCGGTCTGGCGGACCGTGCGCACCTCCAAGGACCCGTACGCCGGACGCTGGCGCGACGAAGTCCGCCGCCTCCTGCGCGCCACCTCCGACGAACCCGCCACCGCGCTGCCCGACGCGACGGCCGCCGGCCTCGTGGTCGCCCTCGCCTTCCCCGAACGCATCGCCCGCGCCCGGGTCGAGCGGCCCGCGCCCGGCGAGCGCAGCCCGTACCTGATGGCCTCGGGAACGGCCGCCGAACTCGCCCCCGACACCCGGCTCGGCGCGCTGCCCTGGCTCGCCGTCGCGGTCGCCGACCGCCCGGCCGGCTCGCACTCGGCCCGCATCCTGCACGCCGCCGCCCTGGACGAGGACACCGCCCGCCAGGCCGGCGCGGCCCTGCTCGCCCCGCGCGAGGAGGTCCGCTGGGACACCCGCCGGAACGACGTCGTCTCCCGCCGGCTCGAAGCCCTCGGCGCCATCGAGCTCGCCGAGAAGCCCCTCGACCGCCCGGATTCCTCGCTCGTCCGCGCCGCCCTCCTCGAAGGCCTCTCCCGGGAGGGCGTCAGCGCCCTGCTGACCTGGCCCTCCCCCGGCCTGCGCGAGCGTCTCGCCTTCCTGCACGCCGCCCTCGGCGACCCCTGGCCGGACGTCTCCGACGCGGCGCTACTGGAACGCGCCGACGAGTGGCTGGAACCCGAACTCTCCCGCGCCCGCCGCCGTGCCGACCTCGCACAGATCGACACCACCGCCGCCCTGCAACGCCTGCTGCCCTGGGCCACCGGCGAAGCGGGACGCCTGGACGAACTCGCGCCGGAGCGGATCACCGTGCCGTCCGGCTCGAAGATACGAGTCGACTACAGCACCGAACGCCCGGTGCTGGCAGTCAAGTTGCAGGAGCTCTTCGGCTGGGCCAAGACCCCCGCCCTGGCTGCCGGCCGCGTCCCGCTGACCATCCACCTGCTGTCCCCCGCGGGCCGCCCGGCCGCCGTCACCGGCGACCTGGAGAGCTTCTGGCAGAACGGCTACCACGCCGTCCGCGCGGATCTGCGGGGCCGCTACCCCCGCCACCCCTGGCCGGAGGACCCGACCACGGCAGAGCCCACCCGCCGGACCAACCCGAGGAACTGACCCTCAGGAGCGCGAGAAGCCCTTCGCGCCCGGCGCTGCTCACGAGCACTCCTCGGCCGCGGAGCCGGCCCGGAAAACCGTTTGGAGGACCACCGAGCCCCCTGCTACGTTTCCGGGGAGGCCGTGCGAGAGAACAAGGAGGTGGTACCCGTGAACGCAGTATCGACATGGGTGCTCCCCTCCGGGGTCACGGTCGGGCGATAGGTCGTCCGGGAGCGCCGTCATGAGCACTCCCGAAAGGCACGACCATGCATTTCACTTCTGAACAGCACCTCGACGAGGGTCTCGTCGAGCGCGCGTTCACCCTCGGCGAGATCCCCGGCATCCTGTGGACGCCCGCATCCGCGTCCGCACCGGTGCCGCTGATCCTGCTCGGCCACCCCCCGCTCGGGCTGCACAGGATGCACCCCCGGCTGGCGGCCCGGGCCCGGCAGGCGGTGGCGGACGGCTTCGCCGCAGCCACCATCGAGCTCCCCGGAAGCGGCGACCGGCCCCGATGGGCCGCCGTCGAACAGGCCCGCGCCGACCTGCGCCGGGTCATGGAGGCCGGCGAACCGGTCAGCGAGGAGATCATCGACGCCCTCGTCCTCCCGCTCGTCGACCAGGCGGTCCCGGAATGGCAGGCCGCCCTGGACGCCCTGCTGTCGCTGCCCGAGATCGGCGGCCCCGTCGGGTACTCGGGGGGAATGATCTCCATCGGCGTCCGCCTGGCGGTGGTCGAGCCGCGCATCGTGGCCGCCGGCCTCTTCGCCGGGAGCTTCGTGCCTCGCGCCATCGTCGAGGAGGCCCGCCAGGTCACCATCCCGCTGCACGTCCTGCTGCAGTGGGACGACGAAGGGAACGACCGGCAGGCGGCCCTGGAGCTGTTCGACGCCTTCGGCTCCAAGGAGAAGACCCTGCACGCCAACATGGGCGGGCACACCGGAGTCCCGCGGTTCGCGGGGGACGCCGCGGCCCAGTTCTTCACCCGGCACCTGAAGTGACGCCCGGCAGGCGGTAGGCCTGTCCGCCGGGATCTGCTCGACGAGGGCGGATCCCGGCGCTCCGCCGCTGTGCTCCGGCGTGGCGCCCGGTCCTTTCAGGTGAAGTTGCGAGCTCAGCGCCCCGGGCCGCCCGACGCCCCGGGAAACCTCCTGCTTGCCGGCCACTCATTCGGAGCGGCCGGACCCCCACCCCGGAGGACCCATGCGCCTCGCCCCCCGCTCCGCCGCGCTCGGCGCCGCCGCCCTGTTCGTCACCGCACTGGCCGGCCCGGCCCCCGCCGTCGCCACCCCGGCCGTCCACGGCGCACCGCAGGCCCCGGCCGGCCGCTACCTCAACCTGCACCAGTGCGTCTACAGCAGCCCGCTCGGGCAGCCCACCTTCGACCTCATGACCACCCTGGTCCCGAGCCTCGACGGGCGTTTCAGCGCGGCGACGAACGTCTCCGACACCCCCGTCCCCAACGCCGTGTGCGGCCCCGGGGACGGGAGGTACGAGCCCAACGTCTACACGGCCGCCGAACCGTACGACCTGACGTCCGGCCGCTACCTCAACCTGCACCAGTGCATGTTCTGGAGCGACTTCGACCTCGACCACCTCACCACGGTGGTGGGGACCACCGACGCCAAGTTCGTCGCCGGCACCAACGTCTCCGACACCCGTGACACCGCGGTCAGCTGCGGCGGCGGGGGCACCGACCACCCCATCCCCCTGCTGTCGAGCGTCACGCCCCTGGACCTGACCGCCGGGCGGTACCTGAACCTGCACCAGTGCATGTACTACTTCGACGGCTACCGCGACCACATCACGACCTTCGGCCCGAGCGGGGACGGGCGGTTCAGGGCCGGGACGAACATCTCCAACACCCCCGACACCACGCCCTCCTGCGGCCAGGGCGACGGGCGGTACCAGTTCGTCCCGATCCTCTCCGGCGTCAAGGCCCTCCTCATCCACTGAGACCCGCCGCCCCCGCCACGCACGGGAAGTCGCCCGCCGACTTCCCGTGCAACACCGCCCACCTGCGCGGTCCCCGACCCGGCACGCGCCGGCGAACCCCGGAGCAGTCACCGAAGTCGGCCCGCGCCCGCGGGTGGGGCCCCGGACGTCGGCAGGCCGCCCCGCCCTACGACCCGGCCTGCTGGTAGAGCGTCACCAGGAGGCCGTGCACCGGCTCGCCCTCCGGATCCTCCTCCGTCTCGTCGACCAGTGCGGCCAGCGCCTCGGCCAGCCGTGCCGCCCTGGCCGGGTTGAGCCGGATGTGGCGCAGCGTCAGGAGATGGTCGACGGGCGAGCGGTCCAGCTCCTGGGCGACGGCGCCGAACAGTGCGGCCGTGCCCTCCGGCTGCGGTTCGTCGACGAGGAGCCGCTCGGCGGTCCTCCGGTAGTACTTCTCGGTGCCGCCGCGCACCCGCCGCGTTCCCGCGTCCTGGACCAGCCCCGCCTCGCACAGCACCCGGAGGTGGTGGGACACGCTGCCCTTGTTCACTCCCAACCGCGCGGCGAGCCGGCTGATCGTCGACGGCCGGGCGCTCAGGGCGAAGAGCAGGCGCTGGCGCACGGGGTGGGCGAGTGCGGTGTGCTGCACAGGAGTGCTGATCCGCTGGACGACTTCGTCTGGTTGATGGCTCATCAGATCAAGCGTTAAGTACGTTTGACGCTTTGGCAAGCCACTGCTCTACTCCCTCCCATGACCTCCACCACCATGCCTCCCGCGCTGGACGCCGCCGCCGTCGTCACCTCGATCGCCGACCTGGTCAGCGAGAACTACGTCTTCCCCGAAGTCGCCCGGCAACTGGCTGCCCTGCTGCGGAGCCGGAGCACCGAAGGCGCCTACGCGGCGGGATCCGCCGAGGAGTTGGCCGAGGCGGTCACCGCGGACCTGCGGACCGTCAACGGCGACCTGCACCTGGCCCTCAAGTACCACGCCGTGCCGGTGCCGCCGAACCGGGGCGAGGCCGCACTCGCCGCGATGCGCAGGGAGTTCGACGCCTCCATGAGCGGGGTCCCGCGCGTGGAACTCCTCGACGGCGGCGTCGCGGTGCTGGAGATCGCACCCAAGATGTTCCCGCTGGACTGGGCGGCGCAGCCACTGGCCGCGGCACTCTCGCTGGTCGCCCCCGCCCGCGCCCTCATACTCGACCTGCGCCGCAACACCGGTGGCGACCCCGACACCGTCGCCTTCATCTGCGGCTACCTGCTCGACGGCCGCACGCACCTCAACACCCTGGTCTCGCGGCAGGGAGAGGTGGCCGAGCAGTTCTGGACACCCCCGTTCGTACCGGGTGCCCGCTTCGGCGCCGACAAGCCGGTCTACGTGCTGACCAGCGCGAACACCTTCTCCGCGGCCGAGGAGCTGTCCTACGACCTGCAGCAGCTCGGGCGCGCCGTGATCGTCGGGGAGGCCACCCGGGGCGGCGCCCACCCGCGCGACGGCTGGACGGTGCACCCGCACCTGGAGCTGAGCGTGCCCGTCGCCCGCGCGGAGAACCCGGTCTCCGGCACCAACTGGGAAGGCACCGGCGTCCAGCCCGACGCGCCGTGCGCCGCCGACGCGGCCCTCGACCACGCGCTGACCCTGGCCCTGGCGCGCCTGGCCTGATCCTCGTCCGGCCCGCGGCCCGCGGGACCGGGTGCCCGGCTGGACCGGACCGCGGACCATGACCCCTGCCTGACCCGAATCTGCGAGAGTCGGCCCCATGCACTACGTCATACGCCGAATGACCGGCACGGAGCACCGGCAACTCCGCTCGATCAGGCTGGAGGCACTGCGCGACTCACCCACGGCCTTCAGTTCCTCCTACGAGGACACCGCCGCCCTCCCCGACGACGCCTGGCGGCAGCAGGCCGCCGTCGGGGCCTGCGCCCAGGAGTCGGCCACGTTCGTCGCCGCCGACGAGGCCGGAAACTGGGTCGGGATCGCCGGTGTCGGGCCCCTCCCGGACGTCCCGGACCACGTTCACGTCCACTCGGTCTACGTGGCCCCGCAGCACCGCGGGCCCGTCGGCCCCGCCGCCGACCTGGTGAGGGCGAGCATCCACTACGCCCGGGTCAACACCGACGTGCGGTGGTTGACCCTGGGCGTGCACGAGGGCAATGAGCGGGCGCTGGCGTTCTACCGGCGGCTCGGCTTCGAACTCACCGGCAAGGTGGTCCCCTACGGCCTCAACCCGGCCGAGAAGCTGCTCATCCTGGGCTACCCGGACTTCCGCAGCCCCTCCCGGACCCCGGAGCAGCCGTAGGAGAGAAGCCCTCCGACAGCCGCGAACCGGGATCGGCGGGCCCGGACACTCCGTGTGTCCGGGCCCGTCCTGAGAACCACCGTCAGTGGGCGGCGGCCTCCCAGTTGGCGCCGACGCCGACGGAGACGTCGAGCGGGGCGCGCAGCGGGTAGGCGCCGGCCATCTGCTCGCGGACGATGGTCTCGACCTGCTCGCGCTCGCCCGGGGCGAGTTCCAGCACGATTTCGTCGTGCACCTGGAGCAGCATCCGGGAGGTGAGCCCGGCCGCGCGCAGGGCGTCGTCCACCCGCAGCATGGCGATCTTGACGATGTCGGCGGCCGAGCCCTGGATGGGGGCGTTGAGGGCCATCCGCTCGGCCATCTCGCGGCGCTGGCGGTTGTCGCTGTTGAGGTCGGGCAGGTAGCGGCGGCGGCCGAGGAGGGTCTCGGTGTAGCCGGTGGCGCGGGCCTCGTCGACGACCCGGTGCAGGTAGTCACGCACGCCGCCGAAGCGCTCGAAGTAGGTGTCCATCAGGCCCTGGGCCTCGGCCGGCTTGATGCCGAGCTGCTGGGACAGCCCGTACGCGGACAGCCCGTACGCGAGGCCGTAGGACATCGCCTTGATCTTGCGGCGCATCTCGGCGTCGACGGCGGCGCCGGGGACCTCGAAGACCTGGGAGGCGACGGTGGTGTGGAGGTCCTCGCCGGTGGCGAAGGCCTCGATCAGCGCCTCGTCCTCGGAGAGGTGGGCCATGATCCGCAGCTCGATCTGCGAGTAGTCGGCGGTGAGCAGCGACTCGTACCCGGCCCCGACGACGAAGGCGCGGCGGATGGCGCGCCCCTCCTCCGTACGGACCGGGATGTTCTGCAGGTTCGGGTCCTGCGAGGAGAGCCGGCCGGTGGCGGCGACCATCTGGTTGAAGGTGGTGTGGATCCGGCCCTTGGGCGAGACCGTCTTGAGCAGGCCCTCGACGGTGGTGCGCAGCTTGGCCTGGTCGCGGTGGCGCAGCAGGATGACGGGCAGCTCGTTGTCGGTCTGGGTGGCCAGCCAGGTGAGCGCGTCGGCGTCGGTGGTGTAGCCGGTCTTGATCTTCTTGGTCTTGGGGAGGGCGAGGTCGCCGAAGAGGATCTCCTGCAGCTGCTTGGGCGAGCCGAGGTTGAACTCCCGCCCGGCGGCGGCGTGGGCCTCCTCGACGCAGCGCTGGATCTCGGCGGCGAACTGGGTCTCCAGCCGGGTGAGCCACTCGCGGTCGGCGGCGATGCCGTAGCGCTCCATGCGGGCGAGCAGGGCCGCGATGGGCAGTTCCATGTCGTGCAGCAGCCCGGCGGCACCGACCTCGGCGAGGCGGGTGTCGAAGAGCGCGGCGAGGTCGAGCACGGCGCGGGCCTGGAGCATGAGCGCCTGGGCGTGCGCGGCCGGGTCCTCCTCCGGCGCGTCGAAGGCGAGTTGGCCGCTCTCGGCCGCCGGGGCGGGGGTGAGGGAGCGGGCCAGGTACTCCTCGGCGAGGACCTCCAGGGTGAAGGTGCGGCGGCCGGGCTTCTCCAGGTAGGCGGCGAGCGCGGTGTCGGCGACGACCCCGGCGACGGTCCAGCCGCGTTCGGCGAAGGCACGCATGACCTGCTTGGCGATGTGCAGCGCCTTGGGGGCGGCCGGGTCGGCGAGCCAGCCGGCGAAGGCCCGCTCGTCCTCCTCGGCGAGCAGCGCCGGGTCGAACCAGGCGGCCGACTCCCCTGCAGCGAGGGCGACTTCGGTGACCTCGCCGGTGCCGAGCGCCCACTGGTAGACGGCGGCCAGCGCCACCGTCGTCTTGCCGTCGGAGGCGTGCTCGCCCAGCCAGGCGGCGAGCGTGCCGGGATCGGTGAGCAGTTCGCCGTCGACCTCGACGCCGGGGGCGAGCTCGGGCTCCGCCGAGGCCTCGCCGGCGGCCGGGTCGATGCCGAAGACCCGGTCGCGGAAGTTGGCGTTGCGGAACTCCAGCGACTCCATCAGGGTGCCGACGGCGTCCTTGTCGAAGGGCCGGCGGGCCAGGTCGGCGACGCCCAGCGGGAGTTCGACGTCGCGGACCAGCTCGGTGAGGACCCGGTTGCGCTTGACGGAGTCGAGGTTGTCGCGCAGCTTCTCGCCGATCTTGCCCTTCACCTCGTCGGCGCGGGCGACGAGTTCGTCGAAGGAGCCGAACTGGTTGACCCACTTGGCGGCGGTCTTCTCGCCGACGCCGGGGATGCCGGGCAGGTTGTCGGACGGGTCGCCGCGCAGGGCCGCGAGGTCGGGGTACTGGCGCGGGGTGACGCCGTACTTCTCGGTGACCTTCTCGGGGGTGAAGCGGGTGAGCTCGGAGACGCCCTTGGTGGGGTAGAGCACGGTGACGTGGTCGGTGACCAGCTGGAGGGAGTCGCGGTCGCCGGTGACGATGTCGACGTCGTAGCCGGCCGCCTCGGCGGCGGTGGCCAGGGTGGCGATGATGTCGTCGGCCTCGAAGCCCTCGACCGTCATCCGGGGGACGTTCATGGCGTCGAGGAGTTCGCCGATCAGGCCGACCTGGCTGCGGAACTCGTCCGGCGTCTTGGCGCGGTTGGCCTTGTAGTCGGGGAACTCTGCGGAGCGGAAGGTCTGCCGGGAGAGGTCGAAGGCGACGGCGAGGTGGGTGGGCTGTTCGTCGCGGACGGTGTTGGCGAGCATCGAGGCGAAGCCGTAGACCGCGTTGGTGGGCTGGCCGGTGGAGGTGTTGAAGTTCTCCACGGGCAGGGCGTAGAAGGCCCGGTAGGCCATCGAGTGCCCGTCGAGCAGCATCAGCCGGGGCCGCGGGCCGGCCCCGCCGTCACCCGTCGCGCCCTTTTCCGTACTCTGCGTTGCCACGTCAACGTCCGTTCCTGCCGATTCCACTTCCGGCCACCGATCCTATGGCCCGGCACCGACAAAAGGGGCGCCGCGCCAGCTCGGCCACCGCCACTACCAGTGAGTAGGACGGTCGTACGATCACAGGCAGCACCACGACGCGACACCCGAACCACCCCCGAGCGGCAGGAGTTCCCCCCATGACCGACATGGCCGACGCGACCCCCGGCACCGCCCCCGTCCTGAAGGTCCCGCAGGACGTGCTGGACCACTTCGCCAAGCTCGGGGTGAGCCCGGAGACCTTCTCCGGCGGCCACCTCGGCGAGAAGCTCGGCATCCGGATCGTCGAGGCCTCCGGCGACCGGGTGGTCGGCACCATGCCGGTGGAGGGCAACCAGCAGCCGTACGGGCTGCTGCACGGCGGCGCCTCGGCGGCGCTGGCCGAGACGCTGGGTTCGATCGGCGCGATGCTGCACGCCGGCCCGGGCCGGTACGCGGTGGGCGTGGACCTCAACGCCACCCACCACCGCTCGGCCACCTCCGGCCTGGTCACCGGGGTGGCGACGGCGGTGTTCAAGGGCCGCACGGCCGCCACGTACGAGATCGCGATCACCGACGACACCGGCAAGCGGGTCACCAGCTGCCGGCTGACCTGCATGCTGCGCGACCTGTAGCAGGCGCGGCGCCCGCGGCGCGCTGAGCGCGTGCGGCACGAGCAGCACACCCGGCACGCACAGCGCACGCAGCACGCCCACCCCACGCAGCACGCACAGCCCACGTGGTACGCCCAGCCCCCGCAGTACGTGTTCAACGCGCCGTCAGTCACGGCCCGTTCAGCCCCACGAACACCAATTCCCTTGGTCGCCCCCTCGTTTGACCCTCCGCCCGCTTGGGCAGGCGTTGGTCTGAGCGAGGGGGCGTCGGCATGTCCGGGTGCGATCGACGCGTCTCCCACCCCTCCTCCAGCCCTTCCTCCACCCTTTGTAACGCAGCGTAATAAGTTGGAAATCCACGCACGTGGCAGTTCCGGCGCTCCGCAAGGGTCAGGGGTCCTTTGGCCGCGCGCTTCCTGTCCGCAATGCGGACGTGCACGCTCGAAAGCAGCACATCGGACACCAGTGTCCGATTATCGGCAGTGCCAGCCGCAACCCCCATTTCTGGCCCTTACATCACTTCACCAGCGCGTAAACGCCCGACGCTTCGGGGCCGGTCGAGCCGGAACGGCCACATGCTGAGACGAATGCTCCGTGTGCTCATAACAAGAGAATCACAGCCTGCTCACACCACTGCCCGAGCCGCCCCCACGACATCTAGAGTCACGGCCAGTCACCGCGCCATCCGGAAAGGGCCCGGCCCTCCGCGCATCCCGGCTCCCGCCAATCGGCGCGGGCGCCTCCTGAACCGAAGGGGACCCTCGTGCGTCACCGTTCAGCAATTGTCGTGAGCATTGCCGTGATCGGCGCCCTCAGCCTCAGCGCCTGCGGCTCCCGCGGCGGCAAGTCCGGCGACAACGCCGGCAGCAAGGACAACAGCGGCAGCACCACCGTCGTGATCGGCGTCGACGCCCCGCTCACCGGCGACCTCTCCGCCCTCGGCCTCGGCATCCGCAACTCCGTCGACCTCGCCGTCAAGACCGCCAACGCCACCAACGAGGTCCCCGGCGTCAAGTTCGAGATCAAGGCCCTGGACGACACCGCCAAGCCCGCCCCCGGCCAGCAGAACGCCACCCAACTGGTCAGCGACACCAAGGTCCTCGGCGTCGTCGGCCCCCTCAACTCCAGCGTGGCCCAGTCGATGCAGCAGATCTTCGACGACGCCGGCCTCACCGAGATCTCCCCCGCCAACACCGGCGTCGCCCTCAGCCAGGGCGAGAAGTGGGCCACCGGCGACAAGAAGCGCCCCTTCAAGTCCTACTTCCGCACCGCCACCACCGACGCCGTCCAGGGCCCCTTCGCCGCCCAGTTCCTCTACAACGACGCCAAGAAGACCAAGGTCTTCCTGATCGACGACCAGAAGACCTACGGCGCCGGCCTCGCCGCCACCTTCAAGGGCGAGTTCACCAAGCTCGGCGGCACCCTCGCCGGCGAGGAACACGTCAACCCCGACGACCGCGACTTCTCCGCCATCGTCACCAAGGTCAAGGCCTCCGGCGCCGACGCCGTCTACTACGGCGGCGAGTACCCCGCCGCCGGCCCGCTCTCCCTCCAGCTCAAGGACGCCGGCGTCAACATCCCCCTGATGGGCGGCGACGGCATCCAGAGCGACGAGTTCATCAAGCTCAACCCCAAGAGCCAGGGCGACTTCGCCACCGCCGTCGGCCTGCCCGTCGAAACCCTCGACACCGCCAAGAAGTTCATCGCCGACTACAAGGCCGCCAACTACAAGGACGCCTACGAGACCTACGGCGGCTACTCCTACGACAGCGCCTGGGCCATCATCGAGGGCGTCAAGAACGTCGTCGCCGCCAACAACGGCAAGCTGCCCACCGGCGACGCCCGCAAGGCCGTCCGCGACGCCGTCCAGAAGGTCTCCTTCAACGGCGTCACCGGCAAGGTCTCCTTCGACGAGTTCGGCGACACCACCAACAAGCAGCTCACCGTCTACACCGTCAAGAACGGCAAGTGGGCCGTCGAGAAGTCCGGCACCTTCAACGGCTGACCGCCCCTCCGGAACCCCACACCGGCAGCACCGGCACCACCAGCACCCAGCACCCAGCACCCAGCACCACCAGCGCGCGGGGGCGCCACGAGTGCCCCCGCGCGCCCCCACATCCACCACCCACGCGGACACCCCAGAACGCACTACGGAGGCCCAGCGGTGCACGACCTACCGCAGCAGCTGGCCAACGGCCTGATCCTCGGCGCCCTCTACGGCCTCGTCGCGATCGGCTACACGATGGTCTACGGCATCGTCCAGCTCATCAACTTCGCCCACGGCGAGATCGTCATGGTCGGCGGCTTCGGCGCCCTGACCGCCTACCTCGCCCTCCCCGGCGGCACCACCCTGTGGCTGGCCCTGCCACTCATGCTGATCGCCGGCATCCTGGTCTCCACCCTCACCGCCGTCGCCGCCGAACGCTTCGCCTACCGGCCGCTGCGCAACGCCCCCCGGCTCGCCCCCCTGATCACCGCGATCGGGCTGTCCATCTTCCTCCAGCAACTCGTCTTCTCCTTCTACCCCGACGCCAAGAAGGCCCGGGTCTTCCCCAAGATCCCCGGCGACCCCTTCAGCCTCGGCTCCGTCACCGTCCAGCGCAGCGACCTCTTCCTGATCATCGCCGCCCCCCTGTGCATGCTCGCCCTCGGCTGGTTCGTCACCCGCACCCGCTCCGGCCGCGCCATGCAGGCCACCAGCCAGGACCCCGACACCGCCAAACTGATGGGCATCGACACCGACCGCATCATCGTCATGGCCTTCGCCATCGGCGCCGCGTTCGCCGCCGTCGCCGCCGTCGCCTACGGACTGCGCAGCGGCCAGGTCGACTTCCGGATGGGCTTCATCCTCGGCCTCAAGGCCTTCACCGCCGCCGTCCTCGGCGGCATCGGCAACATCTACGGAGCCATGCTCGGCGGCCTCGCCCTCGGCCTCGCCGAAGCCCTCGCCACCGGCTACATCCAGCACCTCCCCGGCATGCACCTCTTCGGAGGCGGCGCCTGGAAGGACGTCTGGGCCTTCGTACTCCTCATCCTCGTGCTCCTCGTCCGGCCCCAGGGCCTGCTCGGCGAGCGCGTCGCGGACAGGGCGTGACCACCATGACCACCACCAGAACCGAGACCACCCCGGTCATCCCGCTGCCCGCCACCGCCGCCACCGCCCTCACCGGCCTCGGCGCCCTCGCCGTCGCCGCCTCCGCGGCCATGTCCTGGACCTGGACCAGCGACTTCCCCGGCGACCTCACCTACTACGGCTCCCCCGCCGGCCTCCAATGGCTCGCCGTCACCGCCGGCCTCCTCACCCTCGCCCTGCTGCTCGCCACCCACGGCACCCCCGGCCTGCGCTGGGCCGCCCCCACCCGCAGCAACAACG
This sequence comes from Kitasatospora sp. NPDC101108, assembly GCF_055584725.1. NCBI lineage: Bacteria > Bacillati > Actinomycetota > Actinomycetes > Kitasatosporales > Streptomycetaceae > Kitasatospora > Kitasatospora sp. NPDC101108. The sequence continues at coordinate 174,516 of NZ_JBVJLM010000002.1, forward strand.
CCGTCCTGTACGCCGCCACCGGCGCCCTCGCCGTCGCCGCCTACTCCGTCGCCGCCATCTCCACCGAACTCGGCGGCCTCGCCAACCTCGAACCCGGCGGCTGGGTCCTCGCCGCCGGCGGCCTCCTCGGCCTCCTCGGCGCCCTCGGCCTCCCCCTCGAACGGCGCACCCACGTCCCCCTCCGCATCCTCGACAAGCGGCTCTTCCTGCTCCTGCCCGCCGCCCCCATCGGCTGGATCGCCGCCCACGCCATCCCCGGCGACAAGCCCGTCGCCCCCGTGATGACCGCCCTGGCCGGCGCCCTCGCCATCGCCGCCGGCGCCGTCCTGCTGCTCCAGCTCGGCCACCTCGCCAACAGCCGGCTGCGCCTCGGCAAGATCGACCGCCCCCTCCCCACGCCCCGCGAACTCCCCTCCTGGGTCGAGGTCCTGCTCATCGTCGCCGCCTTCGGCGTCGGCTCCTACGCGATCACCTTCGGCATCGACACCGACTACGGCGAGCTCTTCATCGGATACCTCCTGCTCGTCGCCTTCATGATCGCCGCACTCGCCGGCTCGGGCCTGCTCGGCAGACTGCGCGCACTGACCATCAAGTACCGCCCGGTCACCACCGGCGCCGCCTTCGCCGCCGCCGCCAGCTTCCCGTTCCAGACCGGCGAGCAGTACGCCTCGGTCGCCACCAACATCCTGATCTTCGCGACCGTCGCCCTCGGCCTCAACATCGTCGTCGGCCTGGCCGGCCTGCTCGACCTCGGATACGTCGCCTTCCTCGGCGTCGGCGCCTACGCCGCCGCCCTGGTCTCCGGCTCCCCCGCCTCACCCATCCACGTCCAACTGCCCTTCTGGGCCGCGGTACTCGTCGGCGCCGCCGTCTCCATGGTCTTCGGCGTCGTGATCGGCGCCCCCACCCTGCGCCTGCGCGGCGACTACCTCGCCATCGTCACCCTCGGCTTCGGCGAGATCTTCCGCATCACCATGCAGAACCTCAACGGAACCACCGGCCCCAACGTCACCAACGGCTCCAACGGCATCCCCCGCATCCCCGAACTCAACATCTTCGGCTTCGACTTCAGCCAGACCCACGCCCTCGGCGGCCTCCAGATCGGCCGCTTCGGCAACTACTACCTGCTGATGCTGCTCGTCACCGCCCTCGTCGTCCTGGTCTTCGCACGAGTCGGCAACTCCCGCATCGGCCGCGCCTGGATCGCCATCCGCGAGGACGAGACCGCCGCCGAAGCCATGGGCATCAACGGCTTCCGCCTCAAACTCCTCGCCTTCGCCCTCGGCGCCTGCCTCGCCGGCGTCGCCGGCACCGTCCAGGCCCACGTCACCTACACCGTCACCCCCGACCAGTACACCTTCGCCGACGCCCTGCCCCCCAATTCCGCCTTCCTCCTCGCCGCCGTCATCCTCGGCGGCATGGGCACCATCAGCGGCCCACTCGCCGGCGCCACCCTCCTCTTCCTCATCCCCAAGAAGCTCGAATTCCTCTCCGACTACCAGCTCCTCGTCTTCGGCGCCGCCCTCATCGTCCTGATGCGCGTGCGCCCCGAAGGCCTCATCCCCAACCGCCGCCGGCAACTGGAGTTCCACGAAGCCGACGAACCGGCCCAACCCCTCGCCGACGACGACACCACCGCACTCACCAAGGCAGGGGCGTGACCCGCCAGATGACCACCACAACTACGCCCCTGCTCGACGTCACCGGCGTCACCATGCGATTCGGCGGCCTCACCGCCGTCAACGACGTCTCCCTCACCGTCGGCGAAGGCGAGATCATCGGCCTGATCGGCCCCAACGGCGCCGGCAAGACCACCTTCTTCAACTGCCTCACCGGCCTCTACGTCCCCACCGAGGGCTCCGTCAGCTACCGCGGCACCGTCCTGCCCCCCAAACCCCACCTCGTCACCCAGGCCGGCATCGCCCGCACCTTCCAGAACATCCGGCTCTTCGCCAACATGACCGTCCTGGAGAACGTCCTCGTCGGCCGCCACACCCGCACCGACGAAGGCATCTTCTCCGCCATCCTCCGCCTCCCCCGCTACAAGAAGGCCGAAGCCGAGAGCCGCGCCAAGGCCATGGAACTCCTCGCCTTCACCGGCCTCGCCGACAAGGCCGACCACCTCGCCCGCAACCTCCCCTACGGCGAACAGCGCAAGCTCGAAATCGCCCGCGCCCTCGCCTCCGACCCCGGCCTGCTGCTCCTCGACGAGCCCACCGCCGGCATGAACCCCCAGGAGACCCGGGCCGCCGAGGAACTCGTCTTCGCCATCCGCGACCAGGGCGTCTCCATCCTCGTCATCGAGCACGACATGCGGTTCATCTTCAACCTCTGCGACCGCACCGCCGTGCTCGTCCAGGGCCAGAAGATCGTCGAAGGCGACCGCGAGACCGTCCAGAACGACGAACGCGTCATCAGCGCCTACCTCGGCACCCCGCTCGAAGGCACCACCCCGGCCGTGCCGGAGACCGTTACGGAGACCGACCAGTGACCGCACTCCTTGAGGTCGAGGACCTCCGCGTCGCCTACGGCAAGATCGAAGCCGTCAAGGGCATCAGCTTCACCGTCCACCAGGGCGAGGTCACCACCCTCATCGGCACCAACGGCGCCGGCAAGACCACCACCCTGCGCACCCTCTCCGGCCTCCTCCGACCCACCGCCGGCCGGGTCACCTTCGACGGCCAGGACCTCAGCACCGTCCCCGCCCACAAGATCGTCGCCCTCGGCCTCGCCCACTCCCCCGAAGGCCGGCACATCTTCCCCCGCATGACCATCGAGGAGAACCTCCTCCTCGGCGCCTTCCTGCGCACCGACGCGGCCGGCATCGCGGCGGACGTGGAACGGGCCTACACCCTCTTCCCCATCCTCGGCGAACGCCGCCGCCAGGCGGCCGGGACGCTCTCCGGCGGCGAACAGCAGATGCTCGCCATGGGCCGGGCGCTGATGTCCCAGCCCAAGCTGCTCATGCTGGACGAGCCCTCGATGGGCCTCTCCCCGCTGATGATGCAGAAGATCATGTCCACCATCGTCGAGCTCAAGGCGAGCGGCACGACCATCCTGCTGGTCGAGCAGAACGCCCAGGCCGCACTGTCGCTCTCCGACCGCGGCTACGTCATGGAGACCGGCCGCGTCGTCCTCTCCGGCACCGGCGCGGACCTCCTCCACGACGAGTCCGTCCGCAAGGCGTACCTCGGCGAGGACTGAGCCCGTACGTGGAAGGGCCCGGCAGAAACCGTTCTGCCGGGCCCTCCTCATGTCCGTGCTACTCGGACTTACCCTCTTCCGCCTTCTTGCGGTCCTGGGCCTCGCCCTCCTCGATGACCGCCTCGGCCACCGCCGCCATCGTCATCCGCCGGTCCATCGAGGTCTTCTGGATCCACCGGAACGCCGCCGGCTCCGTCAGCCCGAACTTCGTCTGCAGCACACTCTTCGCCCGGTCCACCAGCTTCCGGGTCTCCAGCCGCTGGGTGAGATCCCCGATCTCCTTCTCCAGCGCCCGCATCTCGGTGTACCGCGACACCGCCATCTCGATCGCCGGCACCAGGTCCGACTTCGAGAACGGCTTCACGATGTACGCCATCGCCCCGGCGTCCCGGGCCCGGTCCACCAGCTCCCGCTGCGAGAACGCGGTCAGCATCAGGACGGGCGCCAGGTGCTCCTCGTGGATCTGCTCGGCAGCCGAGAGCCCGTCCAGAACCGGCATCTTCACGTCGAAGATCGCCAGATCCGGCTTCAGCTCCTTCACCAGCCGTACCGCCGTCTCGCCGTCCCCCGCTTCGCCGACGACGGTGTACCCCTCCTCCTCCAGCATCTCCTTGAGGTCGAGGCGGATCAGCGCCTCGTCCTCGGCGATCACGATCCGGGTGATCTGGGGCGAATCGGTCTCAAGCGGCTGTGCCTGCTCGTCGGCGGTGCTCACTGCGCTCCTAGTTCCGGCGGGGTACTGCAGTAATCGAGGGTACCTAGCAGCGGCCGACCACACACAGCCGGTATGCTCTGTCGGGACTGACCCCGCCGGGTTGGTGGAACGGCATACACGGATGTCTCAAACACATCTGCCCGAAAGGGCTTGCGGGTTCGAATCCCGCACCCGGCACCCCTCTCACCTCGGCTGTTCAGCCTTTTCCGGATTTCGCCCCGGATTCCGCGTGCCTCATCCCGCTTTCTCCAACGGTTCCAGCTCGACCATGAGCCGCATGCCGAGTGCCTCGGCGAACCGCTCCAGTACGACGATCGTGGGCATCGTTCCGCCCGACTCGAAGCGGGCCACCGCGGGCTGCTGCATGCCGGCCGCCGCCGCCAGCTGCGCCTGGGTCATGCCGAGCGCCTCCCGGCGCAGCCGAACCTTCTCCCCCAGCTCGAACCGGATCCGCGCCGCCTCGTACGCCGCACCGGCACCCGGTCGATTCAGAATCTCCTCGCGCATGACACGCCAGGACGTGCGCTCGCTCATCTCGCCCACTCCTCTTCCTCATCAACGGTGTGCTGTTCGGCTACACAGCGGCGCAGCGCCCGCCTCGCGCGGTCGACCTCGCCGACTTCCCGCATGCGCGTCTTACGGAAGACGGTCAGCAGGACGATCCTCCTGCCGGACGCGATCCAGTAGGTGATGCGCATGTCCAGCTCGTTCAGGTGGAAGCGCAATTCCCGAAGCTTGCCGTCCAGTTGCCTGGTGTGCGGCTCCCCGAGCAGCGGGCCACGAACGGCGAGCAGGTCGACGTAGAACGCTACCGTCTCCCGATCGTCCTGGCCCAGCCCGAGGATCCAGTCCCGGACCTCCGGTTCGAGCTCCACCTCTCCCCATGTCATAACACAGATGTTATGGAGCCGCCACAGGCTCGACCCCGCAGATTCGACGGCCGACGGGCGGCATCCCTCTGAACGAGGGATGCCGCCCTCGAACGGCCGCTCGGAATCTGCTCAGGCGTCCAGGGTCCCCACGTGGTGGACGCGGACGAGGTTGGTGGAGCCGGCGAGGCCCGGGGGCGAACCCGCCGTGATGATGACGATGTCGCCCTTCTGGCAGCGGCCGAGGGAGAGCAGGGCCGCGTCGACCTGTTCGACCATCTGGTCGGTGGTCGGGGCGAAGGGGCCGAGGAAGGTCTCCACGCCCCAGGTGAGGGCGAGTTGGCTGCGTACGGCCGGTTCGTAGGTGAAGGCGAGCACCGGGATGGGTGAGCGGTAGCGGGTGAGCCGGCGGGCGGTGTCGCCGGACTGGGTGAAGGCGACGAGGTACTTGGCGTGCAGGAAGTCACCGATCTCGGCCGCCGCGCGGGCGACGGCGCCGCCCTGGGTCCGCGGCTTGCTGCCGGTGGTCAGCGGGGGGAGTCCTGCGGCGAGGACGTCGTTCTCGGCGGCCTCGATGATCCGGCCCATGGTCCTGACCGTCTCGACGGGGTACTTGCCGACCGAGGTCTCCCCGGAGAGCATGACCGCGTCCGTGCCGTCGAGCACCGCGTTGGCGACGTCGGAGGCCTCGGCGCGGGTCGGCCGGGAGGCGTTGATCATCGAGTCGAGCATCTGGGTGGCGACGATGACCGGCTTGGCGTTGCGCTTGGCGAGCTTGATGGCGCGCTTCTGGACGAGCGGGACCTGTTCGAGGGGCATCTCCACGCCCAGGTCCCCGCGGGCCACCATGATGCCGTCGAAGGCGTCCACGATGGAGTCCAGGTTCTCGACCGCCTGCGGCTTCTCGATCTTGGCGATGACCGGGACGTGCCGCCCCTCCTCGTCCATCACCCGGTGCACGTCCTCGATGTCGCGCCCGTTGCGGACGAAGGAGAGCGCGATCAGGTCGGCCCCGGTGCGCAGCGCCCACCGCAGGTCGGCGACGTCCTTGTCGCTGAGTGCGGGGACGGAGACGGCGACGCCGGGGAGGTTGAGGCCCTTGTGGTCGGAGACGAGTCCGCCTTCGATGACGAGACATCGCACCCGGGGGCCGTCGACGTCGACGACCTCCAGGGTCACCCGTCCGTCGTCGACGAGGATGCGTTCGCCGCGGTCGACGTCGCCGGCGAGGCCGGCGTAGGTGGTGCCGCAGATGTCCTTGTCCCCCACGACGTCCTTGTCGGTGGAGATGGTGAACTCGTCGCCGCGTTCGAGAAGTACGGGTCCGTGGGCGAAGGTGTCGAGCCGGATCTTCGGGCCTTGAAGGTCGGCGAGGACGCCGACGCTCCGGCCGGTTTCGTCGGAGGCCTTGCGGACGCGACGGTAGCGTTCCTCGTGTTCGGCGTGGGAGCCATGGCTGAGGTTGAGTCGGGCGATGTCCATCCCGGCGTCGACCAGGGATTTGATCTGGTCGTACGAGTCGGTGGCCGGCCCGAGGGTGCAGACGATTTTTGCTCGGCGCATACTGCTGAGGGTAGGCATTACCGGCGCGTAACCTCGACGTGGGTCAGGACTGCGGGATGACCGTTGGGGTAAGGGGAGTTGAACAATCTGACACACCCTCGGACCGGTGTGCGAAGGTCTGTCCGCGGCCGTGCGGGAGTGCTCCCCCGGGCTCCCGGCCGATGCGATTCCGTGAAACGGTGTTCACCCCTGGTTCACCGCCTCTTCCGGCCGTGCTCCCCGCCCGGCGGGACGCTCGTCACCCCCGGGTAACCGCGCCCGGGACGGAGCGACGAGGGGGAGGCGCTCGGCATGAGACGCGCTCTGGGGGTGTTCGCCGCCCTGGCCCTGTTGGGCGGGGTGACGTACGCGCTGGTCCCGGACGGTGACGACCCGAAGCCGCCGAAGGCGGTCACGGTCACCGGGCTGATCGGTTCGGAGAAGCGGGCGTTCTTCGAAAGCCCTGAGGTGAAGGCGGAGTTGGCGAAGCACGGCCTGGAGGTCCACGCCGACTCGACCGGGTCCTGGACGATGAGCGAGCAGGCGAGGAACAACGCCGGTCTGGACTTCGCGTTCCCGGCGAGCACCGCGCCGGCCCGCGAGATCCAGCGCAACTGGGGGCAGCAGGACTCCCCGCTGGTGCCGTTCTACTCGCCGCTGGTGGTGGTGGCGCACGCGCCGGTGGCGCAGGTCCTCAAGGACAACAAGCTGGCCGCGCCGGACGATTCGGGTGTCTGGACGTTCAGGATGGACGAGTACGTCAACGCGCTGAAGGCGAACCGCAGGTGGCAGGACCTGACGGGCACCGAGGGCCACGGCGATCTGGCCGGGCCGATCTACGTCACCACCACCGATCCGGAGAGTTCCTCCTCCGGTGCGCTGTACGTCGCGCTGCTGTCGTACGTCCTCAACAACCACCAGGTGGTGTCCGACGACGCGGGGGTCGAAGCCTCCCGGCCGGTGCTGCACCGGGCGACGGCGATGCAGGGCGGGCAGAAGAGCAGCAGCGACGAGCCGTTCCGGGACTTCCAGGCGGGCGTCGGCAATCCGCTGCTGTTCGGGTACGAGTCCCAGGTCGCCTCGTTGACGGCGCAGGGCCAGTCGGCCGGCGACACGGTGGTGATGTACCCGGACACCACGGTCTACTCCGACCACACCATCGTCGCCCGCACCGAGAACGGCCGGAAGCTGGCCGCCCTGCTCCAGGACGACGACGGGCTGCGCACTCTGGAGGCCCGGTTCGGCTTCCGCCCGCAGGCCCGCCCCGGCGCCTTCGCCGAGCTGGTGAAGGGCAGCAGGCAGCCGGTCTTCGCCCAGGACCTCAACGCGGCGAGGGTGAAGCAGTCGCCGGTGCCGTCGCTGGACAACCTGCTCAAACTGACGGCCGCGGCCAAGGGGAGCCCGAAGTGAACCACCCGACGACGCGACGCGGTTGGCTGACGGCCGCCCTGGCGGCCGTGCTCGCCGCGGCCACCGCCTGCACCTCCTCGCCTGCCCCGGTGCCGACCCCGGACCCGACCGGCTCGCTCGCCGAGACGGCCCGCCCCGGTGTCCTGCGCGTCCTGGCCGGCAGTGAGTTGCAGGACCTCCAGCCGGTCCTGGACGACGCCCGCAAGGCGACCGGGGTGACGGTGCAGCTGGCCTTCACCGGCACCCTGGACGGTGCGGACACGGTGTCCTCGGGCCGGGCGGACGGCAAGTACGACGCGGTCTGGTTCCCGTCCGACCAGTACCTGCGGCTGGATCCGACCGGCAGGTCCAAGGTGCTGTCGGAGACCCCGGTGATGGTCTCCCCGGTGGCGGTCGGGGTGCGCTCCTCGGTGCTGGCCGACCTCGGTTGGGGCGACGGCTCCAAGGTCTCCTGGTCGCAGATCGGCGACGCGGCCGCGGCCGGGAAGCTGTCGTACGGGATGTCCGATCCGTCGCGCTCCAACTCGGGTTTCTCCACCCTGGTCGCGGTGGCCTCGGCGTTCTCGGGCGCGGGGGCGGCGCTGACCGAGGCGGACGTGCAGAAGGCGACGCCGCAGTTGAAGCAGTTCTTCACCGGCCAGAAGCTGACCTCGGGTTCCTCGGGCTGGCTGGCCCAGGCGTACACCCGGGCCGAGCCGGGCAAGGTGGGCGCGCTGGTGAACTACGAGTCGGTGCTGCTGTCGATGAACAGGACCCTGCCGCCGGAGCAGCGGCTGACGGTGGTGCGCCCGGTGGACGGCGTGGTCTCGGCGGACTACCCGCTGTCGCTGCTGTCCTCCACCGGGCAGGGCGAGCGGGAGTCCTTCCAGCGGCTGGCCGCCTACCTGTTGAAGCAGGACGTGCAGCAGCGGATCTCGGAGCTGACGCTGCGCCGCCCGGTGACGGCGGGCGCGGCTCCGGCGGCGGGGCTGCCGACCGACCGCCGCCGCGAGCTGCCGTTCCCGGGGACGCGGGCGGTGGCGGACGGCCTGCTGGCCTCGTACCAGAACGAGCTGCGCCGGCCGTCGCGGACGGTGTACGTGCTGGACACCTCGGGTTCGATGGACGGTTCGCGGCTGAGCGCGTTGAAGTCGGCGCTGGGCCGGCTGACGGGCACGGACGACACCCGCGGGGTGCGGCGGTTCCGGGACCGTGAGGAGGTGACGCTGATCTCCTTCGCCTCGCAGGTGAAGTGGACGAAGACCCACGTGGTGCCGCCCTCGGGCGGGACGCCCGGTCCGGAGGCGGAGCTGGCGTCGATCAACGCCGACGTCCAGTCGCTGCGGGCCGAGGGCGGGACGGCGTTGTACGACTCGCTGGAGCAGGCGTACCGGGTGATCGAGGCCCAGCAGAGGGCGGCGGGCGACGACCGTTTCACCTCGATCGTGCTGATGACGGACGGGGAGAGCAACGAGGGCGCCACGGACGGCGACTTCCGGCGCTTCCACGACGCGCTGCCGTCCGCCGAGAAGTCGATCCCGGTGTTCCCGATCAAGTTCGGCGAGGCGGCGGTGGGCCAGTTGCAGGGGATCGCGGACGTGAGCGGCGGCAAGCTGTTCGACGGCGGTGGTTCGCTGGACGGGGTGTTCGAGGAGATCCGTGGCTACCAGTGACGGGTACGGCCGGAGGGCGCTGCGGTACCTGGAGTCGACCAGGAACCTGGTCGGCTGCGGGGGCGGCGCCCTCGGGCTGGGGCTGCACTTCGCCGGGCTGGGCGGGGCGTGGTGGCCGGGGGTGGTGGCGGGGCTGTACGGGGCGGGCGCGCTGCTGACGCCGGGCCCGAAGCCGCCGTCGCCTCAGCCGCCCCCGCCGCCGCCTGCACCGCCAGGGAAGGCGGCCCCGGCGCCCGAGAAGGCCGCCCCGATGCCCGCCCCGGCGCCCGAGAAGGCCGACCCGCCGCCCGACCCCGAGCTGGAGGCGCTCGCCGCCTACCTGGACACCGTCCCGCTGCCCGCCGCGGCCGGGGTGGACGCGCTGCTGGCGGCGCTGCGCGAGACCGGGCCCGGCCCGGTGGCCGAGCGGATCGTCCGGCACCGGCTGCCGGTGGCGGTGGACGGCTACCTGCGGGCCCGGACCTGGCTGCCGTGGGCGGGCCCGGACGCCCCGGACCCGGCTGGCGAGCTGGGCCGGGAGGTGAAGCAGCTGGCCGCCGAGCTGGGCTGAGCGGCTTTCACCGTGGCCGGACACCGACCGTCCCGCCCCGTACCACCCCTCCTCCGCCCATCCCGGTCACGAACGAGTCGCCAAGATCTCACCTGTTGGAAACGTCGCAGGGCTATCCAGCGGCCCGGCCCGCACGGCACACTTCTACGCGCGTCCCTCTACGCGCGTCACCGCAGCGCGGCCGCGCCACGCACGTCGTACGTCCACAAGTTGACGGCCCATCCGCCGTCGATCCCACTCGGGAGAGTCGTCCATGCCCCTGAACCGCCGTGACTTCGTCACCCGGTCCGCCGCCACCGCCGCCGGCGCCGCCCTGGCCGGCGGAGCCGTCGTCGCCGCCGCCCCCGCCGCCGCGGCCGCCGAGCCGGACACGGCGGCCGCCAAGGGCAACAAGCGCAAGCCCCGCCGCCAGGCCTTCACCGTCATGGGCACCACCGACCTGCACGGCCGGGTGCTCAACTGGGACTACTTCACCGACGCCGAGTACGTCGACAAGGCCCACAACGCGGTCGGCCTCGCCAAGATCTCGACCCTGGCCAACCAGGTCCGCGAGGAGAAGGGCTGGGACCGCTGTCTGCTCATCGACTCGGGCGACATCATCCAGGGCACCCAGCTGACCTACTACTACGCCCGGGTCGAGCCGATCGCCACCGACGGCGACAACGTGCCGGACCACCCGATGGCCGTCGCCATGAACCTCATGGGCTACGACGCCGCGGCGCTCGGCAACCACGAGTTCAACTACGGCATCCCCACCGTGAAGGCCTTCGAGGACCAGCTGGAGTTCCCGCTGCTGGGCGCCAACGCGCTGCACGCGAAGAACGAGAAGCCCGCCTTCAAGCCGTACGTGATCAAGGAGGTGTGGCTGGACGAGGACACCCCGATCAAGGTCGGCATCCTCGGCCTCACCAACCCGGGCATCGCGATCTGGGACAAGGCCAACGTCGCCGGCAAGATGGTCTTCCCGGGCATCGTCGAGACCGCCGCCAAGTACGTGCCCCGGATGAAGGCCGCGGGCGCGGACGTCATCGTGGTCTCCGCCCACTCCGGCATCGACGAGGCCACCACCTACGGCGACCAGCTCCCCTGGCCCGAGGACGCCTCCGGCGAGATGGCCGCGACCGTCCCGGACATCGACGCGGTGCTGGTGGGCCACACCCACAAGGAGGTCGCCCAGCGCCTCATCGTCAACAAGAAGACCGGCAAGACGGTCGTGCTCTCCGAGCCGCTGTGCTGGGGCCAGCGCCTGAGCTGCTTCGACTTCGAGGTCGAGTTCGCCGACGGCCACTGGAAGGTCGCCTCGGTCTCCGCCCGGGTCCTGAACTCCAACACCGTGCCGGAGAACCCGGAGATCAGCGACGCCATCCTCGGCCAGCACAAGAAGGTCGTGGCGTACGTCAACCAGAACATCGGCACCAGCAAGATCGCGCTGTCCATCGCCGACGCCCGCTTCAAGGCCACCCCGATCGTCGACCTGATCGGCAAGGTCCAGGCCGACGCCGTGAAGGCCGCGTTGGCGGGCGGGCAGTACGCCAACCTCCCGGTCCTGGCCCAGGCCGCCCCGTTCAACCGCACCGCGATGATCCCGGCCGGCCAGGTCAAGCTGCGCGACGCGGCCGGCCTGTACATCTACGAGAACACCTTGGAGGCCCGCATCCTGACGGGTGTCCAGCTCAAGGACTACCTGGAGTTCTCGGCCAAGTACTACAACCAGCTCGCCACGGGCGCCCCGGTCAACAAGGACACCCTGACCAACGCCGAGGACACCCCGGACTACAACTACGACTCGCTCTACGGCCTGAGCTACGACATCGACATCGCCCAGCCCAAGGGCAGCCGGATCGTCAACCTCAGCTTCCAGGGCAAGCCGATCGACCCCAACGCCCAGTTCGTCCTCGCGGTCAACAACTACCGCGCCAACGGCGGCGGCAACTTCCCGCACGTCGCCACCGCCAAGTCGGTCTGGGCGAACTCCGACGAGATCCGCAACACCATGATCGCCTGGGTCAAGGCCAAGGGCGTCATCGACCCCGCCGACTTCTTCACCGACTCCTGGCGCCTCGTCCGCGCCGGCCGGCCGGTGTTCTAGTCGCACCTTCCACGAAGGCCGTCCGCCCTGCACGGACGGCCTTCGTGCCGTTCTCGGCAGGAGAACGGAGCCATGAGCGAGTCCCGTGCCGGCCCCTTCGGCTTCGAGCTCGCCACCGACGGCCGCATCCGCTACTCCAGCTGACCCACTCGCTCCACGAGACGATCGGACATCCAACCGAGACTGGAGGATATTCATCCGCTCAGTCGATCTCCCTATCGTTGAGTCCATCACCAACCGCCCGCCCAACGGGCCGGTGGTGAACGGACCATCACGAGGGAGAAGGCAATGCGCGCGATCGTGCAGCAGGAGTTCGGCGGTCCCGAGGTCATGCAGGTGGCCGAGGTGGAGCGCCCGAAGCCGTTGAGCGGCGAGGTGCTGGTGCGGGTGAAGGCCGCCGGGGTGAACCCGGTGGACGTGGCGGTGCGGGCCGGGGCGTTCCCGCTGCTGGGCGAGCCGCCGTTCACGGTGGGCTGGGACCTCTCCGGGGTGGTCGAGGAGGCCGGCCCGGGGGCCCGCTACCGGGTGGGCGAGGAGGTGTACGGGATGCCGTTCTTCCCGCGGGCCGCCGGCGCCTACGCCGAGTACGTGGCCGCGCCGTCGCGCCAGCTGGCCCGCAAGCCCGCCTCCCTGGACCACACCCGGGCCGCCGCGCTGCCGCTGGCCGCGCTGACCGCCTGGCAGGGCCTGGTGGACCTGGCGAAGGTCGGCGAGGGCGACCGGGTGCTGGTCCACCGCGCGGCCGGCGGCGTCGGCCACCTTGCCGTGCAGATCGCCAAGGCCCGCGGCGCGTACGTGATCGCCCTCGCCAGCGAGCCCAAGCACGCCTTCCTCAAGGAGATCGGCGCCGACGAGCTGATCGACTACCGGACCACGGACTACACCGAGGCCGTCCAGGACGTCGACATCGTCTTCGACTCCTCCTCCGAGGGCACCCGCGCCCTGCGGGTGCTCAAGCCGGGCGGCACCCTGGTCAGCATCATGGAGCACTGGAACCAGGAGCTGGCCGCCGAGATCGAGGCCGCCGGACGGCGCTTCGCGGGCGTCTCGGTGGAGCCCGACTACGCCGGGCTGGAGGCGATCGCCGCCCTGGTCGACGAGGGCCGGATCCGCCCGCACGTCGCCGAGGTGTTCCCGCTCGCCGAGGCCGGCCGGGCCCACGAGCTGGTCGCCTCCGGTACCGTCCAGGGCAAGGTCGTACTGACCGTTGAGTGACGAGAACCCCGGGGCCGGACGATGGACATCCTGACCGAGGCACTGGCCTCGATGCGCACGGCGCACCCCGCGTCGGTGCGCACCGAGGGCCGCGCGCCCTGGGCCCTCCGGCTGCCCCCGGTGGCCGGGGCGGGCTTCCACGTGGTGCTGTACGGCACCTGCTGGATGGTCCCCGCCGACCCGGTCGCCGGCGGTGGGCCGGTCCCGCTCAGCCCCGGGGACGTGATCTTCCTGCGGGACGGCCGGGGCCACGTCCTGGCCGACACCCCGGACACCCCGCCGGTGGACGCCGAGGCCTGCCGGATCGACCACGACTCGCCGATCGGCACCCTGACGATCGGCGGCGAGGGTGCCCGCACCAGCCTGGTGTGCGGCAACTACCACCTGGACCAGGGCCGCCCGCACCCGATGGTCCGCCAGCTGCCGGCCGTCATCCACCTGCCGACCAGGCACGGCCGCCACCCCGAACTGGCCGCCGCCGTCCAGCTGTTGGGCGCCGAGCTGGAGAACCCGCGGATCGGCTCGACCGGGATCGTCCCGGCCCTGATCGACTCGCTGCTGCTGTACGTCCTGCGGGCCTGGTTCGAGGACCAGCCCCCCACGGCGGCCGCCGGCTGGGCGGCCGCCCTGCGGGACAGCGCGGTGGCGCCCGCCCTGAACGCCATCCACGAGGCCCCGGCGACCGCCTGGACGGTGGAGTCCCTGGCGGACCGGGCGGGCCTGTCCCGGGCGGCCTTCGCCCGTCGTTTCACCTCGATGGTGGGCGAGCCGCCGATGGCGTACCTGACCCGCTGGCGGATGACCACCGCCGCCCGGCTGCTGCGCGAGTCGGAGGCGCCGCTGACGGCGGTGGCCGCGCAGATCGGGTACGGCTCGGAGTACGCCTTCGCGAAGGCGTTCAAGCGGGAGTTCGGCCGGGCTCCCGGCGGCTACCGCCGGGAGGTACGCGCCGCGTGAACCGCTTTCCCTAGAACGGGAACGGCGCCCGGCCGTGCTGTACCGAGATCCACTTCACCGTGGTGAAGGCGTCCACCGTGGACTCCCCGTTGAGCCGGCCGACGCCGGAGTTCTTCTCCCCGCCGAACGGCACCCCGGGCTCGTCCGCGATGGTCCCGCCGTTGACGTGGATCATGCCGGTCTCGATCCGCCGGGCGAGCCGCACCCCGCGCTCGACGTCCGCGGTGTGCACCGCGCCGCTGAGCCCGAAGGGCGTGTCGTTGGCGATCCGGACGGCCTCGTCCTCGCCGTCGAAGGGCACCAGCAGGGCCACCGGGCCGAAGAGTTCGCGCCGCAGGATGGGCGCGTCCTCGGCCAGGTCGGTGAGCACGGTGGGCGCCATGAGGCTGCCGGTCGTCTCCCCGCGCAGCAGCGCGGTGGCGCCCGCCGCGATCGCCTGGTCGACCTGGGCGTTGATCGCGTCGGCCTGGACGGAGTTGATCAGCGGGCCGATGTGGGTGGCCGGGTCCCGGGGGTCGCCGACGGTCAGCGAGGCGGTCTTGGCGACGAACTTCTCGGTGAACTCGGCGAGCACGCTGCGGTCGACCAGCACCCGGTTGGCGGCCATGCAGACCTGGCCCTGGTGGACGAAGCGGCTGAACACGGCCGCGTCCACCGCGTAGTCGAGGTCGGCGTCGTCCAGCACGATCAGCGCGCTGTTGCCGCCGAGTTCCAGCACCGTCCGCTTGAAGTGGGCGGCGGCGACGGTGGCGACGTGCCGGCCGATCTGGTCGGAGCCGGTGAAGGAGATCACCTTGGGCACCGGGTGCTCCAGGAAGCTGTCGCCGATCTCCGCGATGTCGGTGATGACCACGTTCAGCAGGCCGGGCGGCAGGCCCGCGTCCTCGAAGAGCTTGGCGATCAGGCTGCCGCCGACGACCGGGGTCTCCTGGTGCGGCTTGAGCACCACGCCGTTGCCGAGCGCGAGCGCCGGGGCGACGGCCTTGAGGGCCAGGAACAGCGGGAAGTTGAACGGGCTGATCACGCCGACCACGCCGACCGGCAGCCGGAGCAGGCGGTTCTCCTTGCCGGGCGCGGTGGAGGGCAGCAGCCGCCCCTCGGAGGCCACCGACAGGTGCAGACACTCCCGGAGCATGTCCTTGACCAGGGACAGCTCGAAGCCCGCCTTGAGCGCGGTGCCGCCGAGCTCGGCCATGATCGCCCGGACGATCTCGTCCTCGCGCTCCTCGACCAGCCGCAGCGCGCGCTCGAAGACCAGCCGCCGCTGGTACGGGTTGGTCGCGGCCCAGCCGCGCTGGGCGCGCTCGGCGGCACGGTAGGCCCGGTCGACCTCGGCGACGGTGGCCACCGTGATGGTGGCCAGCTTGTCGCCGGTGTACGGGTCGACGTCGACGATGTCCCAGGAGCCGCTGCCGCCGCACCATTCGCCGTCGATGTACTGCAGCGCCAACTCGGAGAAGTACGACATCTGATCCCTCTCGTGCCCGACCTGATGGGACCTCATCGTACTGACGTGTCAAAGCTCTTGGCGTACGGAGTGCAGAAGCTTCCGGGTCGCCGAGGGTTCCAGGCTCTCGGCGAGCAGCCCGTCCATCGCCTGCCGGTAGGAGGCGACCTCGGCGGGCTTGTCCACGTAGAGCGCGGTGGTGAACTGCTCCAGGTAGACCACGTCGGCGAGTTCGGCCTCGCTGAAACCCAGCACGCTGAACGCGCCGCTCTCGGCGCTCAGCGCGGCGCCGCCGAGCGGGCGCACCTGCAGCCGCACGTTGGGCAGTTCGGCGAGTTCGAGCAGCCGGTCGAGCTGGCCGCGCATCAGCTCCGGCCCGCCCCAGGGGCGGCGCAGCGCGGCCTCGTCGAGGACGGCGAGCAGCTCGGGCGGGTGTTCGGCGGTGAGCAGGTCCTGGCGCTTGCGGCGGACCTCGACCCGGCGTTCGATCTCCTCGTCCTGGAGGCCGTGGCAGCCGGCGGCGATGACGGCGCGGGCGTAGTCGGCGGTCTGCAGCAGCCCGTGGACGAACTGGACCTCGTAGCTGCGGATCTCGGCGGCGGCCTCCTCCAGTCCGAGGTAGTTCTGGAACCAGGCGGGCAGCACGTCGCCGTAGTCGTGCCACCAGGAGGTGGCGTTGGCCTCCCGGACGAGTCCGAGGACGTTGGCGCGTTCCTGTTCGGAGTCGACGCCGTAGAGGGTGAGGAGGTCGGCGACGTCGCGTTCCTTGAAGCCGACCCGGCCGAGTTCCATCCGGCTGATCTTGGACTCGGAGGCGCGGATCGAGTACCCGGCCTCCTCGCGGCTGACGCCTCTGGTCTCGCGGAGCTTGCGCAGCTGGCTGCCGAGCAGCAGGCGCCGTACGGTGGCGCCTCCGCCTGCCTGAGTCGTGCCCATTCGAAGTCAACCTCCGCACTCGCGCAGCCCCCCGGCCGTCGGCGGCAGTCTGCCACCTGGCACCGACGAACAACAGTCCGTTCCGGGGCACGATCCGGCCGCTGTGCGAAGCCTGGGAGGAAGCTGTGAGGCGGTTCCCGGGGCGGTTGCGAAGGCGCAGGTGGGGGCGCCGGTAAGAGGCGGGTGAGAGCGAACGTGAGAGCCGCCTGGGAACGCGTCCGAAGCGCGCGGAAACCACTCGGGAAGCCCGGGGGAACGCCCGGGAACGGTTGCGGCGAGGCGCCCGGGAACAGGGCCCGGGGAGGCGCCCGGCAAACGGGCCCGGGGAGGCGCCCGCGGACGGCTCCCGGGGAACGCGACGGCGCCCGCCCTCCAACTGGTCGGGGAAGAGGGCAGGCGCCAGGAGACCGCGTTGGCCCGGCGACGCTGGCGGGGGCAGCGGGTTGAGCTCCCGGCGATGCGGCGCCGGGGGTTCGGGGTGGGGCCGGTCGGACCGTCAGGGCCCGTCAGACCACCAGGGGGCGGTCCGTGGGCCGGATCGGGGCGGGAAGCGGGGTCTTGCCGCCCAGGTACTTGTCCACCGCGGCGGCGGCCGAACGGCCTTCCGCGATGGCCCAGACGATCAGCGACTGGCCTCGGCCGGCGTCTCCGCAGACGTACACGCCATCGACATTGGTGGCGAACCGGCCGTCGCGGGCAATGTTACCGCGCGCGTCGAGGTCCACTCCCAGCTGCTCGACCAGCCCGTTCTTCACGTCCGTCCCGGTGAAGCCCATGGCCAGGGTGACCAGCTGGGCCGGAACGGCCCGCTCGGTGCCGGGCACGGGCTCGAACCGGCCGTCCTTGAACTCGACCTCGACGAGGTGCAGTTCCTGGACGTTGCCGTCCTCGTCGCCGCTGAGGTGGGTGGTGCTGACGGAGTAGACCCGCTCGCCGCCCTCCTCGTGCGCGGAGGTGACCTTGTAGGTCATCGGCATGGTGGGCCACGGCTGGTGCTCGGGCCGCTCCTCGCTGGGGCGCGGCATGATCTCCAGCTGGGTGACGGACAGGGCGCCCTGGCGGTGGGCGGTGCCGACGCAGTCCGCGCCGGTGTCGCCGCCGCCGATCACGACGACGTGCTTGCCCTTGGCGCTGATCGGCGAGTCGACGAGGTCGCCCTCCTGCACCTTGTTGGCCAGCGGCAGGTACTCCATGGCCTGGTGGACGCCCTTGAGCTCGCGCCCGGGCACCGGGAGGTCGCGGGCGGTGGTGGCGCCGGCGGCGACCACGACGGCGTCGAAGCGCTCGCGCAGCTGCTGTCCGGTGATGTCCTCGCCGACGTGCACGCCGGTGCGGAACCGGGTGCCCTCCGCGCGCATCTGCTCGATGCGGCGGTTGATGTGGCGCTTCTCCATCTTGAACTCGGGGATGCCGTAGCGCAGGAGTCCGCCGATGCGGTCGGCGCGCTCGTACACCACCACGGTGTGGCCGGCCCGGGTGAGCTGCTGGGCGGCGGCCAGACCGGCCGGGCCGGAGCCGACGACGGCGACGGTCTTGCCGGAGAGCCGCTCGGGGACCTGCGGGGTGACCCCGCCGCGGTCCCAGGCCTTGTCGATGATGGTGACCTCGACGTTCTTGATGGTCACCGCGTCCTGGTTGATGCCGAGCACGCAGGCCGACTCGCAGGGCGCCGGGCACAGCCGCCCGGTGAACTCCGGGAAGTTGTTGGTGGCGTGCAGCCGCTCGATGGCGCCGGTGAAGTCGTCGCGGTAGGCGAGGTCGTTCCACTCGGGGATGAGGTTCCCGAGCGGGCAGCCGTTGTGGCAGAACGGGATGCCGCAGTCCATGCAGCGGCCGGCCTGCTCGGTGATGATCGGCAGGAGGCTGCGCTCGACGTAGACCTCGTTCCAGTCCCGGATGCGAACGTCCACGGGCCGGCGCTCGGCCAGTTGCTTGGGCGTGGTCAGGAAGCCCTTGGGGTCAGCCATGTGCCGCCTCCATCATCTTGCGAGTGGTCTCGGCCTCGGAGAGGCCATCGCGCTCAGCGGCGTCCTTGGCGGCGAGCACTGCCTTGTAGTCGGTCGGCATGATCTTGGAGAAGCGGGAGACCCCGCTGCCCCAGTCGGCCAGGAGCTCGGCGGCGACGGTGGAGCCGGTCTCCTCGTAGTGCTGCTGCACGGTCTCGCGCAGCCAGTCGCGGTCGGCGGCGGTGGGGGCCTCGATGCCCACCATGCCGTCGTTGACGTTGGCGGGGCGCAGGTCCAGGACGTACGCGATGCCGCCGGACATGCCGGCCGCGAGGTTGCGTCCGGTCTCGCCGAGGACGACGACCCGGCCGCCGGTCATGTACTCCAGGCCGTGGTCGCCGACGCCCTCGACGACGAGCGTCGCGCCGGAGTTGCGGACGGCGAAGCGCTCACCGGCCTTGCCGCGCAGGTGGATCCGGCCGGAGGTGGCGCCGTAGCCGATGGTGTTCCCGGCGATGACGTGGTTCTGGGCGTCGTTGCCGATGGCGGCGGCCTCGCGTGCCGGGCGGACCACGACCACGCCGCCGGAGAGGCCCTTGCCGACGTAGTCGTTGGCGTCGCCCTCCAGCCGCAGGGTGATCCCCTTGGGCAGGAAGGCGCCGAAGGACTGTCCGGCCGAGCCGGTGAAGGTGACGTCGATCGTCCCCTCCGGCAGGCCCTCGCCGCGGTACCGCTTGGTGACCTCGTGGCCGAGCATGGTGCCGACGGTGCGGTTGACGTTGCGGATCGGCAGCTCGAACCGGACGGACTCGCCGCGCTCCAGGGCGTCCTGGGCCAGCTCGATCAGCTGGTTGTCGAGGGCCTTGTCCAGGGCGTGGTCCT
Source organism: Kitasatospora sp. NPDC101108 (assembly GCF_055584725.1). Taxonomy (NCBI): domain Bacteria; kingdom Bacillati; phylum Actinomycetota; class Actinomycetes; order Kitasatosporales; family Streptomycetaceae; genus Kitasatospora; species Kitasatospora sp. NPDC101108. Next base: position 193,930 of record NZ_JBVJLM010000002.1, read on the forward strand.
GGTCGGTGGTGCGGTGGCGGGCGGCGCCCTCGGGCAGTTCGGGCACGTGGAACAGCGGGGCCAGGTCGAGTCCGGCGGCCTTCCAGTGGTCGATCGCGGCCCGGGCGTCGATGTGCTCGGCGCGGCCGACGGCCTCCTCGATCGAGCGGAAGCCCAGCGAGGCGAGGATCTCCCGGACCTCCTCGGCGATGAACTCGAAGAAGTTGACGACGAATTCGGGCTTGCCGGAGAAGCGCTCGCGCAGCACCGGGTTCTGGGTGGCGACGCCGACCGGGCAGGTGTCCAGGTGGCAGACGCGCATCATGATGCAGCCGGAGACGACCAGCGGGGCGGTGGCGAAGCCGAACTCCTCGGCGCCGAGCAGCGCGGCGATGACGACGTCGCGGCCGGTCTTCAGCTGGCCGTCGGTCTGGACCACGATGCGGTCGCGCAGCCCGTTGAGCAGCAGGGTCTGCTGGGTCTCGGCGAGGCCGAGCTCCCAGGGGCCGCCGGCGTGCTTGAGCGAGGTGAGCGGCGAGGCGCCGGTGCCGCCGTCGTGCCCGGAGACCAGGACGACGTCGGCGTGCGCCTTGGACACGCCGGCCGCGACCGTGCCGACGCCGACCTCGGAGACCAGCTTCACGTGGATGCGGGCGGCCGGGTTGGCGTTCTTGAGGTCGTGGATCAGCTGGGCGAGGTCCTCGATCGAGTAGATGTCGTGGTGCGGCGGCGGGGAGATCAGGCCGACGCCCGGGGTGGAGTGCCGGGTCCGGGCGACCCACGGGTACACCTTGTGGCCGGGCAGCTGGCCGCCCTCGCCGGGCTTGGCGCCCTGGGCCATCTTGATCTGGATGTCGTCGGCGTTGACCAGGTACTCGGAGGTGACGCCGAACCGGCCGGAGGCGACCTGCTTGATCGCCGAGCGGCGCTCGGGGTCGTACAGGCGGTCCGGGTCCTCGCCGCCCTCACCGGTGTTGGACTTGCCGCCGAGGCGGTTCATCGCGATGGCGAGGGTCTCGTGGGCCTCGCGGGAGATGGAGCCGTACGACATGGCGCCGGTGGAGAAGCGCTTGACGATCTCGGAGACCGGCTCGACCTCCTCGACCGGGATCGGCTCGCGGCCGAGGCCGTCCAGCTGGAACAGGCCGCGCAGCGTCATCAGGCGCTCGGACTGCTCGTTCACCCGGTCGGTGTACTGCTTGAAGATGTCGTACCGGCGGTTGCGGGTGGAGTGCTGGAGCCGGAAGACGGTGTCCGGGTCGAACAGGTGCGGCTCGCCCTCGCGGCGCCACTGGTACTCGCCGCCGATCTCCAGGGCGCGGTGGGCGGCCGGGATGCCGGAGGCCGGGTACGCCTTGGCGTGCCGGGCGGCGGTCTCGCGGGCGATCTCCTCCAGGCCGATGCCGCCGAGCTTGGTGGTGGTGCCGGCGAAGTAGCCGTCGACCAGGTCCTGGGAGAGGCCGATGGCCTCGAAGACCTGGGCGCCGCGGTAGGAGGCGACGGTGGAGATGCCCATCTTGGACATCACCTTGAGCACGCCCTTGCCGAGCGCCTTGATCAGGTTCTTGATCGCCTTCTCGGGCTCGACGCCCTCGATGAAGACACCTTGTGCGACGAGGTCCTCGACGGACTCCATCGCCAGGTACGGGTTGACCGCGCCGGCGCCGTAGCCGATCAGCAGGGCGACGTGGTGCACCTCGCGGACGTCACCGGCCTCGACCAGCAGCGACACCTGGGTGCGCTGCTTGGTGCGGATCAGGTGGTGGTGGATGGCGGAGGTGAGCAGCAGCGAGGGTATCGGGGCGTGCTCGGCGTCGGAGTGCCGGTCGGAGAGCACGATGATCCGGGCGCCGTCGGCGATGGCGGCGTCGGCCTCGGCGGCGATGGCGGCCAGGCGCGCGGCGAGGCCCTCGCCGCCGCCGGCGACCTTGTACAGGCCGGACAGGGTGACGGCCTTCAGCCCGGGCTGGTCACCGTCGGCGTTGATGTGGACGAGCTTGGCCAGCTCGTCGTTGTCGATCACCGGGAAGGTGATGCCGACCGAGCGGCAGGAGGCGGCCTCGGCGGTCAGCAGGTTGCCCTCGGGGCCGAGGTTGGACAGCAGCGAGGTGACGAGTTCCTCGCGGATGGCGTCCAGCGGCGGGTTGGTGACCTGCGCGAAGAGCTGCACGAAGTAGTCGAACAGCAGCCGCGGCTTCTCGCTCAGGGCGGCGATCGGCGAGTCGGTGCCCATCGAGCCGAGGGCCTCGGCGCCGGTGCGGGCCATCGGCGCGAGGATGACGCGCAGCTCCTCCTCGGTGTAGCCGAAGGTCTGCTGGCGGCGGGTGACGGAGGCGTGGGTGTGGGCGATGTGCTCGCGCTCGGGGAGCTTGGCGAGCTGGATCTGCCCGCCGGTGACCCACTCCTCGTAGGGGTGCTCGGCGGCCAGGGCGGCCTTGATCTCCTCGTCCGGGACGATCCGGTTCTCGTTGAGGCAGACCAGGAACATCTTGCCGGGCTGCAGGCGGCCCTTCTGGACGACCTTCTGCTGGTCGATGTCGAGGACGCCGACCTCGGAGGAGAGCACGACCAGGCCGTCCTCGGTGACCCAGTAGCGGGCCGGGCGCAGGCCGTTGCGGTCGAGCACGGCGCCGATCCGGGTGCCGTCGGTGAAGGTGACGCAGGCCGGGCCGTCCCAGGGCTCCATCAGGTTGGAGTGGTACTGGTAGAACGCGCGGCGGGCCGGGTCCATGGTGGCGTGGTTCTCCCACGCCTCCGGGATCATCATCAGCACCGAGTGCGGCAGCGAGCGGCCGCCGAGGTGGAGCAGCTCCAGGACCTCGTCGAAGGAGGCGGAGTCGGAGTGGTCGGGGGTGCAGATCGGGAAGATCCGCTCCAGGCCCTGCCCGTTCTTGTTGGCGGGGATCAGGTCGGTCGCGAGCTGGGACTCGCGGGCGCGCATCCAGTTGCGGTTGCCCTTGACCGTGTTGATCTCGCCGTTGTGCGCGACGAAGCGGTACGGGTGGGCGAGCGGCCAGCTCGGGAAGGTGTTGGTGGAGAACCGCGAGTGCACCAGGCCGATGGCGGACGCGTAGGTGCGGTCCGACAGGTCGGGGAAGAAGGGCTCCAGCTGGCCGGTGGTCAGCATGCCCTTGTAGACGAGGGTGCGGGCGGACAGCGACGGGAAGTACACCCCGGCCTCGCGCTCGGCCCGCTTGCGGACGACGAAGGCGACGCGGTCCAGCTCGACGCCGGCCTTCTCGCCGTGCGTCAGGAAGAGCTGCCGGAAGCGGGGCATCACGCTGCGCGCGGTGGCGCCGAGCAGGTCCGGGGTGACCGGCACGTCGCGCCAGCCGAGGACGGTCAGGTCCTCCTCTGCGGCGATCGCCTCGATCTGCGCGACGGCGGCGGCGTCGGCGCCGTCCTCGTCCGGCAGGAAGGCGATGCCGACGGCGTAGGAGCCGGCCGCCGGGAGCTCGAAGGGGACCTGTCCGCGCAGGAAGGCGTCCGGGACCTGGGTCAGGATGCCCGCGCCGTCACCGGAGTCCGGCTCGGCGCCGGTGGCGCCGCGGTGCTCCAGGTTGCGCAGGACGTTCAGCGCCTGCTCGACGATCGTGTGGTCGGCGATGCCCGTCAGCGTGGCGACGAAACCGACGCCACAGGCGTCGTGCTCGTTTCGCGGGTCGTACAGGCCCTGAGCAGCAGGTCGCGCATCCGGCACGAGCGCGTACGGCTGGCGGGAGGCGCCGGCCTGGGGCTCGTTGGCGGAGTGCATGGATGCAGACAGCATCGGCTCTCCCGTCGTCGTCTTTCGGCAAGTTGGTGCAAGTAGGGACGACGTTGGCCCTGATGCGGTGGTGCGATGTCGTGCAAGTTACATGGTTGCCCAGGATCCCGAGAAGCGGAATATCCCGTCCACATGGCGGACGGACACGCAGGTCAGGGGGCTGGAGGAAGAGGACGCGCCACGGTGCACGTCCTGACGATTGTGCCCAACGACCTACGGCCCGAAACAGGGGCGAAACCGGATCGCCACACAAGCGGATCATGGGCGCCTGGGAATCCATTCCGAGACCGGCCCCGCCGGATGCGAATCCGCGGCTCCACGGGCCGGAAGACGAGACGAAGCCGGGCAGTGCGCGACGTCCATGTGTGAAACGTCACGCACTGCCCGGCATAACCATGCAGGGTCGTCGACCGGCCGTCGACCGGCCCGGGCACCCGCCGGCTACCCGACGTGGCCGCCGATCAGCGCCCCGAGCAGGTACGTCACCCCGGCCGCGGCCCCGCCCAGCACCAGCTGCCGCAGCCCGCTGAACCACCAGCTGCGCGCCGTCACCCGGGCCACCACCGCGCCGCAGCCGAACAGGCCGAGCGCCGCGAGCACCAGCGCGGGCAGCAGCGAGGTGGCCCCCAGCAGGTACGGCAGCAGCGGCAGCAGCGCGCCGAGCGCGAAGCACAGGAAGGACGAGCCGGCCGCGACCAGCGGCGAGGGCAGGTCGGTGGGGTCGACCCCCAGCTCCTCCCGCGCGTGGATCTCCAGCGCCAGCTCTGGGTCGCGGGACAGCTGCCGGGCCACCTCGTGGGCGAGCTCCGGGTCCACCCCGCGCGAGACGTACAGCTGCGCCAGCTCGGCGAGCTCGCCGTGCGGGTTGCGGCTCAGCTCCAGCCGCTCGGCCTCGATCTCGGCCTGCACCAGCTCCCGCTGCGAGGCCACCGAGGTGTACTCCCCCGCCGCCATCGAGCAGGCACCGGCCGCCAGGCCCGCCAGTCCGGTCAGGATCACCGTGCCGTTGGACGCCGCCCCGCCGACCACACCGGTCATCAGCGCGAAGTTGGACACCAGGCCGTCCACCGCGCCGAAGACCGCGGGCCGCAGCCAGCCGCCGTTGACGTCCCGGTGGTGGTCGGCCGCGGGTATCCGCGGGTGCTGGACCGGCTCGGCTTCCAGGGTGCTCGTAGTCACGGTTCTTCCCCTCGGTCTTTGGTTCGTCACCCCGACCGTAGCCCGCCTGACCTGGGCATTTCCAGCAAGATAAGGCTTCCCGAACGATGCTGAGGCTGCCCTTCGCACGCTTCGCGAAGGGCAGCCTCAGTCAGCGGAAGTGCCTGCTCAGACGGGGTTCTCGGCGTCCTTGCCGGTCTTCTCGGCGGCCGCGGAGGCCGTGGCGGCCGGCCGCGGGTCCGCTTCCTCGCCCCCGTCGCCGTCCACGATCCGGGACGGCTTCTCCCCGTCGACCTTCTCGCTCGGCTCCCCGCCCTTCGCCTTCCCCCCGGCGGGCTTCTCGTCGGCCGCCTCGTCCCCGGGCGCCTTCTCCCCGGCCTGCTCCGCCTCGGCGTGCGCCGCCGGGTCGACGCTCGCCGGGTCCTCGCGCCCGGGCCGCTTCTTCCCGACGATCACGAAGTACGCCACGGCGCCGATGAACACCACGATCGACGTCCAGTCGTTGAGCCGCAGGCCGAAGTAGACGTGGGCCTCGTCGATCCGCAGCCACTCGGTCCAGAACCGGCCCACCGTGTACGCGGCCACGTACAGGGCGAACGCCCGGCCGTGCCCCAGCTTCCAGCGCCGGTCGGCCCAGATCACCAGCAGCGCGACGGCCACGTCCCAGATCGACTCGTACAGGAAGGTCGGGTGGAAGACCCCGCTGACGACCTCCCCGTCGGGCAGCACCTTGTGGATCTCCAGGCCCCAGGGCAGGGTGGTCGGCCGCCCGTACAGCTCCTGGTTGAAGTAGTTGCCCCAGCGGCCCATCGCCTGAGCGAGCGCGATGCCCGGTGCGATGGCATCGGCGTACGCCGGCAGCGGCACGCCGCGGCGGCGGCAGCCGATCCAGGCGCCGACCGCGCCCAGCGCGACCGCGCCCCAGATCCCGAGGCCGCCCTCCCAGATCTTGAAGGCGTTCCAGGGGTTCTTCCCCTCGCCGAAGTACAGCTGGTGGTCGGTGAGCACGTGGTACAACCGGCCGCCGACCAGGCCGAACGGCACGGCCCAGACGGCGATGTCACCGACGGTGTGCTTGGCGCCGCCCCGGGCGACCCAGCGCTTGCTGCCGAGCCAGACGGCTGCGACGACCCCGAGGATGATGCAGAAGGCGTAGGCGCGCAGCGGGATCGGTCCGAGGTGGAGGACGCCCCGCGACGGGCTGGGAATGTAGGCGATATCCATGGCGGTTCCGACGCTACAGGGTCGGACGCCCCGCTCGGGCACCCCCGGGGTCACAGAAGCCGAACAACGGACGCCGTCGCCCCCTCTCCGGCCGGAGGGGGGGCGACGGCGGTGCGGTGGCTCAGCCCGCCGCCGGTGACGGGTTGTTGGCCTCCGAGGCGGCCGCGGTGGGCGCCGGGGTCTGCCCGTTCGAGCCCGCCGTGCCCAGCTGCTTGCCCTGGTTGGCGGCGTCCACCCACTTCGCCAGGTTCGCCGGCGTGATGTCCTCGTCGCCGTTCTTCGGGTAGATCGGCTTGCCGTTGAGCAGCACGGTCGGGGTCGACTTGTAGCTGGACTTGTCGAAGTCCTGCTGCACCGCCGACACCCATCCGCCGTACTTGTTGTCGTTGACGCAGGCCTGGAACTCGGGCGTGTCCAGCCCGTTCACCTGCTTCGCCAGGTTGAGCAGCACCGCCTTGTTGCCGAAGGCGTCGTTGGTCTCGTCCGGCTGGTTGCGGTACAGCACGTCGTGGAAGTCCCGGAAGTGCCCGGCGTCCTGGGCGCAGGCCAGCGCGTTGGCGCCGTTCTTGGAGCCCTTGCCCGGCAGCGACCGGTCGATGAAGGAGACGATGTGGGCGTTGGTGTAGATCTTCCCGGCGTCCTCCAGCTGGTCGATGGTCGCCGAGAACTCGCGCTCGAACATGCCGCAGGCCGGACAGCGCGGGTCCTCGTACACCGTGAGGACGGACGGCGCGTTGCTCGCGCCGACCGGGATCACCAGGTTCTTGTCGCCGATCGTTCCGGCCGGGGCGGCGGTCGGGGTCTCCGGCTTGGAGCGCTGGTTCTGCACCACGACGCCGGTGGCCACCGCGGCGGCGATCACCGCGAGCACGGCCCCGCCGACGATCAGCTTCTTCCTGCGCCGGGAGGTGGCCTCCTCGGCCGCCCGCTGCTCCAGCATCCGCTCGCGGGCGGTGCGCTTGCCTTCTCGGTTCTTCTCGCTCATTGCGTTGACATCCACGGTCGGGGAGCCTTCGTCTGGTGCGGGGATGGGAGTGGCCGGACGGTTCAGCTCGCCAGCAGGCCGTCGGCCGAGAGCCGGGTGCGGGGCCGCCACAGCAGCCACCCGGCCAGCAGCAGGAACCCGGCGTCGCGCAGGATCTCCTGGAGGTACTCGGTCTGCGAGGCGTCGACGTGCCCGCCGCCGCCGAAGCAGCCGCAGTCGATCGAGATGCCGCGCGCCCAGGCCGAGGAGATCCCGGCGATGAAGGTGAGGAGCAGCAGCGCGGAGGCCCCGGCCACCAGCCGGACGCCGAGCCCGATCACCAGCAGCAGGGCGAGCGCCAGCTCCAGGAAGGGCAGCCCGTAGCCGATCGGCTTGACCAGGCTCTCGGGCAGGATCTCGTAGGCCCGGACGGCCTGGGCGGCCTCCGCCGGATCGGCGATCTTGGCCAGTCCGGCCCACCCCCAGACCACCGCCAGGCCGAGCCGCGCGGCCGTGCCCAGCCACTCGCTCCAGGCCGGCAGCGGCCGCCGCGCCGGCGCGGATTCACCGGGCTGCGCTGCCGGGCCGGCCATCAGGGAACCCCCGTCGGGAAACTCGTTCACTCCCTGATGAACCGTAAGGGATGAAGGGCGGTTCCTCCGGATTCAGGAATTAAGCCGGAGGAGTGACGTTCCGTCCGGTTTCCTCGAACAACTGCGTCACCGGCAGCCCGGCAGCCGCCCCGAGTCGAACAGCTCCGGCCGCCGCCCCTCGTGCTGTGTCCCGGCCGCCCGCTCGGCCGCGTCCCAGCGGGCCGCCTCGGCGCAGGCCACCGCGTCCCGCTCCGCCCGCTCGGCGCCCCGTTTGGCCAGCGCCTGCCCCACCTCGGTGTGCGCGCCGACCGCGGCGCCCAGGGCCAGCGCGGCTGCCGCCGCCCGCAGCAGCACGGCTCGATGGAGACCCGCCACCGGCGCTCACCCCTTCGCTCGCTCGGCTACCCCCGTGCACGTTGTCCGTGCACTCGTCCCTCCACTCAACGCCGGTCAATCCCGCCTGATGCGTGTCGCCGTCAGTGTTCACCCGTTCGGGGCCGCCCCGAAGCTGACGGCGGGGAACCGGGCCCGCGCAGCGGAACGGCCCGCCGCCCCCGGAGGGGTGGCGGGCCGTCACCGGGAGTCCTCAGCGCCTGCGCACTCCGGCGGCGAGCTCACCGGCGAGCGCCCGGACACCGTCCAGGGCCGCCGCCTCGTCCTCGCCGGCGTCCAGGATCCGCTTCACGAACGCCGACCCCACGATCACCCCGTCCGCGAACCGGGCGACCTCCGCCGCCTGCTCCGCGTTCGAGACCCCGAGACCGACGCACACCGGCAGGTCCGTCGTGGCCCGGGTGCGGGCGACCAGGTCCTCGGCCAGCGACCCGACCGCCGACCGGGTGCCGGTCACGCCCATCACCGCCGCCGCGTACACGAAGCCGCTGCCCGCGGCGGTGACCTCGGCCAGTCGCGCGTCCTTGCTGCTGGGGGCGACCACGAACACGGTGTCCAGCCCGTGCGCGTCCGCCGCCTTGCGCCACTCCCCGGACTCCTCCACCGGCAGGTCCGGCAGGATGCAGCCCGCCCCGCCGGCCGCGGCGAGGTCGGCCGCGAAGCGCGCCACCCCGTAGCGGTCGACCGGGTTCCAGTACGTCATCACCAGCACCGCCGTGTCGGGGTGAGCGGCCGCGACCTCCTGGACGGTGCGCAGCACGTCCTTGATCCGCACCCCGCCGCGCAGCGCGATGTCGTCGGCGGTCTGGATGACGGCGCCGTCCAGGACGGGGTCGGAGTGCGGCAGCCCGATCTCGACGACGTCGCAGCCGCCCTCGATCAGCGCGCCGACCGCCCGGATCCCGCCGTCGACGGTGGGGAACCCGGCGGGGAGGTAGCCGATCAGCGCGGCCCGGCCCTCGGCCTCGGCGGCCGCCAGACGGACGCTGAGCTTGCTGGCGGTGAGCTTCGAAGCCATGATCACTTACCCCCCTCGGCGCGGTCGCCGGCCGGCTCGTCGTACAGCCCGAAGTACTGGGCCGCGGTGTGCATGTCCTTGTCCCCGCGCCCGGAGAGCGAGACCAGGACGGTCGCCTCCGGTCCGAGCTCGCGGCCCAGGTCCAGGGCGCCGGCGAGCGCGTGGGCGCTCTCGATGGCCGGGATGATGCCCTCGGTGCGGGACAGCAGGCGCAGCGCCTGCATGGCCGCGTCGTCCGTCACCGGCCGGTACTCGGCCCGTCCGGTGTCCTTCAGCCAGGCGTGCTCCGGGCCGACGCCCGGGTAGTCGAGCCCGGCCGAGATGGAGTGCGACTCGATGGTCTGCCCGTCCTCGTCCTGGAGGACGTACGTGCGGGAGCCGTGCAGCACCCCGGGGTCGCCCTTGGTCAGGGTCGCGGCGTGCCTGGGGGTGTCGGCGCCCTCGCCGGCCGCCTCGCAGCCGATCAGCCGCACTCCGGCGTCCGGGATGAACTCGTGGAAGATCCCCATCGCGTTGGAGCCGCCGCCGACGCACGCGACGACCGCGTCGGGCAGTCGCCCGGTGCGGTCGAGCACCTGCCGGCGGGCCTCGACGCCGATGATCCGGTGGAAGTCGCGGACCATCATCGGGAAGGGGTGCGGCCCGGCGACGGTCCCGAACAGGTAGTGGGTGGAGTCGACGTTGGCGACCCAGTCGCGGAAGGCCTCGTTGATGGCGTCCTTCAGCGTCCGGCTGCCGGACTTGACGGCGATCACCTCGGCGCCGAGCATCCGCATCCGGGCGACGTTGAGCGCCTGGCGCTCGGTGTCGACCTCGCCCATGTAGATGGTGCAGTCGAAGCCGAACAGGGCGCAGGCGGTGGCGGTGGCCACCCCGTGCTGGCCGGCGCCGGTCTCGGCGATGATCCGGGTCTTGCCCATCCGCTTGGTGAGCAGGGCCTGGCCCAGCACGTTGTTGATCTTGTGCGAGCCGGTGTGGTTGAGGTCCTCGCGCTTGAGGAGGATGCGCGCGCCGCCCGCCTCGGCGGAGAAGCGGTGCACGTCGGTCAGCGGGCTCGGGCGGCCGGTGTAGTCCTTGAGCAGCCCGTCGAGCTCGGCGGCGAAGGCCGGGTCGGCCTTGGCCTTCTCGTACTCCTCGGCGACCTGTTCGACCGCGGCGACCAGCGCCTCGGGGATGAAGCGGCCGCCGTACGCGCCGAAGTAGCCGCGTGCGTCCGGCACCTGGGCGCCGGGCAGGTAGTCCTTCTCGGACATGGTGGTTTCCCTTGCGGAGATGGATGACGGTGACGTCTGGTCGGCTGGTTTCAGCCGTGCGTCACGCGCCATCGCCGCCCCGGCACCTGGCCCGGCTCGCAGCCGATGACGTACCGCACCCGGCGCCCCAGCACCCGGCGTGCGGGCGCGCGGCAGCCGCGCGGGCGGCAGCCGGGGGCGAGTCGGGTGGCGATCTTCATCCGGGCCGCGTCAGTCCTTGTGCCGGACGGCCGGGTGGGCGCCGGCCGCGACCAGGTCGGCGACCGCGGCCCGCGGGTCCTTGCCGGTCACCAGCGACTCGCCGACCAGCACCGCGTCGGCACCGAGGTTGGCGTAGTTGATCACGTCCAGCGGGCCGCGCACACCGGACTCGGCGACCTTGACGACGCCGTCCGGGATGGCGTGCACCACGTTCTCGAACGTGCTGCGGTCGACCTCCAGGGTCTTCAGGTTGCGGGCGTTGACGCCGATGATCCGCGCCCCGGCGTCCACCGCACGCTTGATCTCGTCCTCGTCGTGCACCTCGACCAGCGGGGTGAGGCCGATCGACTCCGCGCGCTCGATCAGCGACACCAGGGCCGGCTGCTCCAGGGCGGCGACGATCAGCAGCGCGAGGTCGGCGCCGTGGGCGCGGGCCTCCCACAGCTGGTAGGCGGTGACGATGAAGTCCTTGCGCAGCACCGGGGTTTCCACCGCGGCGCGGACCGCGTCCAGGTCGGCGAGCGACCCGCCGAAGCGGCGCTGCTCGGTCAGCACGCTGATCGCGGCGGCACCGCCGGCCGCGTAGTCGCGGGCCAGGGCGGCCGGATCGGCGATCGAGGCCAACGCGCCCTTGGACGGGCTGGAGCGCTTGACCTCGCAGATCACCCGGACCCCGTCGCCCTTGAGGGCGGCGACGCCGTCCTTGGCCTCCGGGGCCTTGGCCGCGAGCGCCTTGAGCTCGTCCAGCGAGACCCGGGCCTGCCGCTCGGCGAGGTCCTCGCGGACCCCTTCGATGATCGAGTCGAGCACACTCACTCAGGAGCCCCCATCATTTCTGCTGGTTCGCCAGCGCGAGCCGGACGGGCGGGGGCCCGTCGGCACTTCGATGGTATCGGCACCCGGGACGCGCAGCGCATCCGCCCGCTCCGCGTCTCGCGGAACGGGACATCCCCTCGACGGCTCCCAACTGCGGCTTCACCGGCCCCCACCGGCCTTCCGCCGGTGCCGGGAACCACCGGCCGGAACCGTTCAGACCACCGGCGGCGCCAGCCCCGCCCCGATGGGCAGGTTGCGCACCACCTCGAAGACCAGCACCAGCAGACCGATCAGCGCCCAGCGCCGCGCCCCGACCGAGACCCTGACCGGCGGTCCGAGGGTCAGCGCCGCCCAGGCCCAGCGCAGCCAGAGCACCCCCAGGACGCCGAACAGCAGGACGGCCAGCGCGTTGTCGTGCAGGGCCCCGGTGAGGTCCCCGTGGGCCAGCGCGTGGACGCAGCGCAGGCCCCCGCAGCCGGGGCACCACCAGCCGGTGGCGGCCAGGAAGGGGCAGTCGGGGTAGTGCCCGGGGGCGTTCGGGTCCACCACCGCGACGTACCCGGCGGGGACGGCCACCGCCGCCAGCGCGGCCAGCGGCGGGCCCGTCCGACGCAGCACGGGCGGCGGGGCGGAGGTGGTGGGAGCGGCGTTCACGCCCCGATTGTGCCCGCGCCGGGCCCGGGCAGAAAGAAACGGCGGGCGTGGCGCGCCCGCCGTTCGGGTGTACGAATCCCCGGCCGTCCGGGGTCCGTACCGGGAGTACCGGCCGCCGTCAGGCGGCGACGGTCGCGCGGGCCTCGACGGCCGCCTTGCGCGCCGCGGCCTGCTCCTCGACCGACTTGTAGACGTTGGTGCTGGCCTGCTTGCCCATGCCCGCCATCGACATGGCCTTGCCGACGATGCCGCCCACGAGGACGACCGCCAGACCGGCCCAGACCAGCAGCGGCGACGGCAGGATCATCGCGACGCCCGCGATGCCGAAGCCGACGAAGGAGATGATGACGCCGGTCCAGGCGGCGGGGTTGTGGCCGTGTGCAGCTGCTGACATCGATGGTGCTCCTAGGCTCTCGGGGCCCGGCCGGGCCTGCGGGGCCGCCGGCGGGTTGACGGGGTCCATTGTGCCGGGCCACACACAGGGGCCCCAAAGCGGGTGGCGGGTCTATCGCGTCACACCCGCCGGTCGTGCGGTCGGGCCTCAGACGGCGGTCGGGTCCTCGCCGCGGTCCAGGGCCTTCCACAGGTCGCCGGGGGTGTCGGCCTTCGCCGGGGCCTTGCGGGTCGGCGCCTCGTAGCGGCTGCCCATGGCCGGCCAGCCACGGCCGTGGCGCAGGGTGATCAGCCCGGCCACGGCCAGCAGCAGCCCGCCGGCCAGGGCGACCCAGGGCCAGGCGGTGTGCGACACCTCGGTGGCGGTCGAGCCGGCCAGCGCCAGCTTGCCGGAGGCGGCGGAGTCCAGCGCCGCGGTGTCCGAGGCCCCGGCCACCGAGGCGGCGGCCGCGCCCAGCCCGGCCAGCAGGGTCAGCGCGCCGACCGCGAGCCGCCCGGCGCCGCGCACCGCGAACACCGCGACGGCCGCGGCCAGGCCCACCAGGGCCAGCCCGCCGGGCAGTTCGGAGATCTTGCCGCCGGTGACGGACACCTCCAGGGTGCCGGCCCGGCCCTCGGCCCAGACCCGCCCGGCCGCGGTCAGCACCAGCACGGCGCTCAGCACGGTCAGCAGCAGCATCACGCCGAGGGTGCGGCGGCCGGAAGTCGTGGGCACGGGGGTCTGGTCTGCAGCGGTCACCCGTCCACTATCCCCCGGGTCACGGGCTACGCCGTACCCGGGGTGGGGAACTCGTCCGTCCGCAGCACCACCGTGCGCCCGCCCAGCGACAGGAACAGATCGTTGCCGAAGGGCACCCGCTCGGCCTCCCGGTACACCCCGCCGGGCGCCGGCGCGGTGTGCAGGGTGCAGGCCGCGGCCGCCGGGTCGACCACCACGTACAGCGGCACCCCGCTGTCCGCGCAGGCCCGTACCCAGGCGTGGTCCCGGCCCGGGTGCGACACCTCCAGCACCGCCGCCACGTCGGAGGCGGCGTACCGGCCCCGGGCACCGCGCACCGCCCCGGGGGCGAGCACCGCGAGGTCCGGGGCCAGCGGGCCGGGCGCCTCCGGGAAGTCGAGCACCACCCCGGACAGCACCCGGCCGTCGCCGACCAGTTGCTCCCCGAGCTGCACCGCGGCGCCGAACACGACCTCCCAGCGCAGCTCGTCGTACGGCACCTCGGCCATCCCGGCCGCCTCCTCACGCCTCAGGACAGTTCCGGCCTCCGCAGCGTATTGGCGGTGGCGACGGCCCGCAGCACGGCGGCCGCCTTGTTGCGACACTCGGTGTCCTCGCCGTGCGGGTCCGAGTCGGCGACCACGCCCGCGCCCGCCTGCACGTACGCCCTGCCGTCGCGCAGCACCGCGGTGCGGATCGCGATCGCGGTGTCCGAGTCACCGGCGAAGTCCAGGTAGCCCACGCAGCCGCCGTACAGGCCGCGCCGGGTCGGCTCCAGCTCCTCGATGATCCGCATCGCCCGGGGCTTGGGCGCGCCGGAGAGGGTTCCGGCCGGGAAGCAGGCGGTGAGCACGTCGAAGGCGCTGCGGCCCGGGGCGACCTTGCCGGTCACCGTCGACACGATGTGCATCACGTGGCTGTAGCGCTCGATCTGCATGAAGTCGACCACCTCGACGCTGCCCGGCTCGCAGACCCGCCCCAGGTCGTTGCGGCCGAGGTCGACCAGCATCAGGTGCTCGGCCCGCTCCTTGGGGTCGGCGAGCAGCTCGGCGGCCAGCGCCGCGTCCTCGTGCGGGGTGGCGCCGCGGTGCCGGGTCCCGGCGATCGGGTGCAGCATCGCCTCGCCGCCGGCGACCTTGACCAGCGCCTCCGGGCTGGAGCCGACCACGTCGAAGCCGCCCTCGGCGCCGCCGTCCGGCCCGGGGAAGCGGAACAGGTACATGTACGGGCTGGGGTTGGTGGTGCGCAGGACCCGGTAGACGTCCAGCGCGGAGGCCGGGCAAGGCGCTTCGAAGCGCTGCGAGGGCACCACCTGGAAGGCCTCGCCGGCCCGGATCCGCTCCTTGACCTCCTCGACGGCGGCCCGGTACGGCGCCCCGCCGAACGGCGAGTGCACCTCGCCGGGGCCGGCCGGGGTGAAGGTCGCCAGGCCCGGGTCGACCGGCTTCAGCAGGCCGGCCTCCATCGCGTCCAGGCGGGCCACCGCGTCCGCGTAGGCCTCGTCCACGCCGCTGGCCAGGTCGTTGTGATTGACCGCGTTGGCGATCAGCAGCACCGTGCCGTCCAGGTGGTCGAGCACCGCGAGGTCGGTGGCGAGCAGCATGGTCAGCTCGGGCAGCCGGAGGTCGTCCGGGTTGAGGTCGGGCAGCTTCTCCAGGCGGCGGACGATGTCGTACCCGAGGTAGCCGACCAGGCCGCCGGTCAGCGGCGGCAGGCCGTCGTCGGCGCGGCGCGGGGTGTGCAGCGCCGCCAGGGCGGCGCGCAGCACCTCCAGCGGGTCGCCCTCCGTCGGGATGCCCACCGGCGGGGTGCCGAGCCAGCGGGCGTCGCCGTCCGGGCCGGTCGTCAGCACGGCGGCGCTGCGCACGCCGACGAAGGAGTAGCGCGACCAGACGCCCTGCTCGGCGGATTCCAGCAGGAAGGTGCCGGGCCGCTCCTCGGCGAGGCTGCGGTAGAGGCCGATCGGGGTGAGGCCGTCCGCGAGGAGCCTGCGGGTGACGGGGATGACCCGGGTGTCGACGGCCAGCTTGCGGAAGGCTTCGAGGTCCATGCGGGGCGGCACCTTCTGGAGTTCGGGCGGGTTCTGTGGGTCAGCCGAGCGGGAGCACGTCGGCGTCGAAGCAGGTGCGGTCGCCGGTGTGGCAGGCCGCGCCGGTCTGGTCGACCTTGACCAGCAGGGTGTCGCCGTCGCAGTCGAGGGCCACCGACTTGACCACCTGGACGTGGCCGGAGGTGTCGCCCTTCACCCAGTACTCGCGGCGGCTGCGGCTCCAGTAGGTGCAGCGGCCGGTGGTCAGCGTGCGGTGCAGCGCCTCGTCGTCCATCCAGCCCAGCATCAGCACCTCACCGGTGTCGTACTGCTGCGCGACGGCCGGGAGGAGGCCGTCCTCGGTCCGCTTGAGGCGGGCGGCGATCGCCGGGTCGAGGGCGGTGGTGCCGGGAGCTGCGGGTGTGGTGGACATGGGGCCATTGTGTCAGCCCACGACGGCAGCCCGATCGGGGCCAGTTCCACCAACCGCCTGCCGACCCGGCCCCACCTGGGCCATCCTCAGCCCATGACCTCCGAGCAGCAGCCGCCCGAAGCCGCCGCCTCCCGTCCGACCCGGGGCCTGGTGATCACCGTCGCCGCCGTCCTGGCCGTGCTGCTCGCGGTGGTGGCCACCGTGCTGCTCTGGCCCGAGGACGACCCGAGGCCCGCGGCCGCGCCGCCGTCGCCCTCCCCCACGGCCTCCCCGACCCCGACCCCGACCCCCACGCCCACCCCCACCAGGCCCCAACCCCCGTACGCCTTCTTCCCGGTGGGCACCTGCTTCGACCACCCCCAGCTCAGCCCGGTGATCACCAAGGCCGAGGAACGCCCCTGCACCACCCCCCACGACGGCGAGGCCATCGCCGACCTCAAGCTCCCCGACGGGCTCAACGGCGAGATCCCCATCGCCCTCGCCATGCGCGACGGCTGCAAGGACGCCGAAACCACGGCCAGGGCCCACCAGACGGACGGGAAGTCCTACTACCCCCGGCAGTTCGGCCCCGCCATGGCCAACTACCAACAGGGCTGGCGCGACTACACCTGCACCCTCACCGCGAGCAACAAGCAGGGCGGCCCCAAACTCACCGGCCAGCTGCGGCCCTAGACGCACTCTAGGCTGACGTCATGTCGAACCACGCCCTCGCCGAACGCCACCGCCTCGCCGAACTCCTCACCGCCGCCGGGCCGGACGCCCCCACCCTGTGTGCCGGCTGGACCACCCGGGACCTCGCCGCCCACCTGGTGATCCGCGAGCGCCGCGCCGACGCGGCGCCCGGCATCCGGGTCGGCGCCCTGGCCGGCTGGACCCGGCGGGTGCAGGACGGCTACGCCGCGCGGCCGTACGAGGAACTGGTCCGGCTCTTCCGCGCCGGCCCGCCGGCCTACTCCCTCTTCGCCCTCCCCGGCGCCGACGAAGCGGCCAACACCGTCGAGTACTTCGTCCACGCCGAGGACGTCGCCCGGGCCGGCGACGACTGGACGGCCCGGCCCGTCCCGCCCGGCCGCTCCGAGGCCCTCTGGCGCCGTCTCCCCCTCCTCGCCCGCTTCGAGGCCGGCCGCCGCTCCCCCGTCCGCCTCACCCTCGCCCGCCCCGACGGGCAGTCCGTCACCGTCGGGCCCGCCGGCGCCCACACCGTCCGCCTCACCGGCGAACCGGCCGAACTCGTCCTCTTCACCTACGGCCGCGGCGCCCGCACCACCCTCACCGTCGACGGACCCCCGGACGCCGTCGAGGCCCTCCGCCACGTCCTGCCCCTGCCGTGAGATCCCTGCCGTGAGATCCCTGTGCGGGAAGTCGGCCGGGCCGACTTCCCGCACAGGGCACGACCACGGCCCGCCTACGGCGTGAGCCGGTTGGGGCCGCGGAAGAGGAAGGTGGCCTCGCGGATCGAGCCCAGGCCGAGCAGGACCATCAGGACCCTGGCGAGGCCCATGCCGAGGCCCCCGTGCGGCGGGCAGCCGTGGCGGAAGGCGTTGAGGTAGTCCTGCATGGTCTCCGGGCGCAGGCCCTTCTCGGCGGCCTGCGCCAGCAGGACGTCGTAGCGGTGCTCGCGCTGGGCGCCGGTGGTGACCTCCAGGCCGTTCCAGAGCAGGTCGAAGCTCAGGGTGAGGCCCGGGTCGTCGGCGGCGCGCATGTGGTAGAAGGGCCGGATGCCGACCGGGTAGTGGGTGATGAACACGAACTCGTGCCCGGTGGCCTCCCTCATGTGGGCCGAGACGGAGCGCTCGCCCTCCGGGTCCAGGTCCTCCTTGGTCCCCGACGGGTCCCAGCCACCGCTGCGCAGGATCTCCTGGGCCTCCGCCATGGTGATGCGCGGGAAGGGCGTCGTGGGCACGGTGATCCGGACGCCGAAGTGCTCGGCAACGGCCTCGCCGTGCAGGTCGGCGACCTTGGCGATCGCGTGGGCGAGCATCCGCTCCTCGAAGGCCATCACGTCCTCGACGCCGTCGATCCAGGCCAGTTCGACGTCGACGCCGGTGAACTCGGTGGCGTGGCGCGAGGTGAACGAGGGCTCGGCGCGGAAGACCGGCCCGATCTCGAAGACCTTCTCGATGCCGGCCGCGACGGCCATCTGCTTGAAGAACTGGGGCGACTGCGCCAGGTAGGCGCTGCGGCCGAAGTAGCCGAGCTCGAAGACCTCCGCGCCGGACTCCGAGGCGGTGCCCATGAGTTTGGGGGTGTGCATCTCGGTGGCGCCCTGCGCGTAGGCGTACTCGCGCATGCCCTGTTCCAGGGTGGTCTGCACGGCGAAGAGCAACCGGGCGGCCGGGCGGCGGCGCACGTCCAGGTAACGCCAGTCGAGGCGCTGTTCCGGGCCGGTGCGGTCGTCGATCGGCAGCGGGGTGGCGGCCGGGTTCAGGATCTCGACCGTCTCGGGCACCAGTTCCAGGCCGCCGAGTCTGACCTGGGCCGCGTCCACGACGCGGCCGGTGATCCTGACGGCGGACTCCGGGGTGAGGGCGTCGAGCAGGGCCTCCAGCGGCCCGCCGTCCCGCCGGTGGGTCACCTGCACCAGACCGGTGCCGTCCCGCAGGACGACGAACTGCATCGCGCGCTGCAGGCGGAGGGTGTGCACCCAGCCGCGGACGGAGACGGTACGGCCGAGGTGTTCTCGCAGGTCGGAGACGGGTACGTGGCTGTGGATCATTGCGGTCCTCCGAGGGACGTCGTCATGATCCCTTGGGAGTGCGGGCGAGAAGGGCAACTCGCGGTACCACCGCACTTTCGCCGTCACGCCGCGGTGACGGCCTCGTTCGGGCCCGGTGACGGGGGCCGGCCGGCGGGGCATTGGACCCCACCGGGTGGGGCCGTTCCTCCCCGCGCTCAGGAGGGTCTTCACCTCGGGGCGCGGGACCGCCTTCCCAGCTTCCGGCGGCTCTCTCTGCTCGCGTGATCCCTGGCTACTCGTCTCCGTCGACGCGTTGCCCAGCACGATACGGAGCCGTGGGGGCGGGGGCAATCGACTAACGGCGCGGTCCGGGCCGTCCAGACGTGCGGATGTCAGTGGCCGGGTGCAGACTCGCAGATGGCCGGGCAGGGGCGCGTGAGCGCCCGACGGACCGTCCCGGTCACTCTCCGTCGAAGGAGCACCACCTCATGCTCACCACCGACTTCCCCATCGGCTCGCCCTGCTGGATCGACCTGGGCAGCCCGGACATCCGCGCGACCGCCGCCTTCTACGGCGCGGTCTTCGGCTGGACCTTCCAGGAGGTCCCCGAGGCGGGCGGCTACGGCTTCCTCCAGCTGAAGGGCAAGCGGGTCGCCGCGATCGGCAACCTGGAATCCGGCGCGCGGTCCGCGTGGACCACGTACTTCCGCACCGCTGACGCGGACGCCACCGTCAAGGCCGCCGAGCAGTCCGGCGCGACCGTCCGCGTCCCGCCGACGGACGTCATGCAGGAGGGCCGGTTCGCGGCGCTCACCGACCCGCAGGGCGCCGAGTTCGCGATCTGGCAGTCCGGGAACACCACCGGCCTGGACGCCGTCTCCGAGCCCGACACCCTGGTCTGGGCCGAGCTGCACACCTCCGACCAGGACGGCGCCTTCGCCTTCTACAAGGGCCTGTTCAACTGGCGCGTCGAGATGTTCGAGCCGTCCCCGGGCATGAACTACCGGGTCGTCTCGACCGCCGACGGCGACCAGCGGCAGACCAGCTTCGGCGGCATCGCCCCGGTGATGGGCGAGGGCCAGCCCTCCGCCTGGACGCCGTACTTCGCGGCCGCCGACGTGGACGAGCTGGTCAGCAAGGCGACGGCGGCCGGCGGTTCGGTGCTGATGCCGGCCGAGGACGTGGAGAACGTCGGCCGGATCGCCTGGCTGGCGGACCCGAACGGCGCCCCGTTCGCGCTGATCAAGGGTGAGCCGCAGGAGTCCTGAACCACGGCACAAGGGCCCGCCGCGGAAGCGGCGGGCCCTTGACGCGGGAACCGAGTCACCGGAACTGGGTCATCGGAACCGGGTCACCGGACCGGGTGACCGGCCTCCCGCAGCGCGTTCTTGACCTCGCCGATCCGCAGGTCGCCGAAGTGGAAGACGCTGGCCGCCAGCACCGCGTCCGCGCCCGCCTCGACGGCCGGGGCGAAGTCGCCGAGCTTGCCCGCCCCGCCGGAGGCGATCACCGGCACCGAGACCGCCTTGCGGACGGCCCGGATCATCTCCAGGTCGTAGCCGTCCTTGGTGCCGTCCGCGTCCATCGAGTTGAGCAGGATCTCGCCCGCCCCCAGCTCGGCCGCGCGGCCCGCCCATTCGACGGCGTCCAGGCCGGTGCCCCGGCGCCCGCCGTGGGTGGTGACCTCGTAGCCCGAGGCGGTCTCCGTGCCCTCGGGGCAGCGCCGGGCGTCGACCGACAGCACCAGCACCTGCCGGCCGAACCGCTGGGCGATCTCGCGGATCAGCTCGGGCCGGGCGATGGCCGCGGTGTTGACGCCGACCTTGTCCGCGCCGGCCCGCAGCAGCTTGTTCACGTCCTCGGCGGCCCGGATGCCGCCGCCGACGGTGAGCGGGATGAACACCTGCTCGGCGGTGCGGCGGACCACGTCGTAGGTGGTCTCGCGGTCGCCGGAGGAGGCGGTGATGTCGAGGAAGGTCAGCTCGTCGGCACCCTCGGCGTCGTAGAGCTTGGCCATCTCGACCGGGTCGCCGGCGTCGCGCAGGTTCTGGAAGTTGACGCCCTTGACCACCCGCCCCGCATCGACGTCCAGGCAGGGGATGACACGTACTGCAAGGGTCACGGCTGATTGCCTTCCGGGGCTTCCAGGGTCTTTGCCAGCCCGGTGCGGTACGCGTCGATCTCGACCTCGACCATCATCCGGGAGTCGATCAGCCCGTCGACCACCACCATGGTGGCCACCGGGCGTGCGGCGACGAAGAGTTCGCGGTGGGCGCGGCCCACCTCCTCGGCGTCGCGGGCGTGGGTGATGTACATCCGGGTGCGGACCACGTCGTCCGCGGTCAGACCGTACGCGGCCAGGGCCCGGAGCCCGACGCCGAAGGCGGCGAGGGTCTGCCGGTACGGGTCGCCCTCGTGCTCGATCCGGCCGTCCACCCAGGCGGTGGAGCCGGCCACGTGCACGTGGTCGCCCGCGGCGACCGCCCGGGAGTAGCCGAACTCCTCCTCCCAGGGGGAGAAACCGGCGATCCGGCCGCGTACGATCCGACCATCTGTCATCCGGAAACCGCCTCCAGGGCCTCTTCGAGGGTGAACTTCTGCTCGTACAGTGCCTTGCCCACGATGGCGCCCTCGACACCCTCGCCGACCAGAGTGGCGATGGCGCGCAGGTCGTCCAGCGAGGAGACGCCGCCGGAGGCGACCACCGGGCGGTCGGTGGCGCCGCAGACGTCGCGCAGCAGCTGCAGGTTGGGGCCGGTCAGGGTGCCGTCGCGGTTGACGTCGGTGACGACGTAGCGGGCGCAGCCCTCCTGGTTCAGCCGCTCCAGCACGTCGAAGAGCTGCCCGCCGTCACGGGTCCAACCGCGGCCGCGCAGGGTGGTGCCGACCACGTCCAGGCCGACGGCGATCTTGTCGCCGTGCTCGGCGATGGCCTTGGCGACCCACTCGGGGGCCTCCAGGGCGGCGGTGCCGAGGTTGACCCGGGTGCAGCCGGTGGCGAGCGCGCGGGCGAGCGACTCGTCGTCGCGGATGCCGCCGGAGAGCTCGACCTTGATGTCCAGCTGACCGGTGACCTCGCGCAGCAGCTCGTAGTTGCTGCCGGTGCCGAAGGCCGCGTCCAGGTCGACCAGGTGCAGCCACTCGGCGCCGGCGTTCTGCCAGGCGAGGGCGGCGGCCAGCGGCTCGCCGAAGGAGGTCTCGGTGCCGGAGGCGCCCTTGACCAGGCGGACGGCCTGGCCGTCCCGGACGTCGACGGCGGGCAGCAGTTCCAGGCGGCTGTTCAGGCTCATCAGTTGCAACTCTCAGACGGTCAGAGGGTGTTGACCCAGTTGGTCAGCAGGGCGGCGCCGGCGTCGCCGGACTTCTCGGGGTGGAACTGGGTGGCCCACAGCGGGCCGTTCTCGACGGCGGCGACGAACGGCTGCCCGTGGGTGGCCCAGGTGACCAGCGGCGGGTTGATCCGCGCGCTGTGGGTCTCCAGTTCCCAGTGCCGCACCCCGTAGGAGTGCACGAAGTAGAAGCGGGTCTCCGGGTCCAGTCCGGCGAACATCCGGCTGCCCTCGGGCACGTCCACCGTGTTCCAGCCCATGTGCGGGACGACCGGGGCGTCCAGCGGCTCGACGGTGCCGGGCCACTCGTCGCAGCCGGGGGTCTCGACGCCGTGCTCGACGCCCTTCTCGAAGAGGATCTGCATGCCGACGCAGATGCCCATGACCGGGCGGCCCCCGGACAGCCGGCGGCCGATGATCCAGTCGCCGCGGACCGACTTCAGCCCGCGCATGCAGGCCTCGAAGGCGCCCACGCCGGGGACGAGCAGGCCGTCCGCGGCCATCGCGGTGTCGTAGTCGGAGCTGACCGTGACGTTCGCCCCGGTCCGCTCCAGGGCGCGCTGCGCGGAGCGGAGGTTGCCGGAGCCGTAGTCGAGGACGACGACGTTCTTGCCCATGTTCAGGTGTCCAGTCTCTCTACAGGGCCGGGCGGTCTACAGGCGCATGAGGCCGGAGGCCAGGCACATCACGGACCCGATGGCGAGCACCAGGATGACGCCCTTCGGCAGCTTCTGCTTCCAGAAGGAGATCACTCCGCCGGCCAGGAAGAGGCCGACGAAGAGGAGGATCATCGTGGACTTGCTCACAGCGCACCCTTGGTCGAGGGGAGGATTCCGGCCGCACGCGGGTCGCGTTCGGCGGCGTAGCGCAGCGCCCGGGCCAGCGCCTTGAACTGGCACTCCACGATGTGGTGCGCGTTGCGCCCGTACGGGACGTGCACGTGCAGGGCGACCTGGGCCTGGGCCACGAAGGACTCCAGGATGTGCCGGGTCATCGTGGTGTCGTAGCTGCCGATCATCGGCGCCATGCCCTCGGGCTCGGTGTGCACCAGGTAGGGCCGGCCGGAGAGGTCCACGGTGACCTGGGCGAGCGACTCGTCCAGCGGCACCGTGCAGTTGCCGAAGCGGTAGATGCCGACCTTGTCGCCGAGCGCCTGCTTGAAGGCGGCGCCGAGCGCGAGGGCGGTGTCCTCGATGGTGTGGTGGGTGTCGATGTGCAGGTCGCCGTCGGTCTTGACGGTGAGGTCGAACAGACCGTGGCGGCCGAGCTGGTCGAGCATGTGGTCGTAGAACCCGACGCCGGTGGAGATGTCGGTCTTGCCGGTGCCGTCGAGGTCTATCTCGACCAGGACGGAGGTTTCCTTGGTGGTGCGCTCGACGCGTCCGATGCGGGACATACGGGGTTACAGCTCCTGACTGGCAGCGCGCGCGGAGCGAGCTCGATCAAGGGTGGGGGTGGGCCTGGGCCCCTCCTGTCCGATGGCGGGCGAGGAGGGAGCGAGGGCGGTTCGGACGGCGTCCAGGAAGGCGTCGTTCTCGGCGGGCGTGCCGGCGGTGACGCGCAGCCACCCGGGGACGCCGTTGTCCCGGACCAGGACACCCTGGTCGAGGATGGCCCGCCAGACGGCGTGGGCGTCGGCGAAGCGGCCGAACTGGACGAAGTTGGCGTCCGAGTCGGTCACCTGCAGGCCCATCGCGCGCAGCGCGTCCACCAGCCGGTCGCGCTCCTGCTTGAGCCGGCCGACGTACCCGAGCAGGGTGTCGGTGTGCTCCAGGCAGGCCAGCGCGGTGGCCTGGGTGACGGCCGACAGGTGGTACGGCAGGCGCACCAGCTGGACGGCGTCCACCACGGCCGCGTCGGCGGCCAGGTAGCCCAGGCGCAGCCCGGCGGCGCCGAAGGCCTTGGACATGGTGCGGCTGACCACCAGGTTGGGGCGGCCCTCGATCAGCGGCAGCAGCGAGGCGCGGTGCGAGAACTCGACGTAGGCCTCGTCCACCACCACCAGGCTGGGCCGGGCGGCCTGCGCGGCCTCGTACAGCCGCAGCACGGTGTCGGCGGACACCGCCGTCCCGGTCGGGTTGTTCGGCGAGCAGACGAACACCACGTTGGGCCGGTGCTCGGCGATGGCGGCCAGCGCGGCGTCCAGGTCGATGGTGAAGTCGTCGTTGCGCGGGCCGGAGATCCAGGCGGTGCCGGTGCCGCGGGAGATCAGCGCGTGCATCGAGTACGAGGGCTCGAAGCCGAGGGCGGTGCGGCCGGGGCCGCCGAAGGTCTGCAGCAGCTGCTGGAGGACTTCGTTGGAGCCGTTGGCGGCCCACACCTGCTCGCGCGCGACCGGGTGGCCGGTGGTGCGGGTCAGGTAGGCGGCCAGGCCCTCGCGCAGCTCGACCGCGTCCCGGTCGGGGTAGCGGTTCAGCCCGCGGGCGGCCACGGCGACCCGCTCGGCGATCCGGGCGACCAGCTCCTCGGGCAGCGGGTACGGGTTCTCGTTGGTGTTCAGCTGGACGGGGACGTCCAACTGCGGTGCGCCGTACGGGGACTGGCCGCGCAGCTCGTCCCGGATCGGCAGGTCGTCGATAGCGGTCACGAGCCGGGAACCGTCCAATCGAAGCGGGCCTTGACGGCGTCACCGTGACCGGGGAGGTCCTCGGCGTCGGCCAGGGTGACGACGTGCGAGGCGACCTCCGCCAGCGCCTCCCGGTCGTACTCGACGACCTGGACGCCGCGCAGGAAGGTCTGCACCGACAGCCCGGAGGAGTGGCAGGCGCAGCCGCCGGTCGGCAGCACGTGGTTGGAGCCGGCCGCGTAGTCGCCCAGCGAGACCGGGGTCCAGCGGCCGATGAAGATCGCGCCGGCGTTGACGACGCGGGCCGCCACGGCGTGCGGGTCGCGGGTCTGGATCTCCAGGTGCTCGGCCGCGTAGGCGTTGACCACGGCGAGGCCCTGGGTCAGGTCGTCGACCAGGATGATGCCGGACTGCCGGCCGCCCAGCGCCTCGGCCACCCGCTCGCTGTGCTTGGTCCTGGCGACCTGCACGGCCAGCTCGGCCTCGACCGCGTCGGCCAGTTCCGGGGAGTCGGTGACCAGCACCGAACCGGAGGTCGGGCCGTGCTCGGCCTGGCTGATCAGGTCGGCGGCGACGTCGCTCGCCAGCGCGCTGTCGTCGGCGAGGACGGCGATCTCGGTCGGGCCGGCCTCGGAGTCGATGCCGATCCGCCCGGCGAAGTAGCGCTTGGCGGCGGCCACGTAGATGTTGCCGGGGCCGGTGACCATGTTCACCGGCGCGCACTCCTCGGTGCCCAGGGCGAACATCGCCACGGCCTGGGCGCCGCCGACGGAGTAGACCTCGTCCACGCCGAGCAGGGCGCAGGCCGCCAGGATCGTCGGGTGGACGCGCCCCCCGAACTCCTTCTGCGGCGGCGACGTGACCGCGATGCCCTTGACGCCCGCCTCCTGGGCCGGCACCACGTTCATCACCACGGAGGACGGGTAGACCGCCAGGCCGCCCGGCACGTACAGGCCGACCCGCTCGACCGGCACCCAGCGCTGGGTGACCGTGCCGCCCGGCACCACCTGGGTGGTGTGCCCGGTGCGGCGCTGGTCGGCGTGCACGGCCCGGGCCCGGCGGATCGACTCCTCCAGCGCGGCCCGCACCCGCGGGTCCAGCGTCTCCAGGGCGGCGGTCAGCTGCTCGGCCGGGACGCGGGTGGACTCCAGCCGGACGCCGTCGAAGCGCTCGGTGATCTCGATCAGCGCCGCGACCCCGCGATGGCGTACGTCCTCGGCGATCGGCCGCACCTTCTCCAGGGCGGCCGCCACGTCGAACTCGGCACGGGGCAGCAGGTCACGCGGGTCGTCCAGCGAGCCGCGGAGGTCGATTCGAGAGATCACGCCACCCAGTGTAAGGAGTGGCCGGAACAGGTGGTCCCGCATATCAGTCCGTGATACGAAAGGCGAGACGACCGGGGGGACGGGGAAAAACATGGCGGAAAGCGCTCCGGAGAGCTGGACCGACACGGAACGGGCGCTCTGGGCGGCCTTCCGCGAGGGCGAGGTCTTCGACCGTCGCTGTGGCCGGGACGACATCGACGACCCGTTCGGGGACGCCCCCTGGGGGCCCGGCCGGACCGTCAGCGCCGAGGTGCTCGCCCACCTGCTGCTGGCCGGCCCGCAGCCCACCGCCGGGCGTGTCGCCTCGCTGCGGATGAGCGGGGTGAACGTCACCGGCTCGCTCAACCTGGCCGGCGGCCACATCGACCGGTACGTCGAACTGCGCGGCTGCCGCTTCGAGCACAAGATCCTCATCTCGGAGGCCTCCGCCACCACCGTGCGCGTGGTCGACTGCCTGATCCCCCGGATCGAGGCCTCCCGGCTCTCCACCACCGGTGACCTCCATCTGGCCCGCTGCCGGATCCCCGAGGGCGTCCGGCTCACCGACGCCAAGATCGGCACCGACCTGCTGCTCAACCTCGCCCACATCGGCGCCGACCGCTACGGCCGGGCGGTGTCCGCCGACGGGATGACCGTCCACCAGGACTTCGAGGCCGAACGCGTCGAGGTGCACGGCGAGTTGAGCGTCCGAACCGCCCGAATAGGCGGCCGCTTCTCGCTCCGCGGCGCCCAGTTGCACGCCGACCCGCAGAACCGGGTCTGCCTCAACGCCGTCCGGATCGTCGTCGGCCACACCCTCTACCTGACCAGCTCCGCCGACGACGGCTGGGCCGGCTCTCGCAGCTACTACGGCTCCGGCTACGGCGAGAACCCCCAGCCCGGCTCCGCCAGCACCCCCTTCCGCGCCTTCGGCCAGGTACGGCTCTCGGACGCCCGCTTCGACGCCGCCTGCCTGATATCCGGAGAATTCCACCTGGAGGGCGACGACGAGCTCTCGCTGCGCCGCATCCACACCCCCGAGCTCCGCTTCACCTGCGGCTTCCGGCCCACCGGCACCGTCTCGCTCTCCCGCGCCCGGGTCGGCAACCTGGTCGACCACCCGGAGTCCTGGCCGCTCGGCAAACACCTGGGCCTGACCGGCTTCGTCTACGAGAACCTCCGCCCGGTCGAACAGTTCACCGTCCAGCAGCGGATCGCCTGGCTGGAGGGCTCCTCGGTGGAGTTCCAGCCGGAGTCCTACGAGCAGCTCGCCGCCGCCCTGCGCCGCGACGGCGCCGACGACGACGCCCGCGAGGTGCTGTACGCCAAGCAGCGCCGCCGCCGGGAGACCCTGCCGCTGCCCGCCCGGATCTGGGGCCTGGTCCAGGACGTCACCGTCGGTTACGGCTACCGCCCCGGCCGCGCCGGCCTGTGGCTGCTGCTGGCCTGGGCACTCGGCAGCATCTGGTTCGACGCCCACCGCCCGGACCCGCTCAAGGCCGACGAGAAACCCCACTGGAACGCGGTGCTCTTCACCCTCAACCAGCTGCTGCCCATCATCGACCTCAACCAGGGCGCCTGGAACCCGGGCGGCGCCAGCCAGTGGATCTCCGCCGGCCTGGTCGTGATCGGCTGGCTCCTCGCCTCCACCGTCGTCGCCGGCGCCACCCGCCTCCTCCAACGCGGCTGAGGCCGTCCGACCACGGCTACCTGCGCCCCCTGGCGCTGAGCCTGCGGCCCCAAGTTCCCCCTGGCTCGGGGTGGGCTCCCGTGTCCGGGGACACGGGAGCCCACCCCAACCACGCGTCACTTTGCCCTCATCGCCCCGTCGCCGCTTCGGTCTTGCCGAAGCGGCGACGGCTTCTGCGTGGGAAGTCGGCCAGACCGACTTCCCACGCAGGAACCAAAAAGCCCCGGGTTCAGCCATTCCGCCCCGCCGCGGAATCGCGGCGCGGCGGGATTCACACATAGCGCCGGCCAAGAACCGATGAGAACCGGGCGGGCCCGCACCCAAGGGCTCGGGCCCGCCAAAGATTGAGCGCCCCGCCCACCCACCCCGTCCAGGAACCACAGAAGCAGCGGCGGCCCAGCCAAGGTTGGCCGGGCCGCCGAACAGATCAGCGCACTTCACCCGCCTTGTCCACGGACACCACACCACCCGTGCGCCCCGGTCCAGAACGACCGGGGCGCACGAAGAATGCTCAACAGAACAGCGGGAACGACGGGGGAATGATCCGCTCTGCAATATCGTCAACATCCTTCATTCCCAAGGATGATGGAGACGGCATCACGTCGGGCAGGATCGATGCCAGGGAGACGGCCAAGAAGTCGCGGCGTTTCGACTCACTCACCTCCTCGCGGTCCCGCCGGGTCCGTTTCGGGAACAGTCCCAGCTCTGCGTTCGTAGCCACGCCGAAGACGCCACGCAGGGCATCGCGCACCTCCGCGTCGGGCCAGCTGATCACGCCACGTTCTAATCGGCTGATCACATTGGCGTCAATCGCCGACTCGCGGCCGGTCGCGGCCTTGATCCGGGCATTCGCCCGGCGCGCGACCTCGCCTTGGGTCCACTCTCGCCCGAGACGAAGCCTTCGTAGAGCGTTGTTGGTCATCTGGAGGCCCGTCTCCGCGGTGCCGTCGGTGAGGGCCAGACAGCCTAGTGAACTGCCTAGCGTCTGCCTACAGGATCGCCCTGTCCCTGCCCGGCCCGCAGGCGTTTGATGGTTCTCAGTCGCCCGGGGTGATGGACCGGTTACGCCGGTGCTGTCGGGAAGGCCCCCGGGCGGCGTCAGTGCAGCGTCGATCCCGCGCCTCGGTCGGGCCGGGTCCTACCCTCGCAACTCCCAACGGCTGGAGGCCGTATGTCCGTCGACGACCACTCGGCCACGCTGATGAGCCCCACCAACACCGCCTCGCTCCCGATGCCACAGGAATGGGACGTCGAACCGGAGCGGGCGGCCGTACCGCCCGCCCGTCGTCTGATCCGGAGGATCGCCGAAGCGTGGCGGGTGCCCATGTCGGACGCTGCTCTGCGGGACGTGGAGCTGTGCGCTGGCGAGTTGTTGGCCAACGCCATCGAGCACACCCACGCACGGTGCCGGGTCACGGTGCGGTGGACCGGCGAACGGCTTCGGGTGGAGGTCGCCGATGCGAGCCTGGCCCTTCCGGATCGGGAGACGGCGGAGGACACCGTCACGGGCGGCCGTGGCCTGCTCCTGGTCCAGGGACTCGCGCACTCCTGGGGCTGGCACCTGACCGGGCCGGGGAAGACCGTGTGGTTCGAGTGCGCGGCTGACCAGTTGACCACGGGCGGTCGACGCCTGGCCATCCTCGTGCACGCTGCCAACGACCAGGTCGCGAGCCACTCGACGCGTTCGGCGTGACCCCGCGCACCCTGCCCGGCCACCCCGGTGGCCGGGCAGGTGCCACAACCCACAACCTCGAAATCAACCGAGGAACGGAGTTCGTATGGATACGCCCCGAGGATCCTTCGTCACCCTCGACGGTCTCAGTGCGAGCGGGAAGACCACCGTCGCCCCGCTGGTCGCCGCCTTCGTCAACGGCCTTCACCTCACGCACGATGCCCTGCCGACGTTCCCCCGCATGCGCGCGGAGGTGGACGCCACCGGCATCCTGCCGGCGCGGTTCCACTGGTGGCTGATGGCGAACCACATCACCTCCGAGACGGCCCGAACGCTCACGGAGAGCGGGCGAACCGTGGTGGTCGAGTCCTACTTCCCACGCACCATCGCCACGCACAGGGCCATGGGGCACGATTGCGCCCCGGAGTACCCGGACGGCGCCCTCGTCCCGAATGTGCCGATCCTGCTGGAGGTGGACGAGCAGGTTCGCCAGGAGCGGCTCCGTCGGCGGGCCGAGCGCGGGACGCTGAGCTACTGGCACCAGCGGGAGGAGCCGAACGTCGCTGAGAGTTCCCGCGCGTACCGGGCGTTCGGCCTGCTCCGTGTGGACGGCACCGAGCGCACGCCCGAAGAGGTGGCCCGCGCGATAGCCGATATCGTGCGCTCGCGCGTCCCGTACCCCACACCGGAAGGCAACTCCCAATGACCGCAATTGAGTTCGAAGCCAAGATCCTCAACGTCGAGCCGGAGAAGATCCGCGCGCTCCTGGCGGAGGCCGGGGCCGAGCATGTGGTCGACCGCTTCCAGCGCCGCTACGTCTACGACATCCCGGGCCGTCCCGGTGCATGGGTCCGGCTGCGTGACACCGGCACCGACGTCACGCTGTGCGTCAAGGAGATCCAATCCGACGCGATCGACGGCGTGACCGAAACGGAGACGAGCGTCGGCGACTTCGACGCCACGAACACGCTCCTCGGCAAGCTCGGTTACCAGCCGAAGGCGTACCAGGAGAACCGCCGGTCCTCCTGGACGCTGGGCGGTGCAGCCATCGAGATCGATGAGTGGCCGCGGATTCCCCCGTACTTGGAGATCGAAGGGGACAGCGCCGATCACGTCCACGCGACGGCGGCCGCGCTCGGGCTCCCCCTGGCCGAGCTGACGAGCGAGAACACGACCAAGGTCTACCGCCGATACGGAATCGACATCGAGGCGATTCCCCGGCTCACCTTCGAGTGACAGGAGACATGCCTTGTCAGTGACCCAACACCCGGCGATCCGGGTCGTCCGGGACAGGACCATCCGCATCAAGGTGATCGACGACTGCGGGTTGGCCTGCACGTTCTGCCACAACGAGGGAACCCCGGTCACCGCCGACAACCGGGGCCGTATGCTGCTGCCCTTCGTCGCGGGGCCGGGCAAGACCGGACGCGTGTCGATCTACAGCGAGTCGAACGGCGTCGGCTTCCTCGCCGCGAAGATGGCCCCGGACATGTACTTCCGGCGGGCGGTGCGGACTGTCGCGAGGGCGTTCGACGCCAGCGAGGTTCACCTCACGGGAGGGGAGCCCACTCTCCACACGGAGGTGTCCTCGCTGGTCTCGGCGCTCACCGGCATGGGGTTGAGCGTCGGGATGACCAGCAACGGGGAGCGCGGCCGACAGGTGATGCCGGAGTGCTCGGTGGCCGGCCTCAACCGGGTCAACGTCTCCGTCTTCGGCACCACCGCCGAAGAACTCCAGGCAGTCCAGTCCGAGCGCTTCAAGTCGGCGGGTCTGGCCGAGACAAAGATCCGCGCTGCGGAGCAGACCATCCGGGCTGCCGTCTCCAACGGGGTGAAGGTCTCCGTGAACATCGTCGTTCCCGGGATGGCCCACGTGCATCGGGTCGTCAACCTGATCGAGTCGTATGGCCAGTTCGCGGACGTTCGAATGCTCACCAGCATCCAGGACGGAGCGGAGTCGATCGCGGCGATCTCCGAAGTGCTGGCCCGGGTCGGTGCGGAACCCGTGCTCCGGACATTCACCGCCGGCACCTCCGACGAACGCACCCTCTACCGGGCGCTCGGCAGCAGGGCCGTCTACGTCAAGCGGCTGCTGCCGGTGCGGCTCCCGGACACCTGCGCGTCATGCCGGTTCAACAACGACACGGACTGCGAGGAGGGCTACTACGGTGTCCGGCTCTACCTCACCGACCAGGGCGAGTACATGGTCGGCGTCTGCATCCAACGCATGGACCTCTGCGTACCCGTGGCCGAACTGCCGAAGAGCGGAATCGTGGAAGAGGTGCAGGCTTTCAAGGATGCCGAAGTCCGGCGACTGACCAGCCAGTACGGCGCCGCCGCCTGAGCAACGGGTCCGGGGGCGGGACGTGGCGGTAGCCACGGCCCCGCCCGCCTTTTCGCGAACGCTTCACACTCAGCGTGATTGCTGTGCTACGTTGCGCATCATCAACAGAACATAGAAGACCCCGGCGGTGGTGGAACACCCCGGGGTCCGGCACAGGAGCTGACACTCCCCATGCAGATTCATCGTAGCGCCCACGCGCGCTGTTTCACCGTACTTCCGAACGGTCTCCTCCAGGACCGTCGCCTCAGCTTCACCGCCCGAGGCCTCCTCGCCGATCTCCTCTCCCGCCCCGACGGCTGGCGCGAGGACGGGCGGCACATGGCCGACAGCAGCCCGCAGGGGCGAGGCGCCGTCCGCCGGGCGCTCAAGGAGCTGAAGGACGCCGGGTACTACCGCGTCGACACCTTCCGGCTGCCGAACGGCACCGTGCGCTCCGAGGCCCACGTCTTCGACACGCCCCAGTCGGCACCGGCTGTCCCCCACCCGGCCGCCGGTGAAGCGGGCGTCGGCCGCGCTGTCACCCCTTCCGTAAAGGACCCGGAAGAAGTACCCACCCTCCCTGCCCAGTTGACGCAGCCGGACGAGCAGACCGGCGCGGCGGTGGCAGCGCTCTTCCGCGCGATCCGGCCCGAGCCGCGATTGCGCCTCGGCGAGGCCGAGGCGCGGCAACTGGCGCCCCTCGTCGCCCAGTGGCTGGAGCGGGGCAGTTCCGCGGCCGAGTTGGCCCAAGCGCTGCTCCCCGCCCTGCCCACGCCCGTGCACTCCCCGGTGGCCCTCCTGCGCGACCGCCTCCAACGCAAGATGCCACCCGTCCGGGCGCCGAAGCCCTCACCCGCAGAGTGCGCCAAGTGTCACGACCCGGTGCCCCGACCCGGCATCTGCCGCCCCTGCGCAGGGCTCGGCGGCACCAGAACCGTCGCGATCGGCGTCGGCGCCGCCGCCACCTCCGACGGCGTCGCCCGTGCCCGCGCGGCCCTGCGCGGGCACGGGCGGGTCGCCACCGCGTGAACACGGTGGGTGTCCGCGGGGCGATGCTGCGGTAACAGCGCGACAAGGCCGGGCCCCGGGGAACTACGCTGTCGGCCGTGACAGAACGGCTGCCGCTCTTCCCGCTGAACACCGTGCTCTACCCGGGCCTCGTGCTGCCCCTGAACGTCTTCGAGGAGCGCTACCGCCGTCTCGTCGCCGACCTGCTCGAACAGCCCGAGGACGAGCCGCGCCGGTTCGGCGTGCTCGCCATCAAGGACGGCCGCGAGGTCGCCCCGGTACGGCCCGAGGACGGCCCGGCCGGACCGCTCGACGGCCTCGGCACCGTCAGCGGGGACCCGCTGGAGGCGATGTACCACGTCGGCTGCGTCGCCGACGTCTCCTCCGCCCAACCCCAGCCCGACGGCCGCTACGAACTGCTGGTCACCGGCACCACCCGGTTCTGGCTGCGCTCGGTGGACGTCACCGGGCCGTACCTGACCGGCGAGACCGAGCCGATCGAGGAACGCCCCGGCGAGGGCTCCGGCGCCCTCGCCTCCGAGGTCGAACGGGCCTTCCGGGTCTACCAGAAGCGGCTGGCCGGTGCCCGCGAGGCCACCACCCACGGCCGCCAGCAGCTGCCCGACGACCCCCAGGTGCTCTCCTACCTGGTCGCCGCCGCCTCGGTGTTCGAGACCCCGGTCAAGCAGCAGCTGCTCGCCTGCCCCGACACCGCCCAGCGGCTGCGCGCCGAACTCGACCTGCTGCGCCGCGAGAGCGCCGTCCTCAGCTGGCTGCCCTCGCTGCCCGCGGTCGACCTCACCCGCCAGTCCTTCAGCCCCAACTGAAGCCCGACCGACCCAGGACCCGCCGCATGGCCAAGAAGCCGAAGAAGGGCGGCCAGGGCACCCCGGCCACCGTCGCCCTGGAGACCGCCGCCGTCCCCTTCACCGTCCACGCCTACGAGCACGACCCGGCCGCCGCCTCCTACGGCGGCGAGGCCGCCGAAGCCCTCGGGGTGGCCGCCGACCGCGTCTTCAAGACCCTGGTCGCCGACGTGGACGGCACCCTGACCGTCGGTGTGGTGCCGGTCGCCGGCCAGCTCGACCTGAAGGCCCTGGCGGCCGCCGTCGGCGGCAAGCGCGCCGCCATGGCCGACCCGGCCGCCGCCGAACGCAGCAGCGGCTACGTCCGCGGAGGCATCTCCCCGCTCGGCCAGCGGCGCCCGCTACGCACCGTGGTCGACGCCAGCGCCCTCACCCACCCGACCGTCTACGTCTCGGCGGGCCGCCGCGGCCTGGAGGTGGAACTGGCCCCGGCCGACCTGATCGCCCTCACCCGGGCCCGCACCGCCGCCATCGCCCGCTGAGGCACCGAGGGCTCCGGAAGAACGAAGGAGGCGGAGGGCCCCGGCCTGTACCCGACCACCGGCCCTCCGCCCCACCGCGGACTCAGCCCTTGCCCTGCTCCTCCGCGCCCGGCCGCACGTCCACCGGGGCCGCACCCGGAACCTCGCCCGCACCCGGAGCCGCATCCGCACCCGTACCCGGAGCAGGAGCCCCCTCCGCCGGAGGCCCGTACGTGCCCGCCGGCACCCCCCAGTACGGCGGCGGGTCCTCCTCCCGCTTCCCGAACGCCGCCGACAGCGCGAGCAGCACCACCATCGCCGCCATCGGCCACACCAGCAGCGCCCCCAGCGCCCCCAGGTCGATGGACGCGTCGAAGTGCCCGCCGTTGCCGACCCGCCGGGCCTCCCCGATCAGGTTGTCGCTGGGCCCGAGCCAGCGCCCGAGCTTCCAGGCGCCGATCGAGCCGAGCAGTCCGCCGATCGCCAGCCCCAGCGCGACCGAGATCCCGCCGCCGCGCTTGCGGGTCAGCAGGAAGGCGCCGAGCGCCGTGAGGATGCCCGCGCCCAGCCCGATCAGCACGAACACGGCGTCGGCGCCGGCCCGCTGTTCGCCCTCGGGGTCGACGTAGAGGATCCGGTCCCCGTCCACGACCAGCGGCACCTTGGGCGCGAGCCAGGCCCACAGCCCGGCCATCAGCAGTCCGACCAGCAGGCAGGCGAGCACGACCCCGGAGCCGATCCGCAGCTCGGCCGGCAGCGGGTGCTCCGCGGCGGGCGGGGCGTCCGGCAGGCCGGCGGGCGGTTCCCCGTCGGCGGCCGGCGGCGGTGCGAACGGGTCGGGTGCGGCGCCCGGCTCGGTCACCGCGTCGGCGCGGGCGGGTTCCGGAGGTGTGTTCGGTACGGTCACGGGCCCCATCGTTTCACGACGGCCGTCCGGACGGCCCACCCACCCGAGCGGCCGCCGGCGCTCCCCTACCGCGCGACCGCCCGCCGGTACGCCCAGGTGGCCAGGGCCAGCGAGACCACGCCGACCGCCGCGCAGACCCCGAGGTCGGCGAGCACCATCCCCCAGTCCGGGTGCGGCGCGAAGGTCCGCGCGAAGGCCTCGACCCCGTACGTCGAGGGCAGCAGGTCGCGCAGCCACAGCACCGGCTGCGGCAGGTGGTCGACGGGCAGGACCCCGAGCAGCAGGGCCGCCGACATGCCGAGCTGCCCGAGCATGGTCGCGATCTCCTGCCGGGGCGCCAGCAGCCCGCAGGCCGCGCCGAGCCCGGACAGCGCGGCCCCGGACAGCGGCACGACGGCGAGCAGCACCCACAGCTGGCCGAGCGGCAGCCCGAACATCACCGCACCGATGCCCGCCGTGACGAGCGTCCCGGGCAGGGTGAAGGAGGCGTACGCGGCGGCCGCGCCGAGCACCACCGAGGCGGCGGGCACCGGCAGGGTCGCGTAGTGGTCGAGGCCCCCGGTGGCCCGCAGCTTCCCGAAGTACTGCGCCAGCAGGTTCAGCGCGACGAACGCCACCACCAGCACGCTGGACCCGGCGACCACGGACCGCGCGGCCGAGGTCTGCCCCGCGTCCACGACTCCCCGCATCATCACCAGGATGCCGACGGACTGGAAGGTCGCCACGAACAGCAGCGGGATGCGCGCCACCTTGGCCCGGGCGAGCTGAGCCCGGTACACGGCGGCGAGCGCGGGCAGCAGCCGGGCCGCGGGGGCGAGCGGCGCCGCCGGGCCGGCGGACCGGCGGACCTGCGGGGGCACCGAGAGCAGCGTCACTTGGCCAGTCCTCCGTGGCGGCCGCCCAGCTTGAGGTAGGCGTCCTCAAGGCTGGGGGTGGCGAGGGTGAAGTCGTCGAGGGCGGCGAAGGCCGGGCCGGTGGTGACGGCGGCGACCAGTTCGCGGGCCTGCTCCGGGGTGGTGCGGACGGTCCAGCGGCGCCCGGTGCGCTCGGCCCGTTCGGCCAGCTCGGCGACGGCGGGCACGCCGACCGGCGCCTCGTCCCGCCACACCAGGTCCAGCCGGACGTCGCCATCCACCAGCGCCTTGAGCCCGCCGGGCGTGTCGCAGGCGATGACCCGGCCCTCGTCCACCACGGCGACCCGGTCGAGCACGGTCTCGGCCTCGATCACGTTGTGGGTGACCAGCAGCACCGTCGTGCCGTGCTCGGCCCGGCGCCGGTCGACGGCCGACCAGACGGCCCGCCGGGCCACCGGGTCCATGCCGGTGGTCGGCTCGTCCAGGACGAGCAGCGGCCGGTCCCCGACCAGGGTGGCCGCGAAGCAGGCGAGCCGGCGCTGTCCGCCGGACAGCTTGGCGAGCGGCCGGGTGGCGATCGGCTCCAGCCCGAGTTCGGTGAGGACGTCCGCCGCCGCGGCACGGGCCGAGGAGCGGCCGAGCCCGCGCAGCCGCCCGGTGGTCTCGGCGGCCAGGGCGACGGTCAGCTCGTCCAGCGCGGTGGATTCCTGCCCGAGGTAGCCGAGCAGCCGGGCGGCACGTTCGGGGTGGCGGACGATGTCGTGCCCGAGCAGTTCGACCGTCCCGGAGTCCGGTCGCAGCAGCCCGGTGAGCTGGCGGACCAGGGTGGACTTCCCGGCGCCGTTCGGTCCGAGCAGCCCGAAGATCTCGCCCTGCCGGACGGTCAGACTGATCCCGTCGTTGGCCCGGATCTCGGTGGCGGCGGCGCCGCGCCCGCTGCGGAAGGTCCTGACCAGGTCGCGTACGGCGACGCACGGCGGGGTGTCCTGGGGTGCTGGCCCGGCCGTCTCGTTCACGACCGGAGACTTTACGCGCTCACACGGGCGAACCGGACAAGGGGGCCTGATCGCCGGCCCCCTGACCGGGCGGTGCGACGCCGGCGGCGGTCAGTCGTCCACCACCATCGAGCCGCCCGGCACCCGGAGCGCGAGTTCCTTCCAGAAGCCCGCCCGGATGGCGTAGCGGTCGTGTTCGTCGATCTGGTCGTCCTTGTGCGCGAGCAGCCCGAAGCGGGCCGCGTAGCGCAGCAGCTCGCCGTCGACCCGGTGCGGGATGCGCGGGTAGTCGGGCCAGAGTACGGTGAGCCGTTCGAGGTCGCCGAGCCGGTCGCTCCAGCGCCGGGCGAAGACCTGGCCGACCTCGTGGGCGTCGCCGCCGATGCTGGTGATGTCCTCCTCCCGGTCGGCCCAGCGCTGTTCGGCGGTGGTCAGCTGGGCCAGGGTCGGCAGGCCGTCCCCGGCGGTGACGGAGGGCTCGGGCGCGGGCCGGTCGACCCAGCCCCGGTCGGAGGACCAGCGCAGCACCGGCCCGCCCGCCGCGTGCCCGTTGGCCGACTGCCCGCCCGCCGGGTGTCCGTTGGCGTGCCCGGCGCCCGGCAGTCCCGCCGCCGGGGAGATCGGGGTGACGGCCGAGACCCGCCCGGCGAGGTCCTTGGGGGTGGGCACCACCCGCAGCGCCGCGGCCGGCTGCGACCGCCCGTTGGCGGCGGGCTCCTCGGGCACCGCCGCGGCGGCCGGCCGCACGACCGGCGGCACCACGCTGGGCGGGGAGGCGGGCGGGGCGGCGAGGATCTTGGCGATCTCCTGCCGGGCGCCGCCCGTCCCGGGGGCGGGGAACACGGTGGAGTGGTCGCGCAGCGAGAAGGACCCCTCGATCCACTCGCGGTCCAGCACCCGCCGCTCGTCGGCCTCGCCGACCAGGTCCTCGGACTGGTTGAAGTCGCCGTCGGCGGCCTGCAGCGCCCACAGGTGCACGGCCACGCCGTGCTCCTTGGCGGTCATCATCCCGGGCAGCAGGTCGCCGTCGCCGGTGATCAGCACGACGTCGGCGCAGGCCCGGTTGCGGGCGAGTTCGGAGAGCTCGGCGTGCATCGCGGCGTCCACGCCCTTCTGCACCCAGCGCCCCTCGGCCCGGGTGAGGGCGCCCAGCCGTACGGTGACCCGGGGCAGTACGCGCAGCCGCCGGTGCTCGGGCATCGGGCGGCGGTCGGGGGCCGCGTCGAACCAGTAGATCCGCAGCAGGGGCAGTCCGGTCTCGGCCTCGGCGCGTTCCCGCAGGGCGCTGATCAACGCGGTGTGGTCGACGGTGACCTTGGAGCGGGAGGGGTCACCGGCGAGCAGGCTGGCGGCGGCGCCCAACAGGTATCCGGCATCCACCAGGACGACACAGCGGTCCATCTGCGCACCTCTTTTCGCTCGCCCTCGAAGGTCGTCTGGGTGGGCGGTCCGCCCGGCGTCCGAACGTGTGGGGTGAGGGGCCCCCGTGACCGCCCGATCGTTGGGTCACCTTTTCCCCATGGTTCGAGCGACGAACCTCGGGGGATGTCCCGGTCCCGCAACAGCCGCCCCAACGAGTCGCAAAGAAACACGAAGGCGGGCCCCGTTCAACGACGGGGCCCGCCAAACGTCACGCGGGGTTGACCCGGAGCCTGGGTCCGCCCTGGTCAGCCCTTGAGCTCCTCGGCCACCAGCTCGGCCAGCTGGACGGCGTTGAGCGCGGCGCCCTTGCGCAGGTTGTCGTTGGAGACGAACAGCGACAGGCCGTTCTCCACGGTCTCGTCGACCCGGATGCGGCCGACGTAGCTCGGGTCCTGACCGGCCGCCTGCAGCGGGGTGGGGATCTCGGACAGCTCGACGCCGGGGGCGCCGGTGAGTAGTTCGACGGCCCGCTCGGGGCTGATCGGGCGCTCGAAGCGGGCGTTGATCTGCAGCGAGTGGCCGGAGAAGACCGGGACGCGCACGCAGGTGCCGGCGACCTTGAGCGCGGGGATCCCGAGGATCTTGCGGCTCTCGTGGCGCAGCTTCTGCTCCTCGTCGGTCTCGTTGGAGCCGTCGTCGACGAGGGAGCCGGCCAGCGGCACCACGTTGAAGGCGATCGGCCGCTTGTAAACCCTGGGCTCGGGGAACTCGACCGCGGAGCCGTCGTGGGCGAGCGCGGAGGCGCCGTCCACGACCTTCGCGGCCTGGTCCTGCAGCTCGGCCACGCCGGCCACGCCGCTGCCGGAGACGGCCTGGTAGGTGGAGACGACCAGGGCGGCGAGCCCCGCCTCCTCGTGCAGCGGGCGCAGCACGGGCATGGCGGCCATGGTGGTGCAGTTGGGGTTGGCGATGATGCCCTTGGGGCGGTCGGCGACGGCCTCCGGGTTGACCTCGGAGACGACCAGCGGGACCTCGGGGTCGCGGCGCCAGGCGGAGGAGTTGTCGATGACGACGGCACCGGCCGCGGCGACCTTGGGGGCCAGGGCCTTGGAGGTGGAGCCGCCGGCCGAGAAGATCACGATGTCCAGGCCGGTGTAGTCGGCCGTGGCCGCGTCCTCGACGGTGACCTCGGTGCCCTGCCAGGGCAGCGTGCGCCCGGCCGAACGGGCCGAGGCGAACAGCCGCAGCTGCTCGACCGGGAAGTTGCGCTCAGCCAGGATCTCGCGGACCACGCCGCCGACCTGGCCGGTGGCCCCGACAATGCCGATCTTCATTCCGACTACTCCTCTGGATGGTGCTGTCTACCGCCGCACTCTGCCCATCATGCCTTGTCATGCGGGTCGGGCGGCCTTCTGTTCCACGCTGTGAGAGGGCCTCCGGACGGACCCGGGTCCGGCCCTAGTGGTCCAGACCACTCGCGAGAGCCAGCGCGGCCGCGACCTCCGCCTCCCCGGCCGGCAGCAGCGGCAGCCGCACGTCCGGAGTCGGGATCCGGCCCTGGGCGTGCAGCACGCCCTTGGTCACCGTCGGGTTGGGGGCCGTGAAGGCGGACAGCGCGAGTGCGGTCAGCCGGTGCCCGAGCGCCCGGGCCCGCTCGACGTCGCCGGCCCGCCAGGCCTCGTACAGCTCGACGAACCGGCCGGTCGCCAGGTGCGCGGAGGCCAGGATGCCGCCCGCCGCGCCGAGCGCCAGCATCGGTGCCAGGAAGGCGTCCTCGCCGGTCATCACCGCGAACCCGGCCGGGGTGTCGGCGAGCAGCTCGGCGGCCGTCCCGTCCAGTCCGCCGGTCGCGTACTTGACGCCCACCACGCCCTCGATCGCGGCCAGTTCGCGCAGCGCGGCGGTGGAGAGCTGCTGCCCGGTGCGGTACGGGATGTGGTAGACGACCAGCGGCAGCGGGCTGCTCGCCGCCAGCGCCCGGAAGTGGGCGACCGTCCCGGCCTCCCCGGCCCGGACGAAGGCCGGCGTGGTGACCAGCGCCGCCGCTCCCGGCACCCGCGCGCCGAGCGCGGCCAGCGCCTCGCCGACGGCCCGGGTGTCGCCGCCGGAGGCCCCCACCGTCAGCTGCGCCCCGCGGTCGGCGCAGACGGCCGCCGCGACGTCCACCACCGCGTCCCGCTCCTCGGCGGTCAGTGCGGCGGGCTCGCCCGTGGTGCCGAGGGCGACCAGCCCGGCCGCGCCGGCGTCCAGGACCTCGTGCGCGAGCTTCTCCAGCGCGTCGAGGGCGACGCTGCCGTCGGCGGCGAAGGGGGTGATCAGCGGGATGTGGATGCCCTTGAGTTCCATGCGTCGATCCTGCGGCCCGCCGATCACCCAGGTCCAGTTCACGTTTCCGACGCTTCTCGTAAGCTGAACCGATGCTCGACGTCCGACGCCTGCGCCTGCTGCGCGAACTCGCCCACCTCGGCACCATCGCGGCCGTCGCCGAGGCGCTGTCCTTCAGCCCTTCGGCGGTGTCCCAGCAGCTGTCCGTCCTGGAGAAGGAGGCCGGCGTCCCGCTGCTGGAGCGCACCGGGCGGCGGGTCGCCCTCACCCCGGCCGGGCGCAACCTGGTCCGCCATGCCGAGTCCGTGCTCGCCCTGCTGGAGCAGGCGGGTGCGGAACTCGCCCACGCCAGGCGGGGGTTGGCCGGTCCGCTGCGGATCGGCACCTACCCCTCGGCGGCCCGCGCGATCATCCCGGCGGTGCTCGGCGGGCTGGCCGCCTGGCACCCGGGGCTGGAGCCGATGGTCACCGAGGTCGACCCGGCGGGCGTCGGCGCGGCGCTGCGCGCGGGCGAGCTGGACGTGGCGCTGGTCCACGAGTACGACCTCGTCCCGGCCGACCCGGAACCGGGCCTCGCGGTGACCCGCCCGGTGTTCACCGAGCCGATGTACCTGGCCGCCCGCGCCCCGGGGACGGTCGCCGAGCAGCGCGGCGCGCCGTGGATCATGTCCCCGCCCGGCACCCTCTGCCACACCATGGCCGTCCGGGCCTGCGAGGCCGCCGGCTTCGCCCCCCGGATCCGGCACCAGATCGACGACTTCACCACCGTGCTCGCCCTGGTCGCCGCGGGTCAGGGCGTCGCCCTGGTCCCCCACCTCGGCACCGCCCAGCCCCCGCCCGGCGTCGTCCTCACCCGGCTGCCGATGTACCGCCGCACCCGCGCCGCCTTCCGGGCCGGAGCGGGCTCCCACCCGGCCATCTCCGCCTTCGTCTCGGCCCTGCACACGGCCGTCCCCCCGGGGCTCGGCAGCGGCGCCTGAACACCCGGAGGGGCCCGGGACGCCGCGTGCGCCCCGGGCCCCTTCCGCACCGGCAAGGGCCTGTCCGGCGGGTCCTGCCCTATCCGGCCAGGCAGCTCGGCCCGAGCAGCTGCTTCAGGTCACCGAACAGGGCCGGGTCCGACTTCACCCGGTGCCGGTCCAGCCGCAGCACCGTCGTCTTGGTGCGGCCCTCCAGCCGCACCCGCACCTCGGTGGTGCCCTTGTGGTGGGTCAGCACCTCGCTGAGCCGGGCGACCAGCGGCGGGGTGACCTTCCCGCTCGGGATGTTGATGGTGATCGGCGCCTCGGCGTGGGCGTTCGACAGGTCCGGGACGGACAGCTCCATGCCCATCAGACGCGGCACGTCCTCCCGCTTGTCGAGCTTGCCGCGGACGAACACCACGGCGTCCTCGACCAGTTGGGAGGAGACCAGCTGGTAGCTGGCCGGGAAGAACATGCAGTCGATGGAGCCCGCCAGGTCCTCGACGGTGGCGATCGCCCAGGCGTTGCCCTGCTTGGTCATCTTCCGCTGGAGGCCCGAGATGATGCCGCCGATGGTGACGATCGTGCCGTCCGGACGCTCCGCGAGGTCCGCGACCGCGCAGTCCGCCTTGTCGGCGAGGACGTGCTCGATGCCGTGCAGCGGGTGCGAGGAGACGTACAGGCCGAGCATCTCCCGCTCCTGGGCGAGCAGGAAGGACTTCTCCCACTCCTCCTCGGAGAAGACCACGTCCAGGCCGAAACTCGGCTCGTCCGAGGTGGCGTCGCCGCCGAAGAGGTCGAACTGCCCCTCGGCCTCCTTGCGCTTCACCCCGACGACGTTGTCGATCATCGGCTCGAACTGCGCGCTCAGGCCCTTCCGGGTGTGCCCGAGCGAGTCGAACGCCCCGGCCTTGATCAGCGATTCGACGGTCCGCTTGTTGCAGACCACCGACTCCACCTTCTCCAGGAAGTCCGGGAAGGAGCTGAACTTCCCCTTGGCCTTCCGGGTGCGGATCATCGACTCGACGACCGGCCCGCCGACGTTGCGGATGGCGGTCAGGCCGAACCGCACGGTGTCGCTGCCGTGCGGCGTGAAGTCGGAGTCCGACTCGTTGACGTCCGGCGGCAGCACCTGGATGCCCATCTTGCGGCACTCGTTGAGGTAGACCGCCGACTTGTCCTTGTCGTCCTTGACGGAGGTGAGCAGACCGGACATGTACTCGGCCGGGTAGTTGGCCTTGAGGTACGCCGTCCAGTACGAGACCAGCCCGTACCCGGCGGTGTGCGCCTTGTTGAACGCGTAGCCGGAGAAGGGGACCAGGACGTCCCACACCGCCTGGATGGCCGCGTCGGAGTAGCCGCGCTCGCGGCAGCCCTTCTGGAAGGGGACGAACTCCGCCTCCAGGATCTCCTTCTTCTTCTTGCCCATCGCACGGCGCAGCAGGTCCGCCTGGCCGAGCGAGTAGCCGGCCAGGATCTGCGCGGCCTTCTGCACCTGCTCCTGGTAGACGATCAGGCCGTAGGTCGGCCGGAGCACCTCCTCCAGGGGCTTCTCCAGCTCCGGGTGGATCGGGGTGATCTCCTGCTGCCCGTTCTTGCGCAGCGCGTAGTTCGTATGGGAGTTGACGCCCATCGGACCGGGCCGGTACAGCGCCAGTACGGCGGAGATGTCCTCGAAGTTGTCGGGCTTCATCAGCCGCAGCAGCGAGCGCATCGGCCCGCCGTCGAGCTGGAACACGCCCAGCGTGTCGCCGCGGGCGAGGAGTTCGTACGTGGGCTTGTCGTCCAGGGGCAGCTCAAGAAGATTGATCTTGATGCCCTTGTTCTTCTCGATCGCCTTGACGGCGTCGTCCATGATCGTCAGGTTGCGCAGGCCGAGGAAGTCCATCTTGAGGAGGCCGAGGCCCTCACAGGTGGGGTAGTCGAACTGCGTGATCGTGACGCCGTCGGTGTGCCGGGTCCAGACCGGGATGTGGTCGGTCAGCGGCTCCGCGGACATGATGACACCGGCCGCGTGCACGCCGGGCTGGCGGATCAGGCCCTCGATGCCGCGCGCGGTGTCGATGACCTTCCGCACGTCCGGGTCGCTCTCGTACAGCCCGCGGATCTCGCCCGCCTCGCTGTAGCGCGGGTGCGTCGGGTCGGTGATGCCGGACAGCGGGATGCCCTTGCCCATGACGTCCGGCGGCATCGCCTTGGTGATCCGGTCGCCCATCGCGTACGGGTAGCCGAGGACCCGGGAGGAGTCCTTGATGGCGGCCTTCGCCTTGATGGTGCCGTACGTGACGATCATGGCGACCTTGTCGGATCCCCACTTCTCGGTCACGTAGCGGATCACGTCACCGCGCCGGCGCTCGTCGAAGTCGATGTCGACATCGGGCATGGAGATGCGCTCGGGGTTGAGGAAGCGCTCGAAGATCAGGCCGTGCGGGATGGGGTCGAGGTCGGTGATGCCCATCGCGTACGCGACCAGCGAACCGGCCGCCGAACCACGGCCCGGGCCCACCGCGATGCCCTGGCTCTTGGCCCACATGATGAAGTCGGCGACCACGAGGAAGTACGCCGGGAACCCCATCTGGATGATGGTGTCCATCTCGTACTCGGCGAGCTTCTTGTGCTCCTCGTCGTACCCGTTCGGGAAGCGCCAGTCCATGCCCTCCCAGACCTTGGACCGGAAGAAGTCCGCCTCGGACTCGAAGCCCTCCGGGATCGGGAAGCGGGGCATCAGGTTCTTGAACTTGAACATGCCCTCGGTGTCGACCCGCGAGGCGACCAGCAGCTGGCTGTTGCGGCAGCCCTCCTGCCAGACGTCCGAGGAGTCCAGCGCGTACATCTCGGCGGCGG
The DNA here is from genome assembly GCF_055584725.1 of Kitasatospora sp. NPDC101108. Classification (NCBI taxonomy): domain Bacteria; kingdom Bacillati; phylum Actinomycetota; class Actinomycetes; order Kitasatosporales; family Streptomycetaceae; genus Kitasatospora; species Kitasatospora sp. NPDC101108. The sequence continues at coordinate 237,667 of NZ_JBVJLM010000002.1, forward strand.
ACTTGATGTAGTAGCCGGTGCCGTCGAAGCGGAAGCGGTCCGGGTCCGAGAGGTTCTTGCCGGTCTGCACGCAGAGCAGCAGGTCGTGGGCGGCGGCGTCGGCCTCGGTGGTGTAGTGCGAGTCGTTGGTGACCACCGGGGGGATGTTCAGCTTCCTGCTGATCTCCAGCAGCCCGTCGCGGACCCGCTTCTCGATGTCGAGACCGTGGTCCATCAGCTCCAGGAAGTAGTTCTCCTTGCCGAAGATGTCCTGGTAGTCGGCGGCGGCCTTCACGGCCTCGTCGAACTGCCCCAGCCGCAGCCGGGTCTGCACCTCACCCGACGGGCAGCCGGTGGTGGCCATCAGGCCGCCGGACAGCTCGGAGATCAGCTCCTTGTCCATCCGGGGCCACTTCACCAGCCAGCCCTCGGCGTACGAGCGCGAGGTCAGCTTGAACAGGTTGTGCAGGCCCTCCTTGTTCCGGGCCCAGATGGTCTTGTGGGTGTACGCGCCGGACGCCGAGACGTCGTCCTTCTTCTGGTGCGGCTGGCCCCACAGGATGCGCTTGGTGTTCGACCGGGACTCGGGCGCGACGTACGCCTCGATCCCGATCACCGGGGTGATCCCCGCGGCGGTCGCCTGCTTGTGGAACTCGGCGGCGCCGTACATGTTCCCGTGGTCGGTCATCGCGACATGGGTCTGCCCCAGCCGCTCGACCTCCTTGAACATCTGCTTCAGCCGGGCGGCACCGTCCAGCATCGAGTACTCGGTGTGGACGTGCAGATGCGCGAACGGCTGGTCGCTCAAGGCGGGGCCTCCGGAGGCTCTGGTGCTGATCTGGTGGGCCGGCGAACGTGCAGGTCACAGGAGTTACCCCTGGAAATGGAGGTGGCCCGGAACACCTCGCGGGGTCCGGACCATCACTCACACGTTCACGCGTCCACTCTAGCCCGCCACTCCCCGGAGAGACTCACCCCCGCAACCCCCGCCCCGGCGTTTCCGGGGAGAGCCCGGCCAGCCGTGCTCCGGCCGCGTTCCTGACCGCCGGTTCCTCGATCGGATCGTCCCGAAGGGACGCCAGCCGGGCCCGCACCTGTGGCGTGTCCGGGGCGCGCTCGACGCCCAGGAGACGGGCGGCCGCCTCACAGTCCCAGAGCGACTCGACGTACGCCTCCGCCATCCCGGCCGACCCCAGGGCCGCCAGCGCTTCCAGGTACGCGGCCCGCTCGGACGAGTGCGGCGTCTGCAACCAGAACCGGCGCAGCAGCGACACCGCGCCCGCCGCCTCCGGACCGAACCGCGCCAACTCACGCGCCAGCCGCGCCGGGCCGCACCAGGCACGGTCCACCCAGGCCTGCTCCAGCTCGGCGACGAGAACCGGGACATCCCGCTCGGCCGGCACCGGAACGCCCACCCCCGCCCGAGCCCCTTCACGCCCTCCCCCGACGGACGTCCCCAACGCCTCCCGGGCCTCCACCGAACCGCTGAGCGCCAGCAGCTCCAGCACCCGGGCGGCCCGCCCCCGGGCGGCTTCGCCCCCGGACAGCACCTCGACCACCGGCCCGAGCGGCAACTCCAGGTCCCGGACCAGCCGCGCGAGGTACACATCCCGCGCATCAGCCTGCGAATCCCAACGCCACTCCCAGCGGATGCACCCGTACACCAGCTCAGCAGCGGCCCCCGGGTCCTCCGCCGCCATCAACGCCCCCAGGCCCCGCCCACGCTGCAACAACCCCGGCAGCGTCCCCGCCGGTGCGTACTCGTATCTCCGCTCTGCCACGGCCCCATCGTGCCCCACCCCCTCACCGGCGACGAAAAGGGCCACCGCACAGGAACGAACACACAGAATTCGTTCCCCTCGGGATCCGCCAGCACATGCCAGTGCACCTCACCGCCGGGCTCCCGCCCCACCGTCGCCCCAAGTATGACCAATCGAGCCGCGTCACCCCACATATCCAGGTGCATCCGGTTCTTGACCGTTTTCGCCTCCGCCGCCGGATTGATCCAGATCAGCAGTCCGTTCGCCGCGCGGACGGGTGCAACGTTTCGATCCACTCACCGCATCAAAGTGATGACGGACCACGGAAGGGGAAGGGGCGACGCACTCCAGGGGGCCTCAGTGAGTGCGCATCCAGCAGAGCTCCGAATTCCTCCGCATTCATTGAGTTCGTATACATCCAATATCCTTGAAGTCGAATTCCGACCCTGTTGCGAACCCGTGACACTCGCCCCCGGAAAATCGTTCGCCCCACAAGGACCGAGGGTTAGCATTCCGGAATGGAATCGAATCCCTCTCCGATACGGAATTCCTCCGACGACCACGCCGCCAACCCTCGCCCGCCCCGAAGGTCGCCGCTCCGGCTGGCCCGCTTCGGTGCGACCTTCATCGGTGTGAGCGTCGTGTCCGGTGTACTGCTGGCGGGCCTCGCCCTGCCCGTCGCCGGCGGCATCGGACTGACCGCCAAGAGCACGGCAGAGGGCTTCGACGACATTCCCGACGACTTCAGGACCCCGCCGCTCACCCAGGCGACCCAGATCTTCGACGCCAAGGGCGGCCTGATCGCGAAGGTCTACGAGCGCGACCGCACCGTCCTGCCCCCCGACCAGATGTCGCCGTACATGCGACACGCCCAGGTCGACATCGAGGACGCCCGGTTCTACGAGCACGGTGCCGTCGACCTCAAGGGCGTCCTCCGCGCACTGAGCAAGAACGCGGAGAGCGGTACGGCCGCCCAGGGCGCCTCCACCCTCACCCAGCAGTACGTGAAGAACGTCAACGTGGAGAAGGCCGGCGAGAACAAGGGCGCCGTCCTGGAGGCCCAGCGCAAGACCCTGGGCCGCAAGATCCAGGAGCTCAAGATCGCGATCAAACTGGAGGAGGACCTGCCCAAGGACCAGATCCTCACCAACTACCTCAACATCACGTACTACGGGAACGGCGCCTACGGCGTGGAGGCCGCATCCCAGCGCTACTTCAGCAAGAGCAACAAGGACCTGACCGTCGCCGAGGCCGCCACCCTCGCCGGCCTCGTCCAGAACCCGACCCAGTACGACCCGAAGCTCCACCCCCAGGCCGCGCAGAAGCGCCGGGACACCGTCATCGACAAGATGCTGGAGAGCAAGCACATCACCGCCGACCAGGCGAAGGAGGCGAAGGCCGCTCCTTTGGGCCTCAAGTACAAGGAGCCGCAGAACGGTTGCATCACCGCCAAGGCCGGCATGGGCTTCTTCTGCGACTACGTCCGCCACGTCGTCAAGCAGGACCCGGCCTTCGGCAAGAGCGCCGAGGACCGCAAGAAGCTGTGGGACACCGGCGGCCTGAACATCCACACCACCCTCGACCCGGACAAGCAGGCCGCCGCCCAGAACGCGGTGAGCAGCAACGTGGCCGTCACCGACACCGTCTCCGCCGCCGCCAGCATGGTCGAACCGGGGACCGGCAAGATCCTCGCCATGGCCCAGACCCGCCCGTACGGCCTGGACGCGACGAAGAACCAGACCGTCGTCAACCTCAACGTCGACGCCGCGATGGGCGGCGGCAACGGCTTCCAGCCCGGCTCCACGTTCAAGCCGGTCGTCGCGGCCGCGGCGCTGGAGGCGGGACTGCCGCCGGTCCAGGAGTACTCGACCCCGAACAAGATCGAGTACCCGACCATGAAGACCTGCGAGGGGACTTGGCGCAACGAGACCAGGCCCAAGACCGTGGTGCCCAACGAGTCCGCGAGTGAGAAGGGCACGTACCAGCTGAAGGAGGCGATGGCCCGGTCGGTCAACACCTACTTCGTGCTGATGGAGCAGGAGATCGGCCTCTGCGCGGTCAAGCAGATGGCCAACAAGCTCGGCATCGCCACCAAGGCCAGCGGCAAGCCGCTGGAGGAGGTCCCCGCGATGGCCCTGGGCGTGGAGGAGATGAGCCCGCTGACGATGGCGAGCGTGTACGCCACCTTCGCCGCCGAAGGCACCCACTGCGACCCGATCGCCATCACCCAGATCACCACCGTGGACGGCAAGGACGTCCCCGTCCCGGCCGGCCACTGCGAGCGGGCCTTCTCCGAGACGACGGCACAGGAGATGAACACCGTCCTGAACGGCGTGATCAAGGACGGCGGCACCGGCTCGGCGCTCCACCTGGAGGACAACCGGCAGGTCGCGGGCAAGACCGGCACCTCCGACCACAAGCGGGCCGCCTGGTTCGACGGCTACACCCCGCAGCTGGCCACCGCCGTCTGGCTCGGCGGCCCGGGGGGCGGCGTCGAGATGCGCAACATCACCATCAACGGGGACTACCACACCGAGGTGTTCGGCGCCGACGGCCCAGGCCCGATCTGGCGGGACGCCATGAACGGCGCCCTGCGCGGCACGCCCAGGCAGTCCCTGCCGATGGCCGACGTCCCGGACCCGGTCAGCAAGCCCGACCCGAGCACCACCGGAAGCCCCACCGGAAGCCCCACCGGGACCACCACCGGAAGCACCGACGCCCCGAGCACCACCCCCTCCGGCTCCCAGCACTGACCGGCCCCACCCCCACGGCACTTCACCCCGCCGAGCACCGGCTCGGCGGGGTGAAGCACCGGTGAAGCACCCGGGACCAGGGCGGCGCAGCCGGCGGGGCGTCCCCTCGCGCGCCCCGCCGACCGCCCCGTCTCCCCGTCACGCCCCGGTCCGCACCCCCGCGTTGGCCAGAACCTCGCCCACCGGCAGCGCCACGCTCTGCGCGGCGGTCAGCCCCGAGGCCGCCAGGTGCGCGTCGGCGATCCGCAGCCCGGCACCGTACCCGGCGAAGTCCGGCAGCCCGACCGGCTCGTGCCCCAGCCGCAGCGCGGTCGCGTCCCCGAAGACGTACGGCGGCAGGTTCCCCATCCCCGCCACGTCGATCGCGGCCGTGATCCGCTCGTACGCGCCGTCCAACTCGGGGCCGGTGAGCGCCGTCGACCACGGGCCCAGGGCGTCCTCCCCCGCCAACTCCCTTACGAAGGCCTCGGCCAGGCCCTCCGCCACGACCTGCTCGCCGACGGTGACCGTCGCCGGGTCCCACGCCACGTTGGCGTACCGGACGTTGTGGTGGACCTCGTGCGCCGCGGCGTGACCGATCTTCGCCAGGCTCGTCGCGGTCGGCCACATCACCAGCTGGATCGCCCCGGGGATCCCGCCCATCCCGAAGTAGCCGCCGCTGCGGACGGTCAGGTGGTCGTCATCCGGGTTGCCGAGCACCAGCACCACGTGCACCGTCTCGGCGTGCCGCACCCCCGGCACCGCGGCGTCGATCCGCTGCCACGCGGCCCGGACCGACTCCTCGACCCTGCTCCACACCCCCTCCTCCTGCATCCGCCGCACCGCGGGCAGGTACCGCTCGTCGTCCCGGTCGAGCCGGAACCCGCTCCCCATCGCCTGGTGCAGTCCCACCAGGTCCACCGGCCCCATCACCCGGGACATCGCGCCCTCCAGCGGCCGGTACACCTCCCGCAACGCGTCGGCCCGCTCGCCGACCGGTCGCCGCAGCAGTTCGAGCATCGCGCTCGCCGTGTCATGAACCACGATCTCCATGCCCCGAGACGGTAGGACCTCACGTCACGTGAGGGTCAACTCCCGCCCCCGCGTTCAGCGCTCCCGGTGGTACGCCTCGATCGGCCCCCGGGCCTCGTCGAACAGCGCCGGCCCGTCGTGCGCCACCGCCGGCCACGCGCCCGGGGCCGGGTTGAGCTCGACCAGTTGCTCGGTCGCCAGCGCGTACACCACCCGACCGACGCCCGAGCGGACCAGCGCCCCCGCACACATCCCGCACGGCTGGCGCCCGTCCCCCGCTACTCCTCCAGGTCCGCCAGGAAGTCCAGCGCCGCCGCCCAGGCCCGCTCCGCGGCCTCCGCGTCGTAGTCGTCCAGGGACGGGTCGGTGAACAGGTGCCCGGCGCCCGGGTAGCGGTGCACCTCGACCTCCGCGCCCGCCCGCCGCATCCGCAGGTACCAGGCGTTCAGCCAGTCCTCCGGCTCGTAGGGGTCCGGCTCCGCCATGTGCAGCTGCACCGGGACGCCGGTCACCGCGTCCTCGCGCAGGTCCGAGGTGCCGTGCAGGAGCAGCAGTCCGCGCGCCTTCTCGTCCGCCAGCGCCAGGTTCTGCGCGATCGCGCCGCCGAGCCCGATCCCGGCGTACACCAGCCCGCCCTCGGACAGCGGGGCGGAGGCGGCCACCGCGCGCCGCAGCAGCTCGTCCCCGCCGCCGGCCTCCTCCTGGTAGGCCTGGGAGGCCTCGGAGTCGTCGAAGGTGCGGCCCTCGAACAGGTCCGGCGTGTGCACGGTGTGCCCGGCGGCGCGCAGCCGGTCGGCGGCGCCGCGCACGGCCGGGCTCAGGCCGTGCGCGGAGTGGAAGAGGACGATCTGGGCCACGGTCGGGGTCCTTCGGCAAACGAGGTCAGGGATACCCACCCATGATCCCGCACCCCGCCCGGAGGGCGCGCCGCACAGCCACCCCGGAGGCGCGGCACCGTCTTCGCCGCCGTCCTGCTCGGGCCTCGCCGCCCTCGGCGGCCTGGTGGTCCTCGCCACCGGCCGCGGGGTGACGGACCCGGCCTGACGAGCCGCCCGCAGATCCGCCCACCGCTCATGTGTTCGCAAGATTCCTACAGGTATGTTTTCGCCTCCCAATTCCACAGGCCTGCAGAAGCGCATTCAAACTGCGGAGGAAGGCCTTGCAACAACATTCCATCCCGATGGTATGTATGAGCTCCAGGCAACGACGGAGGGCAGGGCCATGGCAAAGCAGGAGAGGGCACGACGCACACGGGAGAAGGTCCTGACGGCCGCCGCCGAGGCGTTCGCCGTCCAGGGCTACGACAGCACCACGCTGAACACCGTGGCCGAGCGCATCGGCATGACCAAGGGCGCGCTCTACGGCCACTTCCCCTCGAAGCGGTCGCTGGCCCGGGCCCTGATCGACGAGTCCCGCCACGCCTGGACGAGCCTGCACGCCGCGTACGACACCCCGGACGCCGACCCCGCCGAGGTGCTCGAAGGCGTCGTCGTGGCCTTCGCCGACCGGCTGCGCTCGGACGTCCGGCTACGGGCCGCGCTCCGGCTCGCGGTCCACCACCCCGGCCTGGCACCCGCCCCCTGCGACGTTCTCGCCGAGATGCACGACGCCCTGACCGGCCTGGTCCGCCGCGCCCAGCGGGACAGCGGCTTCCCCGACCACTGTCCACAGCTGGTCGCCGAACTCCTGCTGATCGTGATCCGGGGACTGCTGACCACGGCCGAACACGCCGACGACAGCAGCGCCTACGACAACAGCCCCGCCATCAACGACGGAGAGCCCCTGTGGCGACTGCTCTTCACCGCCCTGTCCGCCCGCCCGGCCCCGACCCCCGCGCTCCGCTGACCGACCCACCGACCTGTCGACCCCACCCCGCTACGACACCACGTCCTTGCGCCCGAACCCGCGGAACGCCAGCGCCAGCAGCACCACCGCGTACGACAGCGACAACGAGACCCCCTGCACCATGCCGCCCCACTCCAGCTGCGGCTGCAGGGCGTCCGCCCAGGCGTACTGCCAGTGCGCCGGCAGCCACTCCCGCAGATCGCCCAGCGCGGTGACCGCGTCCAGCACCCCGGTGATGATCGACAGGAACACCGCCCCGCCGACCGCCCCCAACGGCGCGTCCGTCGCCGTCGACAGCCAGAACGCCAGCGCGGCGATCACCAGCTCGCTCAGGAACACGAACGCCACCGCGATCGCGATCCGGGGCAGCGCCTCCCCGGCGGGCAGACTGGCCCCGGCGGGCAGCTTCAGGTCCCCCCAGCCGTACGCCGCCGTCCCCACGACCAGCCCGATCGCGGGCAGCATGACGATCGCGACCGCCGAGAACGCCAGCCCGACCGCGAACTTGCGGGCCAGCAGCCGTGCCCGCGGCACCGGCGCGGCCAGCAGGTAGCGCAGCGAGGACCAGCTGGCCTCCGAGGCCACCGTGTCCCCGCAGAACAGCGCGACCGGGATCACCAGCATGAAGCCGGTGCCCACGAACAGCATGGTGACGGCGAAGTTGGCCCCGGAGGCGGTGGCCAGGTCGATGAAGGTGGTCCGGTCCGGGCGCCCCGGGGTCCCGCCGATCCGGAACGCCGCCAGGATGACGAACGGCATCGCGGCCAGCACCCCGCCGATCACCAGCGTGCGGCGACGGCGCAGCTGCCGCATCGCCTCCACCCGCAGCGGCAGCGTCCGGCTCGCCCGGTACCCCTCGGCGTGGTCCGACTCAGCGCGGTCCGAGGGGACCCGATCCGTAGCAGCACCGGCGCTCACGCCGCACCTCCGATCAACGACAGGAACGCGTCCTCCAACCGCCGCTGCGGCCCGGCGCTCTCCACCGGCACCCCCAGCCGCACCAGCTCCGCCAGCAGCTCGCTCGCCGCGAGCCCGTCCAGCCGGACCAGCAGCCCGCCCTCGACGGCCTCCGCCGAACCGACCCCGGCCAGCGCCCCGGCCTTCTCGGCCACCGACTCCGGGTCGCAGGACGCGGCCACCCCGATCATCAGCAGCTCACCGGCGCCGACGATCTCGCCGACCGGCCCGGCCGTCACCAGCTGCCCGCGGTCCATCACCACCAGGTCGGTGCAGCTCTGCTCGACCTCGGCCAGCAGGTGGCTGGAGACGATGACGGTCCGCCCGCCCGCCGCGTACCGGATCATCACCTCGCGCATCTCGCGGATCTGCGGCGGGTCCAGCCCGTTGGTCGGCTCGTCCAGGATCAGCAGGTCCGGCATCCCGAGCATCGCCTGCGCGATGGCCAGCCGCTGCCTCATGCCCTGGGAGTAGGTCCGCACCGCGCGGTCCAGCGCCTCCCCGAGCCCGGCGATGGCCAGCGCCTCGTCGAACCGCGCGTCGGCCTCCGGCCGCCCGGTGGCCTGCCAGTACAGCCGCAGGTTGGCCCGCCCGGTGAGGTGCGGCAGGAAGCCCGCGCCCTCGACGAAGGCCCCGACCCGCGAGAGCACCGGCGCCCCGGGGCGGATCAGGTGCCCGAACACCCGGATCTCCCCGGCGTCCGGCCGGATCAGGCCCATCAGCATCCGCAGCGTGGTGGTCTTGCCCGCGCCGTTCGGCCCGAGCAGTCCGAGCACCTGCCCCTGCTCCACCCGGAATCCCAGATCCCGTACGGCGTACCGGTCCTGGGAGCCCTTGTAGCGCTTGCTCAGCCCGCTGATCCGCAGCGGCACCCCGGCCAGCGCCGGATCGAACTCGGGGCCGGAGGACTTGCCGACCGTCGATCGCCGCCGCACCCACGGCACCAGCATCAGCCCTGCGGCCACCGCCACGGCCGCCAGCGGCAGCATCCAGGTCCGCGCGGGCAGCGGCGCCGTCTCCGTGACCAGCTCCGACACCGTCGGCGCGGTGAGCGCCCCGGCCACGGCCACCCGGTAGGTGGCCGGCTCGTTCGGCGAGGCGTACGCCAGGTCGGTGGACGCCAGCACCAGCCGCAGCCGGTGCCCGGCCGGGAAGTCGTGGTCCACGGCGGGCAGCCGGACCGTCACCGTCTTCCCCTCGTCCGCGCCCGTCACCCGCAGCGGGGCCGCGAGCTGCTCCGGCAGCACCGCCTTCCCGTCCGGCCCGACGTCGTACAGCTTCGCGAACAGCACCGCGTCCGGCCGGTCCGCCGTCACCCGCACCGGCACGGTCGGCTGCCCGGTCAGGTGCAGCGACGTGTCCAGCGGCGCGGAGTCGAAGGCGGCGTTCTGCCCGGGGAAGTCCAGCGACAGCCCGGCCCCGAGCGAGGCCGCCTGGCTCAGCGCGCCGATCCCCGGCAGCGTCGAGATCCCGGGCGGCGCCCCGCCGGGCGGGTTGGCGACGGGCTTCTCCCCGCCCGCCAGCTCGACGGAGCGCGTCCCGGTACCGCCGAGCCCGGGGTACCGGTCGGCGTCGGCGCCGCGCAGTACGGCCTGGAAGCCGGTCGAGTCGACCCCGCCGGTCCGGGTGACCCGGAACCCCGGACCGGTGCCGTTGCCGAGCCCCCTCAGGTAGTGGTCGAACCAGGCGGTCACCCGGTCGTCCACCCGGGCACTGGTGTCCGTGCCGCCGTCGTGCCCGCCCGCGAACCAGTCCACCGAGACCGGCGCGCCGTTGGCCGCCACCGCCCGCGCGATCCGGTCGCCCTGGTCGAGCGGGAACAGCGAGTCCTGCTGCCCCTGCACCACCAGCGTGGGCGCCTTCAGCTGCGCCGCCACCGAGGACGGGCTCGACCTGTCCAGCAGCGCGACCGCCTCCGGGTCGGCGTGCCCCGCGGTCGCGACCCGGTCGTACATCTGGCAGAGCGAGTCCAGGAACCGCCCGCACCCGACCTGCCCGTCCGCCACCGCCGCGTCCGGCTTCCCGGCGTCCGGCTTGCCGGCGTCCGGCTTGCCCGTCCCGCGCGGCGCGCCGCCCGAGGGACCGAGACCGCCCGCCGAACCAGGGGCCGCCGAGCCGGTGGTGAAGAAGATCCCGGCCCACAGCTTCTTGAACACGCCGTCGGCCGCGCCCGAGCCGTCCACTCCCTGCGGGAACAGCGCGTCGGCCAGGTTCCACCAGGTGATCTGGGTGGCCACCGCGTCGATCCGGTGGTCGTACGCCGAGGCCAGCAAGGAGATGGCCCCGCCGTACGAGGCCCCGGTGATGCCGACCCGCGGGTCGCCGGGCCCGTCGAGCTTCACCTCGGGGCGCTGGGCCAGCCAGTCCACCAGGTGCTTGACGTCCTCGACCTCGCGGTCGGGCGCGTTCAGGCCGATCTTCCCGCCGGAGTGCCCGAAGCCGCGGGCCGACCAGGTCAGCACCGCGTAGCCCTGCCGGGCCAGCTGCTCGGCGCGGTCCCGCTCGCCCTCCTTGGAGCCGCCGAAGCCGTGCGCGAGCAGAACGGCCGGTCGCGGACCGGTCCCGGTGGTGAAGAAGGAGGTGTCCAGCTGGACCTGCTGGGCGCTGCCGGGGGTCTCCGGCATGCTGAGGAAACGATCCTCTTGATGGACCGCCTGTTCACCGCCCGACGCCACCGTCGCCGTGCCGACCCCGGCGACCGCCACCAGGGCCACCGCCCCGGCCAGCACCCTGCGCCGCATCGACGTACCCCGGCCGCGCCACCGGCGCCATGCCCCACCGAACTCCATGGGGGCTGATCGTATCCGTCGTCCGGGTAGGCGTCCGATAAAGCCGTCAGCCCTTTTCGCCCGGTTCGCCCCGGTAGACCCCGGTATCGTACGGCTCACCCGGCTCTCCCCCGGACCGGACGACACCCCGGGAAGGTCCTCGTGCTCTGGCCGCTGATCACCCTGCTCGCCACCGTCGCCGCCACCCTCGCGGTCGGCTGGATCGTCGACCAGGCCCTCCAGCGGATCAGCGCCGGCCACCCGGAGGCGCCGGTCTGGGCACTCCTCCGCCGTTGTCGCGTCCCGCTCCAACTCGCCCTGGCATCGGCCCTGTTGCTCGTCACCAACCCGCTTCGGCGGATCTTCCACCCGACCGATGACCAGGGCGCCCACCACCTGCTCCTGCTGCTCCTGCTCGCCGCCCTCGGCTGGCTGGCCGTCCGCGTGGTGGCCGCCGTCCTGGAGGCGCTGCTCCGCCGCTACGAGACGGTCACCGACGACCCGGCCCGGGTCCAGCGGGTGCACACCCAGATCAGCATGCTCCGCCGCGTGGTCAGCGCGGTGATCGTCGTGGTCACCGCCGCCGTGATGCTGCTGACCTTCTCCGCCATGCGCACCGTCGGCGCCAGCCTGCTCGCCTCGGCCGGCCTGATCGGCATCGTCGCGGGCATCGCCGCCCAGAGCACCCTGGGCAACTTCTTCGCCGGCCTGCAGATCGCCTTCGGCGACACCGTACGGATCGGCGACACCGTGGTGGTGGACGGCCAGCAGGGCACGGTCGAGGAGATCACCCTCCTCTACCTGGTGGTCCGGCTCTGGGACCACCGCCGACTGGTCGTCCCGGTCTCCTACTTCGTCAACAAGCCCTTCGAGAACTGGACCCGCCGCGACCCCGGCCTGCTCGCCGCCGTCCTGCTCCACCTCGACCACAGCACCCCGGTGGACGAACTGCGCGCGGCCCTGCACACCCGGCTGGAACAGCACCCGCTCTGGGACGGCCGCGAGTGGGCCCTCAACGTCACCGACACCACCCCCAGCACCATCGTCGTCCGCGCCACCATGACCGCCCGCACCCCCGACGACGCCGCCCAGCTCCGCTTCGACATCCGCGAACAGCTCATCGCCCACCTACGCGACGAGCACCCCCACGCCCTCCCCCGCCTGCGCACCACCGACACCTGACCACCCCGCCGAGGCCCCGAACAGAAAACCCCGCACCCCGAAAAGGGGGCGCGGGGAACCGCGCGAAGCGGAAGGCGACCACCGGCACCGAGGCCCCGGGGCCCGCCCCCGCTTCCCAGGAGCTACAGAACCCTCGTCATCGTCCGGTGCGGAATCCCGGCATCCTCGTACACCGGCCCCTCCGCCACGTACCCCAGCCGCTCGTAGAACCCGAGCGCCCGCACTTGCGCGTGCAACTCGACCTCGACGCCGCCGCGCTCCCGCCCCGCCGCCTCGATCGCCCGGACGAGCTCGACCCCGAGCCCCGTCCCCCGGGCCGCCGCCAGGACCGCGAGCCGCCCGAGCAGCACCCGCCCCTCGACACCCCCGGTCAGCTCCAGGGCCTCCGCACCGAAGATCAGCCGCCCGGTCCCCAGCGCTTCGCCGTCCGCCCCCACGGCCAGCAGGTGCACCGAGGTCGCGTCGTACTCGTCGTACTCCAGCTCCTCCGGCACGTTCTGCTCGACGACGAACACCTCACGCCGCACCGCCCGCACCAGCTCCAGGTCGGCCTCGCCCTCGGCGACCCGCACGGAGACCGTCATCTCAGCTCTCCGACGCGATGATGTCCAGTGCCTTCTGCAGGTCCGCCGGGTACTCGCTGGCGAACTCGACCCACTCCCCGTCCGCCGGGTGCTCGAAGCCGAGCGAGACGGCGTGCAGCCACTGCCGGGTCAGCCCGAGCCGCTTCGCCAGCGTCGGGTCGGCGCCGTACGTCAGGTCGCCGACGCAGGGGTGCCGCAGCGCGGACATGTGGACGCGGATCTGGTGGGTGCGGCCGGTCTCCAGCTTGATGGCCATCAGCGAGGCCGCCCGGTACGCCTCGATCAGGTCGTAGTGGGTGACGGACGGCTTGCCGTCGCGGGTCACCGCCCACTTCCAGTCCGAGCTGGGGTGCCGGCCGATCGGCGCGTCGACCGTGCCGCTCAGCGGGTCCGGGTGGCCCTGGACCAGCGTGTGGTAGCGCTTGTCCGTGACCCGGTCGTGGAACTGCCGCTTGAGGTCGGTGTAGGCCCGCTCGGACTTGGCGACGACCATCAGCCCCGAGGTTCCGACGTCCAGCCGGTGCACGATGCCCTGGCGCTCGGCGGCACCGGAGGTGGAGATCCGGTAGCCGGCCGCGGCGAGCCCGCCGATGACGGTGGGGCCGGTCCAGCCGGGGCTGGGGTGCGCGGCGACGCCGACCGGCTTGTCGACCAGCACGATGTCCTCGTCGTCGTGGACGATCCGCATGCCCTCGACCGGCTCGGCGACGATCCGCACCGGGGCGGCGGGGGCGGGGATCTCGACCTCCAGCCAGGACCCTGCGGTCACCCGGTCCGACTTGCCGGCCACGGCGCCGTCGAGCGTCACCTTGCCCTCGGCGGCCAGTTCGGCGGCCTTGGTCCGGGAGAAGCCGAACATCCGGGCGAGGGCGGCGTCGAGGCGCTCGCCCTCCAGGCCGTCGGGAACGGGGAGGCTGCGGATCTGCGCTGCTGCGGTACTCACCCGTACGAGTATGCCGGAAACCCGGCCCCGCCCCGCCCGCGAGCCGTCGCGACCGGGCAGGGGCCCTACTTCTCGCCCTTCTCCGCCGGCTGGTGCACGCTCCCGTCGGGGTTGCTGCCGCGGAAGGAGAGCAGGACGACGAGGATGCCGCCGCAGACGATCGCCGAGTCCGCGAGGTTGAACACCGCGAAGTGCTGGACCGAGATGAAGTCCACGACGTGCCCGCGGAAGACGCCCGGCGCGCGGAACAGCCGGTCGGTGAGGTTGCCGAGCGCACCGCCGAGCAGCAGCCCGAGCGCGATCGCCCACGGGAGGCTGTACAGCCGGCGGGCGATCCGCCAGATCACCACGATGACGGCCGAGGCGATCATCGTGAAGACGACGGTCAGCGCCTGTCCCATGCCGAAGGCGGCGCCGGAGTTGCGGATCACCTGGAAGGTGACGACGTCGCCGATCACCTTGATCGCCGCGTGGTTCTCCAGCTTGGCGACGACCAGCAGCTTGCTGCCGAGGTCGATCAGGAGGGCGAGCACCGCGACGACCAGCAGCACCCCGACCCGGCGCCGGCCCTTGGGCTCGTCCACCGTCGCCGGGGCCTCCCCGGCGGACTCGGCCGGCTCTGCGGACTCGGCCACGGCCACCTCCGCGTCATCGGCGGGATTCGGGACGGCGTCGTCCCGGGTCTGAGGGGAACCTTGCGTACTGATGATCCGCTCCGCTGCCGAGATGAGCCGATGTGGGCCTGAACGCGTCCGTACCGACGAGTCAGGCGACGTTACGGGGTCGAGCGTACGGCAAGCCCGACCCCCCGCGTCGCTCCGGTGGCACGGTCGGTGCCCCGGATCAGCGGCGTTCCTGCTTGGCCTTGCACTGCACGCAGAGCGTGGCCCGGGGGAAGGCCTGCAACCGGGCCTTGCCGATGGCCTGTCCGCAGGACTCGCAGATGCCGAAGCCGGCACCCTCCAGCCGCTCCAGGGCGCGTTCGGTCTGGGCGAGGCTGTCCCGCGCGTTGTTGGCGAGGGCCAGCTCGCTCTCCCGCGAGATGTTCTTCGTACCGGCGTCCACCTGGTCGTCACCGGCTCCGTCGTTGGAGTCGCGCATCAGGCCGGCGATGGCGGCGTCGGCGGCGTCGATCTCGCCGCGCAGCCGCTCCAGGTCGTTGATCAGCTCGTCGTGCAGCTCGTGGACCTCGTCGGAGGTCCAGGCGTCCTCGCCCGGTCGGACGGGCAGGGTCGCCGGGTCGACCGACTCGGCTCCGCGCGTCACGGTGACGGTCTCGGTACTGGTCTTCTGAGGTGCGGTAGTGGTCACGGTCCCCTCCCCTGGATCGGCCGCCACGGCCTTGCGTGCCCGCTTGGTGGCGGTACCCGCGCCGGTTGCCTTCTCAGCCATGGCTTCGACCCCATCTACGAACGAATCGAGCCGCCGGTTCCCGGCGGCTTCCAGTGCCGGAACGATAATCCCGATCAAAACCGGTCACAACATGACATACCGACGCCTCAGGATGATCCCACCCAGGCAGCCGCCCCAACTGCCACGCCTCGCGCTGACAGACTTGTGCCCACCTCACCCCCGCCTAACCGCCCCCGCCGACCAGCCCGGATCCCGTCCCCGGACCCACTCCCCCGAATCCCTTTGGACAAACCGTCTCGCCCGGCCGATACACTGGCCCTGCAAGGCGCAGATGGGACGAGTACCGACGTACGCAGCCACCAGCGACCCGGGGACGGTGCGAGCCCGGGGGTGTGCACGGCGGGAAGATCACCCCGGAGCCGCCGGAAGAACAGCCACCGCGGTGGCCCACTAGACCCGGCAGCAAGCCCAAACAAGAGGGCCGCGAAACGCAGCACCGCGGCCAAGGAGGGTGGTACCGCGGGGCGGCTGGTCCGTCTCGTCCCTCCGGAGGATCCAGTCCCAGCATCCGCCGGAGGTAGACGCCCGCGATGAGCTCCCAACCCGTCACCCACCACGACGACGCGCTGCGCGCGGCCCCTCTCTATCACCCCGTCCCCGCACAGGTGGACCTCCCCGCCCTCGAACACCAGATCCTCTCCTTCTGGCAGGACAACAAGGTCTTCCAGCGCAGCCTGGAGCAGTCCGAGGGCCGCCCCGAGTGGGTCTTCTACGAGGGCCCGCCGACCGCCAACGGCATGCCCGGCGCCCACCACATCGAGGCCCGGGTCTTCAAGGACGTCTTCCCGCGCTACCGGACGATGAAGGGCTACCACGTCGCCCGCAAGGCCGGCTGGGACTGCCACGGCCTCCCGGTCGAGCTCGCCGTCGAGAAGGAACTGGGCTTCTCCGGCAAGCAGGACATCGAGGCGTACGGCATCGCCGAGTTCAACGCCAAGTGCCGCGAGTCGGTGACCCGCCACACCGACGCCTTCGCCGAGCTGACCACCCGCATGGGCTACTGGGTCGACCTCGACGAGGCCTACCGGACGATGGACCCGTCGTACGTCCAGTCCGTCTGGTGGTCGCTCAAGCAGATCTTCGACAAGGGCCTGCTGGTCCAGGACCACCGGGTCGCCCCCTGGTGCCCGCGCTGCGGCACCGGCCTGTCCGACCACGAGCTGGCTCAGGGCTACGAGACCGTCGTCGACCCCTCGGTCTACGTCCGCTTCCCGCTCACCAGCGGCCCGCTGGCCGACCGGGCCGCCCTGCTGGTCTGGACCACCACCCCCTGGACGCTGGTCTCCAACACCGCCGCCGCCGTCCACCCGGAGGTCACCTACGTGGTGGCCACCGACGGCAACGAGCAGCTGGTCGTCGCCGAACCGCTGGTCGCCAAGGCGCTCGGCGAGGGCTGGGAGACCACCGGCGAGTCCTTCACCGGCGCCGAGATGGAGCGCTGGGCCTACCGCCGCCCCTTCGACCTGGTCGAGATCGAGAACGCCCACTACGTCCTCAACGCCGACTACGTCACCACCGAGGACGGCACCGGCATCGTCCACCAGTCCCCCGCCTTCGGCGCGGACGACCTCGCGACCTGCCGCAGGTACGGCCTGCCGGTGGTCAACCCGGTCCTCGGCGACGGCACCTTCGCCCCCGAGGTCCCGCTGGTCGGTGGCCAGTTCTTCAAGAAGGCCGACGAGGCCCTGGTCGCGGACCTCAAGGAGCGCGGCCTGCTCTTCCGCCACCTGCCGTACGAGCACAGCTACCCGCACTGCTGGCGCTGCCACACCGCGCTGCTCTACTACGCGCAGCCGTCCTGGTACATCCGGACCACCGCCGTCAAGGACGCGATGATCCGTGAGAACGAGGCCACCAACTGGTTCCCGGACACGGTCAAGCACGGCCGCTTCGGCGACTGGCTGAACAACAACATCGACTGGGCGCTCAGCCGCAACCGCTACTGGGGCACCCCGCTGCCGATCTGGCGCTGCGAGGAGGGCCACCTCACCTGCGTCGGCTCGCTGGCCGAGCTGTCCGAGCTCACCGGCACCGACCAGAGCGCCCTCGACCCGCACCGCCCGTACATCGACGACGTCACCTTCGCCTGCCGCGACTGCGGCGGCACCGCCACCCGCGTGCCCGAGGTCATCGACGCCTGGTACGACTCGGGCTCGATGCCCTTCGCCCAGTACGGCTACCCGTACCAGAACAAGGAGCTGTTCGAGAAGCGCTACCCGGCGCAGTTCATCTCCGAGGCGATCGACCAGACCCGCGGCTGGTTCTACACCCTGATGGCCGTCGGCACCCTGGTGTTCGACCGGAACAGCTACGAGAACGTCGTCTGCCTGGGCCACATCCTGGCCGAGGACGGCCGGAAGATGTCCAAGCACCTGGGCAACATCCTCCAGCCGATCCCGCTGATGGACCAGCACGGCGCCGACGCCGTCCGCTGGTTCATGGCGGCCGGCGGCTCGCCCTGGTCGGCCCGCCGGGTCGGCCACGGCACCATCCAGGAGGTGGTCCGCAAGACCCTCCTCACCTACTGGAACACCGTCGCCTTCCAGGCCCTGTACGCCCGCACCTCGAACTGGTCCCCCTCCGCGAACGACCCGGCCCCGGCCGACCGCCCGCAGCTGGACCGCTGGGTGCTCTCCGAACTGAACACCCTGGTCCGCGAGGTCGACGCCGCCTTCGAGGCCTACGACACCCAGCGCGCCGGCAAGCTGCTCTCCGGCTTCGTCGACGACCTCTCCAACTGGTACGTCCGCCGCGGCCGCCGCCGCTTCTGGCAGGGCGACGCCGCCGCCCTCGCCACCCTGCACGAGGCGCTGGAGACCGTCACCCGCCTGATGGCCCCGCTCACCCCGTTCATCACCGAGCGGGTCTGGCAGGACCTGGTCGTCCCGGTCACCTCCGACGCCCCGGCCTCGGTGCACCTGGCCACCTGGCCGGAGGCCGACGAGACCCTGATCGACACCGAGCTCTCCCGGCACATGACCCTGGTCCGCCGCCTGGTCGAGCTCGGCCGGGCCACCCGCGCCGAGTCCGGCGTGAAGACCCGCCAGCCGCTCTCCCGCGCGCTGGTCGCCGCCCAGGGCTGGGAGGAACTCCCCGCCGACCTGCGCGCGCAGATCGCCGAGGAGCTCAACGTCACCACCCTGGAGTCCCTCGCCGAGGTCGGCGGCTCCCTGGTCGACACCACCGCCAAGGCCAACTTCCGCGCCCTGGGCAAGCGCTTCGGCAAGGGCGTCCAGGACGTCGCCAAGGCCGTCGCCGCCACCGACGCCGCCCGCCTGGCCACCGAACTCCGCGCCACCGGCGAGACCGGCGTCGAACTCAACGGCGAAACGATCACCCTCTCCCCCGACGAGGTGATCATCACCGAAACCCCCCGCGAGGGCTGGGCCGTCGCCAACGAGTCCGGCGCCACCGTCGCCCTCGACCTGACCATCACCCCGGAACTCAAGCGCCTCGGCATCGCCCGCGACGCCATCCGCCAGATCCAGGAAGCCCGCAAGAACTCCGGCCTCGACGTCGCCGACCGCATCATCCTCCGCTGGCGAGCCACCACGGAAGAAACCGCCGAAGCCATCGCCGAACACGGCCCCCTCGTCGCCGAGGAAGTCCTCGCCACCGACTTCGCCGCCGGCGCAGCCGACTGGACCTCCGACACCTTCACCGACGAATCCCTCGGCCTCGCCTTCCAACTCCGCAAGGCCTGACCCACCCCGAACCGCCGCCCAGCTCCCCCGAGCCGGGCGGCGGTTCCCTTTTCCCCCACCACCCCCCTCCCCACCCCCAAGCGCGCGGACAACACCCCGCGCCCCACACCCCCTCCCCCCATCCCTGGGCGCGCGGGCAACGCCCCGCGCGCCCACGACAACCCCCACCCCCTCACCCAACCAAGGCGAGAGGGACGCGCTGCGGGAGGGGGCGGTGGAGGGAGTGGGTGCGGAAGGGGGCGTGACGGGTGATTTTCAGACTGCCAACGGTCCAAAGCCCCCCACGATGAGAGTCGGCAGTCTGAAAATCACCCAGCCCCCGGAGCACCCACCCCCGGAACCGCCCCCGGCGTCACCCACCCTCCCGAAAGCCCTCCGAACAACCAACACCCCCCACCCCCCAACCCCACCCCCGAACACCAAAAAGGACGCCCCCTCCCCAACCCGAAGGCCAGAAAGGGGACGCCCCAAAAACCCCAGCTACAACCTCAGTTGTCGCCGTCCTCATCAATCAGAAAACCCCGCATGGGCGCCGGAGCCTGCTGCATCGGCTGCGGCGGCTGCGGCCGGACGGCCGCCATCGGCTGGGTCATCCCCGCCGGCTGCATCTGCGGCGCACCACTGTTGCCACCGCCCTGCCCACCGAAGGAAGGCGCCGGCGCGTTCCCACCGAAGGAACTCTGCCCACCGAACGACGGCGAGTTACCACCGAACGAAGGCTGGTTCCCACCGAAGGAAGGCGCAGAGCCCATCGACCCCCCGGCCGGTGCCATCGACGACGCCGCCGGCGGCAGCGACGCGGTGGCGGGGATCCGCGGCGGCGCGAGCGAGTCGTCGGCCTGCGACTCCAGCTGACGCAGCTGGGTCTCCAGGTACGACTTCAGACGCGTCCGGTACTCACGCTCGAACGCCCGCAGGTCCTCGACCTTGCGCTCCAGCGTGGCCCGCGCGGACTCCAGCGACCCCATCGCGACGCGGTGCTTCTCCTGCGCGTCCCGCTCCAGGGCGTCGGCCTTGGCCCGGGCGTCCCGCTCCAGACCCTCGGCCCGGCTGCGCGCCTCGCCGACGATCTTGTTGGCCTCGGAACGGGCCTCGGAGATCGCCTGGTCGGCGGTCTGCTGGGCGAGCGCGAGCACGCGGGCGGCGCTGTCGCCACCGGGACCCTGCTGCTGCATCGGGCCGCCGAGCGGGCCGCCCATCTGCTGCGGCGGGCCGCCCATGGGGCCGCCCATCGGCTGCATCTGCTGCTGGCCCATGCCCTGGCCCATCGGGTTGCCCATCTGCTGCGGCCCACCGGGACCGCCCATGGGCTGGAGCATCTGACCACCCATCGGCTGGACCAGCTGCTGCTGGCCGCCCATGGTCTGGTTCATCTGCTGCGGGCCGCCGGGGCCCATCGGACCGCCCTGGCCGGCCGGGAGCTGCGGCGCGCCGGAGGGCAGGCCGAGCGGCTGGTTGCCCATCTGCTGCTGCTGCGGACCACCGGGGCCCATCTGCTGCGGGCCGCCGGGGCCCATCTGCTGCGGGCCACCCGGGCCCTGCTGGCCGGGGACCGGCGGGCCGGATATGGCGGCCGGGACGGGAGCGGCCGGACGCTGGGCGTCCTGCGGCGGCTCCTTCCGCATGTTGGCCTGGTTCTGCGCGGCGGCGCGAGTCGCGGCGGCCAGCTTGGCGCGCAGGTCCTCGTTCTCCCGGAGGAGGCGGGTCAGCTCCGCCTCGACCTCGTCGAGGAAGGCATCGACCTCGTCCTCGTCATAGCCTTCACGCAGGCGGACGGTCGTGAACTGCTTGTTCCGAACGTCCTCGGGGGTCAATGGCATCTCTTCACCTCAACGTGATCGTCGGCACACCGGCATCCTGTCGCATCGCTCACCTACGACTAGGGGTGCACAAGCGAGATCAGGACATACACAATGATCATCAGTACGAAGAAGGACAGGTCGAGCGCCACGCCCCCGAAACGCAACGGCGGGATGAACCGCCGAAGAAGCTTGAGCGGCGGATCCGTGACAGTGTACGTGGCCTCCAGGACCAGGACCATGGCCTTGCCGGGCCGCCACGAACGCGCGAACTGGAAGACCCAGTCCATGACCAGTCGAACGAGCAGGAACACCAGGAAGACGGTCAGGGCGTAGTAGAGCACCGCCCACACGATGTCCATCGCGTTTCCCTCTCCCCGGTCCCGGGCCCTAGGGCCTGCCGCTCGTCACCTGTCGCCAACCACTGTTGATCAGATCCACACCTAAAGTCGTGGCCGGGTCAGCTCTGGTTGAAGAACCCACCCTCGGCGATCCGAGCCTTGTCCTCCGCCGTGACATCGACGTTAGCAGGCGACAGCAGGAACACCTTCTGTGTCACGCGCTCGATACTGCCGTGCAGACCGAAGACGAGTCCAGCGGCGAAGTCTACGAGTCGCTTCGCGTCCGTGTCGTCCATCTCGGTCAGATTCATGATCACGGGGGTACCGCCGCGGAACTGTTCCCCGATGGTACGGGCCTCGTTGTAGGTCCGGGGGTGCAGCGTGGTGATGCGGTAGGGCTCTCGTTCGTTCACTACCTTGGGCATGATCACCGGTGCGCTCTTCTCCAGGTTGTGGCGGCGTTCGGGTGTGATGGACGACACGGGGGCCATCCTCGGGGTCTCCTGCCGGATCGGCACCGCGGCCGGGACCGGCTGCGGGGTGATCGAGGAGACCGGGGCGGGGGCGGGAGCGGCTGCCGGCCGGGGGATGTCCTCGGTCCGCTGCCCGGTACGGATCGGCTCGGGGTCCGCGTCGTAGTCGTCGTCGGGGTCGTACCCCTGGCCGTCGTACGTCTCGTCCTCCACGAGGCCGAGGTAGACCGCCATCTTGCGCATTGCGCCGGCCATGCTCCTGTCTCCTCCGCTCATGGCCACCTCGCTGGCGCTCGGTGGCTGCTCCGCGAAGCCGCGCACCTTCCATCGGTCGCTCGCTCCGCTCGCTCCGTGCGAACCGTCCCTGCGGCCGGGGCCGCGGCCCTGCCTGCGGATTCCTCGGCCCGCCCGCGACGGCCCGTCAAGGCGACACGCCGTCAGGGTTCTTGGGGTGGGGCCGTGAAACTGCGATCCACGGTTGGCTAGCGCTTCTGAAAGCTGCTAGTTTCTGTCCTATTTTGTCCTGCAGTCTGATCTACTACCCGGTGACGTTACCCGAGGGGTGACCTCACTCCGAGTACCGCCGTTCCGACGCGCACATGTGTCGCTCCGGCGGCAATCGCCTGCTCAAGGTCACCGCTCATCCCTGCGGAGACCATGGTGGCAGCCGGATGGGCCGCCCGTACGGCGGTTGCGATTTCCGCCAGCCGCTCGAAGGCGCGGGCCGGGTCTCCGGCCAGCGGACCGGCCAGCGGAGCGACGGTCATCACACCCTCCAGACGGAGCCCGGGCGTGTCGGCGATCGCGTCGGTGAGTTCTGCCACGTCCTCGGGCGCGACCCCGGCCCGGTGCGCGCCCTCACCGTGCTCCTTGTCCAGCGCCACCTGCACCAGGCAACCCAGCTCCGGGCGCCCGGACTTCAGCACGGCCGCCGAGAGCGACTCGACCAGCCGCAGCCGGTCCACCGAGTGCACGTGGTTCGCGTACCGGACGACCGAGCGGACCTTGTTGGTCTGCAGCTGTCCGACGAAGTGCCAGTCAAGAGGAAGGTTTCTGCACTGTTCCGCCTTGGGCGCGGCGTCCTGGTCCCGGTTCTCCGCGACATCCGTCACACCCAGTCCGGCCAGCAGGGCGCTGTCCTCGGCCGGGTAGGTCTTGGTGACGACGATCAGGGTGACGTCCTCGCGCGGACGTCCGGCGGCCGCGCAGGCGTCCACGATCCGGCGCTCGACCACTTCGAGGTTGGTGCCGAGTTCCTCGTACCGGGCCCGCTGGCCCTCGGTCAGCCCCTCCAGGAACTCCGGGCTGCCCGGGAACGGTCCGTAGATGTCGTTCGTCATCAGTGATCAGAGCCCAACCAGACGTAGCTCGCGAGCCGGCCCGTGCGCTGCTCGCGACGATAGGAGAAGTGATCGGCGGATTCGAGGGTGCAGACCGGTGACCGCACCAGCTCGGTGACCCCCGCCGCGGCCAGCTGGGCCGCGACTCCCTCCGGCACGTCCAGCGCCGGAGTCCCCCAGGAGGTCTCGGCGAAGGCCGCCGGGACGATCCCGGCGACCTCGGCGCGCAGTTCGGCCGGCACCTCGTAGCAACGGCCGCAGACCGCGGGGCCGGTGGCGGCGGTGATCCGCGCCGGTTCGGCCCCCAGTTCGACCATCGCCCCGACGGCCGCGGTCACCACTCCGGCCGCGAGCCCGGGCCGGCCCGCGTGGGCCGCGCCCACCACGCCCGCCACCGGGTCGGCCAGCAGCACCGGCGTGCAGTCCGCGGTCAGCACCGCGAGCGCGAGCGGCCGGTCGGTGACCACCGCGTCCACCGTCGGGGCCTCCCCCAGCGGCTGGCGCTCCGTCACCACGGCCACCTCGGCGCCGTGCACCTGGTTCATCCAGACCACGTCGGCCGGGTTCAGCCCCAGCTCCCGGGCCGCGATCGCCCGGTTCTCCCGGACGGCCTCCGGGTCGTCCCCGACCGCGCCGCCGAGGTTGAGCTCCCCGTACGGCGAAGTGCTCACCCCGCCCCACCGATCGGTGAAGGCGAAGTGAGCACCCGCGCGGACCGCGTGATCGATCACTTAAGGAAGTCCGGGACGTCGAGCTCCTCGGCCGGGCTCTCCACGAACGGCTGCCGGGTCGACTGCTGCACCTGCGGCGGCACCGGAGCGGTGGTGGCCGTGCCGGCCGTGGTCTCGGTCGAACGCGCCGGGGCGGCCGGGGCCTCCCCCTCGGAGCGGGACGTCACCGAGCCGATGCTCCCGTACGACGGCCGGCCGGCCGGGCGCTCGGGGGCGGCCGGCGGGGTGGCCGGGGCGGCGGGGGCGGTGGACTTCACCACCGGGTCGCGGACGATCGCCGGCGGCTGACCACCGTCGAAGCCGGCCGCGATGACGGTGACCCGCACCTCGTCGCCGAGCGCGTCGTCGATGACGGCACCGAAGATGATGTTCGCCTCGGGGTGGGCGGCCTCGCTGACCAGCTGGGCCGACTCGTTGATCTCGAACAGGCCGAGGTCGGAGCCGCCCGAGATGGACAGCAGCACGCCACGGGCGCCGTCGATCGAGGCCTCCAGCAGCGGCGAGGAGATCGCCATCACGGCGGCCGCCTTGGCGCGGTCCTCGCCGCGGGCCGAGCCGATGCCCATGAGCGCCGAACCGGCGTCCGACATGACGGACTTGACGTCCGCGAAGTCGAGGTTGATCAGACCCGGGGTGGTGATCAGGTCGGTGATGCCCTGGACACCGGAGAGCAGGACCTGGTCCGCCGAGCGGAACGCGTCGAGCACGCTGACCTGGCGGTCCGAGATGGACAGCAGCCGGTCGTTGGGGATCACGATGAGGGTGTCGACCTCTTCGCGCAGGGCGGCGATGCCGTCCTCGGCCTGGTTGGCCCGGCGGCGGCCCTCGAAGGTGAAGGGGCGGGTGACCACGCCGATGGTCAGGGCGCCCAGCGAGCGGGCGATGTTGGCGACGACGGGCGCGCCGCCCGTGCCCGTGCCACCACCCTCGCCGGCGGTCACGAAGACCATGTCGGCCCCCTTGAGGACCTCCTCGATCTCCTCGCGGTGGTCCTCGGCGGCCTTGCGGCCGACCTCGGGGTTGGCGCCGGCGCCGAGGCCCCGGGTGAGTTCACGGCCCACATCGAGCTTGACGTCGGCGTCGCTCATGAGGAGGGCCTGCGCATCGGTGTTGATCGCGATGAACTCGACGCCCTTGAGACCGACCTCGATCATCCGGTTGATGGCGTTGACACCACCGCCGCCGATTCCGACGACCTTGATGACTGCGAGGTAGTTCTGCGGTGCTGCCACGTCGAAGGCCTCTCGCCTCGAATTTCCGGGTCGGTGCGGCCCGACGGTGGGCCGTACCGACGGATGTCGATGGGTAGGGAGCCTGGTTTCTGACTGAATGTCCGAAATGCCGACCGCCGACCCCAACCCTAAACTTGACCTTTAGGGTTAGTCCTGTGCCTCCGTCACATCACCAACGGACACAGTCTGGTGACACAGGACACTAGGTGGCTCCAGGCACGCGTTTCAACGAACACGCCGAGCTTCCCTTTTTCTTTTGAGCCTATGTGATCATCGGCCGGCAACGGAAACCGGGGTGACCACCAAGGGTCGGGCCGACACTTCGAGGCGTCAACCCCTCCCTCGGGCACAGAATCTAGCGGATCAACCCGACACCGCCGGCGCCTCCGGCGCGGTCACGTCGAACACGGTGCCCTTCTGCTTCATCAGCGCCAGCAGCACCCGGGCCTTCCGGTCGGTCTGCTCGGGACTTCCCCAACGCACCGTCGCACCCCCGCTGAGCTGCAGTTCGATGTCGTCGTAGGAGTGGATCAGGACCGATCCGGCCCGCTTGGCGATCTCCGGCGGGAGCCCGGCGGCCACCGCCAC
Source organism: Kitasatospora sp. NPDC101108 (assembly GCF_055584725.1). Taxonomy (NCBI): domain Bacteria; kingdom Bacillati; phylum Actinomycetota; class Actinomycetes; order Kitasatosporales; family Streptomycetaceae; genus Kitasatospora; species Kitasatospora sp. NPDC101108. Next base: position 263,070 of record NZ_JBVJLM010000002.1, read on the forward strand.
CGCGCCCTGCACCAGCTGCGCCCGGGAGATCACCCCGTCCACGTCCTTCGCGGGCTGACTGAGCCGCAGTTCCACCACCGGCACGCCCTGCGGCGCGGCCGCCTCGGTGGCGAAGCTCACGCCGGCGGCATCCACCTGGGTGAACTGGCCGTCATCCCCCTTGACGGCGGCCACCGCGGTCCGCTGCACCACCTTGACCTGCAGGGTGTGCGGCCAGCCCCGCCAGACCTCGGCCTTCGCCACCCGGGGGATCGCCTCCACCCGGTGCCGGACGCCGTCCAGGTCGACCCGGGCCAGCGGGCCGTCGGCCAGCCCGCCGACCGCGTCGCGGACCTGGTCCGACGTCAGCTTGTCGTCGGTCGCACCCTGGACGGCGACGTCGCGCACGTCCAGCACCGACGAGAAGAACACCACCCAGGCCAGCACGCCCAGCAACGCGGCGCCGAGCACGCTCAGCACCACGATGCCCCGCCGGGAGAGCCGGAGGCGGGGAGCGGACTCCTCCTCCTCCTCCAGCTCCTCCTCCAACGGGTCGGCGAGCCGGCCGTCAGCCACGGCGGCGACCGCCGCGGTGGGCCTGGATCGCCTCGTAGACCATGCCGACCAGCAGGTCGTCGGCGTCCCGGCGGCCGAACTCGGCGGCGGCCCGGCTCATGTCCCACAGCCGCTGCGGGTCGGTGAGCACCGGCAGCACGTTCTGCAGCACCCAGTCCGGGGTCAGCTCGGCGTCGTCCACCAGCAGGCCGCCACCGGCCTTGACCATCGGCTGGGCGTTCAGCCGCTGCTCGCCGTTGCCGATCGGCAGCGGCACGAAGGCGGCGGGCAGGCCGACGGCCGCCAGCTCGGCCACCGTCATGGCGCCGGCCCGGCAGAGCATCAGGTCGGCCGCCGCGTAGGCGAGGTCCATCCGGTCGACGTACGGCACCGCCCGGTACGGCGGCATCCCGGGGACGTCGGCGACCTGCGGCAGCTCGTTCTTCGGGCCCACCGCGTGCAGGATCTGCACGCCGTACTGCTGCAGCCGCGGGGCGATCGCGGTGATGGTCTCGTTGAGCCGGCGCGCGCCCTGGGAGCCGCCGGAGACCAGCAGGGTGGGCAGCCGCTGGTCGAGGCCGAAGTACTGGCGGGCCTCCGGCCGGGTGGCGTTGCGGTCCAGGGTGGCGATGGTCCGCCGCAGCGGGATGCCGATGTACCGGGAGTCGCGCAGCTTGCTGTCCGGGGTGGAGACCGCGACGAAGTCGGTGTAGCGGGCGCCGATCTTGTTGGCCAGGCCCGGGCGGGCGTTGGCCTCGTGCACCACGATCGGCACACCGGCCCGCTTGGCGGCCAGATAGGCGGGCATCGCGACGTAGCCGCCGAAGCCGACCACGGCGTCGGCGTTGACCCGCTCGATGATCTCCTGGGCGGCCCGCACGGTGCCGCGCAGCCGGCCGGGGACGGTGATCAGCTCGGGGGTGGGCTTGCGGGGCAGCGGGACGGCCGGGATGAGCTCCAGCTGGTAGCCGCGCTCGGGCACCAGTCGGGTCTCCAGCCCCTTCTCGGTGCCCAGGGCGGTGATCCCGATGGACGGGTCGTGCCTGCGGAGGGCGTCCGCGAGGGCCATGGCCGGCTCGATGTGACCGGCGGTCCCCCCGCCGGCGAGTACGACATGCACCGAAATTCACCGCTCCCTGCGTGCCGGCCCGGGGACCGGGCGCGCTGTGGTTCGTCGTCGTGGCAGCACCCGGGCCAGTCGCTTCCTGACCCGGGAGTTCTTGCTCCGGGCGGCCAGGGCCGCCTTCGCACCCGAGGAGCTGCGTGCCAGGCACAGCAGCACCCCGATCGCGGACATGGCCGACAGCATGGCGGAACCGCCGTAGGAGAACAGCGGGAGCGGGACGCCCGCGATGGGCAGCAGTCCCAGCGCCGACCCCAGGTTGATCATGGCCTGCGCCATGATCCAGGTGGTGGCGGCTCCCGCGGCGTACCTGACGAAGGGATCCTTCGTGCCGATGGCCACACGGATACCCGCGTAGCCTAGTGCCGCAAAGAGACCGATCACCGACAGCGTCCCCACCAGGCCCAGTTCCTCGCCGGTCGCGGCGAAGATGAAGTCGGTGTGCGCCTCGGGCAGCTGGCCCCACTTCTCCACGCCGGCGCCCAGGCCGGTGCCAAAGCCGCCGCCGAGCGCGAACGAGTACACGCCGTGCAGGGCCTGGAAGCAGGCGCCCTCCGGGTCGAGCTTGGTGACGCCGATGCAGCCCAGCCGCTCGGCCCGGTGCGGGACGGTGATCACCAGGGCGGTGCAGACCACGACCGCCACCCCGAGGGTGGCCACGAACAGCCGCAGCGGTGCGCCGACCATCCACAGCAGCGCGAACACCATGGCCACCAGGATCATCGAGGTGCCCATGTCACCGCCGATCATGATCAGCGCGAGCAGCAGCAGGGCGCCCGGCACCAGCGGCACCAGCAGGTGCTTCCAGGAGCTGAGGGTGCCGGCCTTCTGCTTGCGGGCGAGCAGGTCGGCGCCCCAGAGCACCAGTGCGAGCTTGGCGAACTCGGAGGGCTGGAACTGGAAGAAGCCGAAATCCAGCCAGTTCTGGTTGCCGTTGATCCGCACCCCGATGCCGGGCACGGCGACCAGCGCGAGCGCCCCGATCACCCCGAACATCACCGGGTAGACGATCACCCGCAGCACCGCCACCGGGACGGAGGCGAAGCCGACCAGCAGGACCAGGCCGAGGATGGCCGCGATCAGCTGCTTGAGGAAGTAGTACTGCGCGGTGTGGTGCTGGTTCAGCGCCAGGATCTGCGAGGCCGAGAAGACCATCATCAGGCCGAGCACGACCAGCAGCAGGGTGCTCCCGACCACCAGCAGGTACGGCGTGAGCGGCCGGTCCAGCCAGTACCGGACGCGGGCCCGGAAGGCCCGCAACCGTCCCAGCGGACCGGCCGACTTGTACTTGGTCGTGGTGGCGGAGATCACTCGCCACGGCTCGGCGGCGTCCTGCTTCGTCACGCCGGAATCCGCCCTGCCCTGCCCCGCCACCGCTCCCCGTTCCTCTTCATGCGGCTCGTTCGCCCCGAAAGGCCCCTCACGCGCCGCCGGAGTCCGCCAGCTCCCGGACGGCCGCCGCGAAGAGGTCGCCGCGCTCGCCGTAGTTGGTGAACATGTCCATCGACGCGCAGGCCGGAGCGAGCAGCACCGTGTCACCCGATCGAGCGAGCGATGCGGCCGTTCGAACGACCTCGGCCATCGCCACCGCGCCAGTCTGGCCCTCGGCCGCCTCGATCACCGGCACATCCGGAGCGTGTCGCTCCAGCGCCTCGCGGATCAGCGCCCGGTCCTGCCCGATCAGCACGACCGCGCGCAGCCGCTCGGCCGCGCCCTGCACCAGGTCGTCGAAGGTCGCGCCCTTGGCCAGTCCCCCGGCGATCCAGACGATCGGCCGGTAGGCCGCCAGCGAGGCCGCGGCGGCGTGGGTGTTGGTGGCCTTGGAGTCGTCGACGTACGTGACCTCGCGGACCGTACCGACCTCGGCGATCCGGTGGGCGTCCGGACGGAAGGCCCGCAGGCCCTCCCGGACGGCCTTCGGCTCGACCCCGTACGCCCGGGCCAGCGCGGCCGCCGCGAGCGCGTTGGCGATGTTGTGCGGGGCCGGGGGGTTCACGTCCTCGACCGAGCCCAGCTCGGCCGCGTTCTTGGCCCGGTCATCGACGAAGGCGCGGTCCACCAGCAGGCCGTCCACCACGCCGAAGTTCGACGGGCTCGGCGCGCCGAGGCCGAAACCGATCGCCCGGCAGCCCTCCTCGACGTCGGCCTCCCGGACCAGCGCCTCGGTGGCCGGGTCGGCCAGGTTGTACACGCAGGCCACCACGTTGCCCTCGTAGATCCGGCCCTTGTCGGCGGCGTACGCCTCCATCGAGCCGTGCCAGTCGAGGTGGTCCGGGGCCAGGTTGAGCACGGCCGCCGAGTGCGGGCGCAGCGAGGGCGCCCAGTGCAGCTGGTAGCTGGAGAGCTCGACGGCGAGCACGTCGTACGGCTCCTCGGCGAGGACCGCGTCCAGCACCGAGACCCCGACGTTGCCGACGGCGGCGGTGCGCTTGCCGGCGGCGGTGAGGATCGAGGCGAGCATCTGGACGGTGGTGGTCTTGCCGTTGGTGCCGGTGACGGCCAGCCAGGGGGCGGGCTCGCCGGTGCCCGGCAGCGGCCTGCGCAGCCGCCAGGCCAGCTCGACGTCGCCCCAGACCGGCACCCCGGCCGCCTCCGCGGCGGCGAACAGCGGGCTGTCGGGGGCCCAGCCGGGCGAGGTGACGATCAGCTCGGTGCCCTCGGGCAGGCTGGCGCCGTCGCCCAGGCGCACCGCGACGCCGGCGGCCTCCAGCTCCGCGGCGCGGGCCCGCAGGCCCTCGCCGCTGCCGCCGTCCACCACGGTGACGCGGGCGCCGAGTCCGTTCAGGACGCGCGCGGCGCTGATGCCCGAGACGCCGAGGCCGGCGACCACCACGGGCAGGTTGTCGAAGTCAGGGTTCGTCATCCGGTCCGGTATCCCGCGTAGAAGAGGCCGAGGCCGACGGCCACGCACAGGCCCTGGATGATCCAGAAACGGACCACGACCAGGACCTCGCTCCAGCCCTTGAGTTCGAAGTGGTGCTGCAGTGGTGCCATCTTGAAGACGCGCTTGCCGGTCATCCGGAAGGAGCCGACCTGGATGATCACCGAGAGGGTGATGATCATGAACAGGCCGCCGAGCATGATCAGCAGCAGTTCGGTGCGCGAGCAGATCGCGAGGCCGGCCAGGGCGCCGCCGAGGGCGAGCGAGCCGGTGTCACCCATGAAGATCTTGGCGGGCGAGGTGTTCCACCACAGGAAGCCGAAGCAGGAGCCCATCAGGGCCGAGGCGACCACCGCGAGGTCCAGCGGGTCCCGGACGTCGTAGCAGGCGCCGGTGGCGGAGATGAAGTACGCGCAGCTCTGGGTGTACTCCCAGACGCCGATGAAGGTGTAGGCGCCGAAGGCCATCACCGAGGCACCGGTGGCGAGGCCGTCCAGACCGTCCGTCAGGTTCACGCCGTTGGAGGTCGCCGCGATCATGAAGTACGCGAAGATGACGAACAGCACCGGGCCGATCGACCAGCTGAAGTCGCGGACGAAGGACAGCTTCTCGGAGGCCGGGCTGAGCCCGCGGTCGTCGTGGAACTGCAGCGCCAGGACGGCGAACACCAGGCCGACGATCGACTGGCCGGCCAGCTTCGCCTTGGCCCGCAGGCCGAGGGAGCGGCGCTTGACGACCTTGATGTAGTCGTCCAGGAAGCCCACCAGGCCGAGGCCCGCGGTCAGGAAGAGCACCAGCAGCCCCGAGGCGGTCGGGGTGTCGCCCGTTATCGCCTTCGTGGCGAAGTACGCGATCAGGGTCGCCAGGATGAAGGCGATGCCGCCCATGGTGGGCGTGCCCTTCTTGCTGTGGTGCGCCTTGGGGCCGTCGTCACGGATGTACTGGCCGTAGCCCTGCCGGGCCAGCAGCTTGATCAGGGCGGGCGTGCCGACCAGCGAGAGGATCAGGCCGATCATCCCGGAGAAGAGGATCTGCTTCATCATCGGGCAGCACCGTCCGCCAGGAGGGCCTCGGCCACCTTCTCCAGCCCCACCGAACGGGACGCCTTCACCAGGACCACATCCCCCGGCCGAAGCTGACTGCGCAGCAGCTCGACCGCCGCGTCCGCGTCGGACACCAGCACCGACTCCTCACCCCACGAACCTTCGTTCCTCGCGCCGAGTTCCATGCAGGCCGCCTCGCGTCCGCCGACCGCCACCAGCTTGGTGACGTCCAGCCGGACGGCGAGCCGCCCGATGGCGTCGTGCTCGGCCAGGCTGTCCTCGCCGAGCTCCCGCATCTCGCCGAGCACCGCCCAGGTGCGGCGGCGCTCCGGACCGCGGCCGCCGATCGAGACCAGCGCCCGCAGCGCGGCCCGCATCGAGTCGGGGTTCGCGTTGTAGGCGTCGTTGACGACGGTGACACCATCGGCCCGGTCGACGACCTCCATGCGCCAGCGGGACAGCGCACCCGCCTCGCCCAGGGCTGCCGCGGTGTCGTCGACGGTCATCCCGAGCTCCGTCGCCACCGCGGCGGCGGCGAGGGCGTTCGAGACGTGGTGCTCACCGTACAGGCGCAGCTGGACGGGCGCGGAACCGGCCGGGGTGGTGAGCGTGAACGATGGCCGTCCGGTGGCGTCCAGGCGAACGTCGGTCGCCCGGACGTGGGCGTCCGGGGACTCCCCGAACAGCACCACCTTCGCCTTGGTGCGGGAGGCCATCGCGCGCACCAGCCGGTCGTCCGCGTTGAGGATCGCGGCGCCGTCGGCGGGCAGCGCCTCGACCAGCTCGCCCTTGGCCTCGGCGATCGCCTCCTGGGAGCCGAACTCGCCGAGGTGGGCGGTGCCGACGTTGAGGACCAGGCCGATCCGCGGCGGGGTGATCGAGGTGAGGTACTCGATGTCGCCCTTGTGCCGGGCGCCCATCTCCATCACCAGGTGCCGGGTGCTCTCCTCGACCCGCAGCGCGGTCATCGGGTGACCGATCTCGTTGTTCAGCGAGCCGGGCGGGAAGACGGTCTCGCCGTGGCGCTGGAGCAGCTGGCCGATCAGGTCCTTGGTGCTGGTCTTGCCGGCCGAGCCGGTCAGCGCGACCACGGCGGTGCCCGAGGCGCGGGAGACCACGGCCCGGGCCAGCCGGCCGAGCGCCTCCACCACACTGTCGACCAGGACGGCGGGCACGCCGACCGGGCGGGAGGCCAGCACCGCGACGGCGCCGGCCTCGACCGCCGTGACGGCGTAGTCGTGGCCGTCCACGTTCTCGCCGACGAAGGCCGCGAACAGGCCGCCGGGGCTCACCTTCCGCGAGTCGACCTCGACCGGGCCGGTGACCAGGGTGTCCGGGTCGGCTCCGGCCAGGGTGCCTCCGACGGCGGCCGCCACCTCGGCGAGGGTCAGTGCGATCACTGCTGCTCTACTCCTCGGTCGCCCCGGGCGGCCGTGGTCCGCGCGATGGATTCGCGCAGCACCTCCCGGTCGTCGAAGGGGCGGATCTCGTCTCGTACGTACTGGCCGAGCTCGTGGCCCTTGCCGGCCACCAGCACGGTGTCCCCCGCCTGGGCGCGGGCCACCGCGAGCTCGATCGCCTCGGCCCGGTCGGGCACGACCAGGACGTCCCCGCGCTCGGCCTCGGGCACCGCGGCGGCGCCGGTCAGCATGCTGGCGAGGATCGCCAGCGGGTCCTCGCTGCGCGGGTTGTCACTGGTCAGCAGGGCGGTGTCGGCGAGCCGGGCGGCGATGGCGCCCATCGGGCCGCGCTTGTGCGGGTCGCGGTCGCCGCCGCAGCCGACCACGACGTGCAGCCGGCCCTTGGTGACCTCGCGCAGCGAGCCGAGGACGGCCTCCAGGGCGTCCGGCTTGTGGGCGTAGTCGACCACCGCGACGAACGGCTGTCCGGCGTCCACCCGCTCCAGCCGGCCCGGCACGCCGGCCACGGCGGCGACGCCGGCCACCGCCCGGTCCAGCGGCAGCCCGGCGGCGACCAGCACGGTGATCGCGGCCAGCGCGTTGGCGACGTTGAACGGGCCGGGCAGCGGGACGGAGGCGTCCGCCTCGGCGCCGTCCGGGCCGACCACCCGGAAGGTGGAGCCGGTCGGGCCGAGCTGGACGTCCAGGGCCCGCCAGTGCGCCCCGGCGTCGCCGGTCGCGGAGAAGGTGGTCACCGGGATCTTCGCCTCGGCGGCGAGCCGGCGGCCGTACTCGTCGTCCAGGTTGACCACGCCGCGGCGGGACTTGCCGGGCTCGAACAGCCGGGCCTTCGCCTGGAAGTAGTCCTCCATGTCCGGGTGGAAGTCGAGGTGCTCGGGCGTGAGGTTGTTGAACAGCGCGACGTCGTACGCCACCCCGTCGGTGCGGCCGAAGACCAGGGCGTGGCTGGAGACCTCCATGGTCACCGCGTCCGCGCCGCGCTCGGCCATCACGCCGAGGATCGCGTGCAGGTCGGTGGCCTCGGGGGTGGTGCGCTCGCTCTTGATCCGCTCCTGGCCGACCCGCATCTCGACGGTGCCGATCACGCCCGGGCTGCGCCCGGCACCGCGCAGACCGCCCTCGACCAGGTACGAGGTGGTGGTCTTGCCGTTGGTGCCGGTCAGCCCGATCATCAGCAGCCGCTCGGAGGGGTGGCCGTAGACGATCGCGGCCAGTTCGCCCATCCGGGCCCGCGGCCGGTCGACGACCAGCAGCGGCAGGCCGGTGGGGGCGGCCAGCTCGGCGCCCGCCGGGTCGGTCAGCACGGCCACCGCGCCGGCCTCCGCGGCCTTGCCGGCGAAGGCCGCGCCGTGGTGGTTGGCGCCCGGGAAGGCCACGTACACGTCACCGGGGCGCACCGCACGGGAGTCGTGGGTGACACCGGTGACGGCGCCGCCCTCCACGGGCGGCAGACCCAGCCGGGCGGCCAGCTCGGCGAGCGGCAGGGCGGCGGTCCCGGTCGGGCGGGGCGGACTCACGGTGGTTTGATCGGGTTTCGGCACGGCGGGAAGGCTATCCGCCGAAGGGTGCCCAGGGCCAAACCGGGCCTTCGCCGCGCCGCCGTCCAGACCGGCCCGCTGGTTGCTCATCCTCGCTCACGGCTTCCACTCGACGGGCAGGTTCGGTGCCGGGCTCCCGCTCGGCGGGACCTGCATGGTCTTCAGGGTGAACTCCATCACCTGCTTGAACACCGGGCCGCACAGCTGGCCGCCGAAGTGGCCGTTGACCGGGCCCTGGAGGGTACAGGAGACGGTGTAGCGGGGGGCGTCGGCCGGGGCGAAGCCGATGAAGGAGGCGGTGTAGCCGTCGTAGCCCTTGCCGTCGGCGGCCCCCCGGTTGGCCGTGCCGGTCTTGCCGGCGACCCGGTAGCCGGGGATGGCGGCCTTGCCGCCGGTGCCCTGCTCGTCGTCGATGACCGACTCCAGCATCGAGGTGAGGGTCTTCGCGGTCTGCTCGCTGACCACCCGGGTCTGCTCGCCGGGCGGGGTCGCGGTGTACTTGCCGTCCGGCCCGGTGATGCCCTGGACGATGCTGGGCGCGACCCGGACCCCGCCGTTGGCGATGGTCGAGTACACCGAGGTGGCCTGCAGCGCGTTCATCTGCAGCGGGCCCTGGCCGAAGGCGATGTTGTACTTCTCCGAGGCGACCAGGTCCTCCGGCTTCTTGAGCTTGCCCGGGGTCTCCCCGGGGAAGTTGAGGCCGGTCGGCTGGGCCACCCCGAACTTGCGCATGTAGCCGTCCAGGATCTGGTTGGCCTTCAGCTGGTCGCCGTCGCCGAGGGTCTCGACGGCCTCGATGGTGCCGATGTTGGAGGACTTGGCGAGCACCCCGGCGAGGGTCAGGTACCAGTCGCCGTGCTCGACGTCGTCCTTGAACTGCTGCCCGGCCCGGACCAGCCGGTTGGGCACGGTGACCCTGGTGTCCCAGTTGGCCTTGCCCGAGTCCAGGACGGCGGCCAGGCTCATCAGCTTGGCGGTGCTGCCCGGCTCGTAGGCGTCCACCAGGGCCGGGTTGCCCATCTGGGACTGTTTGGCGAGGCTCAGGTCGTTGGGGTTGAAGCCGGGCGAGCTGGCCATCGCGATGACCTGGCCGGTCTTCACGTCCTGGACGACGACGTAGCCCTTCTCCGCGCCGGAGTTGGCCACCTGGTCGGTGATCGCCCGCTGGGCCGCCCACTGGACGTCCCGGTTGATGGTCAGCTTGATGTCGCTGCCGGGCACGGCCGGATCCATCGAGCCGCCGGCGGTGGGCACCAGCCGGCCGCCCGCCTGGGCGTAGCTGCTGTGGCCGTCCTTGCCGGCCAGCTGCTTCTGGTACTGCAGTTCCAGCCCGCCGGCGCCCTCGCCCTCGCCGTTGACGAAGCCGACCAGGTTCGCGGCCAGCCCGTCGGCCGGGTAGATCCGCTTCTGGGTCTCCCGGTTGAACACCCCGGCCAGCGGGTTGGCGCACTCGTTGTCCACCCGGGTGCGGCCGCCCTGGTCGGCGGGCTTGCCGAGCAGCTTCTTCTGCGCCTGGCAGGCACGCGAGCCGGCCTGCTTCTCCAGGCTCGACTTGAGGTCGCTGATCTGGTTCTTGGCGGCCGGGGTCTGCTGGGTGGCGAGCCGCTTGTAGCGGGTCTTGGGCGTGTGGAGGTCGGCGGCGATCCTGTCCTTGGGCACGCCGATGATCGGCGACAGCAGCGCGGCCGCCTGCTCCGGCGCGTCCGGGATGCCGGTCGCCTCGGGGGTGAACATCGCCGGGTCGGCGGTGATGTCGTACGCGTCCACGGTGGCGGCCAGCGCCACGCCGTCGGAGGACGTTATCGAGCCGCGCTCGGCGGTGATCGGGACGTTCTGGTAGCGGTTGGTGTTCGCGTCGGCGGCCAGCGCGTCGGCGTCCACCAGCTGGAGCTGCACCAGGCGCCCGGCGAAGACCGAGAACACCAGCGACAGCGCCACCGTGATCACCCGCAGCCGGCGCTTCGGCTCGGCCAGCTTCAGCGCACTGGGGCGCTGCGGCGGCCGGGACTTCGGGCGCGGCCGCACCGCCGCCTGGCCACGGGTCGGCGGACGGCCCTCCGGGCGGCGCTGCTGCGGCGCGCGCGGGGTGCGGCCCGCGGCGGCGCTCTTGGCGGGCTGCGCCTTGGCCGACTGGCTCCGCACGGGCTGGGCCTTCGCGGGCTGGGGCTTCGCGGGCTGGCTCTTCGGGGCCTGGCCCTTGGCGGCCTGGCCCTTGGCGGCCTGGCCCTTGGCCGGCTGCCCCTTCGCGGGCTGGCCGCGCCCCGCGACGGGTCTGGCCGCTCCGGTGCGCGGCGGCTGCCGACGGCCGGAGCCCGAACCGGAACCGGACGGCTGACGGGGCGTCGTCATCGGGTACCACCCCCGTGCTGGGCCGGCGCGGGCGACACCGGGTTGAGCTGGATCACCGAGTCACCGGCCGAGGCCGCCGGGGTCGGCGGCGCGGGCGCCTGGCCGGTCGGCTGTGCCGACGGCTGGGCGCTCGGTGAGCTGCTCGGCTGGGCCGAGGGCTGGGCCTGGGCCGGTCTCCGGTCCCCCGGCGTGGGCTTCGACGGCCACGGATCGACCGTCGACTTCTTCACCGGCGGGCTGTCCTGGGCCGGGCCGGGCGTGCCGGTCACCCTGCCGCCGTTCGGCACGTCCAGGAAGGCCATCCCGCCGGCCGGGACCATGCCCAGCTCGCCGGCCCGCTTGGCCAGCGCGTCGGGGGCCGAGCTCTGGTCGATTTCGAGCTGGAGGCTCTGCTGCTCGTCGGTCGCCTTGGTGGTCTGCTTCTGCAGCCGGGACAGCTCGAAGGAGCCCTCGTTGAGGGCCGTGTTCAGCGCCAGCAGTCCGAGCAGCCCCGCCGCCAGCAGCACCACCACGAGCACCGCGAACGGCGTGCGCCCCCGCACGGGGCGCCGCCCCGGCCGGACCGTGATCCGCGCCCTGCCCTGCCCGGGGAGTCCTCCCCGCCCCGCCCGGACCTCACCGGCCACCGGCCCCACCGCTCTCCTCCGCCCTTCGGACCCCGCCGGAGCCGATCCTCAGCCCCGCTTGCTTCGGTCCCTGATCCTCTCCGCCACCCGCAGCCGCACGGGCGCGGCGCGCCGGTTCTCCTCGATCTCCTCCTCGGTGGCCTGCTCGGCACCGCGGGTGATCAGTTTGAGCCAGGGCTGGTGCTCCTCCGGGATGATCGGGAGCCCCGGCGGGGCGGTGCTGGTCGCCCCGGCGGCGAAGTACTGCTTCACCAGCCGGTCCTCCAGCGACTGGTACGACATCACCACCATCCGGCCGCCGAGCGCGAGGACGTCCAGCGCCCCCGGGATCGCCCGGTCCAGGACCTCCAGCTCGCCGTTGACCTCGATCCGCAGCGCCTGGAAGGTCCGCTTGGCCGGGTTCCCGCCGGTCCGGCGGGTCGCCGCCGGAATGGCGTTGCGCACCAACTCGACCAGACGCGCGCTGTTGGTGAACGGTTCCTTCTCCCGCTCCCGCACGATGACCGAGGCGATCTTGCCGGCGAACCGCTCCTCGCCGTACACCTTGAGGATCCGGGCCAGGTCACCGTGGCTGTAGGTGTTGAGCACCTCCGCCGCGCTGATCCCCCGGGTCTGGTCCATCCGCATGTCCAGCGGGGCGTCCTGGGCGTAGGCGAAGCCGCGGTCGGCCTCGTCCAGCTGCATCGAGGAGACGCCGAGGTCGAACAGCACGCCGTCCACCCGGTCGATGCCCAGCCGCTCCAGCACCTCGGGGATCTCGTCGTACACGGCGTGCACCAGGGTGGCCCGGTCCCCGAACGGGGCCAGCCGCTCGCCGGACAGCTTCAGCGCCTGCGGGTCGCGGTCCACCGCGACCAGCCGGACCTCCGGGAACTGGGTCAGCAGCGCCTCGCTGTGGCCGCCGAGGCCGAGGGTGGCGTCCACCACCACGGCGCCGGGGCGCGAGATCGCCGGGGCCAACGCGTCCATGCACCGCTGCAGCATCACCGGAACGTGCTTGGGACCCGGTTCGTTGGTGGTCATGCGCGGTGGCGCCCTTCCTCGGTGCGGAGCAGCCCGTCGTCCGGGAGCTCCGACCATTCTCGCCCACCGCCCGCCCGCACGACGACGCGGCCCGTGGTCCCCGCCCGCTCAGGGGGAAGGTCGTGGCCGCCCGGCACCGGGGAAGGTGCGCCAGGTGAACACGGAGCGGGTGGAGGCCACGGGCCGCATCGGACGGGCCACACCGCCCGGCTGACGCCCGGTTGACGGGCTCCGGCGGGTGTGCTCAACGCGCCGCAACTCTATCGCGCGGGCCCTCCCAGTCAATGGCCCGCTCCGGCGCACCACCCGGGCGGCGGTACGGATCACCGCAGGTCGCGGCCGTCGGGGCGGTCCGGCGGGGCCGCCGGCCGGGGGCCCCCGGCGAGCGCCGCGCGCCCCGTCGAGCGACCGGGCACGAACCCACTCCGGGACCAGCCCGGACAAACCGTGCCGTTGTCGCTATGCGCTCGATCACAGCGACGCGTTCTGTAGCTCTCCGCCCCACCGCTCGGCCCCGGTTCGCACTAACGTCGCCCCCATGACAGTGACTCCCGACCGGCCCACGCCGAACGCCGCTGCCGACTCCCCGAGACCGACCATCATCGACCGCTTCGTCACGGCCAACCGCGAGTACGCGGTGACCTTCCGGGACGGCGGCATGGACGCCCGCCCCGTCCAGAAGATCGCCGTGGTGGCCTGCATGGACGCCCGCCTCGACCTCTTCGCGGCGCTCGGCCTCGAACTGGGTGACGCCCATGTCATCCGCAACGCCGGCGGCGTCGTCACCGACGACACCATCCGGTCCCTGACCATCAGCCAGCGCGCCCTGGGCACCCGCTCGGTCGCGCTGATCCACCACACCGGCTGCGGCCTGCTCGGGCTCACCGAGGACTTCCGCCGGGAACTGGAGCTGGAGGTCGGCCAGCGCCCGCAGTGGGCGGTGGAGTCCTTCGTCGACCTGGACGGCGACGTCCGCCAGTCCATGCAGCGGGTCCGCACCTCCCCCTTCCTGCTGCACACCGACGACGTCCGCGGCTTCGTCTTCGACGTCCACACCGGACTCCTGCGCGAGATCCGCTGACGGGCCCCCGGGCGGGCGGGTCACAGCCCCGCCCCGAGCGGAGGCGGGCGGGCGGGTCACAGCATTCAGCGACGGCCGAATGGTGACTTCCGGCCCCCGAACGGGGGAGAATGCGCCTGCCGGTCAGACCCCGAACCACCTGGGGTGGCCGGGCCGCAGGCCGCCAGCCCGACGCCGGATCCTCCATCGGAACCGCCTCCGGGGCGGTCGCGTCAAGCATGGGGTGGGGTCCGGCCTCGGGTGAGGCGGGCGCAGCGTGCCAGGGAGCGTAAACGGGTGACGAGCTACAGCGATCAGGCCGGTCTCGGCAGTCCTGCGGGGGGCGACCAGAGGGCGAACGGGTACCAGCGGATCGGGCTCGCCGAGCTCGCTGCGGTCGTGGACCGGGTCCGCGCCAACATCGAGAGCGTGATCGAGGGCAAGCCGGAGGCGGTCCGGATCGCCCTGACCGTGCTGCTCGCCGAGGGCCACCTGCTGCTGGAGGACGTGCCCGGCGTCGGCAAGACCATGCTGGCCAAGGCGCTCGCCCGGTCCGTGGACTGCACCGTGCGCCGCATCCAGTTCACCCCCGACCTGCTGCCCTCGGACGTCACCGGCACCAACATCTACGACCAGCAGCGGCACGACTTCGAGTTCCGCCCGGGCGCGATCTTCGCCCAGATCGTGGTCGGCGACGAGATCAACCGCGCCTCGCCCAAGACCCAGTCCGCGCTGCTGGAGTCCATGGAGGAGCGCCAGGTCACCATCGACGGCACCAGCTACGAGCTGCCCTCGCCGTTCATGGTGGTGGCCACCCAGAACCCGGTCGAGATGGAGGGCACCTACCCCCTCCCGGAGGCCCAGCGGGACCGCTTCATGGCCCGGATCTCGATCGGCTACCCCAGCCCCGAGGCCGAGTTCGCGATGCTCGACGTGCACGGCGGCACCAACCCGCTGGACGACCTCCAGCCGGTCGCGCACGCCGCCGACATCCTCAAGCTGGTCGACCTGGTCCGCACCGTGCACATCGCCGACCCGGTCCGCCGCTACGCCGTCGACCTGGTCGGCGCCACCCGCACCAGCCCCGAGCTGCGGCTGGGCGCCTCGCCGCGCGCCACCCTGCACCTGGTCCGGGCCGCCCGCGCCGCCGCCGCGCTGGACGGGCGGGACTACGTCACCCCGGACGACATCCAGCGCCTGGCCGTCCCGGTCCTGGCCCACCGCCTGATGCCGACCGCCGAGACCCAGCTCGGCCGCCGCAGCTCCGAGCAGATCGTGACCGACCTGGTCGCCCGGCTGCCGCTGCCGCGCCCGCAGGGCGGCCCGGCCGTCCGGAGGGGCTGAGGTGGCCCCATCCGACCGGTCCGGCGGACTGCGGGACGGACTGCGCGGCCTCACCACCCGGGGCCGCTCCTTCCTGGCGGCCGGGCTGACCGCGATGGTCTGCGCCTACGTGCTCGACCAGGACGCGCTGCTGCGGGTCGGCGTGCTGCTCGCCGCGCTGCCGCTGGCCGCCGCCCTGGTGGTCGCCAACACCCGCTACCGGGTGGCCAGCGGACGCCGGCTCAGCCCGCACCGGGCGATCGCCGGCCAGGAGGCCCGGGTCCACCTGCGGGTGGACAACGTCTCCCGGGTGCCCACCGGGCTGCTGCTCCTGGAGGACAAGGTCCCGTACGTGCTCGGGCCGCGCCCGCGCTTCGTGCTGGACCGGGTCGAGCCGCGCGGCTTCCGCGAGGTCTCCTACCGGGTCCGCTCCGACCTGCGCGGCCGCTACCCGCTCGGGCCGCTGCAGCTGCGGCTGTCCGACCCGTTCGGGATGTGCGAGGTCAACCGCGGCTTCGCCGCCTCCGACGTGCTCACCGTCGTCCCCCAGGTGCAGACGCTGCCGCAGGTACGGCTGACCGGCGAGTGGAACGGCCAGGGCGAGAACCACGCCCGTACGCTGGCGCTGGCCGGGGACGACGACGTGATCCTGCGCGAGTACCGCCCCGGCGACGATCTGCGCCGGGTGCACTGGCGCTCCACCGCCCGGTACGGCGAGCTGATGGTGCGCCGCGAGGAGCAGCCGCAGAAGGCCCGCGCCACCGTCCTGCTGGACACCCGCGAGGTGGGCCACCGGGGCAGCGGCCCGGCCTCCTCCTTCGAGTGGGCGGTCAGCTGCGCCGCGTCCGTCGCCGTGCACCTGCTGGAGCGCGGCTACCAGACCCAGCTGCTCACCGACACCGGTCAGTCGGTGCCCGGGCCCGGCGCCGGCGGGCAGAACCTCGCCGCCGACACCTCCGGGCTGATCCTGGACGCCCTGGCGATCGCCGACCTGTCCGACGGCGCCGGGCTCTCCCGCGCCGAGGAGCCGCTGCGGGCCGGCGGTGAGGGCCTGCTGGTCGCCGTCCTCGGCGACCTGGACCAGGCCCAGGCCGCCCGGCTGGGCCGGTTGCGCAGCCGCACCGGCGGGGCCATCGCCCTCCTCCTCGACACCGGCACCTGGACGGGCCTGCGGATGATCGCCCCCGACACCGGCGGCGACCCGTTCCGCGACCGGGTGCGGGAGCTACGCGCGGCCGGCTGGACGGTCCTGCCGGTCCGGGCCGGCGACTCCCTGCCGGACCTGTGGCGGGCCGCCGACGGCGCCAAGACCACCGCCCCCTACCGAGAAGAGGCCGGCGCGTGACCACCCGGGCCAAACTGACCGTCTACTCGGCGCTGGCCACCACCCTCGCCTCGCTGTGCATGCTGCCGCTGCTGACCACCCGCAGCTGGCTCACCCACGCCGTCCTGGTCGTCGGGGTGCTCTCGGCCGTCGGCGTGGGCATGCGCCGCTCCCCGCTGTACCGCTGGTCGGTGCCGGTGGCCCAGCTGCTGGTGCTGCTCCTGCTGATGCTGATCGGCTTCGCCGGCTCCGCGATGACCGCGGGCGTGCTGCCCGGGGCGAACGCGCTGCGCGTGCTGGGCCGGGTGTTCTCCTCCGGCATCGACGACATCGGGCAGTACGCCATCCCGGCCCCGCCGACGGCGGGCCTGCGGCTGATCCTGGTCTCGGCGGTCGGCCTGATCGCCGTACTGGTGGACACCATCGCGGTGACCTACCGGCGCGCGGCGCTGGCCGGGCTGCCGCTGCTGGCGCTGTTCTCGATCGGCAACGCCCTGGCCGCGGAGCACGGCAGCTGGGTCTGGTTCTGCCTCGCCGCGGCCGGCTACCTGGCGCTGCTGTTCGCCGAGGGCCAGGACCGGGTCTCCCGCTGGGGCCGGGTCTTCCGCGGCGGCGCGCGCGGCACGGTCACCTCCAACCGGATCAGCCTGGGCGGCCAGCAGGTCGGCGTCCTGGCGCTGGCGCTGGCGCTGCTGCTGCCGGTCTTCCTGCCGCGCTGGGACCTCGGCCTGCTGGACTCCGGCTCGGGCGGGTCGTCCGGCAGCGGCACCGGGGGCAGCGTGGCGACCAGCCTCGATCCGATGGTCAGCCTGGAGTCCGCGATCACCAAGCCGAGCAACAACGAGCTGCTCACCTACACCCTGGACAGCGACCTCGCCGACCAGACCTACCTGCGCACCGGCTCGCTGGACCAGTTCGACGGCACCAACTGGAAGCTCAGCAGCCCCGTGGTCCGCGACCTCCCGGTCACCCTGCCCTCCCCCGAGGGACTGCACGACCCCAACGTCCCCCGGATCAACGGCGAATTCCAGGTCAGCGACCAACTGGAGAAGAGCTGGCTGCCGATGCCGTACCCGGCCGCCTCGGTCACGCTCCCCAACCGCAACGAGTGGAAGCTCGACCCGATGACCGGCACCCTCTTGCCGGCCAACGACAAGGCCATCCGCGGGCTGCACTACCAGGTCAGCGCGCTGGACCTGCGGCCCACCGCCGACGAGCTGCGCACCGCGCCGCTCGCGCCCCAGGACGTCCGGGAGCACTACACGGCCCTCCCCTCCGACCTGCCGTCGGTGGTCGCGGACCAGGCCAGGTCGGTCACCGCCAACGCCCGCAACGACTACGACCGGGCGACGGCGCTGGTGAACTGGTTCACCAGCCCGCAGTTCAAGTACGACACCTCGGTCGAGGGCGGCACCGGCAGCAACGCGATCGCCGTCTTCCTGCGCGACCGCCGGGGCTTCTGCGTGCACTTCGCCTCCACCATGGCGGCGATGGCCCGGGTGCTGAAGATCCCCGCCCGGGTCGCGGTCGGCTTCACCCCCGGCGACAGCAAGGACGGCAAGAACTACTCGGTCACCGGCCGGATGTACCACGCCTGGCCCGAGCTGTACTTCTCCGGCTACGGCTGGATGCGCTTCGAACCGACCCCGAGCCGGGGCGTCCCGGCCCGCTACACCGAGGCGTCCAGCGTCCCGACCACGGCGCCCACCCAGCAGCCGACCGTCGCGGCGACCAGCGCGGCAGCCGCCCCGGCACCGTCCAGCAGCACGGACTGCACCGCCAAGCAGCGCCAGCTGGGCGACTGCGGTCCCAAGGGCAAGGTCGTCAGCCAGGCCGCCGAGGAGTCCTGGCTGCTGTCCGGTCAGGTGCTCGGCACCCTGGCCGTGGTGCTGGCACTGATCGCCCTGCTGCTCGTCCCGATGTTCTGGCGCACCGCCGTGCGCCGTCGCCGGCTCGGCGGCGGCGGGCGGCGCCGCCCCGGCGGGGACGGCCCGACCGAGCTCACCGACGCCCAGGTGCTGGCCGCCTGGGACGAGCTGATCGACTCCGCCTGGGACCTCGGAATTCCCCCGGACGAGTCACGCACCCCGCGCTCGGCCGCCCGCCGGATCACCGAGACGGCGCACCTGGACGCGGAGGCGGCGGCCGCCGCCGGGCGACTGGCGCTGGCCACCGAGCGCGTGCTCTACGCCCCGGCCGGTCAGGTCACCACGGCACCGCTGGCCGCCGACGTCCGCACCGCGCGGCGCGCCCTCCAGGCCGACGCCGGCCGACGCGGGCGGATCCGGGCGCTGCTGCTGCCGCCGTCCTCGGCCCAGCTGTGGTGGCGGATCGCCGACGCGGTGCGGTCGGCCCGGACGGCCGTCGCCACCCGCACCGGACGGGCCGTCGACGCGGTCACCGGCCCGGTCCGGCGGGTGTTCACCCGGCGTGAGCGGTCCGGCCCCGGGGCCTGACGGGACGTGCGAGAGCCGGGGCGGGCAGTCGATCGACTGCCCGCCCCGGCTCTCGTTCGCAACGGTCCTCGGTGGTCCCGACGTGGTCCCGGCGTGGTCCCGGGTCGGTCCCGGCCGGCTGTGTTCCGGCCCTGACCGGTACGGCTCAGAGGCCGCCGGTCTGCTCGTCCCGGCGTCGCTGCCAGCGCTGCTCCACCCGGTCCATCATCCCGGCCTTGCGGCGCGGGACGGCGGCCTGGCGGGGGCCGGAGCCCTGGCCCGCGGGCCCGCGGCGCCAGCCGGTCACGGCGAACACCGCGCACCCGAGCATCACCAGGAACCCCACGACGCTGACCCAGATCTGGTCCGGAACGACCATGCCGCCCATCAGCAGGCCGATCCCCACCACGAATCCGGCGACGGCCAGGTAGACCCGCCGACGGGTGTAGGTGCGCAGCCCGGTTCCCTCAAGCGCCGACGCGAATTTGGGATCTTCGGCATACAGCGCTCGCTCCATCTGGTCGAGCAGTCGCTGCTCGTGCTCCGAGAGCGGCACGGAGTCCTCCTACTCGTCGGTCGCGGGTGCGACCGGTCCGCCACCCCGGTCGGGGAGGCCAGTCCAATCAGCCTTGGGCACACGGTCGGACGCCCGTGTGGGGGACCCGGCCCGTGTCGTCCATATGCCCCACGCGTCCGGCTGTCATGCTTTCCGGCTTTACCCAGATCATACGGTCCGTGGGCCCGTAACGGAGTGGTCTGCGCCGCGTGGGCCGGGCCACTTCGGGCGGCCGGTACCGCACCCCGCTCAACGCCGGACGACTCGGACAAGTGCCCGAGCCGACGGAATCGGCCCGGACCTGGGGAGCTCGGCGAGCGCACCCGCGCGAGGAGCGGGGGACCGCCGGCCGTCCGGGAAGCGAGCCGCCGCCGTACGGCGTGCGAACCGTTCGGCGGCGGGCGGGGGATCCGGCGGCCTCAGACCAGGGTGGCCAGCAGGTGCAGCTGGGTGGCCACGGCGTGGAAGGCGGGCTGCGCGGCGGCGGCCTCCTCCAGCTTCAGCAGCGCCTCCATCGCGCCCGGCTCGGTGTCCACCAGGACCCCGGGCACCAGGTCGGCGAAGACCCGGACGCCGTGCACCGACTCCACCCGCAGGCCCGCGCCCTCGGCCAGCCGGCCCAGTTCCTCACCGGTGAAGCGGCGCGGCATCGGGTCCTGCTCGCCCCAGCGGCCGTCGACGGCGGAGAGCACCGCGCGGGCCTCGTTGAAGTGGCCGGCCAGCGCCCGGGCCAGCACCGCGCCGTTGCGGTTGGCGGCCAGCAGGCTGACCAGGCCGCCCTTGCGCAGGGTGGCGGCCAGGCTGCCCAGCGACTCGGCCGGGTCGTCCACGACCTCCAGCACGCCGTGGCAGAGCACCGCGTCCACGGTGCCGGGGGCGACCAGCTCGGGCAGCGTCTGGGTGTCGCCCTGGACGGCCCGGACCAGGTCCGTCACCCCGGCCTCGGCGGCCCGGCGCTCCAGCGCGAACAGCGCGTCCGGGCTCGGGTCGACCACGGTGACCCGGTGGCCGAGCTTGGCCACCGGCACGGCGAAGTTGCCGGTGCCGCCGCCGGTGTCGACCACGTCCAGCACCGGCTGGTCCAGCTCGGCGGCCCGCTTCTCCAGGGCTGTCCGCACCACCTCCCAGACCACGGCGGTACGCAGGGCGCTGCGGGGACGCGTCGGGTACAAGGCGGGGCTCCTCGGCACGTGCAGATCGATCAGGTTGCCTCCACCTTATGCCTGACCGGTGGCGGCTTCGCCCGCGCCGCCCGGCTCCCCGCCGTCGAGCGGCAGGCGGGGGGCGGGCGGGGCCGGGTGCAGGCCGAGCAGGCGCTCGACCAGGCGCAGGAACAGGGCCGAGTTGCGGATCAGGTCGTCCGCGTCGCGGGCCGAGGCGGCGCCCCGGATCCCGGCCTCGGCGGCGGCCCGGCGGCGGGCGCCGGCGCCGTAGTAGAGCGCCCATTCGGCCAGTTCGGGGGCCACCTCGGGCAGCACCTCCCAGGCGCTGCGGATGGCCTTGCGCCGCCGCGGGTTCTTCTCCGGCCGTCCGCGGACGGCCAGCACGGCCGCCACCGTGCGCAGGGCGGCCAGGTGGGCGGTGGCGTAGCGCTCCAGCGGGTCCTCCAGCGCGCGGGCGCGGGCCAGCGTGCGGTGGGCGTCGGCGAGCAGGTCGAGGGCGGCGGGCGGCGCGGCCGTCCGGCGCAGCACCGGGTGGACGTCCCGCCCGGCGGGGCGGCCAGCGGCGGCCCCGGGGACGTGCGGAAGGGCGGAGGAGTGGAGGCGGGCGGTGACGGGCTCAGGATGGCTGATGGTCATGGTCTCCCCCGTTCCGAGGCAGCGCGCGGACCGGGTGGTCCGTGCTCCCCCATCGTGAACCGCACCACTGACAATCCGGCCCCGGGCACGGGCGTGCCGGCGGCGGTCGCGGTCCCCCCGGTCCGCGCCGCCGCCGTCTGCCGTCGCCCCGCCCACCCCCCACCGGGCGGCGGTGGCGAACTCCCCCCGTTCTCCCCCGTTCGGTGGCCGGCCTCCCCCCGGCCCGCTCCGCCGCCCCGTGCCGGCGGTGCGGGGCCCGAGACCGGCGCCCGTTCGCGGGTCCCGGCCGCCGCCCCAGGCCCTCCCGGCCGGGGGACGGACGGATCCGCCACCCGGGAGGGCGGCGCCCGACGCGCCGTCCTCCCGGGTGCCACCACTCTCCCGTCCCAGCAGGTCGGAGGCCATCCGCTGACGTACTCAACCGCGGATCTGAGTACCCGTACTCAGTCGGTCCCGGTCCCGCCGGGCGCGGAACCGCGGCGGTGGCCCGCGACGTCCCGGGTCCCGGTACGGTACGGCGGGGCCGGGCGGTCCCGGCCGGGTCGGAGGACCCGGGAGAGCGAGGAGGGGGACGCGATGACGGTCCTGCCGCTGATCTTCACCAGCGGACTGGCCAGCGGCATCAACGCGTACGCGGTGGTGCTGCTGCTCGGCCTGCTGGGCCGGTTCGCCGGGGCGGAGTCGGTGCCGCACGCGCTGGAGCGCACCGACGTGCTGATCGCGGCGGCCGTGCTGTTCCTGCTGGAGGCGATCGCCGACAAGATCCCGTACGTGGACACCGTCTGGGACGCCGTGCACACCGTGATCCGGCCGATCGCCGGCGCCGTGGTCGGCGTGCTGATCGCGGGCAACGACCCGGGCTCGCTCAGCGAGGTCGCGGCGGGGGCGATGGGCGGCACCACCGCGCTGGTCACCCACCTGGTCAAGGCCTCGCTGCGGATGGCCGTCAACACCTCGCCCGAACCGGCCAGCAACATCGTGGTCAGCCTGCTGGAGGACCTCTCGGTGGCCGGCCTGGTCACCCTGGCGATCTTCCACCCGTGGGCGGCCGCCTCGATCGCCGCGGTGCTGCTGGCGATCGGTCTGCTGCTGGTCCGGCTGGTGATCAGCCGGATCCGGGCGTTCCGGGCCCGCCGCCGCGAGCGCAGGGCGGCCAGGGCGGCCGCCGAGGGGGCTTTCGCAGGTCGGGCCTAGGATCGGGTGCCATGGCACGGATCGTCATCATCGGCGCAGGAATGAGCGGGCTCGCGGCGGCCTCCCGGCTGGCCACCCTCGGCCACCGGGTGACGGTCTGCGAGGCGGGCGGCACGTACGGCGGCATGGTCGGCCGGTACGAGCGCGACGGCTTCGCCTTCGACACCGGGCCCGGCCTGCTCACCCTGCCGGCGGTCTACCGCGACCTCGCGCTGAAGACCGGCCGGGAGCCGCTGGAGGACCTGGTCGACCTGGCGCCGGTCGACCCGGAGAGCCGGCACCTGTTCCCGGACGGCGGCGACCTCGCCCTGCCCAACGCCTCCCGCGGCGGCGTGGGCCAGGCCCTGGACGCCGCCTTCGGGTCCGGCTCGGGCGAGCGCTGGAACGCGATGATCAACCGCGGCCGGACGGTCTGGGAGGCCACCCGCCGCCCGCTGCTGGAGGAGCCGCTCCCGGCCGACCCCACGCCGCTGCACACCGACCCGTACCCCGTCCCGCCCCGGCGGGGCCTGGCCCGGCTGCGGCCCACCGGCCGCTGGACGCTCTCCGACGTCGCCGCCCGGGAGCTCGGCGGCCACCCGGGCCTGACCGCCCTGCTGGCCGAGCACGCGCTGCGCTTCGGCTTCGACCCGCGCAGCACCCCGGCGTCGGCCACCGTGCTCCCGTACATGGAGCAGTCCTTCGGCGTCTGGTACGTCAAGGGCGGCCTGCGCGCGCTGGCGGACGCGGTGTACCGCCGCTGCGAGCAGCGCAAGGTCGAGTTCCGCTTCGACACCCGGTGCGAGGAGGTGCTCACCGCGGACGGCCGCGCCCGCGGGATCGACACCAGCGCCGGCCCGGTCGAGGCGGACGTCGTGATCTCCGCGCTGGACGCCAACGCGCGGTTCCACGAGCTGACCGGCACCGCCGGGGCCCCGGACGACCGGCCGGCCTCGGCTCGCCACGCCGACGAGGTCCCCGGCCGGGTCGTGGTGCTGCTGGCCCTGCGCGGGGAGCGCCCGGCGGGCACCGTGCACCGCACCGTCGTCCACGCCGCCGACCCGGCGGCCGAACGGGCCGGGATCTTCGACCGCGGCGCCCCGCTCGCCGAACGCCCGACCGTCCAGGTGCTCCGGCCGGACGACCCCTCGCTGTACCCGGCGGGCCACCACACCGCCGTCCTGACCGCGACGGTCCCCTCCACCAGGGCGCACGACTGGGAGGCCCCCGGCGCCGCCGACCGCTTCGCCGACCGGATGCTCGCCCACGCGGACGCGGCCGGTCTGGGCCTCGGTGAGCGCGTTCTGTGGCGGGTGGTCCGCACCCCGGCCGACACCCGGCGCGAGCACGGCTCCCTGCACGGCGCCGTCCCCCGCCCGGCCCTGCCGGGCGCCCGCGGCGCCTACCTCCAGGCCGCCACCGAGGAGTACCCGGGCTACTACCTGATCGGCGGCGCCGCCCACCCCGGTGGCGGGCTCGCCCGGGTCGGCATGTCGGCCTGCATCACGGCCAACCTCATCGGCCCGGCCTGAGCGCCCGGACGGCGCCCGGGTCTCAGCCCTGGTGCCAGGTGTTCTGCTGCTGGTAGCCGTAGCCGCTCTGGTCGTAGACCGGCTGCTGCGGGATGCCGTGGCCCTGCTGGTCGGGCTGGGGCTGCCACTGCTGGCCGTGCTGGTCGTGCTGCTGCTGGTGCTGCTGCTGGGCGTTCGGGTCCCAGGCCTGCTGCGGGTAGCCCTGGTACGGGTCCTGGGGCTGCTGCTGGTAGCCGCCGTACGGGTCCTGCTGCTGGGCGTAGCCGCCGTAGGGGTCCTGCTGGTCGTAGGCGTAGGCGGGCTGCTGCTGGGTCTGCCACTGCTGCTGGTCGTACCCGGACCGGTAGTCCGGGGCGTACGGGTCCTGCGGCTGCTGGGCCTGCTGCTGCTCGTAGTAGGCCGGCGCGTAGATGCCGTCCTGGGCCAGCTCCTGCATCTCGAAGGCGGCGGTCTGCTCGACCGCCGGGACCTCCTCGGCGAACGGCTCCGGCTCCGGCTGCTCGACGGGCGCCGCGCCCGGGGCCGGGGTCTCCTCGACCGCGCTGACCTCGCCGACCCGCTTCTCCTGCGCCGCCGCGACGGCCGCGACCGCCGCGCCGCCGGTCAGGGCGCCGAGCAGGGGCACCTTGGCGAGCGGGCCGGGCAGGCTGCCGTCGGCCTTCCGCAGGGACCAGCCGTTCCGGTGGCCCTTCTTG
Source organism: Kitasatospora sp. NPDC101108 (assembly GCF_055584725.1). Classification (NCBI taxonomy): domain Bacteria; kingdom Bacillati; phylum Actinomycetota; class Actinomycetes; order Kitasatosporales; family Streptomycetaceae; genus Kitasatospora; species Kitasatospora sp. NPDC101108. The sequence goes on from NZ_JBVJLM010000002.1 coordinate 287,505, forward strand.
ACCGACAGCGTCACGAAGGCCTGGCCGACCGCGAACAGGCCCGCTCCGGCGCCGATCACCACGACCGAGCCGAGGCCCATCCCGACGGCCACGCCGAGGAAGCCGGCCAGGGCGAGCACCCGCCAGTGCAGCGGCGCCCGGTTCTGCAGCAGCACCTCGGCCACCAGCCAGAGCGCCACCACCGCCAACGCGACGTACAGCAGCAGGTATCCGATGCCCATCCGCGCGCTACCTCCAGTCGCGTGCCCGCGCGCGCCGCGCGTGTGCGGCGACTGTACCGGTTCAACGGCCGGGGCACCGCATTGCGTTCCCGCCGTCCGCGGCACGGGGGGCACACGACCGAGCCCGCCACCGCGGAACGGTGACGGGCTCGTGAACGCCGTGCCAGGTCGGGGACGACACCACCTACGGGCGCTGGTGCAGCCCCAGGTTCTGGTAGATCTCCAGCGTCGCCGTCGAGTGGTTGAGCGTGATGAAGTGCAGGCCGGGCGCGCCCTCGGCGAGCAGCCGTTCGGCCATCGCGGTGGCGTGCTCCATGCCGATCGCCCGCAGCGCCGCCGGGTCGTCGACGACGGCCCGCAGCCGGGCCTCCAGGTCGGCCGGGAAGGCCGAGCCGCTGAGCTGCGGGAAGCGCTCCAGCTGCTTGGCGTTGGTGACCGGCATGATCTCCGGGATGATCGGCGTCTCGCAGCCCGCCGCGGTGACCCGGTCGCGGAACCGCAGGTAGTCGTCCACCTCGAAGAACATCTGGGTGATCGCGTAGTCGGCGCCGGAGCGGACCTTGGCGATGAAGTGCCGGATGTCCTCGTCCCAGTCGGTCGAGCGCGGGTGCATGTTCGGCGAGGCCGCGACGCCGACGCAGAAGTCGCCGATGCCCTTGATCAGCTCCACCAGCTCGTACGCGTAGGTGACGCCGTCCGGGTGGCGGACCCATTCGCCCATCGGGTCGCCGGGCGGGTCGCCCCGGACCGCGAGGACGTTCCGCACGCCCTGGTCGGCGTACTGGCCGATGATGTTGCGCAGTTCGGCGACCGAGTGGTCCACCGCGGTCAGGTGGGCGACCGGGGTGAGCGTGGTCTCGGTGGCGATCCGGCCGACCATGTTGACGGTGCGCTCGCGCGAGGAGCCGCCGGCGCCGTACGTCATGCAGACGAAGTTCGGGTCCAGCGGTTCGAGTCGACGGATGGCGTCCCAGAGCTTCTGCTCGCCGACCTCGGTTCGGGGCGGCATGAACTCGAAGGAGAAGGAGCGCTTTCCGGCCGCCAGGAGCTCGCGGACCGTGAGTGCGCGGTCCGATCTCGTGGAAGCGATGCCGAGTGCCATGCTGGCAGGTTATCCGGCCCCCGAAGGGGCCGGACAACCCGATTCCACGATTCGGGACAAGTAATGGACCGCCTTCCGCTTCCGTCCCGCCGGCCCCTCGGGCCCCCACCGGCCCGCTCGCACGCCCGTTCCCGGCCGCCCCGCTACGCTTGCTGCACCCCCAGCGAACAGCGGAGCCTCATCGTGACCTCGTCCAGCAACCGGCCGGCCAACCCCATTGACGTGGAGGACGTCCGCACGCGCGTCAACGCCGCCCTCGCCGCGTTCATGGAGGACCGGTCCGCGCTGCTCGGCAAGATCTCGCCGCAGCTGGTGCCCGCCGCCGACGCCCTGCGCGACTTCCTGCTGGACGGCGGCAAGCGGCTGCGCCCGGCCTTCTGCTACTGGGGCTGGCGCGCCGCCGGCGGCCCGGCCGGGGACGGGGGGATCGCCACCGCGGCCGGCGCGCTGGAGCTGCTGCAGGCCAGCGCGCTGGTGCACGACGACCTGATGGACCGCAGCGACACCCGCCGCGGCCTGCCCTCGGTCCACCGCCGCTTCGAGGCGCTCCACCGGGACAACGGCTGGCGCGGCGACCGCGAGCAGTACGGCGCCTCGGCCGCGGTGCTGCTCGGCGACCTGCTGCTGATCTGGTGCGACGAGCTGTTCCTGGGCTCGGGCCTGGACCCGGCCGCCGTGCTGGCCGCCAAGCCGGTGTTCGACCTGATGCGCACCGAGGTCATGCTCGGCCAGTACCTGGACGTGCTGGAGCCGGTGGCCGGCGACTCGGCCGACGAGGGCGCCCTGGAGCGGGCCCGGACCGTCCTGCACTACAAGTCGGCGAAGTACACCATCGAGCGGCCGCTGCAGGTCGGAGCCCTGCTCGCCGGGGCCGGACCGGAGCTGGTCGAGGCGCTCGGGGCGTTCGGGCTGCCGCTGGGCGAGGCCTTCCAGCTGCGGGACGACCTGCTCGGCGTCTTCGGGGACCCGGCCGTCACCGGCAAGCCCGCCGGGGACGACCTGCGCGAGGGCAAGCGCACCCTGCTGGTCGCCCACGCGATGCGCGGCCTGCCGCAGGCCGAGGCCCGGCATCTGGACGCCCGGCTCGGCGCGCCGGACCTGGCCGCCGAGGAGGTCGCCGAGCTGCGCGAGCTGGTCGCCCGCAGCGGTGCGCCCGAGCTGGTGGAGCGGCGGATCGAGGAGCTGATGGGCCAGTCGCTGGCCGCGCTGGCGGCGGCGCCGCTCGCCGACGAGCGGGCCCGTACGGTGCTGCTGGCGCTGGCCGAGGCCGCCACCGTCCGCAAGTACTGACGGCGACGGCCCCGGAGGGCGGTCCGGGGACGGACGTCAGGCCGCGCGCACCCGGCGGGCGAGCTCGGCGGCGGCGGCCCGCGGGTCCTCCGCCGCCGTGATGGCCCGGACCACGACGATCCGGCGGGCGCCGGCGGCCAGCACCTCGTCCACGTTGCCGAGGTCGATCCCGCCGATCGCGAACCACGGCCGGTCGGTGGCCTGCTTCGCCGCGTACGAGACCAGGCCGAGGCCCGGCGCCGGGCGGCCCGGCTTGGTCGGGGTCGGCCAGACCGGGCCGGCGCAGAAGTAGTCCACGCCCGGCTCGGCGAGCGCCGCGTCCACCTCGGACTCGGCGTGGCAGGAGCGTCCGATCAGCACGTCCTCGCCGAGGATCGCCCGGGCGGCCGGCACCGGCAGGTCGTCCTGGCCGAGGTGCAGCACGTCCGGCCGGGCCGCGTGGGCGACGTCGGCGCGGTCGTTGACGGACAGTAGCTTGCCGTGACGGCGGCAGGCGTCGGCGAAGACCTCCAGCGCCGCCAGCTCCTGCTTGGCCTCCAGGCCCTTGTCGCGGAGCTGGACGATGTCCACTCCGCCGGCCAGCGCCGCGTCCAGGAACTCGGCCAGGTCGCCCTGCTCGCGCCGGGCGTCGGTGCACAGGTAGAGCCGGGCGTCGGCCAGGCGGGCGCGCGTGTCCGTCGCCATCAGATCAGCATCGCCTGGGCGCGGCGCTTGACCTCGGTGCCACGGTTCTCCCGCAGGGCCTGGATCGGGCTGCCGGGCAGCGACGGGTCCTCGGTGAAGAGCCACTCCAGGATCTCCATGTCGTTGTACCCGCAGTCGCGCAGCACGGTCAGGGTGCCGGGCAGGTGCTTGACCAGCCCCGGGCCGTCGATGAACGCCGCAGGGACCTGCAGCGACTTGTTCGGCCCCCGCCGGACGGCGATCAGCTCACCCTTCTTCACCATGTTCCGGACCTCGGTGACCAGCACCCCCCACTGCTCGGAGATGTCGGGGAGGTACATCCACTCGGGGACCAGGGCTTCAATCTTGCTTTCGATCTCGCTCACGCCACCAGACTGCCACCTCGGCGCCGCCCGGCGCTAAGCGGTGGCCCCCTTGAGCGCGGCCTTGAGCGCGACCGACGGGTCCGCCGCCAGGGCCGGGTCCAGCGCCGCCCCGCGCTCGATCAGCTTCCGGCCCTGGGTGAGGTCGCGCGGCCGGTCCACCGCGAGCAGCGCGCTGGGCACCCCGTCGCGCAGCCACAGCACCGACCAGGCGGCGTCCAGCGGGCTGCCGCGCCACAGCAGTTCGTCGCCCTCTGCGTGCCGGCCCGCGTACTGGACCATCCGCCCGAACTGCTCGGACCAGAAGTACGGCACCGGGTCGTACGGCGCGTCCGCCCCGAGCACGGCGAGGGCCGCGGCCCCGCCCGACTGCAGCGCGTGGTCCCAGTGCTGGACGGCCAGCCGGGCGCCGGAGCGGGCCGACGGGTAGCTGACGCAGTCCCCGGCCGCGAACACCCCGGGCAGGGCGGTGCGCAGCCGCCCGTCCACCACCACCGCGCCGGAGGCGTCCAGCTCGACGCCCGAGCCGGCCAGCCAGCCGGTCGCGGGGCGGGCGCCGACGCCGACCACCACCTCGTCGGCGGGCAGGTGGGAGCCGTCCGCGAGCAGCACCGCCCCGGGCTCGACGGCGGCCACGCCGACGCCGCAGCGCAGCTCGACCCCGGCCTCGGCGTACCAGTCGGCCATCGCCGCGCCGATCTCGGTCGGCAGCGCGCCCGGCACCGGCGCCGGGCCGGCCTCGACCACGGTGACCTCGCAGCCGGCCTGCCGCGCGGCGGTGGCCACCTCGGCGCCGATCCAGCCCGCGCCGACCAGCACCAGCCGCAGGCCGGGGCGCAGCAGCGCGCGCAGCGCCAGGGCGTCGTCCAGGGTGTGCAGCAGGTGGGCGCGCTCGGCCCCGGGCAGGACGCGCGGGCTAGCGCCGGTGGCGATCACCAGGGAGTCGTACCGGAGGTCGCCGCCGTCGGTGTGCAGCACGCCGGGGGTGAGGCCGGTCGCGCGGCGGCCGGTGAGCAGCTCGATGCCGAGCCCCTCGTAGTCGATGTCCAGGGTGGTGGCGTCGGCCTTGCCGAGCAGCACGTCCTTGGAGAGCGGCGGCCGGTCGTACGGGGCGTGCGGTTCCTCGCCGACCAGGACGATCCGCCCCCGCAGGCCGCCCTGCCGCAGCTTCAGGGCGCACTGCGCCCCGGCCAGCCCGGCTCCGACGACGACGACCACCTGGTCCGTTCCGCTCAGCTCTGCCACGCCCGTCACTGTACCCACCGGCCGGGCGGGCCCCGGCGGCCGTCCGGCCCTCGTCCGCTCCTCGTCCGCTCCCCGTACGGCCCTTCGGCCGGGCCGACCCCCGGCGTTAAGGTGGGGGCACCACACGGGAGCCCGGCGAACCGGGCTGAGAGGCGGGCTGGCACGGCCCGCGACCGTCCGAACCTGATCCGGGTCATACCGGCGAAGGGAGAAGAGCAGCTTTGTCACGCTTGCCAACGGACAGCCGCGCGGACGTGCTGGTGATCGGCGGGGGCGTCATCGGCCTCGCGGTCGCCTGGCGCGCCGCACAGCGCGGGCTGCGGAACGTGACCGTGGTCGACCCCGGCCACGGCGGGGGCGCGGCAGGGGTCGCGGCCGGGATGCTCGCCCCGGTCACCGAGCTGCAGTACGGCGAGGAGCCGCTGCTGCACCTCGGGATGGCCTCCAACCAGCGGTACGGGACCTTCGCCGCCGAGCTCACCGAGGCCGCCGGCGGCCTGGACACCGGCTACCGCCGCTGCGGCACCATCGCCGTCGCGCTGGACTCCGACGACCGCGAGGAACTGCGCGAACTGCACGCCTTCCACCAGCGGCTGGGTCTGGACTCCAGCTGGCTCACCGGCCGGGAGGCCCGCAAGCTGGAGCCGATGCTCGCCCCCGGTGTGCGCGGCGGCCTGCACGTCGCGGACGACCACCAGGTGGACCCCCGCCGACTGCTCAGAGCCCTGGTCGCCGCCTGCGAGCGGGCCGGCGTCCTGCTGCACCGATCCGAGGCCGTCGAGCTGCTGGTCGGGAACGGCCGCGCGGTCGGAGCCCGGCTGAGCACCGACGAAACCGTGACCGCCGAGCAGGTCGTCCTGGCCGCCGGGCCGCACAGCCACCGGCTGCCGGGCCTGCCCGAGGGGACGCTGCCCCCGGTCCGCCCGGTGAAGGGGCAGGTGCTGCGCCTCCAGGTCCCCGACGCCTACCGGCCGTTCCTCTCCCGCAACGTCCGCGCGGTGGTGCGCGGCCGGCACCTCTACCTGGTGCCCCGGGAGAACGGCGAGCTGGTCATCGGCGCGACCACCGAGGAGCAGGGCTACGACACCACCGTCACCGCCGGCGGGGTGTACGAACTCCTGCGTGACGCCCATGAGTTGGTCCCGGGCATAACCGAACTCCCGCTGCGGGAGACGGCGGCCGGGCTGCGCCCCGGCTCGCCGGACAACGCCCCGCTGCTGGGCCCGACCCCGCTGCCCGGACTGGTCGCCGCCACCGGCCACTACCGCAACGGCGTGCTGCTCACCCCGGTGACCGCCGACCTGCTCGCCGACTACCTGGTGACCGGTGAAGTCCCCGAGCTGGCAAGGCCGTTCACGCCCACCAGGTTCTCCCCCGACGCCCCCACCACGAAGGCCTCCGCATGACCGAGAGCACCCCGACCGAGACCCCGACCGAGATCGCCCTGACCGTCAACGGCGAGCCCCGCCGGCTGCCCGCCGCCACCACCCTCGCCGAGCTGGTGGCCACCGTCAGCGCCGCCAACACCGGCGTCGCCGCCGCCCTCAACGAGGCCGTGGTGCCGCGCAGTTCGTGGCCCGCGACGCCGCTGAACAGCGGCGACCGGATCGAGATCCTCACCGCCGTCCAGGGAGGCTGAACCATGGCCGACGACCTTCTCACCATCGCCGGGACGACCTTCTCCTCCCGGCTGATCATGGGCACCGGCGGCGCGCCGAGCCTGGAGGTCCTGGAGCGCGCCCTGCTCGCCTCCGGCACCGAGCTGACCACCGTGGCCATGCGCCGGGTCGACGCCACCACCCAGGGCTCCGTCCTGGACGTGCTGGCGCGCAACGGCATCCGCGTGCTGCCCAACACGGCCGGCTGCTTCACCGCCGGAGAGGCCGTGCTGACCGCCCGGCTGGCCCGCGAGGCACTCGGCACCGACTGGGTGAAGCTGGAGGTGATCGCCGACGAGCGCACCCTGCTGCCCGACCCGATCGAACTGCTGGACGCCGCCGAGACGTTGGTCGACGACGGCTTCACGGTGCTCCCCTACACCAACGACGACCCGGTGCTGGCCCGCAAGCTGGAGGACGTCGGCTGCGCGGCGATCATGCCGCTGGGCTCGCCGATCGGCTCCGGCCTGGGCATCCGCAACCCGCACAACTTCCAGCTGATCGTGGAGGGTGCGGGAGTCCCGGTGATCCTGGACGCGGGCGCCGGCACCGCCTCCGACGTCGCGCTGGCGATGGAGCTGGGCTGCTCGGCGGTGATGCTCGCCTCCGCGGTGACGCGGGCTCAGGATCCGGTGCTGATGGCCGAGGCGATGCGGCACGCCGCCGAGGCGGGCCGGCTCGCCCACCGGGCCGGCCGCATCCCGCGCCGCTTCCACGCCGAGGCCTCCTCCGCGATGGCCGGCCGCGCCGACCTGGACACCCGGGAGCGGCCCGCCTTCGGGCCCGTGTAGGGCATGTCACAAGCCGGTCCCGGAGCGGTGTCCGCCGGGACCGGCGTCCGCCCGCCCCACTAGACTCCCCCGGGTGGACATGGCATTGCACGATCCCCTGATCGGTACCCTGCTCGACAACCGGTACCGGGTCGAGCAGCGCATCGCGACCGGCGGGATGTCCACCGTCTACAAGGGCACCGACACCCGGCTGGACCGGGTGGTCGCCCTCAAGGTGATGCACCCCCAGCTGGCCGGGGACGAGGGCTTCACCGCCCGCTTCATCCGCGAGGCCAAGGCGGTCGCCAAGCTCACCCACCCCAACGTGGTCAACGTCTTCGACCAGGGCGCGGACGGCGGAAACGTTTTCCTCGCCATGGAGTACGTGCCCGGCCGCACCCTGCGCGACCTGCTGCGCGACCGCGGCGCGCTGTCGGCGCGGGCCGCGCTGGACGTCCTGGAGCCCGTGCTCGCCGCCCTCGGCGCCGCCCACCGCGCCGGGCTGGTCCACCGGGACGTCAAGCCGGAGAACGTGCTGATCACCGAGAGCGGCCTGGTCAAGGTCGCCGACTTCGGCCTGGTCCGGGTGCTCGGCAGCGCCGACGGCGCGCCCACCTCGACCAGCACCGCCACCGGCGGCACCGTCATGGGCACCGTCTCCTACCTGGCCCCCGAGCAGATCCTCCCGGACGCCCCCACCGACCAGCGGGTCGACGTCTACGCGTCCGGCATCCTGCTGTACGAGATGCTCACCGGCCGCCGCCCGCACACCGGCGACAACCCCGTCCAGGTCATGTACAAGCACCTGCACGAGGACGTCCCCGCGCCCTCGCTGGCCGCCCCCACCGTCGCCCCCGCGCTGGACGCCATAGTGGCCGGCGCCTGCGCCCGGGCCGCCGACGCCCGCCCGTACGACGCGGTGGAGCTGCTCGCCGCCCTCCAGCGGGTGCGCCGCGCCCTCACTCCGGCCGAGCTGGACGCCGAACCGCCGGCCTCCACCCGGCCCAGCCCGCGCTACCCGACCAACGAGCCGACCTCGGTGATCCAGCCGCTGCCCCGGCCCGCCGACGCCCCCGCGCCGGAGCGCACCAGCGTGCTGAACGTTCCGGCGGAGGTGATGGACCAGCTGCTCGCCGAGCCCCGCCCGTACGACGAGCCGACCCCGGTCCGGGTGGAGCGGCCGAGCCGGCTGCGCCGCCTCCCCCGCAAGCCGCTGATCTGGACCGCCGCGCTGACCGCCCTGGTGCTGGCGGTCGGCATCGCCACCTACGGGATCTCCGGGGGGCTGTACGGCTCGGTGCCGGGCGTGCTCGGCAAGGACCGGGGCGAGGCCCAGCGGATCCTGGACGACGCGGGCATGCACGGCAGGTTCGTCGAGGCGTTCAGCGAGTCCGTCCCGGCCGGGCAGGTGATCTCCACCGACCCCGGGGTCGGCGCGCGCACCCGCAAGAGCGACTCGGTGACGGTCACCGTCTCCAAGGGCCCCAAGCGGATCGCGGTGCCGGACCTGACCGGCAAGAGCGCGGACGCCGCGGCCGCCGCGCTGGCCGCCGCCCAGCTGACCAGGGGCACGGTGACCCAGACCTACAACGACACCGTGCCGGAGGGCTCGGTGATCAGCAGCTCGCCGGCCGCCGGGCAGATGCTGCAGGAGAACGCCGCGGTCTCGCTGGTGGTCAGCAAGGGCATGGTGCCGGTCCCGGACGTCACCGGGATGGGCCGGGACGACGCCCAGAAGGCGCTGCAGGCGGCGGGCTTCACCATGAAGGCCTCCACCGACTGGACGCTCGGCATGGGCAAGGTGAGCAGCCAGTCCCCGGCGGCCGGCGAGCGGCGCCCGCAGAAGACCGTGGTGACGGTCAACTTCTCGCTGTTCTAGCGGGTTCGGGGGCTCAGCGCAGCGGCCCGTCGCCCGGCTCCTCCTGGTAGGAGTAGCGCTGCTCGCGCCACGGGTCGGCGAGGTTGTGGTAGCCGCGTTCCTCCCAGAAACCGCGCCGGTCGGCCCGCATGTACTCGACCGCCCGCACCCACTTGGGGCCCTTCCAGGCGTACAGCTTCGGCACCACCAGCCGCACCGGGAAACCGTGCTCGGCGGTCAGCGCCTCGCCGTTGCGGTGGGTGGCGAGCAGGGTGCGGGCGTCGGCGAAGTCGGCCAGCCGCAGGTTGGCGCTGTAGCCGTACTCGGCCCAGACCATGACGTGGGTGACGCCGGGCGCCGGGGGCACCAGGTCGAGCAGCAGGCCCGCTGGCACGCCCGTCCACTCGTTGCCGAGCACGGAGAACTTGGTGACGCAGTGCAGGTCCGCGACGACGGTGGCGCGCGGCAGGGCGTTGAATTCCTCGAAGTCCCAGCTGTGCTTCTCGGCCGAGGCGGTGGCGCCGAACACCTGGAGGTCCCAGGTCAGCGGCTTGAAACGGGGCACCGGCCCGTAGTGCAGGGCGGGCCAGCCCCGCTGCACGCGCTGTCCCGGGGGGAGCCTCGGGTCAGACGGCGGAAGCGGTTCTCTTTCGGACTGACCCATGGCTCCATGGTGACAGACGGCGGGCGAGCCCCGGCGTGCGCCCCTTGGCCCCGGTTCACGCCCCGCCCGTACGGGCCAACGGTCGATCGCACACTCCCGGATCTCCGCCCAAACCGGCTATTCCGCCACATGTCCTAGTGAGTGTGAACTTACTGGAATTTCCTGCCGATACGGTGCCAGGATGCCCAGCGCAGGACTCACCGCAGGACTCACCGCAGGACGTAACGCAGGGAGGCAGCACCATGCAGGGCGACCCGGAGGTCATCGAGTTCCTCAACGAGCAGCTCACGGCCGAGCTCACCGCGATCAACCAGTACTTCCTGCACGCCAAGATGCAGGAGAACTTCGGCTGGACGAAGCTCGCCAAGTACACCCGGCACGAGTCCTTCGACGAGATGAAGCACGCCGAGACCCTCACCGACCGGATCCTGTTCCTGGAGGGACTGCCCAACTACCAGCGGCTGTTCCACGTCCGGATCGGCCAGACGGTCAAGGAGATGTTCGAGGCGGACCGCCAGATCGAGGTCGAGGCGATCGACCGGCTCAAGCGCGGGATCGTGGTGATGCGGGCCAAGAACGACGTCACCTCGGCGAACATCTTCGAGGACATCCTGGCCGACGAGGAGCACCACATCGACTACCTGGACACCCAGCTGGAGCTCCTGGAGAAGCTCGGCGAGGCCCTCTACATCGCCCAGCTGATCGAGCAGCCGGAGTCCTAGGACGGCTCCGGCTCAGGCCACCCGCAGCGGGACCACCGGCGCGAGCGGGCCCAGCGGAGCCGTCGGGCCCGGCTTCGGGGCGGCCGGCGCCGGAACGTCCTGGACCTCCGGGTCGGCGAGACCGAGCTTGGCGGCCAGCCGGGCGGTCGGGCAGGGCCGGGCGCCGTGCTCGCCGAGCAGCGCCTGGATCCGGCGGACGCAGGACCCGCAGTCCGTGCCGGCCTTGCAGCCCTTGGCTATCTGGCGCGGGGTGCCGGCGCCCCCGTCGATCGCCTTCTTCACCTGGTCCTCGGTGACCGCATGGCACATGCACACGTACATCGCGGTCTCTCCCGGGGGTGCGGCGCAGGTGAAGCGCGGAGTGGATCTTGACTAAGGCTTGCCTTAGTTCACTAAGCCTCACCTTACCCGGCGATCCGGGCATGAAAAAGCCCCTCCGGCTTCGAAACCGGAGGGGCCTTCGTCACATCAGGGCCGACGCCTCACTGGCCGCGGTACATCTCCGCCACCAGGAACGCCAGGTCCAGCGACTGGCTGCGGTTGAGCCGCGGGTCGCAGGCCGTCTCGTAGCGCTGGTGCAGGTCGTCGACCAGCACCTCGTCGCCGCCGCCGACGCACTCGGTGACGTCGTCGCCGGTCAGCTCCACGTGGATGCCGCCCGGGTGGGTGCCGAGCGAGCGGTGCACCTCGAAGAAGCCCTTGACCTCGTCGAGCACGTCGTCGAAGCGGCGGGTCTTGTGACCGCTGGAGGCCTCGAAGGTGTTGCCGTGCATCGGGTCGCAGATCCACACCGGCTTGGCACCGGAGGCGGTGACCTTGTCCACCAGGGTGGGCAGGTGGTCGCGGACCTTGCCCGCGCCCATCCGGGTGATGAAGGTCAGGCGGCCGGGCTCGCGCTCCGGGTCCAGCTTCTCGATCAGGGTGAGCGCCTCGTCCACCGAGGTGGTCGGGCCCAGCTTGACCCCGATCGGGTTGCGGATCTTGGAGGCGAACTCGATGTGCGCGTGGTCCAGCTGCCGGGTGCGCTCACCGATCCACACCATGTGGCCGGAGACGTCGTACAGGTCGCCGGTGCGCGAGTCCACGCGGGTCAGCGCGGTCTCGTAGTCGAGGATCAGGGCCTCGTGCGAGGAGAAGAACTCGACGGTCTTGAACTCCTCCGGCGCCACGCCGCAGGCGTTCATGAACGCCAGGGCGTTGTCGATCTCCCGGGCGAGCTGCTCGTAACGCTGGCCGGCCGGCGAGTTGCGCACGAAGTCCTGGTTCCAGGCGTGCACCTGGCGCAGGTCCGCGTAACCACCGGTGGTGAAGGCGCGCACCAGGTTCAGCGTCGCGGCGGACGCGTTGTACATCCGCTTCAGGCGCTCCGGGTCCGGGATCCGGGACTCCGGGGTGAACTCGAAGCCGTTCACCGAGTCGCCGCGGTAGACCGGCAGGGTCACGCCGTCCCGGGTCTCGGTCGACTTCGAGCGCGGCTTGGAGTACTGGCCGGCGATCCGGCCGACCTTCACGACCGGCACCGAGGCGGCGTAGGTCAGCACGGCCGCCATCTGCAGCAGGGTCTTCAGCTTGTTGCGGATGTGCTCCGCCGAGACGCCGTCGAAGGCCTCGGCGCAGTCGCCGCCCTGCAGGAGGAACGCCTCCCCGCGCGCCACGGCTCCGAGCCGGGCGCGCAGCTGGTCGCACTCGCCGGCGAAGACGAGCGGCGGATAGGAGGCGAGCTCAGCAAGGGTCTTGCGCAGAGCCTCTTGGTCCGGCCATTCAGGCTGCTGCGCCGCGGGCAGGGACTGCCAGGAGTGGCCAGTCCTCGTTGTCTCAGTCGTAGCGGTCACACGGCAAGGCTACGGGGTCCCGCGAGCGATCCGTGACCATTGCCCGAGGGATGAGACACGTCTCGGACAATGCCCGGCATCGGCCTCGCCCGCCCGGTCGAATCGGCTAGGCTCGCCCCATGCACGCGCCCCACACCCACTCCTGGTGGTGGGCCTCCCCCATGGGTGGCCCACAGATCGCGCGTTCCTAGACGAACACGACGGCCGCCCCTCGGGGCGGCCGTCGTGTTTTCCGAGCAGACGGCCCTCCGGGAGCGGAACAGCACCGCCTCGCCATCCTCCCCGGAAGGAAGCCGTACTCGTGACCACCCCAGCCGAGCTGCTCGCCCGCCTCACCGCCCCCGGCGCGCCCGCCTTCGCCCTGCTGCACCGCCGCACGCCCCGGCACGCCCCGGACACCGTCGAGGTGCTGCTGGGCACCGTCGACAGCTACGAGCACCTCGCCGACCTGCCGGTCCGGGCCGGCATCCCGGCCGCCGGGCCGGTCCACGACCTGCTCGCGCTGGTCCCGTACCGGCAGATCCGCGAGCGCGGCTTCGAGGCGCACGACGACGGCACCCCGCTGCGGGCCCTCGCGGTGACCGAGCAGTACGCCCTGCCGCTGGCCGAGTTCACCGCCGCCCTGCCGCAGCTGCCGGTCACGCTGTCCGGCGGCGCGTTCGACGTGGACGACGAGGCGTACGCGGAGATCGTCCGCCGGGTGATCGAGGACGAGATCGGCAACGGCGAGGGCGCCAACTTCGTGATCCGGCGGGACTTCCACGCCACCCTGGAGGCCCCCGGCGGAGCCGAGGACGGACGCTGCGGGCCCGAGCTCGCGCTCACCCTGTTCCGCCGGCTGCTGGACCAGGAGCGCGGCGCGTACTGGACCTTCCTGGTGCACACCGGCGACCGGGTGCTGGTCGGCGCCTCCCCCGAGGTGCACGTTCGGCAGAGCGGCGGCACCGTCGTGATGAACCCGATCTCCGGCACCTACCGCTACCCGGCCGGCGGCTCCGACATCCACTCGCTGCTCCGCTTCCTCCACGACCCCAAGGAGCTGGAGGAGCTGACCATGGTGGTCGACGAGGAGCTGAAGATGATGTGCACCGTCGGCGACCTCGGCGGCCAGGTGCTCGGCCCCCGGCTCAAGGAGATGTCCCACCTCGCCCACACCGAGTACGAGCTGCGCGGACGCACCTCGCTGGACGTCCGCGAGGTACTGCGCGAGACGATGTTCGCCGCCACCGTCACCGGCAGCCCGGTGCAGAACGCCGCCCGGGTGATCCGGCGCTACGAGCCCGGCGGGCGCGGCTACTACTCCGGCGCGCTCGCCCTGATCGGCCGCTCCGCGAGCGGCGGGCAGCTGCTGGACTCCCCGATCTGCATCCGCACCGCCGACATCGACCCGGCCACCGGGCGGCTGGTCGTCCGGGTCGGCGCCACCCTGGTGCGCCACTCCGTCCCGGAGTCCGAGGTCGCCGAGACCCACGCCAAGGCCGCCGGGGTGCTCACCGCGATCGGCGCCCGGCCCGCGCCCGCCCGGCTGCCCCACCCCGGCGGACCCCGGCTCGCCGACGACCACCGGGTGCAGGCCGCCCTGGACGCCCGCCGGGCCGACCTGGCGCCGTTCTGGCTGCGGATGCAGACGCCGTCCCGGGTCACCGAGGCCGAACCGACCCTGGTCGTGGACGGCGAGGACACCTTCACCTCGATGCTCGACCACCTGCTGACCTCGCTCGGCCACCGGGTCACCGTGGTCCGCTTCGACCGGCCCGGCCTGCGCGAGCTGGTCGCGGCGCACCGCGGCCCGTTGGTGCTCGGCCCCGGCCCGGGCGACCCGGCGCTCGCCGGCGACCCCAAGATGGCGGTGCTGCGACCGGTCGTCGCGGACGCCCTGGCCGCCGTGCGCTCCGGCGCCCGCACGGCCCCGCTGCTCGCGGTCTGCCTCAGCCACCAGCTGCTCTCCGCGGAACTCGGGCTCGCGCTGGGCCGCAAGGCCGTCCCGCACCAGGGCGCTCAGGAGCGCATCGACCTGTTCGGCACCAAGCGGACGGTCGGCTTCTACAACACCTTCACGGCGCGCTGCTCGGACGCCGACGCGGTCCGGCTCGCCACCGCGGGCGTCGAGGTCTCCCGGGACGCCGCCACCGGCGACGTCCACGCGCTGCGCGGCCCCGGCTTCGCGGGCCTGCAGTTCCACCCGGAGTCGGTGCTCACCCGGGACGGCGTGGACATCGTCGCCGGCCTGCTGCGGGAGGCGACGGCCGTACGGGGCTGAGGAGTTGGGGCGGCCCGGGCGGCAACCCCGCCCGGGCCGCGCTCACAGCTCCTCGTCCAGCCCGCGCTCGATCGCGTACCGGACCAGCTCCACCCGGTTGTGCAACTGCAGCTTGCCCAGGGTGTTCTGCACGTGGTTCTGCACCGTCCGGTGCGACAGCACCAGCCGGTCCGCGATCTGCCGGTACGACAGGCCCTTGGCCACCAGGCGCAGCACCTCGGTCTCCCGGGCCGTCAGCTGCGGGGCGGCCGGTGCCGAGGCCGGGGCCGGCTCGGCGGCGAGCCGGCGGAACTCTCCCAGCACCAGCCCGGCCAGACCGGGGGTGAACACCGCGTCGCCGACGGCCGTACGGCGCACCGCGTCCAGCAGCTCCTCCCGACCGGCCGACTTCACCAGGTACCCGGTCGCGCCGGACTTCACCGCCTCCAGCACGTCCTGGTGCTCGCCGCTGGCCGACAGCACCAGCACCCGCACCGCCGGGTCGTGCGCGACCACCTGGCGGCACACCTCGGCGCCGGGCAGGCCGGGCAGGTTGAGGTCCAGCACGACGACCTGCGGCGAGCAGGCCCGGGCGCGGCGCACCGCCTCCTCGCCGTCGCCCGCCGTGGCCACCACGTCCAGGCCGGCCTCGGCGAGGTCGCGGGAGACGGCGTCGCGCCACATCGGGTGGTCGTCCACCACCATCACCCGCACCGGCCGGTCGGTGTCCGGCCGCTCGGCGGCCGGCTGTTCGGTCATCGGCTGGTTGGTCATCAGGAGGCCTTCCTCGGGACGCGCAGTTCGACCTCGACGCCCTCCCCGGGCGCCGAGTACAGCTCGGCCGTGCCGCCGAGGTCCAGCACCCGGCCGCGGATGGACTGGGAGACGCCCAGCCGCCCGGCCCGCTCCGCCTCGCCGAGCCGCCCCGGCGCGAAGCCCGGGCCGTCGTCGCGGATGCTGACCGTGACGGCCTCCGGCTCGTCCTCCACCAGGATCCAGGCCCGGGCGCCCTCCCCGGCGTGCCGGCGGACGTTGTCGACGGCCGCACCGACCGCCGCGGCCAGCTCGCCCGCGGCCGGGCCCGGCAGCAGCACCGGGGTGCCCGGGGCGGAGAGCGTGATCCGCTCGTCGGCGTACGGGCGCAGCAGCGCGGTGAGGTCGCGCGGTCCGGCCGGGTCGGGTTCGTCCGCCCCGGCCTCCGGCAGCCGCTGCGCCGGGAGCGGACCGCCCGTCATCAAGGCCCGCAGCGCGCGCTCCTGCTCACCGGCGAGGCGGCCCAGCTCGGCGAAGTCCGTACCGTCGGCGTCGCGGCCGGCGTGGGAACCGCCGCCCAGCTCCGCGCCCCGGCGCTGGACCAGGGCGAGCACCTGGAGGACGCCGTCGTGGATGTCGCGGGAGAGCCGCTCGCGCTCCCGGGTGGCCGCCTCGACCTGCAGCGCCCGGGTGAGGGTGGCCTCGCTGGCACGGGCCAGCTCGATCACGTACCCGATCGCGCAGCCGGCCACCAGCAGCAGCACGATGTTGTGGACGTTGTCGCCGGTGGGCCCGCCGTGGCCGAGGATGTTGGCCACCCCGATGACCGCGCCGGAGGCCGCCGCCGGGCGCCAGCCGCCCTTGGCGGCGAAGCCGAGCACCGTACCGGCGGCCCAGATGGTCGGCAGGGTGGGCGCGCCGTGGCTGATCCGGGCCGGCGCGTCGGTCAGCCCGCTCAGCACGATGCCGGTCACGGCCAGGGCGAGGTCGAAGCCGAGGACGTACCAGGTGCAGCGCTGCGGGTTGGCGAAGGCCCGGGTGCTGGCGAGCGTCCAGAGGATCAGCGCGCCGAAGTAGATCCAGCCGGCGACCGGGTGCAGGAAGTGCAGGTAGGAGTTGAAGTACCGCAGCAGCGCGTAGCACAGGGCCAGCACCCGGAAGTAGGAGATGGCCTTCCACAGCGGCAGCTCGACGGACATGCCGCCGGCCGCCAGCGTTCCGCCGACCGCGCCGCCGGTTCCCGTGCCGACCGTTCCCGTGCCGACCGTTCTCGCGCCGTCCGTTCTCGCGCCGTCCGCCATGCCCCGGCCCCTCCCCCTGGACCCGTCCGGGTCGGTCAGGCCGACCCGGTGTCCTTGTGCTCCTGCTGGTGCTGCTGCTCGGCCTTCTCGGCCTCGGCGGCCTTCTCTGCTTCGGCGGCCTCGGCCTTCTCCGCCTTGGCGGCGGCCCGGCGCTCGGCCTCGGCCCGCTTCTTCTCGTCGGAGATCTGCCGCTTGGCCGCGGTCGCGTAGATGTCCACGTACTCCTGGCCGGAGAGCCGCATGATCTCGTACATCACCTCGTCCGTCACCGAACGGAGGATGAAGCGGTCGTTCTCCATGCCGTGGTAGCGGGAGAAGTCCAGCGGGCGGCCGATCCGGATGCCCGGGCGGATGCCGAAGTTCGGGATCACCTGGCCGGGCGGCTGCACCTTCTCGGTGTCGATCATGGCGACCGGGATGACCGGGGCGCCGGTGGCCAGCGCGACGCGGGCCAGACCGCCGACCTTGCCGCGGTACAGCTTGCCGTCGGGCGAACGGGTGCCCTCCGGGTAGACGCCGAACAGCTCGCCGCGGTCCAGCACCGCGATGGCGCTGCGGATCGCGGCCTCGCCGGCGCCGCGCACGCCCGAGCGGTCCACCGGCAGCTGGCCGACGCCCTTGAAGAAGGCGGCCGTCAGCCGGCCCTTGAGGCCCGGGGTGTTGAAGTACTCGGCCTTCGCGATGAAGGTCACCCGGCGCTTGATCAGCGCGGGGAAGAAGAACGAGTCCGAGAAGGACAGGTGGTTGCTCGCGATGATCGCCGCACCCTCGGTGGGGATGTTCTCCTCACCCTCGATCCACGGCCGGAAGAAGATCCGAAGCAGTGGCGCGACGATCATCTTCATCAGTCGGTAGAACAACCCGGGCCTCCTGTTATGCGGACCGGTCGATCCTAATGCCCCGCGGCCGTCGGCTGTGCCCGGGCCCGCCGTAGGGGGTGTACGTCCCGGCTCGGGGCATGGGACGATGCGGATTCCTGCAGCTCCCCTCCCAGCGTCCCTCCCCCAGCGCCACCTGCCCGCGAAGGAGTCCGCCATGCCGCTGCTGCCCGGTGCCGAACCGTACCGCCACCGCGGCGGACCGGTCGGGGTGCTGCTCTGCCACGGCTTCACCGGCTCGCCGCAGTCGATGCGGCCCTGGGCCGAGGAGCTGGCGGCGGCCGGGTTCACCGTCTCGCTGCCGTTGCTGCCGGGGCACGGCACCCGTTGGCAGGACATGCAGGTCACCCGGTGGGAGGACTGGTACGCGGAGGTCGAGCGCGAGCTGCTGGCCCTCGCCGAGGAGTGCGAGCAGGTCTTCGTCTGCGCGCTGTCGATGGGCGGCGCCCTGGCGCTGCGGCTGGCCGCGCTGCACGGCCCGACGGTGTCCGGGCTGGTGCTGGTCAACCCGTCGGTGCGCTCGGACAACCCCGCCGGGGTGCTGCTCCCGGTGCTCCGGCACCTCGTCCCGAGCATCGCGGGGGTCGCGAACGACATCCACAAGCCGGGCGCCCGGGAGCTCGGTTACGACCGGACGCCGCTGCACGCCGCCTGGTCGCTGGGCCGGCTGTGGCGGGAGGTCCAGCGGCGGCTGCCCGAGGTGACCCAGCCCGTGCTGCTCTTCCACAGCCCGCAGGACCACGTCGTCTCTCCGGCCAACTCGGAACTGGTGCTGGCCCGGATATCCTCGACCGACGTGACGGAGCGGCTGTGCCAACGCAGCTTCCACGTCGCGACGCTGGACCACGACGCGGCGGAAATATTCGCGGCGAGCCAGGACTTCATCCGACGGCTGGCTCCCGCGTACGCGGCGGGGGCGGACTTGGCCGAATCCGACGATCACCATGGCTGAAGGGCCGGAAGTGCACGAGAGCAGCACGGCGGGCAGTGGGGACGAGAAGCCCCGCGAGGACGGCGCGCGGACGGACGGAGCGCCGACGGACGCCACCGGCCGGGGGGACGCCGGCGCCGAGGGGACCCCGATCGTCCCGGGCGACGCCACCGTCCACGGGGACGGCACCGTCCAGGGCGGCCCGGCCTCGGGAGGTGCGGCAGCCGGCGGCGCGCCGACCGTCCCGGCCGGGGAGCCGACCGAGGCGGACGCCCCCGTGCCCGTGGAGCCCCGCCCGCGCCGCAGCGCCCCCGAGCGCAGCCAGGCCGAGCAGGACGCGATCTTCGCCGCCCTGGTCGCCCAGTTCGACGACCCGGTCGACCTCACCAACCCCAACTGGCCCGAGGTCGAGAACCTCCGGGCGCAGAACGACCTCAAGGGCGGCTTCAAGGACGGCACCGGCCCCGGGGCCGGCCAGGGCGCCCCGGACGACCTCTCCGACCTCGCCCCCCAGCCCCGCTCCCGCTCCGGGCGCCCCGTGCTCCCGGCCGCCACCTCGGGCCCGCGCGACTTCGAGCTGGCCGAGGAGAGCGACGAGGGCCACTACGTCCCGCCGGAGCCCCCGCCGCTGCCGCCCGCCGACACCACCGCCAAGTTCGCGTGGCTGGCGGTGCTCGGTGGCCCGGCCCTGCTGCTGATCGACGCGGTGGTGTGGCGGGAGATCTCCGGCTGGCCCGCCTGGGTCGGGGTCACCGCCTTCCTCGGCGGCTTCGTCACCCTGGTCGCCCGGATGAAGGACCGCGACGAGGACGAGCCGGAGGACCCGGACCACGGCGCGGTGGTCTGACCGCCCTGCTCATCGGCCGGCCTCGGGCAGTTCGACGACCGCCAGCACCGGCAGGTGGTCGGTAGCGGCCCGCAGGTCGGCCTCGGTGACGCCGGGCAGGCCGTGCGGCACCCCGCAGCCGAGGACGGTGATCCCGGGCGTGGCGAAGACGGCGTCGATCCGCTGGTAGGGGTTCTCGGGGACGGACGTGAACTCGCCGCCCCAGGGCGCCGTCGGATATCCGTCCCGCATCCGGGAGGCCAGCAGCTGCCAGCCCGGCCCGTCCGGATGCTCGTTGAAGTCCCCTGCCACGACGCCGTGTTCGGCGATCGCGAGCTGGTCGAGCAGCAGCTCGAACTGCCCGCGGCGCTCCTCGGCGTCCAGGCTGAGGTGGCAGCTGGTGACGGTGAACGGTGCCGCGCCGGGCACCCTCAGCAGCGCGGTGGCGAAGCCGCGCGCGTGCAGGCCGCGGGTCTTGGGCAGCAGCCGGTCGTGCCGGCCGAGCACCTCCACCGCGTCGGGCCGGCCGAGCAGCAGCGGCCCGGCGGCGGTCCGGCCGCCCCCGGACAGCACCACCGTCCCGGTGCTCCGGGCCAGCCAGGCGGCCTGTCCCTCCGGGCGCCAGTAGCGCGGCGACTCCTGGACGCAGACCAGGTCGGGCGCGCAGGCCCGGATCACCCGCACCAGCGCCCGCCGGTCGTCGCGCAACGAGCGGATGTTGTAGCTGAGCAGGCGCAGTCGGCGCGGGCCGCCCGGTGGCGGAGCGATGGGCGCGGCGGTCATCTCACGGTCCTCCCCTGTACGTGTCACCTGTACGTGTCACTGGGAAGGACGGTAGGGCGTGTCCGACCGTTCGCGCCGCATCAGCGCGCGCGGCGGGAGTGGTCGGACCCGCCCGACGACGACGGCGGCGGCGCGTCCGGGATCGGTCGGGGCCCGGTCGCACCGCCGCCGGCGGGTCTGCGCAGGGGAGCGGACGTCAGGTGCGGGCGAGGTCCGCGGCGCCGACGATGCCCGCCGCGGAGCCCATCGAGGCGAGTACGACCTCGGCGCGCGGGCGGTGCACCCCGCCGGTCAGGTAGTGCTCGAAGGCCTTGGCGACCGGGTCGAGCAGCAGTCGGCCGGAGTCGGAGACGCCGCCGCCGAGGACGAAGACGCCCGGGTCGAACAGCGCGGCGAGGTCGGCCATGCCGCGGCCGAGCCAGTCGGACAGCTCGGCGTAGCACTCCAGGGCGAGCGGGTCGCCCCCCTCGGCCGCCTCGGTGATGTGGATGCCGCGGATGGTCTCGGCGACGCCGTCGTTGAGCTCCAGCATCCGCCGGCCGCGCACCGGGTCGGCCGCGGCCCGCTCCCGGCCGTAGCGGCGCAGCGCGCGCCCGGAGCCGTACTGCTCCCAGCAGCCCTTGCCGCCGCAGCCGCACGGCAGGCCGTCCGGGACCATGTTGAGGTGGCCGATCTCGCCGGCCACGCCGAAGCGGCCGCGGTGCAGCCGCCCGTCCAGGACGATGCCGCCGCCGATGCCGGTGCCGACGGTGATCAGCACCATGTCCTGGTGGTCGGCGGCCGCGCCGAAGCGGAACTCCGCCCAGGCGGCGCAGTTGGCGTCGTTCTCGACCACCGTGGACAGGCCGGTGAGCTCCTCGATCCGGCCGCGCAGCGGTTCGTTCTCCCAGTCGATGTTGGGCGCGAAGATCACCGTGGAGCGGTTGCTGTCGACGAAGCCGGGGGCGCCGACGCCGACCGCGGTGACGTCGGGGTGCTGCTCCTTGAGCTCGCGCACGGCCTGGGCGATGGCGTCGACCGCCCACTGGGGGTCGGCCGGGGTGGGGACCCGGGTCCGCGCCAGGATCGCACCCGCTTCGTCGACCACGCCTGCCGCGATCTTGGTCCCGCCGACATCGACGCCGATGGTCAGAGCCATGTGTCCCTCAGCTATTCACTCGTTCCCGCTGGACGGAACGGTACCGTCCAACCCAGCCCCCGTACACAGCCTCGCATACATTATCCGAAGACAATTTTGGGAAAACCGGGCCGCGACGCTTCAAAAGTCTTATCTAATCTCCGCCTTCGTGACGTACGAGAGCAGCGCGATCACCCTCCGAAGGTTACGGATTCATTGCTTGGCGGACGTCTCGTCAGTGCCGTCCGCACCGCCGTCGTCCGTGGCCCGGCCGGGCCCGTCGAGGTCGATCTTCTCCACCGGAGCGCTCTCCCCGGCGGTCCAGCGCTGCTCGTGCCCGGCCACCGCGGCCCGGTAGGCGGCCAGCAGCTCGGAGCCCGCGGCGGCCAGCCCGGAGCCGGCCGCGGCGAGGTGGGAGTAGACCTCCGGCTGCTGGGTGCGCAGGCGGTCGGCCAGCCCGGAGAGGGCGATCAGGGTGGTGGCGCTGGTCTCCTGCGCCTTCTCGCCGACGGCGGTGGCGAACCTGCGCACCTCGTCGACCAGCGGGCCGAGTTCCGGCCCGAACGGGTGGGACGGCCCGCTCCCCTGCTCCGCGCCGGGCTCGGTACGGTCGTCGGTGCTGGTCATCGCGGGCGCCTCCTCAGCCGTGGCCGCACCCCGCGGCCCTCCGGCCCGACGCTACCCGACCGGCGGCGGCCCCCGAAAAGACCGGAGAACCCGTCAGCCCTGCGGCCAGAGCGAAGGGTCGGGCGCGAACCGCACCGACAGCACGCCCTCGTGCAGCCCCGCCCCGGCGACCGTGCAGCGGCGCAGCGCGGCGGGCAGCGGCAGCACCCGGCGGTGGGCGCCGAGGCCGACCACCAGGTCGTCGCCCCGGCGGACCAGGTCGAGCCCGGCGCGGTCGGCGCCGGGCAGGTCGAGGTGCCAGACCAGCAGGCCGTCCCGGGCGAGCCGGTCCTCGACCGCCCAGGGCTCCGGGGCCAGCCGCTCGGGGCCGGGCCCGTCCCCGTACAGGCGGTCGGCGACGGCCTCCAGGGTGCCCTCGGCCAGGCCGGTGACCAGCACCGGGGCGTCGGTCACGGCGGCGAGTCGGTCCAGCTCCTCCTGGCGGCGGCGGGCCAGCGCGGCCAGCCAGGCGTCGGGCGAGGCCAGGGCAGCCGGCGGCAGCGCGCCGTGCACCACGACGGCGTCCGGCCGGTGCCCGTACAGCGCGAGCGCGGCCCTGATCCGGCGCAGTTCCTCGTACGGGTGGCCGTCGGCCGGCAC
The DNA here is from genome assembly GCF_055584725.1 of Kitasatospora sp. NPDC101108. Lineage (NCBI taxonomy): Bacteria > Bacillati > Actinomycetota > Actinomycetes > Kitasatosporales > Streptomycetaceae > Kitasatospora > Kitasatospora sp. NPDC101108. The sequence continues at coordinate 310,007 of NZ_JBVJLM010000002.1, forward strand.
GACCAGGCGCACGCTGGTTCCCGGGTCGCTGATCGCGGCGCGGGACTCGGCGAGCACCGCGGCGGCCTTGGTGCGCCCCTCGTACAGCCACTCGGCGGGCATCGGGACACCGGCCAGCCCCGCCAGCAGCGGGCGCAGCGCGCGGGCGGCCTGCCGCTGCTCGGGGACCAGCCGGTCCAGGTAGCGGGCCAGCTGCTCGGGCAGGGCGAGAGTGGCGATCAGCTCGGCGGGCGGCGGGGCGAGCACCACCAGGACGTCCTGGTCGGCGGCGGGCAGGGCACGCAGCAGGGCGAGCCGGGCGATGCCGGGGAGGGCGCTCAGTTCCTCGGGGTCGAGCTGTTCGGCGCCGAGCAGGTCGAGGGCGGGCTTGAGCCGGCCGGTGAGCTCGCCGACGGCGTAGCGGAAGGCGGCCTGCTCGTCGATCCGGGAGACCGTGAGGCCCGGGGCGTAGCGGATCGGTTCGGGTTCCAGCCGGGTGTCGAGGACGGCGTCCAGGGTGCGGTGCGGGTCGTCGGCGGCCAGCAGCCAGGTGCGGTGGCCGCTCCGGGCGGCGTGCAGGGCGGTGGCGGCGGCCACGGTGGGCGCGCCCGCGTCACCGCTGACCAGGATGGTGCGCGTCGCCGTCATGCCGTCAGCCCCCGTTCCGCCGTGCCGTGCCGTTCCCGTCAGCCCTCGACGCGCTTCTTCAGGCCGTCCAGGGCGCGGTCGATGATGACCTTCTCGGCCTTGCGCTTGATCATGCCGAGCATCGGGATCTTGACGTCCACGGCGAGCTGGTAGGTGACCTCGGTGCGGCCGCCGGCCAGCGGGGCGAGGGTGTAGGAGCCGTCCAGCGAGCGGAGCATCTGGCTGCGGACGAGGGTCCAGCGGACCTCGCGGTCGCCGTCCCAGGTGTAGGACAGGGTGTGCTCGTCGCGGATGGCGCCGGCGTCCAGCAGCAGCCGGACCTCGGTGGCGCGGCCGTCCTCGGCGGTCCCCAGGACCTCGACCTCCTTGACCTCGCCGGTCCAGGCCGGGTAGGCGGCGAAGTCGGCGATCACGGCCATGACCTCGGCCGGGGTCGCGTCGATGGTGATGCTCGACCTGGTGTGCTCCGCCATGGAATGACCCTCCGCGTCGTCCCTCTGCCTGCCGGCCCGGGTCGGGGCACGCTCGACCCGATCCGCCCGGAGCAGGCTACCGCGACCGGCGATCGGCTCGGCCGCGCGGGCACCGGCGGCGGGCGCTGCGGGGCGGGCGGCGGGGCATGCTACCGGCCGGTCACCGGGGGCTGCCGTAGGGTGCCAGTCGAACGACCCGGTCACGGCCTGGTCCGACCCGCCCCGGTGTGACACTTCGAACACCGGGGCCGACCCCCCTGGTCGAAGCTGCCTACCGGGCAGTAACGTCCTGCCGTCCCGCAGCGTCGCGAACGAGGAGCAGTCTTGCTCGACTTCAGCCTTCCGGCCCTCTACCAGGTACCGAGCGGCGGTAACCTCTCCGACCCTGTGCACCGGAACGCCGAGGAGCACCCGGACGTCGCGGTGCTCAGCCGGAAGGTGGACGGCCGCTGGCAGGAGTTGACCTCGGTCCAGTTCCTCGCCGAGGTGCACGCCGCCGCGAAGGGCCTGATCGCCGCGGGCATCGAGCCCGGCGACCGGGTGGGCATCATGTCCCGCACCCGGTACGAGTGGACGCTGCTGGACTTCGCGATCTGGACGGCCGGCGCGATCACCGTGCCGGTGTACGAGACCTCCTCCGCCGAGCAGGTCGAGTGGATCCTCGGGGACTCGGGCGCGGTCGCCGTCCTGACCGAGACCGACCAGCACGTCAAGGTGGTCGCCGAGGTCCGCGACCGGCTGCCGCAGCTGAAGCGCACCTGGCAGATCGAGGGCGGCGCGCTCGCCGCGCTGACCGAGGCCGGCCGGGACGTCCCGGACGCGACGGTGCAGGAGCGCCGCTCGATCGCCGGCCCCGACGACATCGCCACCATCGTCTACACCTCGGGCACCACCGGCCGCCCGAAGGGCTGCCAGCTGACCCACGGCAACTTCCTCGCCGAGTGCGGCAACGTGGTCGCGCGCCTGGCCCCGCTGTTCCGCACCGGCGACAGCTCCGTCCTGCTCTTCCTGCCGCTCGCCCACGTGCTCGGCCGGATCGCCGAGATCGCCCCGGCGATGGCCCCGATCAAGCTGGGCCACGTCTCCGACATCAAGGACGTCACGGCCGAGCTGGCCGCCTTCAGGCCGAGCCTGATCCTGGGCGTGCCCAGAGTGTTCGAGAAGGTCTACAACACCGCCCGCGCCAAGGCCCAGGCCGACGGCAAGGGCAAGATCTTCGACAAGGCCGCCGAGACCGCGATCGCCTACAGCCGGGCGCTGGACGCCGGCGGCGCGGGCCTGGTCCTGCGGCTCAAGCACGCGGTGTTCGACAAGCTGGTCTACAGCAAGCTGCGCGCCGCCCTCGGCGGCCGGGCCACCCACGCGATCTCCGGCGGCGCCCCGCTCGGCGAGCGGCTCGGCCACTTCTACCGGGGCATCGGCTTCACCGTCCTGGAGGGCTACGGCCTCACCGAGACCTGCGCGGCCACCGCCTTCAACCCGTGGGACAAGCCGAAGATCGGTACGGTCGGCCAGCCGGTCCCCGGCGCCTCCGTCCGGATCGCCGAGGACGGCGAGGTCTACTTCAAGGGCCCGCACGTCTTCACCGGCTACTGGAACAACCCGCAGGCCACCGCCGACACCCTCAAGGACGGCTGGATGGCCACCGGCGACCTCGGCTCGCTGGACTCCGAGGGCTACCTGACCATCACCGGCCGCAAGAAGGAGATCATCGTCACCGCCGGCGGCAAGAACGTCGCCCCGGCCGTGATCGAGGACCGGATCCGCGCCCACGCCCTGGTCGGCGAGGTCATGGTGGTCGGCGACCGCAAGCCCTTCATCGCCTGCCTGATCACCGTCGACCCGGACTTCTTCCCGAAGTGGAAGGAGCTCAACGGCAAGCCCGCCACCGCCACCGTCGCCGAGCTCGCCGACGACCCGGACCTGCTGGCCGCCCTCCAGACGGCGGTGGACGACGGCAACGCGGCCGTCTCGCACGCCGAGGCGGTCAAGAAGTTCCGCCTGCTGGACACCGAGTTCTCCGAGGAGAGCGGCCACTTGACGCCCTCGCTCAAGCTCAAGCGCAACGTGGTGCTCAAGGACTACGCCGCCGAGATCGAGGCGCTCTACAAGAAGTAGGGGGTGTGGACGGGCCCCGCCTCCCCGGACGGGGGCGGGGCCCGTCCGCGTCTCAGCCCGCCAGCAGCGAGGTCAGCCGCCCGGCCAGCAGGTCCCAGCGCCAGGAGCGCTCCACCCAGCGCCGCCCGGCCTCGCCCATCCGCCGCCGCAGCTCCTCGTCCCCCAGCAGCCGGACGATCCGCTCCGCGGCCACCGCGGCCGAGCCGCCCGGCACCACGTACCCGGTCTCGCCCTCCAGCACCGCGTCCGGAGCCCCGCCGGAGTCCCCCGCGACCACCGGCAGTCCGGTCGCCGAGGCCTCCAGGTAGACGATCCCCAGGCCCTCCACGTCCAGCCCGCCGCGCCTGGTCCGGCAGGGCATGGCGAAGACGTCCCCGGCCCCGTAGTGGGCGGGCAGCTCCTCCCACGGTACCGAGCCGGTGAACCTCACCGAGGCCCGGACGCCCCTGGCCTCCGCGAGCTTCTCCAGGTCCGCCCGGTACGGTCCGCCGCCGACGACCAGCAGCACCGCGTCCGGCACGTCCGCCAGGATCTGCGGCATCGCCTCGATCAGGGTGTCCTGGCCCTTGCGCGGCACCAGCCGGGAGACGCAGACCACCACCGGCCGGTCCGCCAGCCCCAGCCGCCGGCGCACCTCGGCACCCCCCGAGGCCGGGTGGAAGGTCGACTCGTCGACGCCCGGCGGCAGCTGCACCATCCGGCCCGCGGCCCGCGGCCCGACCGCGGCGGCGATCCGCGAGCGGGTGTACTCGCCCAGGTACGTCAGCACGTCGGTGCCCGCCCCGATCCGCCGCAGCAGCTGCCGGGAGCCCGGCAGCTGCGCCCAGGCGGCCTCGTGCCCGTGGGTCATGCCGAGCAGCCGCCCGGCCCCGGCCCGGCGCAGCGCGGGCGCCATCAGGCCGAGCGGTGCGGCGGCGCCGAACCAGACCGAGTCGCACTTCTCCGCACGCAGGATCTCGGCGGCCCGCCGGGTGACCCGCGGTGTGGGAACCATCACCTTCGTGCGGTCCCGGATCACCGGGAACGGCTGCTCGGCGTCGAAGCGCCGCACCTCGGTGCCGTCCCGCCAGGTCGAGGCGTACACCACGACGCTCCCGGCGGGCTGACGGACGGCCATGTTGTGCACGAAGGCCTGGATGCCTCCCGGGCGGGGCGGGAAGTCGTTGGTGACGATCAAGGTTCTGTGCATCAGGCCACGGCTCGCTCGGTCGGGGGGTGCTCGGTGTACCGCTGGGTGATCCGTACGATAGGTCAACACCATGACCCGCCGGGAACGGAACCGCACACGGCAACCGTTTGACCCCCGGGTCAGTCCTAGTACCTAGGTTGCTGCGCACGCGGCGGCCCGGGCGTCCGTCAGTACGACGCCTCCGGTGAGGACGTCGAGACGAACGAGGGAGCGCAGTGGAGTTGGCCCCGGCCACCGAGTCCGGTACTTCGCGCGGCCGCCTCGGCCGCCCGCTCGGGGCGCTCGCCGCCCTCGGGGCGACCTGGGTGGCCACCCGCACCGTGCTGGTGCTGCTGATGACCGGCGTCCTGAAGTCGCCCGGTGGCGACGTCACGGCCGACGTCTGGATGATCTACCACGCCTGGTACGGCGTGCTGCAGACCGGCACCTTCCCGTTCGACGACGTGACCTGGCAGTACCCGCCCGGCGCCGCCCTGGTCATCCTGCTGCCGGGCCTGCTGCCCTGGTCGTACCTGACCTCGTTCTGGGTGATCTGCGGCATCGCCGACGCCGCCGCGGCCGCGCTGCTGATCCGCACCGGCCTGCGCAAGGGCCGGGCGCTGACCGGCGCCTGGATGTGGGTGGTCGGCGTGCCGCTGCTCGGCCCGATGATCTACAACCGCTTCGACCTGCTGGTCACCGCGCTCGCCCTGGCCGGCCTGCTCGCGCTGATCCGCCGCCCGGCGGTCGGCGGGCTGCTGCTGGGCCTGGGCGGCATCGTCAAGGTGTGGCCGCTGCTCGGCCTGATCGGCACCCCGTCCGGCCGCCGCACCCGCCGCTCCTGGACGCTGGCCGCGGCCACCGCCGTCTCGGTGGGCTTCCTGCTCGCGGCCGGGATGAACGGCGCCTTCGGCTTCCTCGCCTTCCAGAAGGACCGCGGCATCGAGGTCGAGTCGGTCGGCGCCCTGCCGCTGCACCTGGCCCGGATCGCCGGGGGCTGGAACGGCAGGGTCACCATGAACTACGGCTCCCCCGAGATGCTCGGACCGTGGGTCAGCGTGATCAGCAAGGTGATGATGGCCGGCACCGTGCTGGGCTTCCTCTGGCTGCTGCTGTGGCGCTTCACCGCCCGCCGCCGCAACGCGGCCACCATGTACGACGCGGCGCTGTGCGCGCTGCTGGTCTTCGTGGTGACCAGCCGGGTGATCAGCCCGCAGTACCTGGTCTGGCTGATCGGCGTGGCGGCGGTCTGCCTGACCGTGCGCGGCACCAGCCAGCGGCCGGTGGCGCTGCTGATCCTGGTCGCCTGCCCGCTCACCCTGCTCGAATTCCCGACCATGTTCACCCAGGTCCTGGACAGCGATCCGCTGGCGATCACCGTGCTGGGCCTGCGCAACCTGCTGCTGCTGACCGCCACCGTGCTCTCCGCCGTCCGGCTCTGGCGCTCCACCCGCGCCGCGGCGCCCCTGCCGCCGACCGTGGTGCTGTCCGAGCCCGCCGCGCTGCCGCCCGCCTCCGCCTACCCGGTCCGCCCGGGCATCGCCTACGAGCAGGACCTGCTGGACGGCATCGACCACCCGGCCGGTCGCTAGGGCCTGACCGACGAGGGCCGCCCTAGCCGGCTTTCAGCGCCTGCACCTCGGCCAGCCAGAGCGTGGTGAACTCGGCCAGTCCGATGCCCAGTTCGCCGCGCAGCAGCCGGTCGGTACGGCGGTCCCGGTCCTCACCCTGCCCGTCGGCCGCGCCGACCGCCCGGTAGAAGGCGACCAGCCGGTCCGTCCCGTAGCGGCGGGCGATCAGCTCGCAGGCGAGCCAGGCCTGCTCGTAGGCCTGGGCGATGCCGGTGGCTCCGGCGGAGAAGTCCCCGTCGGCGGGCAGCGCGGTGGGCAGCTTCCCGGCGGCGACGTCCCGGGTGAGCTCGGGGGCGATCTGCTGCGGGCGGCGGCCGGACCCGCGGTAGGCGGTCCAGTCGGCGACGCCCTCGGAGAGCCACAGCGGGGTCCAGGCCCGGGTGTCGGCCCGGGTCGCGACGTGGGTGGCCTCGTGGGTGACCACCACCTGCCGGCCGAAGTCGCTGAGCCGCCCGAACGCCTCGGGGTTGATCACCACCCGGTCCGCCGGGGTGTGCCAGGGGGCGCCGGGGGCGGCCACGGTGACCGCCGCCATGCCCGTCCAGCCCGCCGGGTCGGCCTCCAGCAGCCGGGCGAACTCCGGCTCGGTGGCGGGCAGTTCGAGCAGCAGCCGGCCGGCCCAGCCGCTGCCCCAGACCGCGCTGACGGCCGGCACCGCCTGGTCCCCCACCGCGACCAGCCCGGCCGGGTCGGGCCCTGCGGCCAGGCCCAGCACCAGGCACCGGGCGCCGGGGGCGGTACGGGCGGGGCCGAGGTCCCACAGCGCCGGGGGTCCGCCCGTGCCCTCCTCGTGCTCGACCCGCCAGCCGCCCCGGTCCCGGACCAGCTCGATCCGGCGCGGGTACACCACCGGGTACTCGTCGTACCCGGCGACCCGCAATGCCAGTTCGACGGACGCGGTCAGCCGCTCCGGGCCGCCGGCCGCCGGGGCCGTCGGCCCGGGCGACAGCACCAGGTTGCGGTACGCCGCCCCGGCCCCGGTGAGCCCGGACCAGACGGGCAGCGAGCGCGCCCGCTCCGCCAGCAGCGCGGCCACCTCGGTGGCCCGGTCGGCGTCCCGCGCGTCCGGCGGCGCCGCCGGGGCGGCCGGGGGGAGCGACAGCTGGACCAGCCCGCCGGCCGCCAGCAGCAGTGCTCCGCGCCGGGACAGCACGCGACCGGCCGCGTCTATCGGGTGCGGCTCGGCCGCGCCGGAAGGCGTCGCGCTCAGAGCCGGACCACCCCCGAGACCGGCATCGAGTTGACGCTCTCGTACCGGACCTTGGCGCCCGGGTAGGGGGCGTGCACCATCACCCCGCCGCCGGCGTACATCCCGACGTGGTGCATGTCCCGGTAGAAGATCACCAGGTCTCCCGGCCGTGCTTCGGAGAGGCTGATCCGCTGCCCGGCGTACGCCTGGGCCTGCGAGGTCCGCGGCAGGGTCACTCCGGCCTGCCGCCAGCTGTAGTACATCAGACCGGAACAGTCGAAGGCGCGGGGCCCGGTGGATCCGTAGACGTAGGGCGAGCCGATCATCCGCACCGCGGCGGCCAGCGCGGCCGCCCCGCGCTCGGAGGCGGGCGGGGCGGTGCCGAGGTCCAGCCGGTCGGTGCCGCGGGTGGCGCGCTGCTCGGCCTCCCGGGCGTCCTGGACGGCCATCCTGGCCCGCTCGGCGACGCCCAGGCCGCTCAGCAGCTTCTGCGCCGCGGCCAGCCGCTGCTGGATCTGCTGCTTGTTCTCGGCCAGCGAGCGGCGGGCCTGGTCCAGTTCGGCGAGCTTGGCCGCCGTCTCGGCGCGGCGCTGGTCGAGCCTGCGCTGACGGGTGACCAGCTCGTGCAGGGTCTCCTGCTGCCGCTCGGCGGCCTGGCCGAGGGTGCGGGCACGGGCGAGGTAGGCCTCGGGGTCGGTGGAGAGCATCAGCTGGGCGGTCTGGGCCATCCCGCCGCTCCGGTACTCGGCCCCGGCCACCGTGGCCAGGTCCCCGCGCAGCTGGTTGAGCTGGTCCTGGGCGGCGGCTACCTCGCCCTGCAGGTTCGCGGTCTCGCTCAGGAGCCGCTTCTGCGCCTCCTGAGCGGCGTTGTACTTCTCCGAGGCCTGCTCGGCCTCGTCGTACAGCTGCTCGACCTGCGCCTTGACGTCCTTGCGGTCGGGCGTGTCCGGCGCCCCGGGGGCGGCCTGGGCGCTGCCGGCGGTCGCCACGCCCAGGGCCGTGGTGGCGGCCGCGGTCAGTACCAGCGCACGGGCGAGCAGTTGGGAACGGCGGTGCACGGGCATGGCGGCAGCGGCTCCAGTCCTGCGGCGCGGCCCCGCGGCCGCGCCCCGGTGGGCGGCCGTCGAGCGGGAGTCCGGTGGCAGACGTTAGCGAGTCCGGGCAAGTGAGTCCAAACCCCTCCTGACCCGAATATTTGACCCCTATTCGGACACCAGAGCGCGTCGCCGGAAAAGCCGCAGGCCCGGCCCTCCGTGGTGGAGGACCGGGCCCGTCGGACCGGGCGGGGATCAGACCCGCACGATGGAAGCCAGCGGCATGTTGGAGACGGCCTCGTAGCGCACCGAGGCACCCGGCTTGGGTGCGTGCAGCACCTGGCCGTTGCCCGCGTAGATGCCGACGTGGTGGGCGTCGCTGTAGAAGATCAGCAGGTCGCCGGGCTGGGCCTGGGAGAGGTCCGTGCCGATCCGGGTGCCGGCGCCGGCCTGCTCCTGCGAGGTGCGCGGCAGCGACACGTTGGCCTGGTTGAACGCCCAGACCATCAGGCCGGAGCAGTCGAAGGAGCTGGGGCCGGTGGCGCCCCAGACGTACGGGCTGCCGACCTTGGAGGCGGCGGCGGCCAGCGCGGCCGCGCCGTGCGAGCTGCCCGGGGCGATCTTGACCGGCGCGCTCGAGGAGCCCGAGCCGAGGTCGGAGCGGCCGCTGTCGCGCGAGGCGCGGTCACCGGAGCCCGACTGGGAGGCCTGCGCGGCGGCGTCCGCCTTGGCCTTGGCGTCTGCGGCGGCCTTTTCCTCGGCCGCCTTGATCGCCTGGCGCTCCTGCTCGGTCAGCGTGTTGAGCAGGTCCTGGGCGGCCTTCAGCTTGTTCTGGACGTCCTCCTTGGACGCCTTCAGCTGCGTGGTCGTGGACTCCAGCTCGGCGAGCTTGCCCTGGGCCTCGGTGCGGTCCTGGTCGAGCTTGCGCTGCTGCTCCTGGAGCTGCTTCAGCTGGTTCTTCTGGGTGTCACCGGCCTGGTTCAGCGCCCCGGCCTGGTTGAGGAAGTTGTCCGGGCTGGAGGAGAGCATCAGCTGGACGGTCGGGGATATACCCCCGTTGCGGTACTGCTCGCCGGCGATCTCGGCGAGGCCGCCCTGCAGGTCGGTGACCTGCGCCTGCTGACGGGCCACCTGGTCCTGCAGGCCGGAGACCTGCTTCTCCAGCTCCTGCTGCTTCTCCTGCGCCGCGTTGTACTTCTCGGTCGCCTGCTCGGCCTGCTCGTTGAGCTGGTCGACCTGCTCCTTGACCTGCTCCTTGGTCGGCTGCGGGTCGGCGTGCGCGCCGGTCTGCGCGGAGAGGGCGACGGCCGCGGCGGCGACACCGGTCAGGATCGAGACACGGGCGCGGCCGGCGGGCTTGGGACGACGATGGGACGCCACGAAGGCGGACTCCTTCTTCCTACCTCCGTCTACCGGGTGAGCTGACGGGTTCGGGCCGGAAGCATGCCCTACGACGCCTCACGGCCTCAGCAACGGCCGACCTGGCGCCGATTCACCCCGGAGGAACGTGGTTCCCCGGCTCCGCTCCGCAGCGCCCCCGACCACTGGGCTCCCCTGTCGGGCAGTCGCTTCGACCTGCCCCGCTGTTTCGCGAACTCGACGGAAACCACCGCCGCCACCCAGGCTGGGTGATCGACAGTGCGGTGGTTCGGGGCACGACCCTAGTAACTGAACCGTGATCCGTTCAAATCCTTGTCAGAAAAAAGACGGAAGATTACCCATGTTCTTTTGTGAAAATGACTGATCGTGATCGCCGCCGCACGCAAAGCTGATCGACGCTCACCGGTCGGCCGATTGCGGGCAAACCCGAAGCGCCACCCCCGGTCGGGAGGTGGCGCGGATCACAGGGCCGGAGTCGGACCCCTCGGGCGTGTCGGGCCGTCAGACCCGGCGGATCGTGTTGATCGGCATCGCGTCGGCCTTCATCACCTTCACCACGTCACCGGTGTGCGGCGCGTGGACCACCATGCCGTTGCCGATGTACATCCCGACGTGGTGCCGGTCGCTGCCGTAGATCACCAGGTCGCCCGGCTGGGCCTGGTCCAGCGAGGGCACCCGGGTGCCGACGTCGCCCTGCTCCTGCGAGGTGCGCGGCAGCGAGACGCCGGCCTGGGCGTACGACCAGAGCATCAGGCCCGAGCAGTCGAAGGTGCTCGGCCCGGTGGCGCCCCACACGTACGGCGAGCCCTGCTTGCTCATCGCCTTGGCCACGGCCACGGCCGCGTAGCCGCTGGCCGGCGGCAGGCTGCTGAGGTCGACCCGGGCCGCGCCGCGCGAGGCGCGGTCGTCCTGCTGCTGCTGGGCCTTCAGCGCGGCCCGCTCGGCGGCGCTGAGCGAGTTCAGCAGGTCCTGCGCGGCCTTCAGCTTCTGGTTGACGTCCGTCTTGGCCTGGTTGAGGTCCTTGGTGGTGGCGTCCAGCGAGGCCAGCACGGCGGCCGCCTCGGCCTTCTCCTGGTCCAGCCGGCGCTGCTGGTCGAGCAGCCCCTTGAGCGCCTCGGTCTGGCTCGCGCTGGCCTGCTGGACGCTCGACGCCTTGTCCAGGTAGCCGGTCGGGTCGGAGGAGAGCATCAGCTGGACGGACGGGTCGATGCCCCCGGTGCGGTACTGCTCGCCCGCGACCTGGGCCAGACCGGTCTGCAGCTGGCTCATCTGGTCCTGACTGCGGGCCACCTGGTCCTGCAGCTGGTCGGCCTGCTTGCGGAGCTGGTCGGCACGCTCCTTGGCGCCGTTGTACTTCTCCGCCGCCTGCTCCTGCTCCTGCTGGAGCTGGTCGATCTGCGCCTTGACGTCGGACGTGTTCGGCTGCGGCGCGGCATGCGCGGCCACCTGGGCCGAGAGGGCGACCGCGGTCGCAGCGGCAGCGGTGAGCACGGAGACCCGCGCGCGGCTCGGCTGCTTGGGACGGCGGTGGGAGGCCAAGGGATCCGGCTCCTTCTTCCAATGGACTCACCTGTTCGGGTGAGATTCCGGAAAATAGGTTTGACGCCAGACCCTAGTGAAGATCTATCCGTTTTGCCACTCCCCCGAAGGCGTGAACTCCGGTTCCCACGCTGGCTTCACCGGATCCGCACACCCCCACGGAAAGCGCCCGAAAAGGGCACTGACCAGGAATCACGGCCACCGGCCCGGATCAGGGCCGGGCGAGCCGGTTCAGCAGCAGCACCGAGGCCACCGGGCGCGCACCCGCCTTCCGCACGCCCTCCGCGACCTCCCGGTCGGTGGACACCACCACCACCGGACGGCCCTGCGGCTCGGCCCGGACCAGACGCCGGATCAGCTCGTCCGCCGTCTCCCCGGTCCGGCTGAACCGTACCCGAACCCCGCGCGGCGGCGCCATGATGACCGGCACGTCCAGGTCCTGCCCGTCGAACACGCAGGTGACCTCCGCCTGGGTGCGCTGGGCGAGCATCGCCAGCCCGCCCAGCAGCCGGATCCGCTGCTGCTCCAGCGGCAACGTCGGGTACCCGGTCTTGGTCACGTTGTAGCCGTCCACCACCAGGTGCACCTGCGGGATCGCCAGCAGCTGGTCCAGCAGCGCCGGATCGTCCTCGGCCAGACCGCGCCGGGCCACCTCGTGCGGCGAGGCCGCCCCCGGGACCACCGCCTCCACCAGGTCCGCCGGGCGGATCTGGGAGACCGGCAGCGCCAGCTCGCGCTGAAGACCCTGCGCCGACTGCAGCACGGTGTCCAGCAGCAGCCGCAACCGCATGTCCTCGACGCTGCGCCCCTCGCGGGCCGACCGGCGGCCCTGCTCGGCCGCGGTCTCCAGCTCGGACACCCGGTGCCGCAGTCGTCGGGCCTCGCCCTCGGCCGCACTGCGCTCGCCCGCGGCCTGCGCCTTCGCGGCCTCCAGCTCCCCGGTCACCCGCCGGGTCTCGGCCTGCGCCCGGCGGGTGTCGCTCTCCAGCGACCGCACCTTCTTGCGCAGCGACTCGACCTCCCGCCGGACGCCCTCGAACTCCGCGCGCTGGCGGTCCAGGTCCGCCCGCGCCGCGGCCCGCACCTCGGCCAGCTCGGCCTGCAGCTTCTCCACCAGCCGGGTGGCCTCCGCCGCCGCGTCCTCGGCACCGGCCCGCTCGGCCTCCTCGCCGGCCTCGGTGACCAGTCGGCTCCAACCCGCCGAGCGCACCAGGTAGGCGGCGGCCGCGACGTCCATCGGATCGGCGGCGCCGGGGACGGTACCCGACTCCAGCGCCTTGACCAGGTCCGGCTGGCCCAGCCGCAGCCGCTCCGCTATCCGTACCCGGAAGGCCGGCTCGGACTCCAGCGCCGCCGCCAGCGCGGTGGCCGCGTACTTGGCCCGCCGGGCCGGGGTGAACTTGACGTACTGACGCAGGCTCTGCGGCAGCTCCGCGGGTGGCAGCCCGCTCAGCGCGTCGGAGGCCAGCCCGACCACGCGCCGGCGCACCCCCTCCGGCAGCGGCCGGTCCAGCTTCTCGACCACGCGCTCCGCGGCGGGCTCCGGCGCGGCGGGCTCCGACGGGACCGCCCCGGCGGCCGGCTCCGGTGCCTGCGCAGCGGGCTGGAGCCCCTGCGCTTCGCCGGGCTCCCTCGCTGCGTCCACCACGTCCTCGGCTCCGATCCTGGTCCAGCGGGTGCGGCCCGCGGCCGCCCCTGTCGTCACGCTCCGTGCGTCTTGTCTGTATTGTCCCGTGCGGTGGACGGCCGCGTCGCGCACCGCCCACCGCACCGGCGGGGTCAGCCCTGCTCGGCGGGGGCCTCCGCGCCCTCGGCACCCGGGCGGGCCACCAGCTCGACCTGGTCCACCGCGTTGCACCAGCGGCAGCGCACCGACTCGATCGTCTCGCTGTGCACCTCGGTCTCCTCGACCTTGGAGTCCCCGGCCAGGTCGAAGTGCAGGAACTCGGTCACCCGCGCGGTGCGGGTCACGTCGAAGCGGGTGAGGTTGCCGCACAGCGTGCAGCGCCAGCGCGTCTCGGCGGTCAGTGCGGGGACGGTCATCGGGGATCCTCTCGGCTGGTCCCTGGGTGGGCTAGGCGCTCCCCCCGGAGCCCCGGCGTCGGCGGCGGGAGACGGGATTGCCCGCCCCAAGCCTATTGCCTGGGGCAACCACCCCGACCACCGGTTGCCGGAACACGGCGGCTGGTCCACTTGCCGTAAACCGCCGTGTCACCTGCCGCGCGCGGAGGGATGCTTGGCCGCATGGCGCTCGCGGCCCCCCGGTACACGGAAGCGCGGGGAGACCGCCCGGCGGTGCCCGCAGCGGCGGTCACGTACGCCCTGATCGCGGTCAACACCCTGGTCTTCCTGCTCGGCCCGGCCGCCGGCCTCAACCCGCTGTACGGCACCGGCCAGGCCCGGATCTGCGCCGAGCAGCGGTACGAGCAGCGCTGGGGCGCCGTCCCCGCCGAGCTGCTGACCGGCCACCCGCTCACCGCCGAGCAGCTGGCCGCGGGCCCGGACCCGGTCCCTGGCTGCCCCGCCTCCCCCACCCCGGGCAAGCACCCGGCGGTCTCCGCCCTCACCGGGCTGTTCCTGCACGCCGGCTGGCTCCACCTGCTGGGCAACCTGCTCTTCCTCCACGTCTTCGGCCCCACCGTCGAACGGCGGGTCGGCCGGGCCAGGTATCTCCTCTTCTACCTGGCCGCCGGCAGCCTCGCCTCGTACGGCTTCGCGCTCGCCGAGGCGCACTCTCCCGACTCCACCCGGGTCCTGATCGGCGCCTCGGGCGCGATCTCCGCCGTGCTCGGGGCGTACCTGCGCTTCCACCCGAGGGCCCGGGTGACCACCCTGGTGCCGCTGCTCCTCTTCCTCCCGCTGCGCTTCCCGGCCTGGCTGGTGCTCGGCCTCTGGTTCGCCCTGCAGTGGTGGTCGGTGCACTCGGCCGGTCCCGGGGTGGCCTACCTGGTGCACGTGGTCGGCTTCTCGGCCGGCTTCCTCTACGCCTGCACCGTCGTCGGCCACCCCCCGAGACGCCCCGGCTGAGGCCCGATACGCTGGCCGCACCTCACGAAGGAGCCCTGAACAGTGATCACCGCCATCGTCCTGATCAAGACCAGCGTCGACCGCATCCCGGAGATCGCCGAGGCCATCGCCGCCATCGAGGGCGTCAGCGAGGTCTACTCGGTGACCGGCGGCTACGACCTGGTGGCGATGGTCCGGGTGCGCCGCCACGACGACCTGGCCGAGGTCATCCCGGGCCGGCTGAACAAGGTCCCGGGCGTGGCCCACACCGAGACCCAGATCGCCTTCCGCACCTACTCCCAGCACGACCTGGAAGCGGCCTTCGCCCTCGGCCTGGACGAGTAGTCCCGCCCTAGCGGCGGCTGTCGGCGACGCAACGGCCGCCCTCGTTGCGGTAGTTCCACGCCGCGCCGTCGGTGACCAGCTCGCGGACGGCGGTCAGGAAGCGCTCGACGTGCTCGTCCGGCGTGCCGGCCCCGAAGCTCACCCGGATCGCGTTGAGGCTGCGCTCCCCCGGGAGCGAGGGCTCCGGGGCCCCGCACTCGGACGGCGCCACGTCCTCGTCCCCCAGCAGTGTCCGCACCAGCGGGTGGGCGCAGAACAGCCCGTCGCGCACCCCGATGCCGTACTCGGCGGACAGCGCGGCCGAGAAGTGCGAGCTGTTCCAGCCCCGGACGACGAAGGACAGCACGCCCACCCGGGCGCTGCTCCGACTGTCGCCGGCCTCGCCGAACAGGTTCAGCACCTTGACCTCGGGGATCTCCGCCAGCCCCGCCGTCAGCCGCTCGACCAGCTGCCGCTCCCGGGCCTCCAGCGCGTCGAAGCCGGCCTCGGTCAGCGCCCGGCAGGCCGAGGCGATCGCGTAGGCGCCGATGACGTTCGGCGAGCCGGCCTCGTGCCGGGCCGGGCCGGTGTGCCACTGCACCGCCACCGAGCCGTCCGACTCGCGGGCCACCGTCCGGGTCGCCCCGCCGCCGGCCAGGTACGGTTCGGCCGCGTCCAGCCAGTCCGCCCGCCCGGCCAGCACCCCGGCGCCGAACGGCGCGTACAGCTTGTGGCCGGAGAAGGCGATCCAGTCGACGCCCAGCTCGCGCACCGAGACGCGGTGGTGCGGGGCCAGCTGGGCGGCGTCCAGCACCACCCGGGCGCCGTACCGGTGCGCGGTCCCGGTCAGCTCGGCGACCGGCCACAGCTCGCCGGTCACGTTGGAGGCGCCCGTCACGCAGAGCAGCTTCGGCCCCTCGGGCGCCGCGGCGAGCGCCGCCTCCAGCGCGGCCACCGCCTCGGCCCGCGAGCGCGGCGCCCGCAGGTAGCGGACCTCCAGCCCGGCGTGCGCCCAGGGCAGCAGCGAGGCGTGGTGCTCGGTCTCGAAGGCGAACACCCGGGTGCCGGCCGGCACGGCCGAGGCCAGCAGGTTGAGCGAGTCGGTGGTGGCGCGGGTGAAGACCACCTGGTCGCCCTCGCGCAGGTCGAGGAAGTCGGCGACGGTCCGGCGGCTCTGCTCGAACAGGTCGGTGGACAGCTGCGACAGGTACCCGGCGCCGCGGTGCACGCTGCCGTAGTACGGCGCGTAGGCGGCGACGTCGTCCCAGACCCGCTGGAGCGCCGGCGCGCTGGCCGCGTAGTCGAGCGCCGCGTAGCCGACCTTCTCACCGCTGGCGAGCGGCACCTGGACGTCGTGGCCGAGGACGGCGAGCGGGGCGGAGGTCTCGGTGGCGAGGGACATGAGGATGCACTCCTTCGGGGGGTAAGGGACCCCGGGAGTGCTCGTCGTCCGGCGTCCGCGCTTGTCGCGCGGACGGCTTGCCCGGCGACCCGGTCCTCACCCAGGGCACCCCGCCACGGACGGAGGGTTGCCGGACAGCCAGCTGGGGCTTGGCGCTGTCACTCATGACCTGGCGAAGACTCTAGGTCGGGTGCGTCGGACGGTCAAACAGGCATCCACCATCCGGACGGCGTTCCCGCCCCCGCGGCGGGCGGCAGCCCGAGGGCCCGTGCCGACGGAACGGCACGGGCCCTCAACTACCGTCTCAGATCCGGCTGGTGGCCTCCGACCAGCGCCGCAGCAGCTCCTGCGCCGCGCCCGAGTCGATCGCCTCGGCCGCCCGGACCATCCCCGCCGCGAGCTGCTCCGTCAGCGGCGCGTCGCCGAGGTCCATCGCGACCAGCGCCGCCGCCGTGTTCAGCAGGACGGCGTCCCGCACCGGCCCGCGCTCCCCGGCCAGCAGCCGGCGCGCGACCTCGGCGTTGTACGCGGCGTCGGCCCCGCGCAGCGCCTCGATGCCGACCAGCTCGATGCCGACGTCCCGCGGGTCGAAGCCGGTCTCGGTGACCGCCCCGTCGCGCACCACCCACACCCGCGAGGTGGTGGTGACGGTCAGCTCGTCCAGCCCGTCGTCACCGCGGAACACCAGCGCCGTCGCCCCGCGCCGGGCCAGCACGCCCGCGATCAGCCCGGCGAGCCGGGTGTCGAAGCAGCCGATGGCGTGCGAGGTGACCTTCGCCGGGTTGGTCAGCGGACCGAGGATGTTGAAGGCGGTCGGCACCCCGAGGTCGCGCCGCGCGGTGGCCGCGTGCCGCATCGAGGGGTGGAACTTGGCGGCGAAGCAGAAGGTGAGCCCGACCTCCTCGGCCACCTCGGCCACCCGCCGGGCCGACAGGTCGAGCGCCACCCCGAGCTTCTCCAGCACGTCCGAGGAGCCGCTGGAGGAGGAGGCGGCCCGGTTGCCGTGCTTGACCACCTTGGCGCCGGCGGCCGCCGCGACGATCGCCGACATGGTGGAGATGTTGACGGTCTTCGCCCGGTCGCCGCCGGTGCCGACGATGTCGACCGCCGGGCCGGGGATGTCCAGCGGCTCGGCGTGCGCGTACATCGCGTCGACCAGACCGGCGATCTCGTCGACCGTCTCGCCCTTGGCCCGCAGCGCCACCATGAACCCGGCCACCTGGACGGGGGACGCCTCGCCGCTCATGATCCGGTCCATCGCCCACGCGGTGGACGAGCGGTCGAGGTCCTCCCCCTTCAACAGTGCCGCCAGGAGGTCCGGCCAGGTGCGGACCACCTGCGCGGGGTCGGTACCACCGTTCGCAGGGTTCACGTTCACCATGGCTGACTCCAGCTGTTGTGGGTTCCCCGCACCGGGGGACGTCCGTACGGATGGAGCCAGCCTATCGAGCGGTGGGGCGCCCGGCCCCGGTCATCTCCGGTACTGGGACGACACCGCTCAGCGTGCGACCGGGGCCCGCTTCGCCAGCCGCGCCCGCAGCAGGGTGGCCACCGCCCCGGCCAGTGCCACCGGGTCGACCGGGTGGGAGATCGCGGCGTCGGCCCGGCTCCAGGCGGCGAGCCAGGAGTCCTGCGGCCGGCCGATCAGCACCAGCACCGGCGGGCAGCCGTAGATCTCGTCCTTGAGCTGGCGCCCGAGGCCGAGCCCGCCGGCCGGGACCGCCTCGCCGTCCAGCACGCAGAGGTCGATCCCGCCCTTCTCCAGTGCCTTGATCACCGCGGGGGTGGTCGCGCACTCCAGGTAGGACAGCTCCGGAAGATCCTCGGCGGGCCGACGGCCGAGTGCCGTCAGCACCTGCTCGCGGGTGTTGCGGTCGTCGCTGTAGACGAGGACGGTGAGCGTCTCGTCGGTCGTGTACGCCATGGACCCTGCTCCCTCAAGTGTGATCCGGACCACGTTCACCTGACCCGGATGCTACTCCCGTTTCCCCCGTCGCCGGTCCCCCTCGCGCACGTTCCTCCCCGAGCCGCCCCGCCCGCGGCTCACCCACCCGGAGGACGGCCCGTCACCCGGGCCCCGCCGGTCCACCCGGACGGCGGACACGGCATCCTCTCCCCTACACCCCGGCGGTGCGCCGTCCGTGCAACGACGCACCGGGCAAGGGGGTCGCGCACCCGTCCGAGGAACCGTCAGAAAAGGGACACGCCGCTGCTCAGCCCCCGTACGGACACCCCGTCGCCCCCCAAGCGGGCATACCGCACGCACCGGACACTCCGAGGGACACCCCCCGACGTGAAGACGGAATAAGGGACCGACATAATGTCCGTCGTGGCGACAGCAACAGCAACAGAAACCGGGCACGCGCACGGATCGGTCAATCGACCGAACATGGTCAGCGTCGGAACGATCGTCTGGCTCAGTTCCGAGCTGATGTTCTTCGCGGCGCTCTTCGCGATGTACTTCACGCTCCGCTCCGTCAAGGGAGCCGAGTTCTGGGCCGAGAAGGCGCACGCCCTCAACGTGACGTTCTCCTCGATCAACACCACGATCCTGGTGCTCTCCTCGCTCACCTGCCAGCTCGGCGTGTTCGCCGCCGAGCGCGGTGACGTGAAGAAGCTCCGCGCGTGGTTCGCCCTCACGTTCTTCATGGGCGCGATCTTCATCGGCGGCCAGGTCTACGAGTACACCGAGCTGGTCAAGAACGACGGCCTCTCGCTGTCCTCGGACCCGTACGGCACGGTGTTCTACCTGACCACCGGCTTCCACGGTCTGCACGTGACGGGCGGTCTGATCGCCTTCCTGCTGGTCCTGGGGCGGACGTACGCAGCCAAGCGCTTCACGCACGAGCAGGCCACCGCCGCGATCGTCGTGTCCTACTACTGGCACTTCGTCGACGTCGTGTGGATCGGCCTGTTCGCGACCATCTACCTGATCAAGTAACCAGCTGATCAGGTCGCTGGCCACCGGCTGCGGCCCCCGCCCTCACCGGCGACGGGCCGCTTCTGCCGGTGCCGACGCTCCCACCGACCGACCGCGCGCGCAGCCTTGGACAGGCAGCCTCGTGCCGGCCAGACCGGCCGCCGGGTGCACCCACCAGTCGACCAGATCCTGACACCGGGGTTATTCCGTGAAAAAGCTCTCCGCACGACGGCGCCACCCATTGGCGGCGCTGGTCGTCCTACTTCTCGCCCTGGCGGCAACCGGGGGGCTGTACGCCGCGTTCGCGCCCGCCGACAAGGCGCAGGCCGACGTCGCCGCGCAGTCGCTCGCGATCGATGAGGGCAAGAGGCTCTTCGCCGTCGGCTGCTCCTCCTGCCACGGCATCAACGGCCAGGGCGGCAGCGAGGGTCCGAGCCTGGTCGGCGTCGGCACCGCCGCCGTCGACTTCCAGGTCGGCACCGGCCGCATGCCGGCCCAGCAGCCCGGCGCCCAGGTGCCGCGCAAGCCGAAGATCTACACCCAGGGCGAGATCGACCAGCTCGCCGCGTACATCGGTTCGCTCGGCCCCGGCCCGATCGCGCCGAAGCCGGAGCAGTACAACTCGACCGACCCCCAGGACATCTCCAAGGGTGGCGAGCTGTTCCGCACCAACTGCGCCCAGTGCCACAACTTCGCGGGCCAGGGCGGTGCCCTGACCAAGGGCAAGTACGCCCCGTCGCTGGAGGGCGTGGACGCCAAGCACATCTACGAGGCCATGCAGACCGGCCCGCAGAACATGCCGTCGTTCCCGGACAGCACCATGCCCGAGGAGCAGAAGAAGCAGATCGTGGCCTTCGTCCGCCACACCACCAACGATGAGCCCAACCCCGGCGGTCTCACCCTGGGCAGCCTCGGTCCGGTGACCGAGGGTCTGTTCGGCTGGATCTTCGGCCTCGGCACGCTCATCGCGGTCGCGATCTGGGTCGCCGCCCACACCACCAAGGCCAAGAAGTCATGAGCCACGACATGTCAGAAGAGAAGCTCCCGGAGCCGCACGGCTCCGCCGGCGAGGTGGCCGACCACGGCAACCCGTTCGCCGACCCGGGCCTGCCGGCCCACGAGCCCCGCCGCACCGACATCGACGAGCGGGCCGCCAAGCGGGCCGAGCGCCAGGTCTCGCTGATGTTCGTGGTCTCGATGCTCGCCACCATCGGCTTCATCGCCTCGTACGTGGCCATCGACCCGGACAAGATCGTCTACATCTTCCCGCTGGGTCACGTCAGCGCGCTGAACTTCGCGCTCGGCCTGACCCTGGGCGTCGCGCTGTTCATGATCGGCGCGGGCGCGGTCCACTGGGCCCGCACCCTGATGTCGGACGTCGAGATGCCGTCCGAGCGTCACCCGATCGAGGCCTCCGACGAGGTCCGCAACGACGTCATCGAGCAGTTCAGGACCGGTGCCGCCGAGTCCGGCTTCGGTCGCCGCAAGATGATCCGCAACACCCTCATCGGGTCGATGGCGCTGGTCCCGCTCTCCGGCGTGGTCCTGCTCCGCGACCTGGGCCCGCTGCCGGAGAAGAAGCTCCAGGAGACGGGCTGGCGCGAGGCCACCCCGGCCAAGCCGCTGGCGCTCGTCAACATGAGCACCATGCAGCCGATGAAGCCCGAGGACCTCGTGGTCGGCTCGCTGACCTTCGCCATGCCGGAGGGTCTCACCACCCACGACGAGGACTTCCAGCAGCGCATCGCCAAGGACGCCCTGATGCTGGTGCGCATCGCGCCGGAGGACATCAAGGACGACAAGTCCCGCGACCTGGGCTTCGAGGGCATCCTCGCCTACTCGAAGATCTGCACCCACGTCGGCTGCCCGATCAGCCTGTACGAGCAGCAGACCCACCACGCGCTCTGCCCCTGCCACCAGTCGACCTTCGACCTGGCGGACGGCGCGCGCGTCATCTTCGGCCCGGCCGGCCACCCGCTGCCGCAGCTGAAGATCACCACTGACGACAAGGGCAACCTGGTCGCCACCGGCGACTTCGAGAAGCCTGTCGGCCCGAGCTTCTGGGAGCGTGCTCGATGAGTAGCGCGAGCAGCACCACGACCGGTGCCGCCAAGCCCTCCAGCACGCGTGCCAACCCCGCCAACAAGTGGGAGGCCGCGGCTGACTGGACGGACGGCCGGCTGGGGATCTACTCCCTCGCCAAGGCCAACCTGCGCAAGATCTTCCCGGACCACTGGTCCTTCATGCTGGGCGAGATCTGCCTCTACACCTTCGTCATCATCATCCTGACCGGTGTCTACCTGACGCTGTTCTTCAAGCCGTCGATGGCCGAGGTCGTCTACAACGGCTCGTACGTGCCGCTCAAGGGCATCGGGATGTCCGAGGCGTACGCCTCGACGGTCGACATCAGCTTCGAGATCCGCGGCGGTCTGCTGATCCGCCAGATCCACCACTGGGCCGCCCTGGTCTTCGTGGCCGCGATGCTCGTGCACATGATGCGCGTGTTCTTCACCGGCGCCTTCCGCAAGCCGCGTGAGATCAACTGGGTCTTCGGCTTCCTGCTGCTGGTCCTGGGCATGTTCGACGGCTTCTTCGGCTACTCGCTGCCGGACGACCTGCTGTCGGGCACCGGTATCCGCTTCATGGAAGGCGCGATCCTCGCGGTCCCGCTGGTCGGCACCTACATCCAGATGTTCCTGTTCGGGGGCGAGTTCCCCGGCCACGACATCGTGCCGCGGTTCTTCACCATCCACGTCCTGCTGATCCCGGGCATCATGCTCGGTCTGCTGGTCGCGCACCTGATCCTGGTCTTCTACCACAAGCACACCCAGTGGGCGGGCCCGGGCAAGACCGAGAAGAACGTCGTCGGCATGCCGCTGATGCCGGTCTACATGGCCAAGGCCGGTGGCTTCTTCTTCCTGGTCTTCGGCATCATCGCCGCCATCTCGGCGATCGCCACGATCAACCCGATCTGGGCGTACGGCCCGTACCGTCCGGACCAGGTGTCGACCGACGCCCAGCCCGACTGGTACATGGGCTTCTCCGAGGGCCTGATCCGCGTCATGCCGGGCTGGGAGATCAGCCTGTGGGGCCACACCCTGAACCTGGGTGTGTTCATCCCGCTGATGATCTTCCCGCTGGTCCTGGTCGCGATCGCGGTCTACCCGTTCATCGAGGGCTGGATCACCGGCGACAAGCGCGAGCACCACATCCTGGACCGCCCGCGCAACGCCCCGGTCCGCACCGCCCTGGGCGCGGCCTGGATCAGCCTGTACCTGGTGCTGCTGGTCGGTGGTGGCAACGACCTGTTCGCCACGCACTTCCACCTGTCGCTCAACGCGATCACCTACTTCGTGCGCACCGGCTTCTTCGTGGTGCCGGTCATCACCTTCATCGTCACCAAGCGCTGGTGCCTCGGCCTGCAGCGCCGTGACAAGGACAAGGTGCTGCACGGCCGCGAGACCGGCGTCATCAAGCGCCTGCCGCACGGTGAGTACGTCGAGGTGCACGCCCAGCTGCCGCAGAAGGACCTGCACACGCTCACGGCGCACGAGCAGAACCAGCCGATCGAGCTGCCGGCCCAGACGGACGGGAACGGCGTGGCCCGCAAGGCCGGCGCCCTGACCCGCACCCGGGCCAAGCTCTCCCGCGGCTTCTACGGCGAGGGCAGCCAGATCCCCAAGCCCACCGCCGAGGAGCACCACGAGATCACCAGCGGCCACGGCCACCACTGATCCCGTACGCACCCCGCGTCACCCCGAGGGCCGCTGACCAGAGTTCATCTGGTCGGCGGCCCTCGGCCTTTGCCCACCTGCCGGCCCCGCACCCGCACCGCTTCCAGGAGTCCCCCGTGCAGCTGTCCGTCGACCCCGCCGCCGCCACTCCCCCGTACGAGCAGATCCGCGCCCAGATCGCCGAGCAGGCCCGCTCCGGCGCGCTGCCCACCGGGCTGCGGCTGCCGACCGTACGGGCCCTGGCCGAGGAGCTGGGGCTGGCCGCCGGGACGGTCGCCCGGGCCTACAAGGAGCTGGAGGCGGACGGAGTGGTGGAGACCCACGGCCGACGCGGCACCCTGATCGCCGCCACCGGGGACGCCGCCCACCGGCTGGCCGCCGAGGCGGCCACCGAGTACGCCGAGCGCGCGAGCCGGCTGGGCCTGTCCCACGCGGACGCCCTGGCCGCCGCCGTCACGGCCCTGGGCGTGGCCTACCCGGAGGCCTGACCCTCCCGAGCGGAGGGACCGGCCTCAGACCTCGGGGCGCATCATCCCGACGGCCGGGGCCTGGGCGGCGGGAGTGGTGGTGCTGAGGGGCTTTCCGAGGGCGCTGTGCTTGACCCAGTCCGTCCAGGAGACGTTCCAGTCCCCGAAGCCGTTGCCGAAGGGCTCCATGGTGGCGCCGCGGCTGTTCACCACCGTCACCAGGTCCCCCACCCGGGTGTTCTCGTAGAACCACTTGGCGTTGTCGGTGCTCATGCCGGTGCAGCCGTGGCTGACGTTGTCCACGCCCTGCGAGCCGACCGACCAGGGCGCCGCGTGGACGTACTCGCCGCTCCAGGTCACCCGGGTGGCCCACTCGACGTTCAGGTCGTAGGACTCCGAGCTGCCCGCGGCTATGCCGATCGTCTCGCCGCTCATCCGGACCGAGCGCTCCTGGCCGAGCACCACCTTGATGCCGTTGCGGGTGTCGAAGCCGGGCTTGCCGGTGGTGACCGGGATGCTCCGGACCGGCTGGCCGTCACGCTTGAGGGTGAGTTCGTGGGCGGCCGCGTCGATCACCGACTCCACCCGGGCGCCGATCCGCAGCCGCAGCGAGCTGCGGTCGCCCCCGTAGAGGCCGTCGGCGATCCGGCTGCCGGTGTCGTCGAAGGCCAGCGACACGGTGGTGCCGGCCGGCCAGTACTCCTGCGGGCGGAAGTGCAGGTTCTTGTCGTCCACCCAGTACCAGGCGCCGGTGACGGCCGGCTGGGAGGTCACGGTCAGCGCGCTCTCGACCGCCTGACGGGCCTGCGGGTCCTTGACCGCCTCGGAGAGCTGGACGGTCAGCGGCTGGCCCACCCCGTAGACGCCGCTGCCGGAGGAGTCCGGGCCGAGCTTGGCGGTGAGCAGGCGCTGGGCGGCCAGGGTGCTGAACTTCTCGGTGGTGTCACCACGGCCGTTCCTGCCGTCGTCGGCGGAGATCCGCACGGTGTACGCGGTGTCGGCCTTGAGCCGTCCGGTGGTCTGCCAGCTGCGCTGGTCGTCGGCGAGCCGGCCGGCCACCACCCGGCCGTCCGGGCCGACCACGGTGACGTCGGTGAGCCGGCTGCCCTCCACGGCCGTCACGGTGACCGGCTTCGAGGGGTCGACCTTGCCCTCGGCGGAGAGGTGGACGAGCGGTCCCGCGTCGATCCGGTGCGGCCCGGAGGGTTCGTCCCCGGACGAGCAGGCGGCCAGCGGGGCCAGCACTGCCAGGGCCAGCGAGATGCTGCCGATGCCTGCGATTCCGCGCCTGTCGCCCATGACCGCCTCCGAGGGGTCTGCACTATTCGCACGATTGCTCAGATCGTAGGAACGGCCCGGGGCCGGCGACATCCGGGCGACCCTCCGTTGACCCGGGTGAGTGAGGCCGTCACCCCGGGGACGCAGCAGGGCCGGTCCCCCCGTGCGGGAGGACCGGCCCTGTGGTCGGGAGCGGGAACCTACTGGTTCTGGTTCTCGCCCCGGTAGAACTCGAAGACCCATCCGAAGATGCCGATCAGGATGATCGGGGCGGCCCAGAACATCAGCCACCAGCCGAAGATCACGCCCAGGAAGGCGAGCGCGCCACCGAGCGCCAGCGACAGCGGCTGCCAGCTGTGCGGGGCGAAGAAGCCCAGCTCGCCGGAGTCGTCCGCGACCTCGGCCTCGGGGTTGTCACCCGCGCCGCTGTCCACCCGGCGGGCGGTGAAGGCGAGGTAGTACCCGATGAAGGCGCACAGGCCGAAGGCGAGGAACAGCGCCGTGGTACCGGCGGCCTCCAGGCCCGGGCCCGAGTGGTTGGTCCACAGGCCGTAGGTGATGGCCATCGCCAGCACGAAGACCGACAGGCCCAGGAAGATCTTTCCCTGTTCCTTCATCAGGCGTCACCCTCCTGCTTGCCCTTGCCCAGCTTCGGGGCGTCGTACTTCGCCGGGGTCACACCGGCGAGGTGCTTGGCCGGCTCGCCGTGGTTCTCCAGGTAGTCCAGCGCGGCGATCTCCGGGTGGTGGAGGTCGAAGGCCGGGGATTCGGAGCGGATCCGGGGCAGCGTGAGGAAGTTGTGCCGCGGCGGCGGGCAGGAGGTCGCCCACTCCAGGGAGCGGCCGAAGCCCCACGGGTCGTCCACGGTGACCTTCTCGCCGTACTTGGCGGTCTTCCAGACGTTGTAGAGGAACGGCAGGATCGACAGGCCGAGCACGAAGGAGCCGATGGTCGAGACGGTGTTCAGGGTGGTGAAGCCGTCCGAGGCCAGGTAGTCGGCGTAGCGGCGGGGCATGCCCTCCGCGCCGAGCCAGTGCTGCACCAGGAAGGTGGTGTGGAAGCCGAAGAACAGCGTCCAGAAGGTGATCTTGCCGAGGCGCTCGTCCAGCATCTTGCCGGTCATCTTCGGCCACCAGAAGTGGAAGCCGGCGAACATCGCGAACACGACGGTGCCGAAGACCACGTAGTGGAAGTGGGCGACGACGAAGTACGAGTCCGAGACGTGGAAGTCGATCGGCGGCGAGGCCAGCAGGACACCGGTCAGACCACCGAAGAGGAAGGTGACCAGGAAGCCGACCGTCCAGAGCATCGGCGTCTCGAAGCTCAGCGAGCCCTTCCACATGGTGCCGACCCAGTTGAAGAACTTCACACCGGTCGGGACCGCGATCAGGAAGGTCATGAAGGAGAAGAAGGGCAACAGCACCTGTCCGGTGACGTACATGTGGTGCGCCCACACCGTCACGGACAGACCGGCGATCGCGATGGTGGCCGCGATCAGGCCGGAGTAGCCGAACATCGGCTTGCGGCTGAAGACCGGGACGATCTCCGAGACGATGCCGAAGAACGGCAGCGCGATGATGTACACCTCGGGGTGGCCGAAGAACCAGAACAGGTGCTGCCACAGCATCGCCCCGCCGTTGGCGGGATCGAAGACGTGTGCCCCGAACTTGCGGTCCGCCTCCAGGGCGAACAGCGCGGCGGCCAGCACCGGGAAGGCCAGCAGGACCAGCACCGAGGTCAGCAGGACGTTCCAGACGAAGATCGACATCCGGAACATCGTCATGCCCGGAGCGCGCATGCAGATGATCGTGGTGATGAAGTTGACCGCACCGAGGATCGTGCCGAAGCCGGAGAAGGCCAGACCCATGATCCACATGTCGCCGCCGACGCCGGGCGAGTGCACCGCGTCCGACAGCGGGGAGTAGGCGAACCAGCCGAAGTCGGCCGCGCCGTTCGGGGTCAGGAAGCCGCAGACCGCGATGGTCGAACCGAAGAGGTACAGCCAGTACGCGAACATGTTCAGACGCGGGAAGGCCACGTCCGGGGAGCCGATCTGCAGCGGCATGATCCAGTTCGCGAAACCGGCGAACAGCGGCGTCGCGAACATCAGCAGCATGATCGTGCCGTGCATCGTGAACGCCTGGTTGAACTGCTCGTTCGACAGGATCTGGGTCCCGGGACGAGCCAGCTCGGCACGCATGACCAGGGCGAGGATGCCACCGATCAGGAAGAACGCGAACGACGTGCCCAGGTACAGGGTGCCGATCGTCTTGTGGTCAGTGGTGGTCAGCCACTTGATGATGGTCGAACCCGGCTTCCGGGTCCGCTGCGCCCCGACCGTGACGGCCTCGGCGCCCCCGCCGGCCGCGGCGGGCTCGTTGAGGATGGTCACTTCGCTTCACTTCCCATGGTGATGACGCCGGAGGGCACCGCGCCGTTCTGGCCCTTGGCGCGAAGCTCGGCCAGGTGCTTGTCGTAGTCGGCGCGGTCGACGACCTTGACGTTGAACAGCATGCGCGAGTGGTCGACGCCGCAGAGCTCGGCGCACTTGCCCATGTAGTCGCCCTTGACGGTCGGGGTGACCTCGAACTTGTTCACCACGCCCGGCACGACGTCCATCTTCATCATGAAGTTGACGGGCCAGAAGTCGTGGATGACGTCACGAGAGGTGAGCCGGAACTGCACCGTCTCGTTGACCGGCAGCCAGAGCGTCGGAGCGTCCTTGGGCGTACCGACGTCGTACGCGGCGTCCTTGTTGGCCGGGTCGGGGGTCTCGGTGTTCTCGTAGTTGAACGCCCAGCTCCACTGGAAGCCGACCACGTTGACGTAGTGCTGCGGCTTCGCCGAGACCTGCGTCAGCTTCGCCTCGTCGCGGGCGACGAAGTAGAAGAGGACCGAGACGATGATGATGGGGACCGCGGTGTAGAGCGCCTCGATGGGCACGTTGTACCGGGTCTGCGGGGGGATCTCCACACCGGTGCGCTTGCGCCGGTGGAAGATCACGCTCCAGATGATCAGACCCCACATCAGTACGCCGACCACCAGCGCCGCGATCCAGGAGCCCTGCCACATCTGGAGGACCATGGGTCCTTCCTTGGTGACGGGGCTCGGGAGGCCAAGCCTGGGGAGGTCGTTGGCCGAGCAGCCGGTGGCGGTCGCGATGACGAGGCCCAGTGCCAGCGCCTGAGGCAGCTTCCGCCGCATCGTGCGCCGCGGCGAGCGGTCGGAGCCGTTGGGACTCACGTAGCGCCTTCCCGAAGTCTCGCCCGCCTTCGCGTCGCACCGGGAGGGGAGTGTGAGCCCCTCCGGCGACCCGTCCACGGGCACGGTTTGAATGCTTATGCGGGCCAAACCCTACTCCAGCCTTATGCGCTCCTGACGGGCAGCCCCCGGTAACGCGCCGCCCGGTCGCCCGATCAGGCCCGGCATGGGCTGCGTCGCAGGTCATCGTAGGCATTCGAGGTCCATACGCCCGATCGGGGGATGACCTCGAACAACGCGGGTGACGGCCCGTCGGTACCGGACGAAGCGGACATTCGGGGTGATCGACTGACGGCCGGTGAGCAATCCGGGCGGAGTAGCGCGCTCCCGGGTGTGTCGTCGAATGCGTGCCGTTAAATGTGACCGTGTATTTCGACGTGGCTTCGACGGCTCCCCTGCACCCCGTCGCGCGGCAGGCGCTGACCGCCGCCCTGGACGAGGGCTGGGCCGACCCGGCCCGGCTGTACCGCTCCGGCCGGCAGGCCCGGATGCTGCTGGACGCCGCCCGCGAGACGGTCGCCGCCGTCCTGGGCGCGCGGCCCGACGAGATCTCCTTCACCGCCAGCGGGACCCAGGCCGTCCAACTCGGCCTGCTGGGCGCGCTCGCCGGCAACCGGCGGCGCGGCGGGCACCTGGTGCACTCCGCGGTGGAGCACTCCAGCGTGCTGCACGTCGCCGAACGGCACGAGGCGGGCGGGGGCGAGGTCTCGGTCGCCCCGGTGGACCGCGCCGGCCGGGTGGACCCGGCGGCCTTCGGCGCCCTGCTGCGCACCGACACCGCACTGGCCGCGCTGCAGAGCGCCAACCACGAGGTGGGGACCGTCCAGCCGGTCGCCGAGGTCGCCGCGCTCTGCGCCGGGGCCGGGGTGCCGCTGCTGGTGGACGCCGCCCAGAGCGCCGGCCGGGTCGACGTCCCGGCGGGCTGGTCGCTGCTGACCGCGAGCGCGCACAAGTGGGGCGGGCCGCCCGGCGTCGGCGTCCTCGCCGTGCGCAAGGGAGTCCGGTACGCCTCCCCGCTGCCGGCCGACGAGCGCGAGGGCGGGCGGGTGCCCGGCTACGTCAACGTCCCGGCGATCGTGGCCGCGGCCGCCTCGCTGCGCGCCGTACGGGCCGAGGCCGAGCGGGAGAACGCCCGGCTGCACGCGCTGGTGGAGCGGATCCGCGGCCGGGTGCCGCAGTTGGTGCCCGAGGTGGAGGTGGTCGGCGACCCGGTGCGGCGGCTGCCGCACATCGTCACCTTCTCCTGCCTCTACGTGGACGGCGAGGTGCTGCTGACCGAACTGGACCGGGCGGGCTTCGCGGTCTCCTCCGGCTCCTCCTGCACCTCCTCCACCCTGACGCCGAGCCATGTGCTGGCCGCGATGGGCGTGCTCACCGAGGGCAACGTCCGGGTCTCGCTGCCGTACGGGACGGCTGAGGCGGACGTGGACCGCTTCCTCGCCGTGCTCCCGGACCTGGTGGCCGGCGTCCGGGCACCGCTCGGGCTGGACCTGCCCGCGCCCGCGAGCGCCACCGAGTCGCTGCTGGTCATCGATGCGCTCGGAAAGCGCTGTCCGCTGCCGGTGATCGAGCTGGCGAAGCGGATCGGCGAGGTGCCGGTGGGGGGCACGGTCGCCGTGCTGTCGGACGACGAGGCGGCCCGGCTGGACGTCCCGGCCTGGTGCGGGATGCGCGGGCAGGAGTACGCGGGCGAGGCCCCGGCCGCCGACTACGGCGGCGACCGGGGCTCGGCCTACCTGGTGCTGCGCCGCTCCTGACCGGAGCGGGCCGTACGGAGGACTACTTGACCAGGTGCGCGCGGATCTCCGCGGCGGCCTCGGCGCCGTAGGCGGCCTCGAAGCGCTTCAGGAAGCCGGTCGGGCGCAGCTCGTACTCCTGGGTGCCGACGGTCTCGATCACCAGGGTGGCGAGCATGCAGCCGAGCTGGGCGGCGCGCTCCAGGTCGAGCTCCCAGGACAGACCGGCCAGGAAGCCGGCCCGGAAGGCGTCGCCGACGCCGGTCGGGTCGACCTTGGCCTCCTCGACCGGGCAGCCGACCAGGATCGGGGCCTCGCCCTTGCGCTCGATCCGGACGCCCTTGCTGCCCAGGGTGGTGACCCGGGTGCCGACGCGGGTGAGCAGTTCCTCGGCGTCCCAGCCGGTCTTGGTCTCGATCAGCGCGGCCTCGTACTCGTTGGTGAACAGGTACGAGGCGCCGTCCACCAGCTCGCGGATGTCGTCGCCGTCGAGGCGGGCCAGCTGCTGGGAGGGGTCGGCGGCGAAGGCGTAGCCGCGGGTGCGGCACTCCTGGGTGTGGCGGACCATGCCCTGGGGGTCGTCGGCGCCGATCAGGACGAGGTCGAGGCCGCCGACGCGGTCGGCGATCGGCTTGAGCTCGATGTTGCGGGCCTCGGCCATGGCACCGGTGTAGAACGAGGCGATCTGGTTGTGGTCCTCGTCCGTGGTGCACATGAAGCGGGCGGTGTGCCGGGTCTCGGAGATGTGGACGGACTCGCAGTCCACGTTGTTGCGCTCCAGCCAGCTGCGGTACTCGGCGAAGTCCGCGCCGGCGGCACCGACCAGGATCGGCCGGAGCCCCAGCACGCCCATGCCGAAGGAGATGTTCGGCGCGACCCCGCCGCGGCGGATGTCCAGGGCGTCGACCAGGAACGACAGCGACACGGTGTGCAGCTGCTCGGCGACGAGCTGGTCGGCGAACCGACCGGGGAACGTCATCAGGTGGTCGGTGGCGATCGAGCCGGCGACGGCGATACGCACGGAGGTCTCCTCAAGATGGCAACAGGGCCAGCGGGCACGGATGAACCCACCCACGGTACCCGTCCGGGACGGCCCGCCAGCAAGAGTCCGGAAAGCTGCCGCCACCGGTCCCGCGGCCGGGGTGGCACCCCGGACCCTCGAACGTGTACTACCTCCGGGTAGCACTGGTGGGCCCCCGGAGCCGGGCCTAGGGTCGGCCGCAGGAGTCCCGCCGGACCGGTGGGGCCCGTCGGCGACCGTGGCGGTTGCGGCCACGGCTCTGGATCGGAGCGATGCCCGATGATGCCCAAGCACTCCCCGCTGACCGCCCTCCGGGCCGAGGCGGACGGCGAGACCCTCGACGCGCTGGTCAGCTCCTCCCGACGGCTGCGCCGGTTCTGGCCCCAGGTCGCGGCCGGGCCGGAGCCCGCCGCCGCCCCCGTGCCCGTCGGCGTCCGGGTGCCGTCCGGGGCGCAGCGGCTGGTCGCCGGGATGGCCGAGTACGGCCTCTGAGGGGCGGCGGGAACCGGATCCGACCGGGGCACGTCACATCCGCGCGGAACGGCCGGGACGGCGCCGCTGAGCCCTCGGGAGGATGTGCAGATGGATCTGGAGACGATGCCCCGCCGTGGTCGGCGGGCGGTTGCCCTGGCAGTGGCCGCGCTGGCGGCGGTGGTGACCCTGGCCGGCTGCGGCGGGGACGGCAAGGGCTCCGGGGACTCGGCGGCGAGCAGCGCGACGGCCTCCGCGAGTTCCCCGGCGTCGGCGAGCGCCTCCCCGCAGGCCCCGACCGCCTCCGGTTCGCCGTCCGCGGGGGCCGCGACGGCGAGCCCGTCGGGTCAGGCGCCGACCGGCTGGTCCCCGACCCCGGCCGAGCCCGCCCCCGGGCAGCCCTCCGCGGCGGCCACTCCCCCGGTCAACGGGATCGCGCCCGGTGAGCCGGACCCGGCCGGTAAGGGAACGGCCAACCCCAATGTGCGGCCGCCGGTCGGCTACCGGCTGGACGGCAGCAACAAGCTGACCGTCTACTTCTTCGGCGGGGTCTGCACCACGTACGCGGTGAAGGCGGACGAGTCGCAGCAGGGCCAGGTGGGCGTCACGGTCGTGCCCGGTCCGCCGACCGTCCAGCCGGGGCACGTCTGCACCGCGATGGCCAAGCGGCAGGCCGTCTCCGTCGACCTGCGCTCTCCGCTGGCGGGGCGGACGGTGGTGGACCGGACGAGCGGCCAGGAGGTGCCGATGGAGGGCGACCCGCACGCGGGCCTGGACCCGGTGACCCCAGACGGCGCGGCGCGCTAGGACTGCGGCCGGAGCAGCTGGAACCGCTGGAACGCGTGAGGCGGCCCCCGGGAATCCCGGGGGCCGCCTCACCGCTTCTCGCTCAGTGGGCCTTGGGGCTCAGCTGAAGGAGTCGCCGCAGGCGCAGGAGCCGGTGGCGTTCGGGTTGTCGATCGTGAAGCCCTGCTTCTCGATGGTGTCGACGAAGTCGACGGTGGCGCCGCCCAGGTACGGGGCGCTCATGCGGTCGGTGACGACCTTGACGCCGCCGAAGTCCTTCACCACGTCGCCGTCGAGCGAACGCTCGTCGAAGAACAGCTGGTAACGCAGGCCGGAGCAGCCGCCGGGCTGGACGGCGACGCGCAGCGCGAGGTCCTCGCGGCCTTCCTGCTCCAGCAGGGCCTTGACCTTGGCCGCGGCGGCATCGGTAAGGAGGATGCCACTCTCGACGGTGGTCTCGTCCTGGACGGTCATCTGCTTTCTCCCGGTCTTTGACGACGGTCTGCCGCCAGTGCCAACCAACGACCCTCCGGTTTCATTTCCCGGACGGTGATGGAATTCTTCGGCCTGTTCGACGGCGGATCTTCCGTGGGCCGGGTGTGCCACCCGTGTCCCCATACGCTCCCCATGCTCGCACAACCGGGGAGGACGGGGCACCGCCCACGTCATGGATCCGGGTGAACGGGCCCCGCGGCCGCGCCCCGGGCGCCAGGATGGTCGGCATGATCCTTCGCCAGGTCAGGGACACCGCCGCGGACGCGGAGGTCGTCTCGGAGCTGTCCCTCGCCGCGTTCGCCGCACCGTCCGGCGACCCCGCGCGGCCGCCGACGCCGACGCCGCTGCAGCTGGCCAGGACCAGGCACCTGGCGCGCACCGATCCCGGGGGCTGCTGGCTGGCGGAGAGCGGCGGGCAGGCGGTCGGGGTGGTGCTGTCGATGCGCCGCGAGGGCCTGTGGACGCCCTCGCTGTTCGCGGTCCGGCCGTCGGCACAGGGCCAGGGGGTCGGACGGCTGCTGTTCGAGCGGGCGCTCGCCCACGCCCGGGGCTGCTTGCGCGGGATGGTCTGCGCCGCCGACTCCCCGGCGGCGGCCCGCCGCTACCGGCTGGCCGGGTTCACCCTGCACCCGGCGATGCGGCTGACCGGGCGGGTGGACCGGGAGGGGCTGGTCGACCCGGGCGACATACCGGTGCACCCGGGCAACGCCCGCCACCTGCACCTGCTGGACTCGGTGGACCGCCGGCTGCGCGGGTCCGCGCACGGGCCCGACCACGAGCTGATGCTCGGGCACTTCGAGGAGCTCCTCGTCGCCGACGCGCTGGCCGGCAGCGGCTACTGCTACCGGGACGGCGGCACGGTGCGGCTGCTGGCGGCGACCAGCAAGCGGATCGGGGCCCGGCTGCTGCGGGAGGCGCTGGCCCGGGTGCCGGACGGGGCCGAGGCGCGGGTGGAGTACCTGACCGCCGAGCAGGAGTGGGCGCTGGACGTCGGGCTGGAGGTCGGGCTGACCCCGGAGACCAGCGGCTTCGTCGGGGTGCGCGGGATGCGGCCGCCGAGCCCGTACCTGCCGAGCGGGGCGTTCCTGTAGCGCGAACGGCCGGCGGACGCGTACGGCTCGTCGAGGCGCGTACGGCTGAGAACGCGTACGGCCCCCGACCGGCGGACCGGTGGGGGCCGTACGGACGACGGGGCCTCGATCAGGCCATGGTGTCCAGGATCTCCTTGACCATCGCCATGGTCGTGCCCGGGTGCAGGAAGGCGAAGCGGGCGACCGTCTCGCCGTCCCAGCCGGTCGGGGTGACGAAGCCGATCTGGTCCGCGAGCAGCTGCTGCGACCAGCGGTAGTAGTCGTCGTTGGTCCAGCCGGTGCGCTTGAAGCAGACGGCGGAGAGCTGCGGGTCGAACAGCAGCTCCAGGTGCTCGGTGTCGCGGATCAGCTGGGCGGTGTCGCGGGCCAGCTGGAGGCCGGTCTCGATGGCGTCGGTGTAGGCCTGGACGCCGTGGACGGCCAGCGAGAACCAGAGCGGCAGGCCGCGGGCGCGCCGGGTCAGGTGGTAGGCGTAGTCGGTGGGGTTCCACTCGTCGCCCTCGGTGTGCAGGACGTCCAGGTAGGAGGCGTCCTGGGTGTGCACGGCGCGGGCGAGCTGCGGGTTGCGGTAGATCAGCGCGGCGCAGTCGAAGGGGGCGAACAGCCACTTGTGCGGGTCGACCACGAAGGAGTCGGCGTGCTCGATGCCGTTGTAGCGCTCGCGCACCGACGGGGCGAACAGGCCCGCTCCGCCGTAGGCGCCGTCCACGTGGAACCACAGGTCGCGCTCGCGGGCGACCTCGGCCAGGCCGGCCAGGTCGTCGACGATGCCCTCGTTGGTGGTGCCGGCGGTGCCGACGACGGCGATCACCGTCTCGGGGTTCGGGTCGGCGGCCAGGGCGGCGCGCAGCGCCTCGCCGGTGAAGCGGCGGTTCACGGTCGGCACCTTGAAGGCCTCGACGCCGATGATGTTGAAGGTGTTCTTGACCGAGGAGTGCACCTGGTCGGCGACGGCTATCCGCAGCCGGGCCTCGGGGCCGACGCCGAGGCGGCGGCGGGCGGTGTCGCGGGCGACCACCAGGGCGGAGAGGTTGCCCGCCGAGCCGCCGGAGACGAAGCAGCCGCCGGCCGAGGCGGGCAGCCCGGCCCGGTCGGCGATCAGGCGCAGCACCTGGTTCTCGGCGGCGATGGCGCCGGCCGCCTCCAGCCAGGAGATGCCCTGGAGCGAGGCGCAGGAGACGACCATGTCGAACAGCAGCGCGGCCTTGGTCGGGGCGCACGGGATGAAGGACAGGTAGCGGGGGCTGTCGGCGGAGATGACCGCGCGGGACAGCTCGTGGTCGTACAGCTTGAGCACGTCGGCCGGGTCGTTGCCGTCCTGGTTGAGCAGGCCGGCCAGCTGGGCGCGCAGGTGCTCGCCGTCACCGGGGTGGTCGAGCGGAACGGGGTCGTACTGCAGCCGCTCCCGCATGTAGTCGAAAACCAGGTCGACCAGTTCGTTGTCGGGCCGGTGCATGCGGTCGGGTGCTGCGGACACGGCTGTCCCTCTCGGCTGTGGGTGTCGGCGGGGGGATCCGGTCCGCGGGACGCCTCACCGCACTGACCGGACGTGATCAGCGTAGGCAGCGGCGGTGCTCCGCCGCGCGTCGGAACGCGGCTGGTCAGGCAGGTTTCGAGCGTCTTCGCAGGGGGCCGCGCAGGATTCCTGCGTACCCCTGGCGCGGGTCAGCCGATCAGCTGGGAGAGGACAACCGAGGAGCGGCTGCGCTGGACGCCGGGCTCGCGCCGGATCCGCTCGATGACGGCCTCCAGGTGGCGCATGTCGGCGGCCCGCAGGTGGACCAGGGCGTCCGGGTCGCCGGTGACCGTCCAGGCGGCGACCACCTCGGGGAACTGGCGCAGGCTGGCCAGGATCTCCTCGGGGGCGGTGCGCTCGCGGCAGTAGACCTCGACGAAGGCCTCGGTCTGCCAGCCGAGCACGGCCGGGTCGAGCACCACGGTGAAGCCCCGCACGACGCCGCGCGCCCGGAGCCGGTCGATCCGGCGGCGCACAGCGGTGGCGGACAGGTTCACCTGGAGACCGATCTCGGCGTAGGAGGCGCGGCCGTCGCTGCCGAGGCGGGCGAGGAGCTGCCGGTCGGTCTCGTCCAGGTCGGCCCCGATCACCTCGTGCGCTCGGCTGCTGGTCATCGGTGCGGGGCTCCACGGTCGTGCGGGGGTCGAGGGCGCGTCCCGGCGGCGGCCGGTGCTGCCGGCGCCGCTGCCGAAACGGTTCGCCACCCATTCTGGCGGATGAGCTGAACGAGGTCACCGCCGACGGAGGACGACGAGGAGGCGGTCACTCCACCAGGAGGACGATCTTCCCCCTCGTGCGGCCCTCGGCGCTGAGGGCCTGGGCGGAGGCGGCCTGGGCCAGCGGGAAGGTGGAGGCGACGGTGACGGTGAGCCGGCCGTCGTCGGCGAGGGCGGCGAGTTCCGCCAGGCCCGCCGCGTCCGGGCGGGCCCAGACGTAGCGGCCGCCGAGGGCCTTGACCCCGAAGTCGGTGACCGAGGCGATCCGGCCCGGGTCGGACACCAGGTCCGCCGAGACCTGGACGGCGCCGCGGCCGACCAGGTCGAGGGCCGCGTCCACACCGTCCGGGGCGAGCGCCCGGACCCGCTCGGCCAGGCCCTCGCCGTACGTCACCGGCTCGGCGCCGAGGCCGCGCAGGTAGTCGTGGTTGCGCTCGCCCGCCGTGCCGATCACCCGGGCGCCGCGGGCCCGGGCGATCTGGACGGCCAGGTGGCCGACTCCGCCGGCCGCGGCGTGCACCAGGACCGTCTCCCCCGCCCCGACCCGCAGGGCGTCCAGGCTCTGCAGCGCGGTGAGCCCGGCCAGCGGCAGGCCGCCGGACTGCGCCCAGTCCAGTGCGGCGGGACGGCGGGCCAGGGTGCGGACCGGGGCGGAGACCAGTTCGGCGTAGGTGCCGTGCTCGACGGCGTCCTTGCGGACGTAGCCGTACACCTCGTCGCCGGGGGCGAACTCCGTCACCCCGCCACCGACGGCGCGGACCACGCCCGCCACGTCCCAGCCCATGACCAGCGGGAAGTGCGCGTCCAGCAGGCCGTCCAGGGCGCCGTCGCGGACCTTCCAGTCCACCGGGTTCACCCCGGCCGCCCGGACCTGCACCAGCACCGAGTCGGGTCCGACCCTGGGGTCCGGGCGGTCGGTGTACTCGACGACCTCGGGACCGCCGTAGTGGTTGATCGTGATTGCTTTCATGGGCTCAGCCATACCCGTGGGCTTCGAAATATCGATTCGGCGACGGCGGGAAGCATCCGTTTCGCCGAGCGGTTCTCGTCACATCGACAGAATGGCCGTCGTCACTCTGACGCTAACCGGTTAGAATAGATAGCGTCAGATAGACGAGAAGGCCCCACCGCTAGCTCGGCCGCACAGAAGGGCACCCGCCCGTGACCACGACCATCACCGAGACCTACGGCGTCGACCCCAGCCCGACGCCGCTCGCTCTGCTGCTGCTCGGCCGGGAGGCCGACCCGAACAGCGAGCGCGGAGTCGAGTGCCCGGGCGACCTCCCCCCGGCCTCCGACCCCGACCTGGTCGAACGCGCCCGGGCGGCCAAGGCCGCGCTCGGCGACCGCGTCTTCATCCTCGGCCACCACTACCAGCGCGACGAGGTCATCGAGTTCGCCGACGTCACCGGTGACTCGTTCAAGCTCGCCCGCGACGCCGCGGCCCGCCCGGAGGCCGAGTACATCGTCTTCTGCGGCGTGCACTTCATGGCCGAGTCCGCGGACATCCTCACCAGCGAGCGCCAGCAGGTCGTGCTGCCCGACCTCGCCGCCGGCTGTTCGATGGCCGACATGGCCACCGCCGAGCAGGTCGCCGAGTGCTGGGACGTGCTGACCGACGCCGGCATAGCCGACGTGACCGTCCCGGTCTCGTACATGAACTCCTCCGCCGACATCAAGGCCTTCACCGGCAAGCACGGCGGCACCATCTGCACCTCCTCCAACGCCCAGCGCGCCCTGGAGTGGGCCTTCGAGCAGGGCCAGAAGGTGCTCTTCCTGCCCGACCAGCACCTCGGCCGCAACACCGCCGTGCGGGACATGGGCCTCTCGCTGGACGACTGCGTCCTCTACAACCCGCACAAGCCGAACGGCGGCCTGACCGCCGAGCAGCTGCGGGACGCCAAGATGATCCTCTGGCGCGGCCACTGCTCGGTGCACGGCCGGTTCAGCCTGGACTCGGTGAACGACGTCCGCGAGCGGATCCCCGGCGTGACCGTCCTGGTGCACCCCGAGTGCAAGCACGAGGTCGTCTCGGCCG
The DNA here is from genome assembly GCF_055584725.1 of Kitasatospora sp. NPDC101108. Taxonomy (NCBI): domain Bacteria; kingdom Bacillati; phylum Actinomycetota; class Actinomycetes; order Kitasatosporales; family Streptomycetaceae; genus Kitasatospora; species Kitasatospora sp. NPDC101108. Next base: position 347,428 of record NZ_JBVJLM010000002.1, read on the forward strand.
CCGACATGGTGGGCTCGACCGAGTACATCATCAAGGCCCTGGACGCCGCCGAGCCCGGCTCCAAGTGGGCCATCGGCACCGAGCTGAACCTGGTCCGCCGGCTGGCCAAGGCGCACCCGGACAAGGAGATCGTCTTCCTGGACCGCACGGTCTGCTTCTGCTCGACCATGAACCGGATCGACCTGCCGCACCTGGTCTGGGCGCTGGAGTCGCTGGTCGAGGGCCGGGTGCCGAACGTGATCACCGTCGACCCGGAGACCGAGAAGTACGCCAAGGCCGCGCTGGACCGGATGCTGGCCCTGCCGTAGTCCGGCCGCGCCGCACGCACGAAGGGCGGGCCCCCTCCGGTGGGAGGGGGCCCGCCCTTTCGTCTGGCAGCAGCCGCAGGGTTACTCGGGGAAGCCCGGGATCACGCCCTCGCCGTCGGCCATCAGCAGCTCGCGGACCTCGTCGATCGTCGCGTCGGCGCTCGGCAGGATCAGCTCGGACGGCTCCAGCGAATCCAGCGGCACCGGGGTGCCGTACTGCTTCACCGCGTCCAGCAGCTTGCCGTAGGCCTGGCGGAAGAGCTCCTCGTCCCCCGAGTCCACTGCGGTGACGAGCTCGGCGTCGAGCTCGTTGAGCAGGTTCAGGTGGGGCTCGCCCACCTCGAACTGCCCTTCACCCATGACCCTCATGATCATGCCGTGCGTCTCCCTGGTTCGTGGGGTCGAGCTCAGATCACTTGTTGTAGTTGATGCGCGGGGTGTCCTGCGACGGCGCGTCGTGCGGCTGCTGGGCCGGCTTGCCCTGCTCGATCGCGGCCGGACCGGCGGCGGGGCCACCGGACAGCTCGGCCTTCATCCGGGCCAGCTCCAGCTCGACGTCGGAACCGCCGGCCACCCGCTCCAGCTCGGCCTCGATGTCGTCCTTGCGGCCGAGACCGCTGGCGTCGTCGAGCGCGCCGGAGGCCAGCAGCTCGTCGATCGCGCCGGCCCGGGCCTGCATCTGCGCCGTCTTGTCCTCGGCACGCTGGATGGCCAGGCCGACGTCGCCCATCTCCTCCGAGATGCCGGAGAAGGACTCGGCGATGCGGGTCTGCGCCTGGGCCGCGGTGTAGGTGGCCTTGATGGTCTCCTTCTTGGTGCGGAAGGCGTCCACCTTGGCCTGGAGGCGCTGGGAGGCGAGGGTGAGCTTCTCCTCCTCGGCCTGCAGCTGCTGGTACTGCGTCTCCAGGTCGTTGATCTGGGACTGCATGTTGGCCTTGCGGGTCAGCGCCTCGCGCGCGAGGTCCTCGCGGCCGAGGGACAGCGCCTTGCGGCCCTGGTCCTCGTACTTCGCGGACTGCTGCTGGAGCTGGGTCAGCTGGAGTTCCAGGCGCTTGCGCGAGGTCGCGACGTCCGCGACACCACGCCGTACCTTCTGCAGCAGTTCGAGCTGCTTCTGGTAGGAGTAGTCGAGCGTCTCACGGGGATCCTCCGCCCGATCCAAGGCCTTGTTCGCCTTGGAGCGGAAGATCAGCCCCATACGCTTCATGATTCCGTCGCTCATGGGCCTCGGGTGCCCCCTTCTCCGGCCTGCGGTCTTAATCTCGTTACCAGACACGACGAGTGTATGTGCAGCGAGCCCGTCGCCGCAGTGCACCTGCCTGCAACAAGACTGCTACAGCGACCAGCGGCAGTTCCTCATCCCCGGGGTGGATCCGCCTCTCATCCTCCCCATAGTCCATCCGACTGATCCCCTACGGGAAGGGGCCGGGAACCCCGGTTCGCGACTCGGCCGGACGGATCGATATGCGTTTGGGTCCGAGGGGACCCGTGGTCGCCGCGCCGCACCCCGTACGCTGGGGGTGTGTTCCGACGCCGTTCAGATGATGCCGCCGCCTCCGCCACCGTGCTGGAGAAGCAGGACGAGACGCCCCAGGCCCGCCACCCGCAGGCCAAGAAGGGCCGCCCCACCCCCAAGCGCAGCGAGGCCGAGGCCAACCGGCGTACCCGGGTCACGGTGCCCAAGGACCGCAAGGAGGCCTCCCGCCAGGCCCGCGACCGGATGCGGGTCGAGCGCGAGAAGCAGCGCCAGGCGCTGATCGACGGCGACGAGCGCCACCTGCCGGCCCGTGACAAGGGCCCGGTGCGCAAGTTCGCCCGCGACTACGTGGACTCCCGCTGGTCGCTCGCCGAGTTCTTCCTGCCCGCCGCCGTGGTCATCCTGGTGCTGAGCATCATCAAGGTGCCCACCCTGCAGCTGCTGTCCACGCTGCTGTTCCTGCTGTTCTTCGTCCTGGTGATCCTGGACTTCGCGCGCCTCGGCTTCGGCCTGCGCAAGCAGCTGGGCGAGCGCTTCGCCGGGCAGAACACCCGCGGCGTGGTCGCGTACGGCATCATGCGCACCCTGCAGATGCGCCGGCTGCGCCTGCCCAAGCCGCAGGTGCGGCGCGGGGAGAAGCCCTGACCGCCGAACCGGTGGACTCCGGCTGGGCCCCGCCGTCCTGGGAGGGGCCCGGCCTGTACGCCCTGCCCGGGCAGGGCGGCACGCTCCCCGGCCAGGGCGACGGCGGCCACGACCGGCTCGGCCAGGAGCGCCGGCTGCCCTCCCGCAGCGGCTCCTTCGCCGGCGGCACCGGCGCCTGGCTGGACCGGCTCGGCGGACTGCGCAACTTCGTCCGGCAGGAACTCGTCTCCCGGCAGCTCGCCGAACAGCTGGCCGGCCGCACCGCGCAGCGCGTCCTCGACATCGGCTGCGGACAGGGCACCCAGGCCCTGCGGCTGGCCCGGGCCGGCCACTACGTCACCGGGATCGACTCCGACCCGGTCGCGCTCGGCGTCGCCCAGGGGGCGCTCGCCGAGGAACCGCCCGAGGTGCGCGGCCGGATGCAGCTGCTCAGCGGCGACGGCCACCAGTGCGGGCGCTGGTTCGGCCCGCGCAGCTTCGACGTGGTGCTCTGCCACGGCGTCCTGATGTACCTGCCCGACCCGGACCCGATGATCGCCTCGCTGGCCCGGCTGCTGGCGCCCGGCGGACTGCTCTCACTGCTGGTCCGCAACCGCGACGCGCTCGCGCTGCGGCCCGCCGCCGCCGGTGACTGGCGGGCCGCCCTGCACGCCTTCGAGAGCGACCGGTACTACAACCGGCTCGGGCTGGCCGCCCGCGCCGACCGGCTCGCCGACCTGTCCGTCACCCTCTCCGAGGTGTCCGTGCCGCTGCGGCACTGGTACGGCGTCCGGGTCTTCACCGACAACGCGCCCGACGACGCCGCCCCGCCGGTGGACGGGCGGCAGCTGGCCCAGCTGCTGGAGGCCGAGGACCGGGCCGGCCGCACCGACCCCTACCGGCAGGTCGCGGCGCTGCTGCACGTGATCGGGGCCAAGTAGGGCCCGGGGCCCGGGGGCTCAGCCCTCGTGCAGGCTCATCGAATAGACCTTGCCGCCGTCCTCCAGCAGGACCGCGGTGTCCACGCCCTCCTCGGCGAGCTGCTTCCAGGTCTCCCCGATCCAGGTCTCGGCGTCACCCTGGCCGGCGAACTCCTCCTGGCCGAGGCTCGACGTCACCGCGCTGCCGTCCGCCTTCTCGTACCGCCACGTCCAGACCATGCCCGGCTCCTCCCACTGACGCTGCCTGCCTTGTGTGCTGCGCACCATAGCTTGCCCGGCCCGATCTTCCGTATGCCTGTCCGGCAGGATGGTCGCCATGGCGACCTACCCCCCGCTCCCCCGCACGCTGCTGCTCGGCGGCGCGCGCTCCGGCAAGTCCACCCGCGCCGAGCAGCTGCTCGCCGACCGGCCGGACGTCCTGTACGTGGCCACCGGCGGCACCCGGGACGGCGACGCCGAGTGGGCCCAGCGGATCGCGCTGCACCGGGACCGCCGGCCGGACAGCTGGCGCACCGCCGAGACCTGCGAGCTGGAGGCCGTACTGGCCGACACCGCCGACCCGGCGCCGGTACTGATCGACTGCCTGGCGCTGTGGCTGACCGCGGTGATGGACGAGTGCGACGCCTGGGACGACGAGGCCTGGGCGAACGGGGCCGAGGAGGCGGTGCAGCGCCGCTGCCGGTCGCTGGCCGCGGCCTGGGCGGCCACCTCGCGCACGGTCGTCGCGGTGAGCAACGAGGTCGGTATGGGCGTCGTCCCCGCCACCGCCGCCGGGCGGCGCTTCCGCGACACCCTGGGCCGGCTCAACATGGACGTGGCCGATGCCTCGGAACGGGTGCTCCTGGTCGTCGCGGGACAGGTTCTGACGGTCAAGCCCGGCCCGCACACCCACGGCGTGTAGCCTTCCGGACGATGGACACGACCGTGGATCTCGATACGTTCTCCTCGCTCGTCGAGCGCCCCGACGACAGTGCCCGGCGCGCCGCCGAGGAGCGCTGGCAGGAGGCCGGGCGGCCGCGCGGCGGCCTCGGCAAGCTGGAGGAGCTGGGCAGCTGGCTCTCGTCCGTGCAGGGGCGCTCCCCCGTACGACCGGTGTCGGCGCCCAAGGTGCTGCTGTTCGCCGCCGACCACGGCGTGGCCGCGCTCGGGGTCTCCCGGCTGCCCGCCCAGGGCGGCACCGCGGCCCGGGTGCGGGCGGTGCTCGACGGCAGCGCGCCGGTCGCCCGGCTGGCCGCGCGCTACGGCGCGGACCTGCGGGTGATCGATGTCGCGGTGGACACCGACCCCGCGGACTTCCCGGACGAGGTGGTCGCCCACCGGATCCGGCGCGGCTCCGGCCGGATCGACATCGAGGACGCGCTCACCCCGGAGGAGACCGTACGGGCCTTCCGGGCCGGCATGGCCGTGGCCGACGAGGAGGCCGACTCCGGCACCGACCTGGTGCTGCTCGGCGACCTCGGGGTCGGCTCCACCACGGTGGCCGCCGTCCTGGTCGGCGCGCTGTGCGGAACGGACGCGGCGGCGGTCTGCGGACGCGGCTCCGGCATCGACGACCGGGTGTGGATGGTCAAGTGCGCCACCATCCGGGACTCGCTGCGGCGGGCCCGGCCGGTGCTCGGCGACCAGCTGGCACTGCTCGGCGCCACCGGCGGGGCGGACTTCGCCGCCATCACCGGCTTCCTGCTGCAGGCGGCCGTCCGACGGCTGCCCGTGGTGCTCGACGGCGTGGTCTCCTCGGCCTGCGCGCTGGTCGCGCAGCGGATCGCCTTCCGGGCCCCGGAGTGGTGGCGGGCCGGGCAGTCCAGCGGCGAGCCGGCCCAGGCGAAGGCGTACGACCGGCTGACCCTGACGCCGTTGCAGGACCAGGGGGTCACCATGGGCGAGGGCGTCGGCGCGGTGCTCGCGCTGCCGCTGCTCCAGGCGGCGGGCGACGCGCTCGCCGAGGAGGCGCCGCGGCCGTTCGTGCCGTCGGCGCCGAAGGAGCAGCCGAAGCTGCCCTCGGCGGCCGATCTGCTGCGGCGGCTGTAGCGGCCGGGAGGTCGGACGGCCCGGCGACCGGGCGTCGCCGTCCGGGCCCCGGGCACGTGGCCTTCCGCCCCGCGCCGTTCCCCGCGCCCCTTTCGGGACGCGGGGATTCTGCTTGTCCGGGGGCCCGGGGACTTCTGTTGTGGGGTGCGGTGCGGTGAAGGAGTGGGAGTGATGGCCGACGGCGGCGAGCGGGTGACCTGGGGCGAGGGGCTGCGGTTCGCGTTCGGAACGCTGTCGGTGCTGCGGGTGCGGGTGGAGCGGTGGGACCAGGCGGCGGGGGGCCGGGCGATGACGGCGGCCCCGGTCGTCGGGGTCGTGCTGGGCGGGATCGCGGCCGGAGCGGGGGCGCTGGTGGCCTGGCGGGCGGGCGGCCTGCTCGGGGCCGTGACGGCGGTGGGCGTCCTGGCCGCGCTGACCAGGGGCCTGCACCTGGACGGTCTGGCGGACGTCGCCGACGGGCTGGGCAGCGGCAAGCCGGCCGAGGACGCCCTGCGGATCATGAAGCAGTCCGACATCGGACCGTTCGGCGTCCTGACCCTGCTCCTGGTGCTGCTGGCCCAGGTCGCCGCGCTGGCCGGTCAGTTCGGGCACTCGGTGCCGCGCGGCGCGCTCGCGGTGCTCGCCTCGGCGGTGGCCGCCCGCTGCGCCCTCGCCCTGGGCTGCCTGCGGTCGGTGCCGGCCGCCCGTCCGGGCGGGCTCGGGGCGATGGTGGCGGGCACCGTGCCACCCGTCGGGGCCGCAGCCGGAACGGCCCTCGCGGCGCTCGGCCTGGCCGCGGCCGGATCGTTCGACGGATGGTCAGCCCTGCGGCTGCCGCTGGCCCTTGTGCTCGGCACTGGCTGCGCCGGGCTGCTGCTCGCACGGTGCGTCCGCCGGTTCGGCGGGATCACCGGGGACGTGCTCGGCGCCATGGCGGAAACCGCCGCCACCGGGACGCTGTTCGCCTTGGCGTTGCTCGGCTGACACCGGGCGGCGCGTGATCCCACCATGCGGACTACCATGCGTGAAGCACCGCAGCCCTGCACCGTGGCAGGTCCTGCCCGCCCGGCGCACCGAGGAGCCGGGGCCTCTGGTGTGCGCGGCCGCTGTCGGCGGACGCGCGCGCCAGGGGGCCCGGAACCGCAGGGCCCGCCGGCGGACGGCCTGCGACGGCGGGCTGCGCCGGTGCGGCAGTCACGCCGCGACCGGCCGTGGACCGCGAAAGAACAGGACGCATTACGTGACTGCATTGTCTGTGAGCACCTCCTCCGCCGCCTCGCTGCGCGCGGACGCCCTGGTGGTCGGTGTCGCTAAGGGCCCCAAGGGCATTGTGCTGGCCCCTGGCGCCGAGGCCGTGAACGAGGCGTTCGAGGGCAAGCTCGCCGAGGTCCTCGGCACCCTGGGCGCGACCGGCGCCGAGGGCGAGACCGTCAAGGTGGCCTCCCCCGCAGGCCTGAAGGCCGCGCTCGTACTCGCGGTCGGCCTCGGCGAGGCGGCCGAGGGCGGTTACGAGCCGGAGGCGCTGCGCCGCGCCGCGGGTGTCGCCGCCCGTGCCCTGGCCGGTGTCAAGAAGGCCGCGCTGGCCCTGCCGGCCGAGTCCGCGGAGGAGGTCGAGGCGGTCGCGCTGGGCGGCCTGCTCGGCTCGTACGCCTTCGGCACGTACAAGGGCAACGGCAACGGCAAGGAGCCGGTCGGCGAGCTGGTCGTGCTGACCGTCCGCAAGGGCAGCAAGGACGCCAAGGCCGCCGTGGAGCGGGCCACCGCGATCGGCGAGGAGATGAACCGCGCCCGCGACCTGGTCAACACCGCCCCGAACGACCTGACCCCGAAGATCTTCGCCGCGATCGCCCAGGCGGCCGGCAAGGAGCACGGCCTCAAGGTCGAGGTGCTGGACGAGAAGGCGCTGACCAAGGGCGGCTTCGGCGGTCTGCTGGGCGTCGGCAACGGCTCGACCAACCCGCCGCGGCTGGTCAAGGTGGCCTACACCCACCCGAAGGCGAAGGCCTCGCTGGCCTTCGTCGGCAAGGGCATCACCTACGACTCGGGCGGCATCTCGCTGAAGCCGGCCGGCCACAACGAGACCATGAAGTGCGACATGGCCGGCGCCGCCGCCGTGTTCGCCGCCGTGGTCGCCGCCAAGCGCCTGGGCCTGACCGTCAACGTCACCGCCTGGCTGGCACTGGCCGAGAACATGCCGTCCGGCTCGGCGACCCGCCCGGGTGACGTGCTGCGCATGTACGGCGGCAAGACCGTCGAGGTCCTGAACACGGACGCCGAGGGCCGCCTGGTGCTGGCCGACGCGATCGTGAAGGCCGGCGAGGACAACCCGGACGTCATCATCGACGTGGCGACCCTGACCGGCGCGATGGTGCTGGCCCTGGGCACCCGCACCTTCGGCGTGATGGCCAACCGCGACGAGCTGCGCGAGAACCTGCACGCCCTCGCGGGCGAGGTCGGCGAGCAGTCCTGGCCGATGCCGCTGCCGGCCGAGCTCAAGAAGGGCATGACCGACTCGACCATCGCCGACCTGGCCAACATGGGCGAGCGGATGGGCGGCGGCCTGGTGGCCGGCCTGTTCCTGCAGGAGTTCGTGGCCGAGGGCATCGACTGGGCGCACCTGGACATCGCCGGTCCGGCGTTCCACGAGAGCGCGCCGTTCGGCTACACCCCGAAGGGCGGCACCGCGAGCGCGGTGCGCACCCTGGTCCGCTTCGCGGAGCAGACGGCGGCCAACGGCAAGGCCTGATCCCGCAGGGCCGACCGGTTGGCCTGATCTATGGCCCCGGTCCTCGCGGACCCGAGCCCGGACGGGGGCCCGGCGCGTGTGCGCCGGGCCCCCGTCGGCGTCCCCGCGCGGGTTACCTGCGAGTAGGCCGGGACGGCCCACCGCACCTCTGTTCGCCACGGGCGAAACTTTGTTCCGCACTGCGGAAGAGGCGGCTCCGCAGGGGGCGGAAGACGCCCGTCCGGCGGCTGCCAACAAGGCTTTGAGCTGCGATGATGCCCTTCCGTCGAGGGTGTTGCCGCCCCGGTGACCACTCCTTGGGACACCCCTGGGGCGGACCCGGACATCAGCCACCGCGAACAAGTGCGAAGATGTATTTCCGGCACGACTGGGCGCCCCACAAAGGCTTCCGACCCACCGGACCGCGACCGGCCCGGCGACCCACCCCATTGCATGGAGGACGTGACGTGGCGAACGACGCCAGCACCGTTTTCGACGTAGTCATTCTCGGAGGCGGAAGCGGCGGTTACGCCGCGGCGCTCCGCGCCGCTCAGCTGGGTCTGAGCGTTGCCCTGGTCGAGAAGGGTGAGCTGGGCGGCACCTGCCTGCACCGCGGCTGCATCCCGACCAAGGCTCTGCTGCACGCCGCCGAGATCGCGGACGAGACGAAGGAGGCCGCCGAGTTCGGCGTTCTGGCCACCTTCCAGGGCATCGACATCAACGGCGTCCACAAGTACAAAGACGACGTCATCGCCGGCCTGTACAAGGGCCTGCAGGGCCTGGTGGCCTCCCGCAAGGTGACCTTCATCCAGGGCGAGGGCAAGCTCTCCTCGCAGACCTCGGTGGACGTGAACGGCCAGCGCATCGAAGGCCGCCACATCGTCCTGGCCACCGGCTCGGTCCCGCGCTCGATCCCGGGCCTGGAGATCGACGGCAACCGCGTGATCTCCTCGGACCACGCCCTCAAGCTCGACCGGATCCCGAAGTCGGCCGTCATCCTGGGCGGCGGCGTCATCGGCGTCGAGTTCGCCTCGGTCTGGAAGTCCTTCGGCGTCGAGGTCACCATCGTCGAGGCGCTGCCGCACCTCGTCCCGCTGGAGGACGAGAACTCCTCCAAGCTGCTGGAGCGCGCGTTCCGCAAGCGCGGCATCAAGTTCGAGCTGAAGGCCCGCTTCTCGGGCGTCGAGTACACCGAGACCGGTGTCCGCGTCTCCACCGAGAACGGCAAGCAGATCGACGCCGACCTGCTGCTCGTCGCCATCGGCCGCGGCCCGGTCTCGGCCGGCCTCGGCTACGAGGAGAACGGCGTCGCGATGGACCGCGGCTACGTCCTGGTCGACGAGTACATGCGCACCAACGTGCCCACCATCTCGGCCGTCGGCGACCTCGTCCCGACCCTGCAGCTCGCCCACGTCGGCTTCGCCGAGGGCATCCTGGTCGCCGAGCGCCTGGCCGGCCTCAAGCCGATGCCGATCGACTACGACGGCGTCCCGCGCGTGACCTACTCCAACCCGGAGGTCGCCTCCGTCGGCATCTCCGAGGCCAAGGCCGTCGAGCTGTACGGCAAGGAGAAGGTCGTCACCCTGAAGTACAACCTGGCCGGCAACGGCAAGAGCAAGATCCTGAAGACCGCCGGCGAGATCAAGCTCGTCCAGGTCAAGGACGGCGCCGTGGTCGGCGTCCACATGGTCGGCGCCCGCATGGGCGAGCAGGTCGGCGAAGCCCAGCTGATCTACAACTGGGAGGCCCTGCCGGCCGAGGTCGCGCAGCTCATCCACGCCCACCCGACCCAGTCCGAGGCCCTGGGCGAGGCGCACCTGGCGCTGGCCGGCAAGCCGCTGCACGCGCACGACTGATCGCGCCCACCACCCCCCGTTTCCAGTACTTCCCGTACGCAAGACTTGATAGGAGTCGCTGAAACCATGGCGGTCTCAGTAACACTGCCCGCGCTGGGCGAGAGCGTTTCCGAGGGCACCGTCACCCGTTGGCTGAAGGCCGAGGGTGAGCGTGTCGAGGTCGACGAGCCGCTGCTCGAAGTGTCGACCGACAAGGTCGACACCGAGATTCCGGCCCCGGCTTCCGGCATCCTCTCCTCGATCAAGGTCGGCGAGGACGAGACCGTCGAGGTCGGCGCCGAGCTGGCGATCATCGACGACGGCTCGGGCGCTCCGGCCGCTGCCGCCGCCCCGGCCGCCGAGGCCGCTTCGGCCGCCGCTCCGGCTCCGGCCGCCGAGGCCCCGGCTGCTCCGGCTGCCGCCCCGGCCGCCCCGGCTGCCGCTCCGGCCGCTCCGGCCGGCGACGCCACCCCGGTGCTGCTGCCCGCCCTGGGCGAGTCGGTCACCGAGGGCACCGTCACCCGCTGGCTGAAGGCCGAGGGTGAGACGGTCGAGGTCGACGAGCCGCTGCTGGAGGTCTCGACCGACAAGGTCGACACCGAGATCCCGTCGCCGGTCGCCGGTGTCGTCGTCAAGATCCTGGTCGGCGAGGACGAGACCGCCGAGGTCGGCGCCCAGCTCGCGCTGATCGGTGCCCCGGGTGCCGCCGCTGCCGCTCCGGCCCCGGCTGCCGCTCCGGCCCCGGCCGCTGCCCCGGCTCCCGCTGCCGCTCCGGCTCCGGCCGCCCCGGCTCCGGCCCCGGTTGCCGCCCCCGCCCCGGTTGCCGCTGCTCCGGCTCCGGCCGCTGCCCCGGCCGCCCCGGCTCCGGCCCCGGTCGCCGCTCCGGCCCCGGTCGCCGCTCCGGCTCCGGCCGCCCCGGCCGCCCCGGCTGCCCCGGTGGCCGACAACGGTGACGCCTACGTCACCCCGCTGGTGCGCAAGCTCGCCGCCGAGCACGGTGTCGAGCTGTCCTCCGTCGCCGGCACCGGCGTCGGCGGCCGCATCCGCAAGCAGGACGTCATCGCCGCCGCGGAGGCCGCCAAGGCCGCTCCGGCCCCGGCCGCCGCTGCCGCCCCGGCCGCCGCGCCGAAGGCCGCCGCCGCGCCGTCCGCCCTGCGCGGCCAGACGGTCAAGATGACCCGCATGCGCAAGGTCATCGGCGACAACATGATGAAGGCCCTGCACGAGCAGGCGCAGCTGACCAGCGTGGTCGAGGTGGACGTCACCAAGATCATGTCGCTGCGCGCCAAGGCCAAGGACGGCTTCCTCGCCCGCGAGGGCGTCAAGCTCTCCCCGATGCCGTTCTTCGTCAAGGCCGCCGCCCAGGCGCTGAAGGTCCACGCGGTCGTCAACGCGCGGATCAACGAGGCCGAGGGCACCATCACCTACTTCGACTCGGAGAACATCGGCATCGCCGTGGACTCCGAGAAGGGTCTGATGACCCCGGTCATCAAGGGTGCGGGCGACCTCAACATCGCCGGCATCTCGAAGAAGACCGCCGAGCTGGCCGCCAAGGTCCGCGACAGCAAGATCACCCCGGACGAGCTGTCCGGCGCCACCTTCACCATCAGCAACACCGGCTCGCGCGGTGCGCTGTTCGACACCGTGATCGTGCCGCCGAACCAGGCCGCCATCCTGGGCATCGGCGCGACCGTCAAGCGCCCGGTGGTCATCGAGGCCGACGGCGGCACCGCCATCGGCATCCGTGACATGACCTACCTGTCGCTCTCCTACGACCACCGCCTGGTGGACGGCGCCGACGCCGCCCGCTACCTGGTCGCGGTCAAGGAGATCCTGGAGGCCGGCGAGTTCGAGGTCGAGCTCGGCCTGTAAGGCGTTCCAGCCCCCCGGGAGCCCCGCGTCGTCCCCGGACGGCGCGGGGCTCCCGCCGTTCCGGGTGCGCTTTCCGCCGGGTCATGGCATGCGTGGAGGCGGCGGAACAGGGATGCTGGAGCGGTGATGGACGAGACCGACTTCTGGCAGATCATCGACGACACCTGGGAGGCCGCCGCAGGCGATCCCGACGAACAGGCCGAGCGGCTGGTGGAGCGCCTCGTGCAGCTGACACCGGACGACGTGATCGACTTCGCCCGGCTGTTCGAGGCCCGGTTCCAACGCGCCCACCGCTACGACCTGTGGGGCGCGGCCCACCTGCTGCTGGACGGCGCCTCCGAGGAGACCTTCGACTACTTCCGCTGCTGGCTGATCGGCCAGGGCCGGGAGGTCTTCGAGGGTGGGCTGGCCGAACCTGACGACCTGGCGGACCTGCTGCCGGAGTTCGACGAGGAGGAGGACGGCGAGGCCGAGGACCTCGGCTACGCCGCCGACGAGGCGTACGAGCAGCTGACCGGCCTGCCGCTGCCGGACGTCGGCGGCCGGGAGGCGGGACAGCCGTCCGGGACCCCGCTGGACTTCGAGGACCCGGAGGTCATGGCGAAACGCTTCCCCAAGCTCTGGGATCGCTACGGGGACCAGTAGGAGCGGCTCAGGTGCTGCTGCCGGAGGAGCTGTCCTGCTTGATGCCCTTGAGGATCTGGTCCAGCACCGAGGCGTCCGGCGCGGCCGGGTCGTCGTCCACGCCGCCCTCGAAGACCACGTAGCCGCCGCCCTTGGCCGGGACGGCGGCCAGCAGCACGTAGCCCTGGGTGCCGTCCGAGGTGCGGACGTGCCAGCGGGTGGCGTAGCCGAGCACGCCGGCGACAGTGACGTAGCCGGAGCCGGAGTCGGTGTGGGAGGAGATCCCGCTGAAGATCGTCCCGGCGTAGGCCGGGATCGCGGCGTCGGCGGCGCCCTTCGGGGTGTCGCCCTGGGCCGTGTCCTTCTCGATCGAGAACTGGCCGCGGATGCAGGAGTTGCCGTCGGCGCAGGTGTAGCGGCCGCTGCCGAGGTAGACCGTGGAGTGCGCGGAGTTGGCCGCCGCGTCCCAGCCGTCGAACACCGGGACGGTGATCGCGTGCTGCGGGTCCGGCACGGTGCTCTTGAGGGACGGCACCGGCTTGGGGGTCGGGGCGGACCGGGTCGGGGTGGGGCTCGGCGAGGGGCTGTCGCTGTGGGTGACGGTGACCGTGGGGTTCGGGGTGGGGTCCGCCTTCGGGTCCCCGCCGTTGCTGAGCACCAGCCCGGCGATGATGCCGCCCACCACCAGCACGGCGACGGCGACGCCGGCGATCACGCCGGTCCGGTTGCGCCCCGGGCCGGCCGGCGGCGGGTAGCCGTAGCCGGCGCCCGGGTAGGCCTCCTGGCCGGGGTAGGCCCCCTGGCCGGGGTACGGTGACTGGCCCGGGGCTGCCTGGCCGGGGTAGCCGTAGCCGGGCCCCTGGGCCGCGTCCTGCACCGGGTAGCCGTAGCTTCCGGGGGCGGGTGAGCCGCTCTGCCCCGGGTAGCCGTAGCCCGGCTGCTGCTGGTGCTGCGGGGTGGGGGGCTGCCAGGTCTGGGTCGGCGCGTCGGCGACCTGTCCGGCGCCGCCCTGGAGCGGCCGGACCTCGCTGGTCCAGGCGCTGCCGTCCCACCAGCGCTCGTGCCCGGGCGCGCCGTCCGCACCGGGGACCGGGTACCACCCGGGAGGCGTCGAGTTGCTCACGGGCGTACGGTACCCGGCGGCGTGCCGCTCCAGACAGGGCGGGTACGTCACGACTCTGCAGCACCTGTCCTGATGGAGCGTCAGGTCGTTCGGGGCGGCCGGGGAGCGGATTCGGGCCGGGTGCGGGAGGGGTCAGGCGATGAGCCGGCGGGCCATCCAGACGTCGTCCACGTAGCGGCCGTCGATCAGGAACTCCTCGGCCAGCGAGCCCTCGACCACGAAGCCGCAGCTCTCGTACAGCCGGCGGGCCGGGGTGTTCCAGCCGAGCACCCGGAGGGTCAGTTTGCGGGCGCCGTCGGCCCGGGCCGCCGCGCAGGCGGCCTCGACCAGCCGTCGGCCGATGCCCCGGCCGCGCACCGTGTGGTCGACGGCCAGGCCCTGGATCTGCCGGACGTGCCGGTTGGCGGCCAGCGGGGTCGCGGGGACCTGTCGGACGTAGCCGACGATCCGGCCGTCCAGGACGGCGAGCAGGTACTGGTCGGGGGTGTGCCGCTCGTCGAAGACGCCCTCCTCGGCGGACGGCTCCGGGGAGACGTCGGACAGGGTGGACCAGGCGGCGCGGTTGAGCTCGGCGAGTCCGCGCTCGTCCTCGGGCCGGGCCGGGCGGATGGTCAGATCGTCGTCGCGGGTCATGCCGCGTGATGCTAATAGGGCGCGTGCGAAAGGTGACAGCTGATAAGAACTGCGAGGATGAGCCCATGCGCATCGCTGTCACAGGCTCCACGGGATTGATCGGTTCGGCGCTCGTCCGCTCCCTGCTGGCGGACGGCCACGAGGTGGTCCGGCTGGTCCGGCACCGCTCCAGGACGGGCCCGCAGCCCGACGGCAGCACCGCGATCGGCTGGAACCCGCTGCTCGGCGAGGTCGACCGAGAGGGGCTCGCCGGGGTCGAGGCGGTGGCGCACCTGGCCGGGGCCGGGGTCGGCGACCGGCGCTGGTCGGACTCCTACAAGCGGGAGATCCGGGAGAGCCGGGTCTACGGCACCGAGACCCTGGCGGTGGCGCTGGCGGCGCTCAAGGAGCCGCCGCGGGTGCTGGTCAGCGCCTCCGCGGTCGGCTGGTACGGGCAGACCGGCGATCGGGTGGTCGACGAGGACTCCCCCGCCGGGGACGACTTCCTGGCCGAGGTCTGCCTGGAGTGGGAGGCGGCCGCGCGGCCGGCCGAACGGGCCGGGATCCGGGTCGTCCACCCGCGCACCGGGATGGTGCTCTCCGCCAAGGGCGGGGCGGGCGGCCGGCTGTTCCCGCTGTTCAAGCTGGGCCTGGGCGGCCGGCTCGGCAGCGGCCGGCAGTACTGGAGCTACATCTCACTGGCCGACGAGGTCGCCGCACTGCGGTTCCTGATCGACCGGGAGGACCTCTCCGGCGCCTTTAACCTCACCGCGCCCGAGCCGGCCACCAACGCGGAGCTGACCGCGGCGATCGGCCGGGCGCTGGGGCGGCCGACGCCGTTCCCGGTGCCGGAGGCCGTGCTCAAGCTGGTGCTCGGGGAGCTGGCGGTCGAGGTGGTGGGCAGCCACCGGGTGGTGCCGCGGCGGCTGTTGGACGCGGGCTTCCGCTTCGCCCACCCGGACCTGGACTCGGCGGTGCGAGCGGCGCTGTGACGGGCCCGTGCGCTGTGCCGGGCGCGGCGGGGGCCTCGCGCGCCGTGGCGGGCTCGTCCGCCACGGCGGTGACGCGTCGTCCTGCGTAGTCCCGCTACGGCGTTCGCCCTGGCCAGGGGCATATGCCGGGCGGGGTCGGAGGGGTCTCCGAAGGGGCTCCGGGAGGGGGCGCACGGGAGCACACAACGGGCGCGTCGCACGCCCCCGGTGACCGTGCGCGCCCGCCTGCCGGGCAACTCGGCCAGTACGGCGCACTGTCCGTGACCGCGCCCCCACCCGGTGCCGCACAACCCCTTCCAACCCCCGCATCGGGCTCATCGCACTTGTCTGACGCTCACACTGACTGGGCATCACCTTCCTCGGACCGTGTCCCGGCACCCCGCTGCCTGCGTCGGCCGGAGCCCCGGGACCAGGGAGGGAGCACGCCAGTGCCCACGTACGACTTCACCCGCCGCGCCCGCCGACCGTCCGACCCGGACGTCGTCGTGGTCGGCGCCGGACTCGCGGGCCTGGCCGCCGCCCGCGCACTCACCGGCCACGGACTCACCGTTCAGGTCCTGGAGACCACCGACCGGATCGGCGGCCGAATGGCCACCCGCTCAGTGGACGGCTTCCGCCTCGACGACGGCAGCCACCTGCTGAACACCGCCTTCCCGGAGCTGCGCCGGGCCCTCGACCTCGACCGCCTGGATCTGCGCCCGCTCGCGCCCGGCGTACTCGTGCACAGCGCCGGCCGCCGCTACCGCGCCGGGGACCCGCAGCTCACCGCCGCCCGGCAGGCCGCGCTCCGGGCCCCGCTCGGCAGCCCGCTGGACAAGGCGCGCCTCGGCAATTGGCTCGGCCGGATCGCCACCGCCCCGGCCGGCCGGCTGAAGGCCCGCCCCGAGACCACCGCCGCCCGCGCGCTGACCGGCCACGGGCTCGCCCCGCGCAGCATCGACGGCTTCCTGCGGCCGCTGCTCAGTGCCCTGCTCGGCGATCCGGCCCTCGGCACCAGCAGCCGGATCGCCGACCTGGTGCTGCGCTCGTACGCGCGCGGCCGGCTCTGTCTGCCCGCCGACGGGATCGCGGCCGTGCCGGCCCAGCTGGCCGCCGCGCTGCCCGCCGGCACCGTACGGACCGGGGTGCAGGTCACCTCGATCGGCGCCGACGGCGTGGAGACCCTCACCCACGGTCGGATCGGCGCCCAGGCCGTGGTGGTCGCCACCGACGCCCGCTCCGCCGCCGAACTGCTGCCCGGGCTGCGGCTGCCGGACTTCCACCCCGTCACCACCTTCTTCCACGCCGCCGACCGGGCCCCGCTGAACGAGGCCGTGCTGCTGCTCGATGCCGACCGGCCGAACGGGCACCCGTCGCTGGTCTCGCACTCGCTGGTGCTCAGCGAGCTGCACCCGTCCTACGCCCCGGCCGGGCAGGCGCTGATCGCCACCACCGTGCTCGGTCGTCGCTCCTTCGACGCGGGCGGCCCGGCCGGGCTGGAACCGGCCGTCCGGGCCCGGCTCGCGGAGCTGTACGGCACCTCGACGGCGGACTGGCAGTTCCTCAACGTGCGGCACGTCCCGGACGCGCTGCCCGCGATGCCGCCGCCGCACAACCTCCGCCGCCCGGTGCGGCTGCTGGCCGGGCTGTACGTCGCCGGGGACCACCGGGACACCAGCACCGTGCAGGGTGCGCTGGTCTCCGGACGGCGGGCGGCGCAGGCGGTGCTGGGCGACCTGGGGCTGCCGGCCGGTTCGCGGGAGGCGGAGGCGGCGGCCTGAGCGCCGTGTTCGTCGAGCGGTTCTCCGGGCAGTGCTCCGCGCGCCCGGTGCGGGCACGCGCGCGGTCTGCCGGGGTGACGGACCGACGGACCCCGGGGCTCCGGGCCGGGAGCCGGTGGGCTCCCGGCCCGGTCGTCCTCCGGGTCGTCCGGACGGGGTGCGCGGTTCAGATCACCCCCGCCTGGCGGGCCGTCTCCTCGAAGGCCCGGGCCACCTGGCTGCCCCGGTACGGGGTGAGGCGGCGGTGGAAGTCCCGGACGTACTCCAGCGAGCGGGCCGAGCGCATCTCCCCCGCCGCCCGCAGCGCGTCGGTGGCCATGGTGCAGGCCTCGTCGAGGTCCCCCATGCCGAGCCGGGCGGTGGCCAGCACCAGCCGGCAGAAGATCCGGCTGCGCGCGTAGGCGGGCGAGCGCAGCCGCAGCGACTTCTCGGCGTGCTGCGCGGAGGTGCGCCACTGCTGGAGGTCGCGGTAGCAGTGGGCGAACTCGTCGGAGAGCTGGGCCTCGTCGAAGTACCGCGCCCAGGAGGGCAGTTCGTCACCGGTGCGGGAGGCCGCCAGCGAGCGCTCGGCCCGTACCAGCGCCGTGGTGCAGGAGCGGACGTCGCCCAGCAGGCCGTGCCCGCGCGCCTCGGCGGCGTGCATCAGCGACTGGACCACCGGCGGGACGGCGGTGCCGACGCCCTGCTGGGCGACCCGGGCGAGCTGGACGGCCTCCCGCCCGTGGCCCAGGTGGACGGCCTGCTGGCTCATCGTCACCAGGACGTAGCCGCCGAGCGCGCGGTCCCCGGCGGCCTGGGAGAGCCGCAGCGCCTGGACGAAGTAGCGCTGGGCGAGGCCGTGCGCGGCGATGTCGAAGGACGTCCAGCCGGCCAGCCTGGTCAGGTCGGCGACGGCGCCGAACAGGGCCCGGCCGATCTGCTCGCCGTAGCGGCCGCGCAGCATCGGCTCGGCCTCGCTCTCCAGGTAGCGGACCAGCGCCTGACGGGCGTGGCCGCCGCCGTAGGCGTGGTCGAGCGCGCGGAAGAGGTCGCCGACGGCGCGGATGGCGGCGATGTCGCCGCGGCCGACCCGCAGGGCGGGGCGGGCCTCGCGGGTCGGGTCGGTGTACGGCGGTTCGACGGCGGTGGGCGGGCGGCGGCTCTGGGTGGGCACCCGGCCGATGGTGGCGGCGGTGCCGGTGGTTCCGGCGGTGCTGCGGGCGCCGGGGGTGCCCGGGGCTCCGGGGGCGCCGACGGGCTGGGGGCGCGCCGGGCTCAGGGCGGGCCCGCCCGGGGCGGTGGGCGCCGGTGCGCCGGGGGCGGCGCCGGGCGGACCGGCGTCCGGGCGGGCCAGGGTGGAGCCGTCCCGGGCGACCCGCTCGTCGGTGCGGCCGATCAGCCAGTCCCGGCTGGGGACGACCAGGCCGGCCGGGGTGAAGGCGATCCGGCGCAGCTCGGACTGCGGGCCGTTGTCCTTGCGCCACATGCTCGCCACGATGTCCACCGCCTCCTGCGGGGTCTCGGCGAACTCCAGGCCCGCGTAGACCGGGGCGCAGGCGTCCAGGCCGAGGTCCTGGGCGGTGAGGCGGCGGCCGAGGCGGCGGGTGAAGACCTCGGCGATCAGCGCCGGGGTGGCGCCGCGGGGCTGCTGTCCGCGCAGCCAGCGGGTGACCGAGGTCTTGTCGTAGCGCAGGTCGAGGCCGTGTTCCAGGCCGAGCTGGTCGACCCGGCGGGCCAGCCCGGCGTGCGAGAAGCCGGCCTCCTCGATCAGGGCGGCGAGCTGGCCGTTCTGCGGCGACGGGCCGGAGTGGCCGGTGTGGCTGCCGTGGCCGCTGGTGGTCGCGGGGGCGGCGGTGGCTTCGTGCCGTGCGGGTGTGGCCTGCGCGGGCAGCCGCAGCTCGTCGGCGGTCGGGGCGTCGGCGGTCAGCGTGTCAGCGGTCAGCGTGTCGCCGGTCAGCGTGTCGGCGGTCAGGGCGTCGGGGGCGTCCGGAAGGCCCCGGCCGACCTGGCCTCGGCGCTGGCCGAGCGGGTCGAGCGGTCCGTACGCCGGGCTGTCGGTTGCAGGCCGTTGGGGCATGTCAGTCAACACCTCTCGGACGTCGCACCGGGCTCCACCAGCACTTCGGCTCGCCCGGGGCGGCGCCCCCTGTCGGGAATCGGCGTGAATGTAGCGAGCATTCGGGCGCTATGGGTGGATCTGACCGAGCAATCCTCCGAACGGGTGAAGCAACCGCGCCCATTGTGGGGAAGCGAGGTCAGGATGGGTTTGGCCTTCCGGGGTCGAACCGTCGATCGACACTCGTAGTGGTTGACGCCATGGTCAGCGGTCCTGCTGTGTCGGTCCGCCACATGGGAGTCGCGCCGCCGGATTCCTACCGTTCTCGGCCATGGACACCTCTACCGCCCGCCCGCTCGACGGCCGCACGGCCCTGGTCACCGGGGCCGCCTCGGGGATCGGCCGGGCCTGCGCCGAAGCCTTCGCCGGGGCAGGCGCCCGGGTCTACGTCGTCGACCTCGCGGCCGGCCCGGCCCGGGAGCTCGCGGACCGGATCGGCGGGCACGCGATCGTCGCGGACCTCGCCGATCCCGGGGCCGTGGACGCCCTGCCGGCCGACGCCGACATCGTGGTCAACAACGCCGGCCTCCAACACGTGGCGCCCGTCCACGAGTTCCCCGTCGACCGCTTCACCCTCATCCAACGCGTCATGGTCGAGGCACCGTTCCGCATCCTGCGCCGCACGCTCCCGCACATGTACGAGCGGGAGTGGGGCCGGATCGTCAACGTCTCCTCCGTCCACGGCCTGCGCGCCAGCGCCTTCAAGTCCGCGTACGTCACCGCCAAGCACGCCCTGGAGGGCCTCAGCAAGACCGTCGCGCTGGAGGGCGCCCCCTACGGCGTCACCAGCAACTGCCTCAACCCCGGGTACGTCCGGACCCCCTTGGTGGAGAAGCAGATCGCCGCCCAGGCCCTGGCCCACGGCATCCCCGAGGACGAGGTCGTCGAACGGGTCATGCTCGACCGCACCGCGGTCAAGCGCCTCATCGAACCGGACGAGGTCGCCCAACTCGCCCTCTGGCTCTGCACCCCGCCCGCCGCGTACATCACCGGCGCCAGCCTCCCCATCGACGGCGGCTGGACGGCGCACTGACACGGGACGCGCCCACCCGGGACGCGCCGACACGGGGGCGCACCGGGACCGCGGACGAGACCGCGCCCGACACCGGCGCCCCTGGACGAAAGAACCGGCGGTGATCCCCGCGGACGCCTCGTCCGCGGGGATCACCGCCGGTGCACCGCCTGTCGCGGTCGATCAGTGGCCCTACGGCCGCCGAGTCCCCGGAGTCACTGGTACCGGGCCGCCTCCGGCCGCACGACCAGGCGGACCCGGGTGAGGACGTCAGGGGGCAGTTGCCCGTTGAGCTCACGGCCGTACCGGGCGGCCAGGCGCCGGAAGAACTCGCCCTCGGTGTCCGGCACGATCCGGTGCACCCGGCCCCGGACCTCCAGGTAGCGGTACGGCTGCTCCGGGTCGTTGACCGACACGGAGACCCGGTCGTCCCGCCGGACGTTGGCGTACTTGACCCGGGTGGTGGACGTGCTGAACGACAACTCGCCGTCCTCCCACAGGAACCACATCGGGTTGACCTGCGGGGCGCCGTCCGCCCGGAGGGTGCCCAGATGGCAGAAGAGCGGCCGGGTCAGCAGGTCCTCGTGGCCGGCCGGCACCACCTGGCGGGCCATCAGGCGCCACTGCCGGCGAGGGCGGGTACGGCGTCCAGGTCGTCCGCCGAACGCAGGGCCGCCGTCCGCAGCCAGGGATGGGCCCGCTCGGCCAGCTTCGTCAACGGCCCCGCGGGCGCCAGCTCGACGTGCAGCGTCCGCGCCGAGGAGTGCCGGGCGGCGGACTCCGCGCACAGGTCCCACCGGACGGCCGAGGTGAGCTGCGCGACCAGCCGCTGCCGGAGGTCGTCCGGTCCGCCGACGAGGGCGCCGTCACCGTTGCCCAGCATCGCGGAGTCCGGCGCCCGCCACGGCGCCCGGGCCACGGCGCGGGCGAAGGGCTCCAGGGCCGGAGCCATCGCCTCGGTGTGGAAGGCCCCGGCCACTTCCAGCCGGACCACCCGCACGCCGGCCGGCGGGTTCGCGCCGAAGGCCTCGACCGCGGCCGAGGGACCGGCCGCCACGAACTGGTGGCTGCCGTTCCAGTTGGCCACGGACAGTCCCCCGGCCCGGATCGCGTCGACGATCGCCTCGTCCGCCGCGCCGTCCCGCTTGGACGGCATGCACGCCGCCATGCCGGTCGGGGCCGTCGCGCACGCCGCCGACATGGCCTTCCCGCGTTCCCGGGCGAGGGCGACCGCCGCCTCCGGGGACAGGTAGCCCGCACCCGCGGCCGCGGCCAGCTCGCCGACGGAGTGCCCGGCGTACAGCACCCGGTCGGGGTCCACGGCCAGCCGGGCCCGCAGCCGCTCCAGCGACAGCAGCGCCGTCGCCGTGATCAGCGGCTGCGCAACGGCGGTGTCGGCCATCGCGGCGGCGTCACGGCCGGCCTCCAGCAGGTCGAGCCCGGCGGCCTCGGACCACTCGGCGAGCAGCTCCCGGGCGTGCGGTGCCGACGCCAGCCAGGAGTCGAGCATCCCCGGTCGGTGCGCCCCCTGACCCGGCACGGTGATCACGTGGTCGTACATGGTGCCTCACTTTCGTCGGACGGCAGGTCGGTCGGCGCTGCTCGCCGTGGCGAGGGAGTCCGGGGGCCGGCTCAGGGTGATCGCGCGCTCCACGGTGAGCACGGGCTGTCCGTCACCGGTGCGGGAGACCCCGGAGAACACCGCGGTGTCCTCGTGCGCGTCGAGCAGTCGCACCGAGTGCACGAGCAGCTCGCCCGCCCGGACCGATCCCTCGAAGCGCAGGTTGCGGGCCGACCCGAACACCAGCAGCCGGTCGCGCGAACCCTCCTCGGCGTCGAGCACGGCCAGCAGCCCGCACGCCTGGAGGAAGGACTCCAGCACCAGGGTCGACGGGAGCCGGGCCGGCCGGGCCGATCCGGCGTGACCGCCGAGCTCGTGCTGGGACACGGCCTTGACGGCGGTCAGCTCGCCCGGCGCGTGGGCGAGGATCCGGTCGACGTGGAGCGCCGGGTGGCCGTACGGCAGCAGGTCGGCCGGGTCCGGGTACTCGGTCATGACGCGCACCTCCAGGTCGCGGCGATCCGGGCGCACCGCCGGCCGTCGACGGTGCAGGTCGTCGTGGTCGACAGCAGCGGGCGCTCTCCGGTGACGCTCGTGTCGAACAGCACCTCCTCCCCCGCCAGGACCGGCAGGCTGAACCGGGCCGACTCGACGGAGACCAGTTCGATCCCCCCGGGCGCGCCGTCCAGGTGGAGTTCGAGCATCTGCTGCACGCCCTCGATCAGGAACACCCCGGGGTAGACCGTCAGCGACGGGAAGTGCCCGGCCAGGTAGGGGTCGTCGGCCCGTACCCGCTTGCGCCCGAGGAACCCGCCCTCCCGCGCCTCGACCGCGTCCACCGCGGACAGCGGCAACTGCCGGGCGGCGATCACGGCTTGCCGGGCGGCGGTCACCGCTTGCCGTCCTGGCGGCGGAGCAGCACCAGCACGGCCACCACCGACAGCGCGGCCAGAACCACCGAGATCCACATCACCTGGTGGAACGCCGAGGCGTGCGCCGAGGCGAGGGTGGAGACCTGGTCCGGGTGCTGCGCGAAGAGCTGCTTGACGTCGCCCGCGGCCAACTCGTCCGCCGCCTTGGCGGCGTTCAGGTCCGCGGGCAGCGAGGCGTCCGCGAGCCGGGTGTTGACGAAGGAGGCGACCAGGGCGACGACGACCACGGAGGCGAGGGACTCCGCGGCCAGCCTGATGGTGTTGAACATCCCCGCCGCCATGCCCGCCGAGGTGTTCGGCACCGAGCCGACCGCCGCACCGTCCATGACGCCGTTGAGCACACCGACACCCGCGCCGGTGACGGCCAGCGGGACCGCCAGCGCCCACAGCGCGCTGTCGCCCTCGACGAAGGTCAGCCCGAACGCGCCGAGGCCGATCAGGGCGAGGCCGCCGACCAGGATCAGCCGCAGCGGCACGCCCGCGGCGCTCAGCCGGCCGGACACCATCGGCACCAGGAAGATGGGCACGGTCAGCAGCAGGATCCGCAGGCCGGCCGCCCCGTTGCCCAGTCCGCCCACGCTGAACAGGAAGGCGGGGAGCAGCAGGAGCAGGCCGATGAAGCCGAAGGCGAACTCGATGTTGACCAGGTTGACGGTGAGGAACTGGCGGTCGGCGAAGAGGCCCAGTTCGAACATCGGGTTGCTCGTGCGCCGCTCGTGGAGGACGAACAGGACGAAGGTCAGCGCCGCGCCCGCGAACAGGGCGATGGTGCGGGCGTCCGCCCACCCCGACTGCGGGCCCTCGATCGTGCCGATCGTGAGCAGCAGCAGCGCGGCGGTGAACAGGCCCGCCCCGAGGAAGTCGAAGCGGTTGCCGCCCTTGCTGCGGGACTCGGTCAGCACCAGCGAACCGAGCAGTCCCGCCGCCACGATCACCGCGTGGAACCCGAACACCGCCCGCCAGTTCAGGAGTTGGGCGATGAAGCCGCTGATGGTCGGCCCCAGCGCGAGCCCGGCGCCGATCACCACGCCGACCAGCCCGAAGGCCTTGGCCCGGGCCGGGCCGTCGAACGAGTTGGCCACGATGGCGGTCATCGACGTCACGATGGCGCCGGCCCCGATCCCGGCGGCGGCCCTGGCCACGTCGATCACCAGGGTGCTCTGGGCCAGGACGGTGACCAGCAGGGAGACCAGGTACATCCCGGCGCCGAGGCGGAAGACCCGGCGCCTGCCGTACCGGTCGGCGAGCACGCCGGTGGCGAGCATGGTGCTCGCCGCGGCCACGTTGTAGGCGTTGACCACCCATTGGAGCGGGGCCAGGCCACCGCCCAGGTCGGTGCCGATCCCCGGTAGCAGGAGCGGCGTGCCGCTGACTCCGAGGGGCACGATCACGACGGCCACCGCGGCCACCGCGAGCACCGACCACGACGGTGTGCGGTGTTCGCGGGTGTCGGCGGTGCCCGTGTGGATGACGGACTCCGTGCTGGTCACTGTTGGACTTCCTGTCTGTGAGGTGGTGGCCTACGCGGCGAGCGAGCCCGCGAACGAGGTGATGGCACGCACGAGGGAGTTGGCGGGCAGGTCGGCGAACAGGACGTCGTGGTGGCTCAGGGCCTTGTCCTCGACGAGGTCGAGACGGCTGATGGCCGACAGCTGGGCGAGTTCCTTCGCGGCCTCCAGCGAGGAGCCGTTGGTGAACGCGGAGGCGTAGGCCAGCACCGGGACGTCGATCTCCTTGACGTGCAGGCCGCGCAGGCCGAGCAGCTCGGTGATCTCGCTCGGCCGCAGCGGGTCCGCGGCGATCAGGTCGAGCAGGGTGCGGTTCAGCGTGTGCCACTGGAACCCGCCCGCGCCGAGCGCGTGGGCGTGGGCGACGACACCGAGCCGGGTCGGGCCGTCCTGCACCCAGGTGCCGCCGTCGAAGTGTCCGGCCGTCACGCCGTAGCCCGGCTTGGCGTTGCCCAGGTTGACCAGGGCGGCGAAGACCTCGTGGTTGGTGGCCGAGGCCGGCACGGGGTACCGCTCCGGCAGGCGGGCGGCCAGCGGCGAGACGGCGGTGGGCTGCTCCAGCACCGCGCGGGCCGCCAGCTTGTAGAACAGCGCGGCGGTCTCCGGCGGGCCGTCGAAGCCGAGGGTGGCCGACGTCGAGGTGTCGGTCTCGAACACGCCGCCCGCGCGGATGCCGGCCAGCCAGCCCTGCGCGGTGGCGAGGTCGATGCCGAACTCCATGCCGGCGCCGCGGAAGGCGTTGAGCGCACCGCCGTCGACCAGGATCAGGCCGTCGATGCTCCGGTGGCCGCCGACGCCGTCGAAGTCCCAGCTCGCGTAGTGCACGGCTTCGGCGGAGCCCACGGAGTGCCCCGCGAGCAGCACCTTGCGCCCGCCCTCGGCGGCCGCGGCGACCGCGACCCGGATGTCGTCGACCAGGACCTGCAGGCCCCACTCGGCGTACTCGGCGAACCGGGCCTCGTCGGGGCGCCGGTAGCCGCCGTCGAGGTAGTAGGCCACGGCCTGGTCCAGGGGCGCCTCGGCGCGGGAGGTGTCGGCGAGGAACGCCTCGCGCCGGTCCATGGCCCAGAACTGAAGGTCGGGCGCGACCGCGGCGACGCTGCGGCCCAGGGCGGTGAAGCCGGCGGCCGTGCCCTCCTTGCCGCCGAGGAACAGCACGACCGTGGAGGCGTGCGGGTTGCCGATCTTCAGCAGGCCGATCGAGGCGTCCGTGCCGGTCCCGGTCGACACCGGGAGGGTCACGTACTCCTCGCGCCAGGGGCGGAAAGAGGTGGTCAGGGCTGCGTCCATGTCTGGGTGTTCCTTTCGGTGGTTCGGATCGGTTGCCGCGGGCGGGGCGGGCGGGGTGGACGGGCGGGTCACACGCCCATCCCGATGCCGCCCCCGATGGGTATCGAGGCCCCGGTGATGAATCCGGCCTCGTCGGAGACCAGGAAGCCGACCAGAGCGGCCACTTCCTCGGGTGTTCCGGTGCGGCGCAGCGGGGTCTGGGAGACCACCTGGTCGCGCCTGCGGTCCGTCAGGCCGGCGATCATCTCGGTCTCGATGAGGCCGGGCAGGACGGCGTTGGCCGTGATGCGCGCCCGGCCCAGTTCCCAGGCGAGGGAGCGGGTCAGACCGATCAGCCCGCTCTTGGAGGCGGAGTAGCTGGTCTGCCCCGGCGAGCCCCACAGGCCCATGACCGAGGAGACGAACACGATCCGGCCCCACTTGTTCGACATCATGTCGGACACGGCCTCGCGGACGACGTTGAAGGCGCCCGTCAGGTTGGTGTCCAGCACGCCGGCCACGTCGTCGGCGTTCTGGGTGACCAGCAGCCCGTCCTGGGTGATGCCCGCGCTGCTGACGACGATGTCGATCTCGCCGAGCACCTCCCGGGCCTCGCGCACCGCCGAGGCCACCGAGTCGGGGTCGCGGACGTCGCAGTGGACGAACGAGACGCCGTCCACGTCGGGGCGGGTGCTGCGGTAGGTGCCGACGACGCGGTACCCGCGCTTGGCCAGGTCCCTGGCGATGGCCTCACCGATGCCCCGGTTGGCCCCGGTGACAAATGCCGATCGCGAGCTCATCGCGACACTCCTTCACAGATCGCCGCGGAGCCGCTGATCATCGAGTCGATGAGCGCGATCGCGGATTTCGTCGAGTCCCCGCCGGAGAGCACGCCGCCCCAGCCCGCCTGTCGGGCGCCTGCGACGTTGCCCGGCAGGTCGTCGACCAGGACGTTGAACCGGGGGGCCAGGCCCGAGCGGGCCTCGGCGAGACGGAATATCCGGGTTTCGGGTTTGCGGGTGCCGACGTCGCAGGACAGCACGACGTCGTCGAAGCCGTCCGCGACGGTGGGGAAGGCGGCCAGGTGCCCCCGCCACTCGACCGGCAGGTTGGACATCAGCCCGACGAAGGCGCCGGCCGCCCGCCACTCCCGCAGGGCCGCCACCCAGTCCTCGTCGAGCCGCCGGTCGCTCCACCACCGGGTGGCGAAGTCGGACAGGTCGGCGGAGACGTCGTAGCGGCTGAGCAGTTCGCGTTCGATCTCCCCGGTCCAGCGGCGCTCGTCGAGGACGCCGGAGTCGAGCACCGCCATTCCGTCCGGGCAGCCGTGGCGCTCGGCGATCGCGCGCAGGCACTGCACGATCTGCGCGGGGGTGAAGTCCGTGCCCTCGCAGAACCGTCGCACCCCCTCGGCCAGCGGCGGGGTGAGGACGCCGCGGAAGTCGCTCCAGATCGCGATCCGGGTCATGACCGCCTCGCCATCGACGTCAGTTCGAACCACATCCCGGTGACGACGCGGTCGTCCTGCCGGCAGCTGACCTCGACCTGGTTGCCGGACCTCCGGGCGACGACGGTGGTCCGGGTGTCGAGTTCGGCGAACCCGGGGAACTCCGCGCGGCAACCGCTGATGATCCAGTCCACCGGACGGTCGGTGCACGCCAGGGCGAGCTGGCGGCCCGCCTCGATGAGCACCATCGCGGGGTAGTGGTCGTAGTCGTGGTCGAACAGACTGGTGTTGGCCAGGTCCGCGTCGAGGAGCGCGGTGGCCCCGTCGGCGGTCCGCTCCAGCCCGGCCAGCACCACGTTGGCCGTCTGGGTCCGGCCGACCCGCGCGGGCTCGGCGATGTCCCGGTGGCGCCGGAAGGTGGCCCGCATCGTCGCGGTGGTCGGTGCCGGGGAACCGTTGCGCTGGTAGGCGCGCAGGTCCGCGTACCGCCCCTTGGGCACCCCCTGGACGGCCATCCGCGAGTTCAGCACGGGCTCCTTCGAGCCGGTGACGACGGCCTCCTGCGAGTAGACGATCTGCTTCGGCGAACCGTCGGCGCGCAGCTTCATCTGCTCCATGGAGGTGGTGATCATCAGCTCCTTGGTGGAGTTCACCAGGGTGTCGACGTTGCTCAGCCGGATGTCGATGGAGTTGAAGAACGCCGCGACCCCGAGCGGAACGCCCTCGAAGCGGTGCGCCGCGCTGATCGCCGCCTGTCTGCACGCCTCGGTCATCAGCAGCAGGTCGAGCCGGTGCCGGCCGTGGTGGTCCAGGTAGTAGGAGCTGATGTCGGTGGTGACCGTCGTGGTGTGGTACCGGTGTTCGGCGCCCCAACTCGGCGCGGAGACCAGGATCTCCTGCGGGTTCGCGCGGTGCACCAGCTCCTGGGTGATGCGGTTGACGGCCGTGGTCATCGAGTGCTGTCCCCCCTGTTGCGAGCGGTCTCCGGTGCGATTTCGGCCACGATCCCGTCCGGACGCACGACGCAGGTGACGCGCCGGCTGATGCCCAGGGCGGACCGCAGGGCCGGACCGGTCAGCGACACGACGTCGAGCCCCGCCCGCTGGGCGACCGAGTGCCGCACCTTGCTGTGGCGGCCCGACGTGCCCGCGGGGTCGAACTCGATGGCGACCGGTTCGGTCAACGACAGGAAGTCGTGCAGGCGCGCCCCGCCGGCGGTGTCCGTGGGGATCGCGACGTTCGGCAGCCTGGCGTGGCTGCGGAGCACCCCGACGGCCTTCGGACGGCCCTGCCCGGGGCCCGGGCTGAACCGCTGGGCGATCTGGGTCTGGCGGGGGATCACCACGCGGTCGAGCAGCCCGGTGCGCTCGGCGCCGTACAGCACCGCGTCCCGCAGGCGGCGGCGCAGTCCGCGCACGCCCCAGAGCCGGGTCTGCAGGTCGGTGTCGCGCAGCACGTTCTCGACGACCTGGTGGCGTTCGTCCGCCCACTGGGTGAAGACCCGGCCGGACTCCGCCGCGGACCGCGGGTCGCGGCAGACCGCGCCGAGGCGCCAGGCGAGGCTGGTCGCGTCCTCCACGCCGGTGTTGATGCCCTGCCCGCCCGCCGGACTGTGCGCGTGGGCGGCGTCCCCGACCAGGAACACCCTGTCCCGCCACACGTGTTCCGCGGCCTTGCGGTGGATCCGGAACCGGCCGGCCACGTGGCCGTCGAGGAACCGGACCGGGACGGGCGACCGCTGGCCCACCACGCGCGCCACCGTGTCGACCAGCGCCTCGCCCTCCGGGATCTCGCGCGGCGCGCTGATGAAGGCGCGCCACTGTTCGTTCGGGAGCGGCACCATGACGAGCACACCGGTGTCGGTCATGAAGTAGTGCGCGGAGTCGGTGGAGAGCTTCGTGTCGCAGGGGCCGTCCGAGAGGAGGAAGGTCTGTTCGTAGGTCTGGCCCACGAACTCGACGCCGATCGCCGAGCGGACGGAGCTGTGGACCCCGTCCGCGCCGATCACCCAGTCGTAGGCCTCCTCCTGCGCCGCGCCGGTCCCCAGGTCGGTCAGCGTCGTGGTCACCGCGTCCACGTCCTGCCGCAGCGCGGTCAGTTCGGTGTGGGTGCGGATCGAGCCGCCGAGCTCGGACAGGCGGTCGCGCAGGACGCGCTCGGTGGTGTGCTGCGGGATGGCCAGCGCGTACGGGTACTTGGTGTGCCGCAGCCTGCGGAAGGTCATGCTGGCGACGCGGGTGCCGTTGGAGTGGTAGTGCTGGCCGGTGAGTCGGTGGCCCTCGGCCACCAACCGGTCGGCGACGCCCAGGCGTTCGAAGCTCTCCAGCGCGCGCGGCCAGAGCACCACGGCCTTCGGGTGGGTGTGCGGGGCGGCGGCCTTGTCGACCACGGTCACCGGCAGCCCCTGGAGGCGCAGGGAGACGGCGGCGGACAGGCCGACCGGGCCGGCGCCCACGACCAGGATCCGCGGGCTCATGTCCCGGCCCCGATCCGCAGGACGGCCGCACCGACGGCGCCGGAGATGTCGATCCCCGTGATCAGCGCCGTGTCGCCGGGCCGTCCGACCGCCAGGGCGGCCGCGACCTGGAGGGCCCCGGTGGCGCTGCCGCACTCGCCGAGCGCCTTGCGCACGTCCACCCGCCGGGCCGCGAAGCCGGCCAGTGCGGTCTGCTCGGCCGCGGCCAGCACCGTGCTCTCCGAACCGGGCAGGACGAGGTCGACGGCGGTGCCCTCCACCCCGGCCTGCCGGAGCACTCCGGTGACCACCCGGCGCAGGGCGTCGCCGTACCCGGCGGCCGAGCGGTCGGGGGCGAAGCCCACCGCGCACGCCGGTACGGTCGCCAGCGCGGGCGCCTCGCTGAGCCCCTCGGGCTCCAGCGCGAACACCGCGGCGGCCTCGCTGACCGGCACGGTCTCGTGCACGATCTTCTTCGAGCGGATGCCCCAGGCCGTGTGCGGGGACAGCTCCTCCACCCCGCCCACCAGCATCCGCTGCCCGTGGCCGCGGCTGATCAGCCGCGCCGCGTACTGCAGCGCCGAGACGGCGCTGAGGTTTCCGTTGGCCAGCGTGGAGTTGGGGCCGCTGAACCGGTGCCAGATCGCGATCTGGCTGGCGCAGCAGTTCATCGTGGTGTTGGGGAACTGGGCCGGGTTGACCAGGTCGATGCCGGCCCCCTCGATCACCCGGGAGTCCAGTTCGATGCTGCTGCGGAGGCTGCCCACCATGCTGCCCATCGCGACCCCGGTGGACAGCCAGGAGTCGTCGGTGATTCCGGCCCGCTCGGTCAGCGATCGCTTGAGCGTGGCGCTGACCGCCAGTCCGAGAGCGGTGGTGCGGTCGATGTTCTTCGTGCCCTTCTTGGGCACGTAATCGGTGATCCTGAAGGAGGGCACGGCCGAGATCCGGCCGGGAATTCCGACGTAGTCACCGGCGTCCGCCTCCGGCGGCGGGTTCTGCGGCAGACCGTCGGCCGCGTTCAGGCGTTCCCGTAACGCGTCCGTGCCGAGGCCGGCGACGGACAGGACGGAGATGTCGGTGATCCGAGGTGCACCGGTCCGGCTCATCACAGCGACTCCCCCGTCGCGGCGGCCACGGGGCGATCCGTGACGGCGCCGAATATCGTGATCGCGTTGTTCCCGCCGAACGCGAAACCGTGGTTCTGGGCGACCTTCACGTCCGCGCTCCGCGCCTTCCCGGCGACGAAGTCGATGCCGGGTCCGAGCTCGGGATCGACCTCGGTGAGGTTGATCGTCGGCGGCAGGAAGGAATCCTCGATCGCCTTGCAGCAGGCGATGGCACCGAATCCGCTCGCCGCGCCCATGGTGTGCCCCAGCATCGACTTGATGGAGCTCATCGGCGGGTGCGCGTCACCGAAGACGCTGCGCGTCGCGGTGACTTCGGTGACGTCGTTGGTCGGCGTGCCCGTGCCGTGGGCGGAGATGTAGTCGACGCTGCCCGCGTCGATCCCGGAGTGCGCGTGGGCCTTCCGGATGCAGTCCGCGATGCTGTCCGCGTCCGGGTGGACGATGTGGTGCGCGTCGCAGGAGAGCCCGTAGCCGAGGAGTTCGGCGTAGATGTGGGCGCCGCGGCTGGTGGCGTGCTCCAGTTCCTCCAGCATGAGCACCGCGCCGCCCTCGGCCGTGACGATGCCGGTCCGGTTGCGGTCGAACGGCCTTCCCACCCCGTCGGCGATGGCGCCGAGGCTGAGGAACCCCGCGTGGGTGAAGCGGTTGACGCTGTCGGCGCCGCCCGCGAACATCACGTCCGCCTCGCCCGAAGCGATCTTGTCGCCGGCGCTGCCGATGGCGTAGTTGGCCGCCGAACAGGCCGTCGGGATCGTCATCGTCTCGCCGTGGAGGCCGAGTTCGACCGAGACGGCGGCGGCGATGTTGCCGGCGGGTAACTGGCTGACCAGGCCGGCGTCCATGAGGCCGGGGCCGTGGTCCAGCCAGTGGCCGGTGAGGGTGTCGACCGTAGGGGCCTCCCCGTTGGTCGTCCCGATGATCGCCCCGGTCGCCAGCCGAAGTTCCTCGGTCAGCTCGATGCCCGAGTCCTGCGCGGCCAGCCGAGCGGCGGCGGCCGCGATCTGCGCGGTCCGGCCCCAGTCGCCCGGGTCGATCGTGCGGACGATCGATTCCGGTACGAAGTCGTGCACTTCGCCGCCGAGGTGGCTGCCGAAGTCGCTGCTGTCGAAGGAGCGGATTTCCGATATCCCGCTCCGGCCGTGCTTGATGCCTTCGGTGAAGTTCTCGACACCCGTGCCGATGCTGCTGACGCAGCCGATTCCGGTGACGACCACCCGACGGGTCCTAGCCTTCATGGCCGGCCTCCTCGGCGGCGCGCAGCTGGATGATCCGCCGGATGATCTCGTCCACGGTGCGCAGTTCCCCGACCTCTTCGCGGGGCAGGCGGATCGCCAGTTCCTTGTTCACCCTCGCGAGGACCTGGATCAGGCCGAGCGAGTCCGCCTCGTAGTCGTCGATCAGGTTCGCGGTCAGGTTCACCTCGTCGGGCTCGACATCGAGTTCGAGTTCGTCGACGACGATCTCCAGAGTGACCTGCTTGATCGTCTCGTCGCTGAGCTTGGTTTCCACTTGCGCCTCCATGACTGGATATGGGCAGCCGTCATCACCGGCGATGCCGGGAAGGGGATTGCTCTTGAACGCCGTTTTCCGGCGGAGTCCCCGTCGTGGACGGAGGACTCCCGCGCGCTCACGCGCGGTGCGGCCGATCGGGTCGGCTGTCGGGGACTTGACTCGCCCCGGTCCGGCGGCGATCGGCTCCTGCGGGCACGACTGCGCCCGCGTCATCAGCCACTGACGCCCACCTGCGGTTGCTACCCACGTCTTCGCTCACCCCCGTAGCGACGGTCAGCCCCATGTGGGGGTGACTCCCACAAGGGTTATACACCCAGAAGGGAATCGCTGCCTAGTGGGGGTCAAACCCATGCGGGTGCTGCTACCTTCCGCTTATGACGAGCAAATCCCCTCAGAAACACCAGCCGGAGTCGCTGCGCGACATCAAGAAAGCCGAGGTCAAGGAGCAGATCCTCCGCTCGGCGCGCGAGCTCGGCGCCACCTACGGCTACGACGCGACCACCGTCGCGCAGATCTGCCGGCACGCCCGCGTGGGCACCAGCACCTTCTTCCGGTACTTCCCGGAGAAGCAGGGGGTGTTCCTGGCCCCCGAAGTCGAGCTGTGGGACCGGTACCTGGAGGAACTGTCCCCGGAGGCGTCGACGATGGCGGACCTCAACGAACCGCTCGAACACGTGCTGTCGACCGCGGGCGAACAGTGGGCCGACGACTTCGCCGCCTCCCTCGACCTGGCGGCCGGGAGCATGACGCTGGCCAAGCACAGCTTCGACCACTGCGTCGAGATGGAACTCACCATCCTCGGCAGGGTCGTCGCGAACGGCGCCCAGGACAGCCTGGTGACCCACATGCGGGTCGGGGTCTTCCTGGCCTCGTGGCGCATCGCGCAGAGCCGCTGGCGCGAGGCCGGCGACCGCACCGTCAGTTCACTGGCCGCGATCAGGCGGGAGGCGTTCGACCTGGTGAAGCACCTCGGGGCCGACCCCCCGTCGGCCTGATCCCCTCCCACGGCCCGGTCCGGACCGGGCCGGGCTGACCAGTAGCCGGGGTCGTCATGGGGTGGGCGGCTACATCCACCCCATGGGCTACGTGGGTCAACCACATAGTCCCGGGGACGCGGGGTTCCTACCTTGTGGCGACGCGTCCCCGTCCGGTTCTGGGAGGAGCGGTAGCCATGGAGGGCTCTGCACGTGGTTCGGCGGTGAGCAGCTCACTCCCCCGAGTGGTGGCTGCGAGCCTGATCGGTACGACCATCGAGTGGTACGACTACTTCTTGTACGGAACGGCCGCGGCCCTCGTGTTCGGGAAGCTGTTCTTCCCCCACACCGATCCGCTGACCGGGACACTGCTGTCGTTCCTGACCTATGCGATCGGGTTCGCGGCGCGGCCGATCGGAGCCCTGGTGTTCGGGCACTTCGGTGACCGGATCGGGCGCAAGAAGCTGCTGGTGGTGAGCCTGCTGCTGATGGGCGGGTCGACCACCGCGATCGGGCTGCTGCCCACCTACGACTCGGTCGGGGTGGCCGCCCCGGTGCTGCTGACGGCCCTGCGCCTGGTGCAGGGGTTCGCGCTCGGCGGCGAGTGGGGCGGCGCGGTGCTGCTGGTGTCGGAGCACGGCGACCAGCGGCGGCGGGGGTTCTGGGCCTCCTGGCCGCAGGGCGGGGCGCCGGCCGGGAACCTGCTGGCGGCGGGCGTGCTGTCGCTGATGACGTCGGTGCAGTCCGAGAGCGCGTTCCTGGCCTGGGGGTGGCGGGTGCCGTTCCTGCTGTCGGCGGCGCTGGTCGGGATCGGCATGTGGATCCGGCTGGCGGTGGACGAATCGCCCCTGTTCCAGCGGGCGTTGGCCGCACGGCAGGGCAGGACGGAGCAGAAGCCGCCGCTGGTGGGGGTGTTGCGGCACCACTGGCGGGAGGTGCTGGTGGCCATGGGCGCGCGGATGGCGGAGAACATCTCGTACTACGTGATGACGACCTTCGTGCTGACCTACGCCGTCACCCACGCGCACTTCGACAAGCAGAGCGCGCTCAACGCCGTACTCATCGCCTCCGCGATCCAGTTCGCGCTGATCCCGCTGTTCGGGGCGCTCTCGGACCGGGTCGGGCGCAAGCCGGTGTACCTGGTCGGCGCGGCCGGGGTCGGGGTGTGGGCGTTCGTGTTCTTCGGGATGGTCGACACCGGCTCCTTCGGGACGCTGGTACTGGCGGTGACCGTCGGGCTGGTGTTCCACAGCGCGATGTACGCGCCGCAGGCGGCCTTCTTCTCCGAGCTGTTCGCGACCCGGATGCGCTACTCGGGGGCCTCGATCGGCGCCCAGTTCGCCTCGGTGGCGGCCGGCGCGCCCGCGCCGCTGATCGCGACCGCCCTGCTGAAGGACTACGGCAGCGCCACGCCGATCTCGGTGTACGTGGCCGCCGCGGCGGCGCTCACCGTGCTGGCGGTGCTGTGCGGGCGGGAGACCAGGGGACAGGACCTCGCGGAGGTCGAGGAACGGTCGGCGGAGGGCCTGCCGGCGGACGGCGGCGCGGTCGGAAAGCCTGCCGTCACCTGACGGTTGAGCCGATAGCATCGCGATTTCCCGGGAGCGACGTCTCCGACCCGAGGACGGCCTCCCGGGAGCGACTTCTCGGCACCGACGGAACCGACGCCGATTGGCGG
Organism: Kitasatospora sp. NPDC101108; assembly: GCF_055584725.1. Classification (NCBI taxonomy): domain Bacteria; kingdom Bacillati; phylum Actinomycetota; class Actinomycetes; order Kitasatosporales; family Streptomycetaceae; genus Kitasatospora; species Kitasatospora sp. NPDC101108. The sequence goes on from NZ_JBVJLM010000002.1 coordinate 381,901, forward strand.
CCCGCACCATGAACCACGCGCCATGAACCACCCCGACGAGAGCGCCGCGCCCGCACTGCGACGGCTGCTCGACCTGCTCGCCTCCGGCGCCGCCACCGAGGACTTCGCCGAGGTGCTGGCCGACGCCCGCCGCCGCGGGGCGCCGGCCGGCGTCCTCGCCGAGATCGACGACGCCACCTGGCAGGCCCTGCGGGTGCACCGCACCCTGCGTCAACACCGGCGCCGTGAGGCAGAGTTGACGGCGCTGTTCGACACCGCCGGGGACCTCGCCGCCTCCCGGGACCTGGACACCGTGCTGCAGGCGATCGTCCGCCGGGCCCGGATGCTGCTCGGCACCGACACCGCGTACCTGACCCTGCCGGACGAGGCCGCCGGCGACACCTACATGCGGGTCACCGACGGCTCGGTCTCCGTCCTGTTCCAGACCCTGCGGCTCAGCCTCGGCGACGGCCTGGGCGGGCTGGTCGCCCAGACCGCCCGGCCCTACGCGACCCCCGACTACCGCACCGACGAGCGCTTCCACCACACCGGCACGATCGACGCCGGCGTGCTGGACGAGGGCCTGGTGGCGATCATCGGGGTGCCGCTGCTGCTCGGCGGGCAGGTCATCGGCGTCCTGTTCGCCGCCGACCGCTCCCCGCGCGCCTTCTCCCCCGACGAGGTCGCGCTGCTCTGCACCCTGGCCGCGCACGCCGCGATCGCCCTGGACACCGCCAAGTCGCTGGCCGACACCCGGGCCGCGCTCGCCGAGCTGAACACCGCCAACGAGCTGGTCCGGGCCCACTCCGCCGCCGTCCAGCGCGCCGAGCAGGCGCACGACCGGCTCACCGACCTGGTGCTGCGCGGCGCCGAGGTCCCGGACGTGGCCGCCGCCGTCGCCCACCTGCTGGACGGGGAGATAGCCGTCCTGGACGCCGAGGGCGAACCGCTGGCCGGGCGCCCCGCCCCCGCCGCCGAACTGGCCGCGGCGGTGGCCGCCTCCCGGGCCGAGGGCCGCTCCGTACGGCACGGCGAGCTGTGGGTGTGCGCGGTGCTGGCCGGGCACGACACCCTCGGCACCCTGGTGCTGCGCGGCCGGCCCGGTCTCGACGACGCCGACCGGCGGCTGTTCGAGCGGGCCGGCGTGGTGACCGCCCTGCTCCTGCTGCTGCGCCGCTCGGTCGCGGAGACCGAGAACCGGGTCCGCGGCGAGCTGCTCACCGACCTGCTCACCGCCCCCGAACGCGACCCGGCCGGGCTCACCGCGCGCGGCCGCCGGCTCGGCGTCGACCTCGCCCGGCCGCACCTGGTGCTGGTCGCGGAACCCGCCGACCGCGACGGCGACGACCGGGGACGGCTGGCGGGCGCGGCCCGGCGGTACCTGTTCGGATCCCGCGGCGTCAGCGCCGAGCACGGCGCGGCGGTGGTGCTGCTGGTGCCCGTCGGACCGGGCGACACCGGCGACGCCGAGAAGACCGCCGACTCGACCGCCCGGCGCGCCGCCGAACGGCTGGCCCGGCTGGCGGGCTTCCCGGTCACGGTCGGCGCCGGCCGCCCCGCCGCCGGTCCGGCCGCGCTGGCCGCCTCGTACGGCGAGGGCCTGCGCTGCGTGCGTGCCCTGCGGGTGCTCGGCCGCGCCGGTGAGGGGGCCTCCGCCCGCGCGCTCGGCTTCCTCGGGGTGCTGCTCGGCGACGGCCACGACGTGGACGGCTTCGTCGGCTCCGCGCTCGGCCCACTGCTCGCCTACGACGCCCGGCGCGGCACCGAGCTGGTGCGCACCCTGCGCGCCTACTTCGACTGCGGCGGCAGCCTCACCCGGGCCAAGGACGAGCTGCACGTCCACGTGAACACCGTGGTGCAGCGGCTGGACCGGGTGGAGGCACTGCTCGGGCCGGACTGGAACCAGCCGGAGCGGTCGCTGGAACTGCAGCTGGCGCTGCGCCTGCAGCTGCTCGCCGGGGGCGGGAACGGGCACGGGGACGGCTGAACGGGTGACACGGCCGTGGGCGTACAGTGGCGAGGTTGGTCTCGAACGCCTGGCAAGGAGCGGCAGCGGTGAACGAGCGGAGCGAGCGAACAATCGGCCGGGGCGCGTCTCGCGAAGCGACCGCCGAGCGAAGCGGGGCGGGCGCATGAGCGAGCAGGTGCGTTTCGTTCGCCTGGGCATAGGCGAGCACCTCGTCCCGTACGAGGAGGCGTGGGAGGAGCAGCAGCGCCTGCACGCGCTGCGGGTCGCCGACGAGATCCCCGACACCGTGCTGCTGCTGGAGCACCCGCCCGTCTACACCATGGGCAAGCGCACCAACCCCGCCGACCTGCCGCTGGACGGCACCCCGGTGGTCGAGGTCAACCGGGGCGGCGAGATCACCTGGCACGGCCCCGGCCAGCTGGTCGGCTACCCGATCATCAAGCTGCCCGACCCGATCGACGTGATCGCCTACGTCCGCCGGCTGGAGGAGGCGCTGATCCGCGCCGCCGCCGACTTCGGCGTCGGGACCACCCGGATCGAGGGCCGCAGCGGGGTCTGGGTGCTCGGCGAGAACATCCCGGACGCCGTGGTGGACCCGTCCGAGGTGGTGGACATCGGCAAGCTGACCCTGCGGATGGGCCTGCCCCTGGGCATCGACCCGCGGCTGGCCGGGCCCGAGTACGCTCCCTCCAACGCCGGGCAGCGCGGCGACGACCGCAAGCTCGCGGCGATCGGCGTGCGGGTCGCCCGCGGGGTCACCATGCACGGCTTCGCGATCAACTGCGACCCCGACATGACGTACTTCGACAAGATCGTGCCCTGCGGCATCCGGGACGCGGGCGTCGCCTCGCTGGCCGGTGAGCTGGGGCGCGACGTCCCGGTGAGCGAGGCGCTGCCCTCGGTCGAGCGCCACCTCACGGACGTGCTGGCCGAGCTGCCGGAGCCGGCGATCAGCCGCTGAAGCCCCCGCAAGTCCTCACCGGTCGGGGGGAATCGCCGGGATTCCCTGGGAATCACCGGAAATCACTGGGAATCTACTGGCCGGTAGCCGCGTTGCCCTGCGATTGCAGGGCGCCAGGCCCGGCGAAGGCCGTACAACCACAGGCGTACCCTGGGGGTACCCCGTCTAGTTCTAGGAGTCGCACGTGTCCGCTGTCGCGCCCGACGGCAGGAAGCTGCTCCGCCTGGAGGTCCGCAACAGCGAGACCCCCATCGAGCGGAAGCCCGAGTGGATCAAGACCCGCGCGAAGATGGGCCCGGAGTACAACGCCCTCCAGTCGCTGGTGAAGAAGGAGGGACTGCACACGGTCTGCCAGGAGGCCGGCTGTCCCAACATCTTCGAGTGCTGGGAGGACCGCGAGGCGACCTTCCTCATCGGCGGTGACCAGTGCACCCGCCGCTGCGACTTCTGCCAGATCGACACCGGCAAGCCCGCCGAGTTCGACCGCGACGAGCCGCGCCGGGTCGCCGAGTCCATCGTCACCATGGACCTCAACTACGCCACCATCACCGGCGTCGCCCGCGACGACCTGGAGGACGGCGGCGCCTGGCTGTACGCCGAGACCGTGCGCCAGGTGCACGCGATGACCGCCGAGCGCGCCGGCGGCCGCACCGGCGTCGAGCTGCTCATCCCCGACTTCAACGCGGTGCCCGAGCAGCTGGCCGAGGTCTTCTCCTCCCGCCCCGAGGTGCTCGCGCACAACGTCGAGACCGTCCCGCGCATCTTCAAGCGGATCCGCCCGGCCTTCCGCTACGAGCGCTCGCTGGACGTCATCACCCAGGCCCGCGCGGCCGGCCTGGTCACCAAGTCCAACCTGATCCTGGGCATGGGCGAGACCCGCGAGGAGGTCAGCCAGGCACTGGCCGACCTGGTCGGGGCCGGCTGCGAGCTGATCACCATCACCCAGTACCTGCGGCCCTCGCTGCGCCACCACCCGGTCGAGCGCTGGGTGAAGCCGCAGGAGTTCGTCGAGCTCCAGGAGGAGGCCGAGGAGCTGGGCTTCGCGGGTGTCATGTCGGGGCCGCTGGTGCGTTCGTCGTACCGGGCCGGCCGGCTGTACCGGCAGGCGCTGGAGCGGCGCGAGCAGGCCGCGGTCTGACGGGGGAGTTCGAAGACCGACCCGCCGGTCGGTTTCGCGCCGTGTCGGCCATTGGAAGGGCGGAGCTGCGGCTCCGCCCTTCCGGCTTTCACCACGCTTTGACTGCCTGGTCACAGGCTGGTAACACGGGGTGGGGACGATGGACGCCCGGTAGGCGTTCGATTCTTCTCAGCCACGGCTCGGCCACGCCTCGGCCGCGCCCCAGCCAGGGCGGCCACACGGTCGCAAGAGGAGCTGTTCGGGATGCAGATGCTGCACATGCGGATCCGCTCGGTGAGGACGGCGCTGCGGTTCGCCGAGAGCGTCCTGCTGGCGCCCGGCCAGCGGCACGCGCGCCGCAACGCCTGGGCGGCGGTGTGCGAGAACCGTGAGTACGCGGCCCACCGGCGGCACGACGCGCTCGGGGCCTCGAACCCGGCCGGGAGCACCGGCCCGCGGTCCGCACGGCGGTGAGGTCCTGACGTCGCTGTGCGCGACGGCGTACCGGCACACGGGTCACGGTTCGGGCGAACGGGTACCCGGGCTTGGATATCCCGTACCCGCGCCACGTACCATGAGCGTTATGGCGAGGGAAACATCCGAGAACCCCGGGCGACTGAAGCAGATCCGCCTGGCGTACACCATGACCAAGAAGGTCGACACCAAGATCGGCCTGATCATCGCCGGCGTCGGCCTGCTGACCTTCGGCGTGTTCCTCGCCATCGGCTTCGCGATCGACCACCCCATCTACCTGGGCATCCTGGGCTTCATCGTGGCCGTCCTGGCCATGGCGATCGTCTTCGGGCGCCGGGCCGAGCGCGCCGCGTTCGGGCAGATGGAGGGGCAGCCGGGTGCCGTGGCCGCGGTGCTGAACAACATCCGGCGCGGCTGGAGCTCCAGCTCCACCCCGGTGGCGGTCACCCGTAACCAGGACGCGGTCTACCGCGCGGTGGGCCGGGCCGGCATCGCGCTGATCGGCGAGGGCAACCCGAACCGGGTGCGGCAGCTGCTGATCTCCGAGAAGAAGAAGATGGCCCGCGTGGTCGGCGACGTGCCGGTGCACGACATCGTGGTGGGCAACGGCGAGGGCGAGATCCCGCTGAAGAAGCTGCAGATCCACCTGATGCGCCTGCCCCGCTCCATCACCGCCGCCCAGGTCACCGAGACCAACGACCGGCTGCGCGCGCTGGGCGACCTGCTCTCCAAGGCGCCGATCCCCAAGGGCCCGATGCCCAAGGGCGCCCGGATGCCCAAGGGCGGCCAGGCCCGCTGACCCTCCCCTCCCCTGACGACGACGGCCCCGCCCCGGAAGCTTCCGGAGCGGGGCCGTTCCACGTCCTGCGGCGGGTGACGCCCGCGGGAACCGTCCGGCTCTAGAGCCGGACCTCGACGGTGCCGACCGCCTTGTCGTGCAGACCGCGGGTGTCGCGGTCCCAGACCAGCGGCGGCACCACCAGGCAGAGCAGCAGGGTGCGCAGCAGGACCTGCGGGATGGTCGCGCGGCGCCCGTCCAGGCGGACCACCCGGAGGCCGAACAGCCGCTTGCCGAGGGTCGTGCCGGTGGTGGAGAGCAGGAGCACCGCGACCAGGAAGAAGAGCGGGAGGGTCCACAGGTTGGCCTCGGCAGGGTCGCCCTTGGCGAGCATGCCGAAGGAGACCAGCGAGACCAGCCAGCCGTCCACGAACAGGGCGCCGATCCGTCGGCCGGGGCCGGCGATCGAGCCGGGGCCCGCCTCGGGCAGCCCGAGGCGTTCGCCGCGGTAGCCGAAGTCGGCACCCATCTTCTCGGCGGCGGCCTTGGGGCCGTCGATCCACGATCCCAACGCTTCTCTGGTGTCCACGAATCCACACTAACCGGGCTCACGCCGCGGCCCGGCACCGGCTCCCTCCCGGCGGGGCGCGGCCGGGCCGGCTGCCCCGGGGGCCTGCGGCGTCCGTCCCACGTCGGGAGGGGGTCCGTCCCACGTCGGGAGGAGGTCCGTCCACGACCGGGTGAATCGCGTGCGCCGGGCTTACCGAGTGGTCCAGACCACTTCCGGAACGGCTCCCAGGTGGGCGGGGTGATTTGCCCCGTAGCGTGCATCTTTGCCGCCCGTTCGGCGGTCGTGGTTAACATCTAGGAAACGAGCGGGTCACCGGCCGGAAACGACCCATTCCTAGGGTGAGCCCAATTCGCACGCCGAGGAGGATGGATGTTCAACAACGCCGCCGAAGTGAAGCAGTTCATCCAGGACAACGACGTGAAGTTCGTCGACGTCCGCTTCTGCGATCTGCCGGGCGTCATGCAGCACTTCTCCGTACCTGCGGCGACCTTCGATCCGTCCGAGACCCTGATGTTCGACGGTTCGTCGATCCGCGGCTTCCAAGCCATCCACGAGTCCGACATGGCCCTGGTGCCGGACCTCGCCACCGCCCGCCTCGACCCCTTCCGGGCCGAGAAGCACCTCAACATCAACTTCTTCATCCAGGACCCGGTCACCGGCGAGGCCTACAGCCGCGACCCGCGCAACGTCGCCAAGAAGGCCGAGGCCTACCTCGCCTCCTCCGGCATCGCCGACACCGCCTTCTTCGGGCCCGAGGCGGAGTTCTACGTCTTCGACTCGGCGCGGTTCGAGACCAGCGCCAACGCGTCCTTCTACCACATCGACTCGGAGGCCGGCGCCTGGAACTCCGGCGCCGCCGAGGGCGACGTACGCGGCTACAAGGTCAAGTACAAGGGCGGCTACTTCCCCACCCCGCCGGTCGACCACTTCGCCGACCTGCGCGCCGAGATGTCCCTGGAACTGGCCAGGTCCGGCCTGGAGGTCGAGCGCCAGCACCACGAGGTCGGCACGGCCGGCCAGGCCGAGATCAACTACAAGTTCAACACCCTGCTGCACGCCGCCGACGACCTGATGCTGTTCAAGTACATCATCAAGAACGTCGCCTGGCGCAACGGCAAGACGGCCACCTTCATGCCCAAGCCGATCTTCGGCGACAACGGCTCCGGGATGCACGTCCACCAGTCGCTGTGGAGCGAGGGCTCGCCGCTCTTCTACGACGAGCAGGGCTACGCCGGCCTCTCCGACACCGCCCGCTACTACATCGGCGGCCTCCTCCGGCACGCCCCCTCGCTGCTGGCCTTCACCAACCCCTCGGTGAACTCCTACCACCGCCTCGTCCCGGGCTTCGAGGCACCCGTCAACCTGGTCTACTCCCAGCGCAACCGCTCGGCCGCCATCCGCATCCCGATCACCGGCTCCAACGCCAAGGCCAAGCGCATCGAGTTCCGCGCCCCGGACCCGTCCTCCAACCCGTACCTGGCCTTCTCCGCCATGCTGATGGCCGGCCTCGACGGCATCCGCAACAAGATCGAGCCGCTGGAGCCCGTCGACAAGGACCTCTACGAGCTCGCCCCCGAGGAGCACGCCAACGTCCCCCAGGTGCCCTCCTCCCTCCCCGCCGTCCTGGAGGCCCTCGAAGCCGACCACGAGTACCTCCTCGCCGGGAACGTCTTCACCCCGGACCTGATCGAGACCTGGATCGACTTCAAGCGCACCAACGAGATCGCCCCGATCGCCCTCCGCCCCCACCCGCACGAGTTCGAGCTCTACTACGACCTGTAGGAGCCGTAGCCCGTTGTACTGTGCCCCGGCCGGGACGCCTCCGGCCGGGGCACGGCCGTGTCCGGGGCGGAAAACCGGTTGAAGGGGGCGGTTGGATGGGGGGATGGGGAGCAAGCGGAAGGTGACGCCGACGGTGTACCTGTCGGTGGACGTGGAGGCCGACGGGCCGATTCCGGGGCCGTACTCGATGGTGAGCTTCGGGGCGGTGGTGGCCGGTTGGGACGACGGCGAGGGGTTCCGGCGGGCGGGGGCGGGGGCAGCGGGGTTCTACCGGGAGCTGCGGCCGATCAGTGCGGAGTACGACCCGGAGGCCCTGGCGGTGTCCGGGCTGGAGCGGGCGGCGCTGGAGGCCGGCGGCGCGGAGCCGGAGGTGGCGCTGCGGGAGTTCGCGCGGTGGGTGGAACGGACGCGGACCGGGCCGGACGGGCGGCGCCACCGGCCGGTGATGGTGGCGTACCCGGCGGTGTACGACTGGCAGTTCCTGTACTGGTACCTGATGCGGTTCACCGGCTCCAGCCCGTTCGGGCACTCCGGGTGCCTGGACCTGAAGACGCTGTACGCGGCCCGGGCGGGGGTGCCGTTCGCCGGGATCGGGAAGCGGTCGATGCCCGCGGAGCTGCTGCCGGACCTGCCGCACACCCACCACGCGCTGGACGACGCGCGGGAGCAGGCGGTGCTGTTCGCGAACCTGTGGGAATGGCCGGGACCTACGCCCGGCGGTCCTGCTCCGGACGGTCCGGGTCCGGATGTCCCGGCTCGGGGGTGAGGGCGAGGACGGCGAGGTCGTCGGCGAGCAGGACGGCGTACTGGTGGACGTCCTGGGCCAGGAAGGAGACCAGGCGGTCGGGGGCCGTGCTGCCCAGGGCGGCCAGGCGCGGGGCGAGGGGGTAGAAGGAACCGGTGGCGTCGCGGGCCTCGCTGACGCCGTCGGTGTAGAGCAGGACGGTGTGGCCCGGGGGCAGGGCGACGGTGGTCGGCTTGGCGGGCGCGTCGTCGGGGCCGAGGTGGCCGAGGCCGAGCGGGAGTTCGTCGGCGCAGGCCACCGGCGTGATGGTGCCCCCGGAGAGCAGCAGCGGGGTGGTGTGGCCGCGGTTGACGACCTCCACGCAGTCGGCGCCCGGGCGGTACTGGAGCAGGACGGCGGTGGCGAAGAGCTCGTCGTCGCCGCGGTCGGCGGCGTCCCGCAGCACCGCGCGGTCCAGCTGGTCGGCCAGCTCGACCAGGCCCGGCGTGTCATGGGCGGCCGCCCGGAAGGCGCCGAGCACGTCGGCGACGGTGCGGACCGCGGCGAGGCCCTTGCCGCGGACGTCGCCGAGCAGCACCCGGACGCCGAAGCGGGTGTCGCACACCTCGTACAGGTCCCCGCCGACCAGCACGTCCGCCTGGGCCGGGCGGTAGAGCCCGGCGACCCGCAGGCCGCCGGCGTGTTCGGGCACCGGCCGCAGCACCGTGCGCTGGAGGGTCTCGGCGACCGTACGGGCCTGCAGCAGGTTGTGGTTCTGCCGGGTGCGCTGCCAGGACAGGGCGGTGCCCATCGCTCCGGAGAGCAGGGTGGCGATGTACACCCACACATGGTGCTGCTCGTTGATGTGGCCCGCGCGCAGGGCCAGCAGCAGCTGGAGGCCCAGGGCGCCGCCGGTGGCCCCGGCGGTCAGCACCGGACCGTAGCTGAACGCGGCCACCACGGGCAGGGCGGTCAACAGGAAGCCGGCGGCGACCACGTCCGGGACGACGGCCTCGGCGACCAGGTCCAGGACCAGCAGGATGACCGGCAACCAGGGCACCCAGCGCGGCACCCTGGGCTTCGCGACCGCGAGCTGCGGCGGGCGGGGTGCTGACATTTCGGCGGGGACCTCCTGGCTCACCGGACTGGGCGATTCGCGAGGAATGACCGGATTCGCCCCTCCATGCTCCCCCACGGAGGGCGCGGTCATGAAGGCCGAACGTCCCGGGTTCCGCGGCAGCGACAGCGACAGCGACAGCGACAGCGACAGCGACACGGAACAGCCGGTCTCATCGGACGGTCACCGGGAGCGTCTCGTAGCCGCGCAGCACCAGGCGGTCACGCCGGGTCGGAACACCGCCCTGGGCGAGCCGGGGGAAACGGTCCAGCAGGGCGGCCACCGCGACCTCGCCCTCCATCCGGGCCAGCTGGGAGCCCAGGCAGAAGTGGGTGCCGCCGCCGAAGCTGAGCGGCTGGCTGTCGGTTCGGGTCGGGTCGAACGCTCCGGGCCGCTCGTACCGGTCCGGGTCGTGGTTGGCCGCGCCGATCAGCAGGGTCAGCCCGCTGTCGGCCGGGACGGGCAGGCCCTCGATCGACAGGCCGTCCGCCAGCGCGACCCGGGCGGTGGCCTGGACCGGGGAGTCGAAGCGCAGCACCTCGTCGGTGAACCCGGCCGGGCCGAGTGCGCCGCTGCGCAGCCCGGCGGCCGCCTCGGGGTGGCGGAACAGCAGGGCGAGGCCGTTGCCGAGCAGGTTGGTGGTGGTCTCGAAGCCGGCCACCAGCAGGAGCACCAGGTTGGCCAGCAGCTCCTGGCCGGAGAGCCGCCCGCCGCCGTCGACCGCGATCCGGGCGAGGTCGCTGACCAGGTCGTCCTGCGGACGGGCCAGCCGCTCGGCGACCAGCTCGGTGAAGTACCCGGACAGCTCGTCGGCGGCCCGGTCGGCCTCGTCCAGGCCGTCGAGGCCCTGGACGATCTCCAGGGCGACGGTCAGGTCGGAGGCGAGGCCGCGGAAGCGGTAGCGGTCCCGCTCGGGAACGCCGAGCAGTTCGCAGATCACCCCGACCGGCAGCCGGAAGGCGAAGGCGTCCATGAAATCCACCGGGGAGCCCTCGGAGCCCTGCTCGGCCATCTCGTCCAGCAGCCGGCCGACCGCCGCCTCCACGGCCGGGCGCAGCGCGGCGACCCGGCGGGCGGTGAACACCGAGGCGATCAGCGAGCGGACCCGCGGCTGGTCGGGGGCGTTGCGCTGGAGGATCGAGCGGCCGAACAGGGCGAGCGAGGAGTGCTCGGCGAACTCGGGGGCGAGGCCGGCCATCATGTCGGCGGTCGCCACGCCGAAGGCGGACGTGCGCAGCACCTTGTTGACCGCCGCGTAGCCGTTCACCACGAACATCCCGTCCCCGGCCGGGAGCACCGGGCCGAGTTCGTGCGCCCTGGCGTAGAGGGGGTACGGGTCGGTCCTGACCTCGGTGGTCATCAACTGCTCGATGATCGCAGCGCCGTCCATGCGGTGCTCCCCTTCCGACGTGCCGACGTGACGGGCTCGCGACGCACCGACGTCCCGGCTCCCGGTTCGTGAACCACCGGTGGGCCCGGCGGAGTTCCCGCTACCGGGGAGCCCGCCGGAGCACCGATAGGCTGGCCGGCATGGAGATCTGGATCAATCCGCGCTGCGGCAAGTGCCGGACCGCGCTCACCGAACTGGACGCCGCCGGGGCCACGTACACCGTGCGGCGCTACCTGGAGGACACGCCGACCGCGGCCGAGCTGGAGCAGGTGCTGGAGCGGCTGGGCCTGGAACCCTGGGACATCACCCGCACCGACGAGCAGGTCGCGAAGGAGCTGGGGATGAAGGAGTGGCCGCGGGAGGCGGGCGACCGGGCGCGCTGGATCGCGGCGATGGCCGAGCACCCCGTGCTGATCCAGCGCCCGATCATCACCGCGGACGACGGGCACGCCGTCGTGGCCCGGACTCCCGAGGCGCTCAAGTCCGTTCTGCCGTAAGGCACGTCAGGCCAGTGGGGCCAGAACGGCCGACTCGACCCTTGCGGCCCGGCCGGCCGGTCAGTGGAGCTGGATCTTCTCCACCGGCCGGCCCGGGTGCCAGTTGAGGACCCACAGGGCATCCCCCTCCAGGGCGGTGTGGACCACCTGCTGGAGGTCCAGCCGGAACAGGTGGAACGGGGTGGGCGGCGGCTCGGGCAGGTCGGCCGCGAAGGCGGCGAGCTCGGCCTCGTCGGTCACCTCCACCGCGCGGCCGGAGAGCTTGGAGTCCCCGCCGGCCATGGTCTCGTCCGCCGGATGGGCGTGCAGCGCGAAGCGGCCGTCCCGCTGGAGGTCGCGTGCCTTGACCGCGCCGTACATCGACCCGAGCCAGGCGTCGGCGCCGACGAAGTCGACCTCCGTGCCGCTCACCCGGGGTGAACCGTCCCTGCGCAGCGTCGCCAGGACGTGGTGCTTCTCGGCCTCGAACCGGGCCCGTACCAGGGCCGCGAGTTCGGGTTCCTGCTGCTCGAAATCCTGCCAGGTAGCCATGGCGCCAGTCTGGCATCCGGCACCGACAACCGCCGGGCACGAACGGCGGCGTGCGCCGGGCGTCCCCGGCGGCCGGCCGACGGGCGCTGTCGGCGGCCGGCCGACGGGCGTTGTCGGCGGCCGGTGCCACACTGGCGGGGTGACCACCACGACCACGTACATCGCCTTCCTGCGAGCCATCAACGTCGGCGGCCGGACGGTGAGGATGGAGCGGCTGCGGGCGCACTTCGCCGAACTGGGGCTGGGGAACGTCCGCTCGTACATCCAGAGCGGGAACGTCTTCTTCACCACGGACGAACCGGACCGCGCCGCGCTGACGGCGCGGATCGAGGAGCACCTGGAGCGCTCGCTCGGCTACCAGGTGCCGGTGCTGCTGCGGACCGTCGACGAGGTGGCCGAACTGCTCGCCGCCGAGCCGTTCCGGGGCGTCGAGGTGACGCCGGACGTCCGGCTGTTGATCGCCTTCCTCTCCGAGCCGCTGCCGGCCGAACTCGCTCTCCCGCACCGCTCGGTGAAGGGCGACGTCGAGGTGCTCGGCGCCGATCCGGGGGCCGCGTACATCGTGGTGCACCTCCGGGACGGCAAGTGGGTCACCAAGGAGATGTTCGGCGGGAAGTACCGGGGCGCCGTGACCTCACGGTTCCTGCACACCACGGAGAAGATCCTGGCGGCCGCCCGGAAGGCCTGACGGCCTGTCCGCCGCGCCGGGAGGGTGATCGGCGGGTGCTGGAACCGCGCGGGCGGGGCGCGCGTCTGTCGCTCAGTGACGTACGAACCGTGCGCCGGACCGCGGCGTGATCTGGACAGTCCGAGCCGGTCGATCCGACAATCGGGCCATGACGCAGCCTGAGGTCCCCACCGGCGCTGTCCGGCCCTCCGACGCCGAACGGGACCAGGCGCTCGGGGTGCTGCGGGACGGCGCCGGCAGCGGCCGGCTGTCGCACGACACCTTCCTCGGCCGGATGGACATCGTCCTGCAGGCCACCAGCCGCGGCGAGTTGGACGCGGCGGTGGCCGGGCTGCCCACCGGCGGGCCGGTCGAGCGGTTCGTGCTGCGGACGGTCGGCCGGGTGTCCGCCTTCGGGGACCGGCTGAACCGGGCCTGGCGCAGCGAGCGGCTGCCGGGGCTGAGCCTGCCGCAGGCCGGGGCGGAGCTGTTGACGATCGGACGGATCCCCGGCTCGGGGCTGCGACTGCACGACGCCTCGGTCTCCCGGCACCACGCCGAGCTGCGGCGCGAGAACGGCGGTTGGGTGCTGTACGACCTCGGGTCGACCAACGGCACCCATGTGAACGGGCGGCGGATCGCGGGCGGGATCCCGGTGCGGCCGGGCGACCAGGTGCGGTTCGGCAACCTGGAGTTCCGGCTCGCCCCGCACTGACCTGCCGGGCCCCGTCAGTGCGGGAACTGCCGGGGCGGGCGCTGCCGGGGAAGCTCGTCCCGGAACTCCTCGATCACGGTGCTGATCTGCCGGGTCAGCACGGTGTGCTCCAGCCGGTCCAGGTAGCGGTTCTCGGCGGCCAGGGCCTCGACCGTGACGCCGAAGTAGAGCGTCATCAGCGGATTGACGAAGAGCTGGCCGCCCTTGGTCCGCTCGGTGAACTGCACGTCGCCGAACTCGCCGCGCAGCGCCGCCGCCACCGAGCCGTTGACGATGCTGGGGTGCTGCGGGAAGGCGGCCCGAGCGTGCTCGACGGCGTCCAGGTAGAGCGCCCCCTCCCGGCTGCCGCGCGGGATGGAGAAGGCGCCGAGGTAGCCGCCGGCCCGGTCGATCGCGGCGAGGTTCTCCAGCACCAGGGCGTGGTTGACGCCGTGGTGGGCGTCGATGCCGAAACCCAGGCAGGCGACCAGCCGTTCGGGCACCTCCGTCAGGCCCGCCACCGCGGCCAGGCTGGCCATGTCCTCCTCGGGGGTGCCCAGGCCGGCCTCGTCGCCGCGCATCAGGATGTCGGTGCCGCCGTCCACCAGGAGGATCGCGTCCACGCCCAGGTGGTCGACGAGTCTTCGGTAGGCCTCGCGCAGCAGTTTGACGCCGACCGTCGGGAAGGCCCACACGGTGTCGGGCATCCCGTGCAGCCGCAGCCAGCGGGCCAGCGTGCGTTCCGGGAAGTAGCCCTCGGGGGCGGCGGTGTCCGGCCGGATCCTGGCCACGTCGGGCTCCTGCCAGACCTCGCCGGGCAGGCCGTAGAGGTGGGTGAAGGAGAGGTTGGCCAGGTGCACCTCCTTGCCCGCGGCGCGCAGGGCGAGGGCGATCGGGAGTCCGGCGTACACGTCGAACCCGCCGCCGGCTCCGGCGACCAGAATGCGTTCGGCGGCCAGCAGCCTGGTGATCAGCGGGGGTTGCAGCAGAGAGGTCACCGGCGGACGGTAGCGCACCGGCGGGGCCCGCGGGTCCGAACTGTCAGTGGCGGGTGCGAGGATCCGGGCATGACCCAGGACACGGACCCGGCGCTCTCCCCCGACGTGCTGCTCGAAGCCCAGGAGCGGGCCCGCGAGCTGATCCGGTGCGGCTTCCAGGAGCCGGACGAGATAGCCGAGTCCCTGGTCGAGGTCCTCGACGACCAGGGACTGACGCAGGAGGAGGCGGAGCGGATCGTCGCTCCGCTGTGGGCCGAGCGGCTGGCCGAGCAGGCCGACTGGCCGGAGACCACGGACGTGGACCGGCTGGTGGACGCCTTCGACCTGCTGGAGGATCAGGGCATCGTCGCAGCGATGGACTTCACCTGCTGCGCAGGCTGCGGCTACGCGGAGATCGGCGGCGAGGCCGACGAGGACTCGCGGGGCTTCGTCTTCTTCCACCAGCAGGACACCGAGGCCGCCGCGGCCGGACGCGGACTGATGCTGCGCTACGGCACCTTCCGCAGCGCGGAGGAGCCGAGCGGGGGACCGGGCGAGGAGTCGGACGAGGAGCCGGAGGAGGACGCGGGGCGGCGGACGGCGGAGGTCGGCCGGGCCGTGGTGGCCGCGCTGGAGGCGGTGGGCCTTCCGGTGGAGTGGAACGGCTCGCCGCGGACGGCGATCCGGGTCGCTCCGCTGGAGTGGCTCAACCGCCTGCCGGAGTAGCGGAACCGCGGACAGCGGAAAGGGTCGGAGCCGGCAGCCGCGGCGAGCGGCGCCGGGCGGCTGACGGCTGACGCATAAGCGCCCGTCGCTCAGTCGACGAGGCTCCCCAGGCTGCCCTCGCTCGCACCGCCGTCCGACGGCCCCCACAGCGGCGCCGTGCAGCGCTGGTAGGTCGCCTGCCAGTGCGGCCAGTTGCGGGCCACGTCGTCGTCGCACTCGGCGAGCAGCCGCTCGACCTGCACCGGGTCGACCCCGTCCAGCAGCCAGGCCAGCGCGTCCGCCGTGCCCGGGCCGTCGGCCGAGCGCAGCACGTCGAGCAGTTCGCCGAGGCCGCCGAGCCGGGAGCTGTCGGTGACCACCCGCTCCATCCGGGGCAGCAACTGCCGCTCCTCGATCCGCAGGTGGGTCTCCAGCCGGGCCGCCAGGTCCTCCATCGCGTACGCGACCGGCCAGGCGCTGCCGGTGTCCCGGCTGGCGATCCGGACCAGCGTGGTGACCCGGGTGAACGAGTGGTCGAGGTTGTGGTGGTCGGCCTCCAGCCAGTTGAGCAGCAGCCGCAGTTCGGGCGCGAAGCGCCGCACGATCGGCCAGATCCGGGTGTCCTGCTGCTCGTGGTGGCAGGTCAGCATCGCGGTCATGAAGGTCCAGTGCCGAAGCAGCGCCTCGCCCTTCTCCTCCTCGTCGGGCTGGAGCAGCCGCAGGGCGTTGGGCAGCCGGGCGAGGTCCCGGCGCAGCGCGGCGTGCACCAGCCGCAGTCCGGCGAACCGGGCGGTGAACGGCTCCTCGCCGGAGGCCGGCCCGTACGCGTCCGCGCCCCGGGAGTCGGCCCCGGGCCCCGCCTGCGCGGGGACGGAGGGGGCGGGCTGGGGCAGCAGACGGATCGGCATGACACTCTTTTCACGACGTGGTGAGGCGGACGGGGCGGCCGGTGAGAACCGCCCCATCCAAGGTGCTCGCAGTCGATCAGAAGCGAATCAATGTCCGATTGACGCGCAGGTCACGGGCCTGCGCGCGGGCTCCGGGCCATCCGCCGGAGGACGGGAACCCGGTGCCGTTCCGGGTCAGTCCGAGGCCGGACCCGCCAGGTTGGCGCTGAGCCACTGCAGCGTGTCCGGGATCATCTTCTTGAAGTCCGAGGTCAGGTGCTTGCCACCGGGCTGCTCGTAGTACTGGATCGAGACCGGGGGGACGGCCTTGGCCACCCAGCTCTTGACCACTTCCTTCTCGTAGCCGTTGGCGCCGCCCGCGGTGACGTACATCTTCACGTCGGCCTTGCCCTGGGTGACCAGCAGGTTGGGGTTGTTGGCGGCCTTCTCGGCGTCGTGGCCCTTCCACAGCCCGGAGTCCGGGATGAAGTAGCCGTCGATCGGCACCGCGGCCTTGTAGACGTTCGGGTACTGCAGCGCGAGCTTGGCGCTGCAGAAGCCGCCGGTGGAGGCGCCCATGACGCCCCAGCTGTCGCGGCCCTGGAGGGTGCGGAAGTTGGCGCGCACCCAGGCCGGGATGTCCTCGGCCATCCAGGTGCCCATCTTGGGCTGGCCCGGGATGTCGGAGCAGTCCAGCGCGTTCTTCTCGTCGCTGTTGAAGTTCTGCACCGGCATGATCATGATGAACGGATGGGCCTTGCCCTGCTTGACCAGCTGCTCGTCCGCCTCCTGGATCGGCAGCTGGTTGTCGGTCCAGGTGTTGTAGCCGTTGCTCTGGCCGCCCGCGTAGAGGGTGAGCACGGGGAAGCCGGTCTTGGCGAACTTGGGGTCGTTGTACTCGGGCGGCAGCCAGACCCAGACCTGGCCGGTGACGCCGGACTTCGCGCCGGTCACCTTGGTCATCATGATCGGGCCGGCGGCGGTGTCCCGGACCTTGTTCAGGCTGGCCGCCGGGCCGGTCGGCATCAGCACCTTCCCGTTGGCCGGGGTGGGCTGCTCGGCGGGGGGCGTGCCCGGGGCCGAGCTGCCCGAGGCGGCCGGAGTGCCCGAGTCGGCGGTCGCCGCCGGGGTGCCGTCGGCCGAGGAGCTCTTGCCCTTGCCGTCGTCGGACCCCCCGCAGGCCGCCAGCGAGGCGGCCAGGGTGAGCACGGCGGCGCCGGTCAGGACGGCACGGGAACGGGACGACTGCCTAAGCACGGTGAGGACTCTCCGACCGAATGTCGCGCCCGGTCCGTCGGACCGGGCGGCGGCCCCCCGGTGGGGCCGGACAGGCCCGGGAGCGCGGGGCTGTGCGGCCCCCGGAACGTCGGCGCGCCGTCCCTCGCGGTGGGCGCACCTTCCTGCGATCTTATGACGTGGGCCGGGGTCGGCCGGTTGCGAGGCGGCCACCGGAAATCCAATGTTTGTTCGCGATCAGGTAAAGCCCTTCACCGCTCCCGTCGGACGGCGGGGGCCGGTCGGCGGGGTCCACGGCCACCGGCCCGCCCGGCCATCCGGTTTTTGGGTGCTTTGACCAGTGACGGCGGCCCGCCGCATCCGGAACGATCTCCTCGACACGCCTCCGGTGCCGGGCGGGAAGAGCGTGACCGTACCGGTACCGGGCCACCGCACCGACCCCAGGAGAGCGCCATGATCGAGCAGGTCGCCGTCGTCACCGGAGCCGGGAGCGGCGTCGGCCGGGCCGTCGCGGTCGAACTGGCCGCGGCCGGCTGGCGGCTGGTGCTGGCCGGACGCCGGGCCGAGCAGCTGCGGGAGACGGCCGGGGCGTTCCCCGCGGGTGCCCTGCCCGCCGAGGTGGTCCCCACCGACGTCACCGACCCGGCCGCGGTGGACGCGCTGTTCGCCACCGCGGCCGAGCGCCACGGCCGGGTGGACCTGCTGTTCAACAACGCCGGCACCTTCGGCCCGGCCGTCCCGGTGGAGGAGCTGGCGGTCGAGGACTGGCGGGCGGTGGTCGACCTCAACCTGACCGGCGCCTTCCTCTGCGCCCGCGCAGCCTTCCGGCAGATGAAGGGCCAGGACCCGCAGGGCGGCCGGATCATCAACAACGGCTCGGTCTCCGCACACGTCCCGCGCCCGCACTCGACCGCGTACACCGCGACCAAGCACGCGGTCACCGGCCTGACCAAGTCACTGTCACTGGACGGCCGGCCGTACCGGATCGCCTGCGGGCAGATCGACATCGGCAACGCGGCGACCGACATGACGGCCGCGATGGGCGCGGGGGTGCGGCAGGCGGACGGCCGGATCGCGCCCGAGCCGACCATGGACGTGGCGGACGTGGCGCGCACCGTCCGGCACATGGCCGCGCTGCCGCTGGAGGCCAACGTCCAGTTCGCCATGGTGATGGCGACGGCCATGCCGTACATCGGGCGGGGCTGACGGAAACGGCCCGGACCGGAACGGAGCGGAACGAATCGGAGCGGCCCCGGATCGGAGCGGCCCGGTCCGGTCCGGACGGTGCTCACTCGTCGTGGGAGTACCGGTACCTCAGCCCGGCGCCGTTCTCCTCGTCCAGCCGGTAGACGCTGGTGGTCGGCCAGTACTCGCCGTTCTCCGCGACGGGCAGTTCGGCGCGCAGCACCATCCGCAGCGCGGGCGGCGGCGCGGCGGCGTTGACGCGCTTGCGGTGGCCGTCCCAACGGCCGCCGCAGAGTTCGAGGTCCAGGACGAGAGGGGTGGTTCCCATCCCGTGATGGTGGCAGCGCCGCCCCCTTCCGGGGGGTTTGAAACGGCGCGGCCACTCCCACGGGTGACCCCCGTCAGTCCAGGGCTGACGGGGGTCACCGGGGCGGCGGGACCTACGGCCGCCAGGTGTCGTTCAGCGTGACGTTCCCCGAGGCCGGTGCGGTCGCCGTCCGGTTGGCACCGGACTCCCAGGTCACCGTCCCGCTCGCGTCCTTGATGACGTACTTGTACTGGAAGGACGTACCGCCCGGCAGCGAGAGCGCGAGCGACCAGACCGGGTAGCCGGCCGAGGACAGCGGCAGCGCCTTGGCCGGGTCCCAGCCGCCGAGCGCCGGGACGTCGCCGACCACGTAGACGTTCTGCCCGTACGCGGTGGTCGCGTTGACGTTGAAGGAGGCGCCCGAGACGGTCGCGCCCGGCTGGACGTACAGCGCGACCGCGTCGCCCGCGCCGACCGTCGCGGTGAACTGCCCGTTGGCGCCGACCTGGTACGTCGGGCCGGTGCAGCCGCCGCCCGGCTGCGGGTCGCCGTGCTGGACGTCGCAGTACGTCCCGGCCGGCAGTCCGGTCTGGAAGGTCCGGGTGATCGCGCCGCCCTCGTGGTTGATCGCGACGTAGCCCCGGTCGCCCCGGCCGAAGGCGATCGCGTTGTTGCCGTCGGACCACCAGTCGGTCACCCCGGTGCCCGCGACGGCGTTGCGGAAGCCGACCATGTTGGCGATCTGCCGCCAGGCGTGGGTGCAGTTCCAGCCGTCCTGGTAGCAGGCGTTGACGGTGCCGCCGTTCGGCGGGCCGTCGTCGTTGCTGGTGAAGCTGTAGCCGGAGTAGATGTTGGGCGAGCCGTAGGTCGAGGCCAGCAGGAAGACGTTGGCCAGCGTGTAGGTGTTGCCGTAGGTGTAGTTGAGGGTGGAGCCGTTGCGCTCGGTGTCCCAGTTGTCGACGAAGCTGCGCGCCTGGTTGCTCGGCAGGTAGCCCCAGGAGGCGCCCCAGTTGCTGAGGTTGGCGAGCTTGTCGCTGGTGAAGACGCGCTTGAGGTCGGTGCCGACCCGGAACTCGTCGACGTCGCCGTTGCCGGTGTACTCGGTGGGCTGGATCGGTTCGCCGGCGCCGTAGATGACCTCCTGCACCCAGTAGGCGTTGGGGTTGGCCATCCTGGCCTTGATGGCGGCGAGGTCGGTGGCGGCGATGTGCTTGGCGGCGTCGATCCGGTAGCCGTCGACGCCGAGCGAGCCGAGGTCGTCCAGGTAGTGGGCGATGGTGGTCTGGACGGAGGCGCTGCCGGTGTCCAGGTCCGCGAGGTTGACCAGTTCGCAGTTCTGCACGTTGGTGCGGTCCTGGTAGTTGGTGATCGGCTGGCGGCAGGTGTGGAAGTCCGCGTCCTGGTAGGTGCCGGGGTAGTTGTACTTGGTGTACACCGTGCCGCCGGTGCCGGTGCCGGAACCGGCCGACATGTGGTTGATCACCGCGTCGGCGATCACCTTGACCCCGGCCGCGTGGCAGGTGTCGACCATGTTCTTGAACGAGGTGCGGTCGCCGAGCCGCCCGGCGATCCGGTAGCTGACCGGCTGGTAGGAGGTCCACCACTGCGGGCCCTGGATGTGCTCCTGGGGCGGCGAGACCTCGACGAAGCCGTAGCCCTTCGGGCCGAGGGTCGTGGTGCAGGCCTGGGCGACCGAGTCGAAGCGCCACTCGAAGAGGGTGGCGGTGACGTCCTTGCCGTTGTTCGCGGGCGGGGAGGCCTGGGCGGCGGGGGCGCCGAGGCTCCCGGTGAGCGAGAGCGCGAGCGCCGCCGAGGCGGCGAGCGCACCGCCGGCGCGGGCGGACCGGCGGGCGGGCCGGCGGGTGGGGGCGGTGGTGACCACGTTGTCTCCTGGGGTGGCTGGGGTGGGGCAGCCGGGGTGAAACCTGCAGGAAGTTTCTGTAACTTGCCGGAAACTTGCAGCGCTGAACCTAGGGCGCCCTGGAGGGGCCGTCAAGGCTCCGGACTGAACGTTTCTGCAACACGTTCCGCACCGCCCGCGCCCGGGAGCACGGCAAGGGCCCGGCAGCCGTAGCCACCGGGCCCCTCACCTGTCCTGGTTCACCGGTCCCTCAGGAGCCGGTAAGGCCTCAGCCGGTCTGGACCGAGGTGTCGTCGATCACGAAGCTGGTCTGCAGCGAGGAGTCCTCGGTGCCGGTGAACTTCACGGTGACCGTCTGGCCCGCGTAGGCCGAGAGGTCGAAGGTGCGCTGCTGGTAGCCGGCCGCGGCGTCCACGTTGGAGTAGGTCTTCAGCGTGGTGCCGTTCACCGAGACGGTCAGCTTGTCGTACGCGGTCGAGCCGGTCTCGGCGGTGTCGATGTGCAGCCAGAAGCTCAGCGTCGCTTTGCAGCCCGCCGGGATGGTCACCGTCTGGGACAGCGTGTCGGTGTGGCTGCTGCCGTAGCCGTCCAGCCAGGCCTTCCAGCTGCCCCCGTGCGCCGCCTGCGAGGAGCTGTTGTCGACCACCCCGCTGGACGTGGTCCACGGCGCCGCCGAACCCGTCTCGAAGCCCGGGTTGCCGAGCAGCTGCGCCGGGGTGCAGGAACCGCCGCCACCGCCGGTGACCGTCCAGGTGAAGCTGGTGGAGCCGGTCTTGCCGGCCGAGTCCTTCACCGTGACCGTCACGTTGGAGCTGCCCGCGGTGGTCGGGGAGCCGGTGATCACGCCGGTGCCGGCGTTGATGGCCAGGCCGGCCGGCAGCCCGCTGGCCGAGTAGGACAGCGGGGCCGTCCCGCCCGAGGCCTTGATCTGCAGGTTGACCGAGCCGCCCACCGCGGTGGACTGGTTGCCCGGGTTGGTGACGCTGACCCCGCCCGGGTTGGGCAGCGAGCCGACGTTGACGGCGGCCCAGGCGGTGGCGACCGCGTTGTACTCGGCGCTGTTGGCGCCGTACAGGTCGGTGGCCGCGTTCAGGGTCGCGGTGCGGGCGGCGGCGTAGTCGGTGGTGGAGGTCATGTAGGCGGTGAGCGCCTTGTACCAGACCTGCAGCGCCTTGTCGCGGCCGATGCCGGTGACGGTGATGTTGTTGACCGTCGGGCTGTTGTAGTTGAAGCCGTTGATGGTCTTCGCGCCGCTGCCCTCGGACAGCAGGTAGAAGAAGTGGTTGGCCACGCCGGACGAGTAGTGGACGTCCAGGTTGCCGACGCCCGAGTACCAGGAGTCGGCCGAGGTGCCGTCCTTGGAGGGCTTGTCCATGTAGCGCAGCGGCGTGCCGTTGCCGTTCAGGTTGATCAGCTCGCCGATCCAGTAGTTCGGCGGGTTGGAGGGCAGGTTGGCGTAGAACTCGACGCCGGTGCCCATGATGTCGGAGGTCGCCTCGTTGAGGCCGCCGGACTCCCCCGAGTAGTTCAGGTTGGCGGTGGCCGAGGTGACGCCGTGGCTCATCTCGTGGCCGGAGACGTCGATCTCGGTGAGCGGGTGGGTGTCGCTCTGGCCATCGCCGTAGGTCATGCAGAAGCAGCTGTCGTCCCAGAAGGCGTTGACGTAGCCGGTGTCGTAGTGGACCCGGCTCATCGCGCCGACGCCGTCGTTCTTGATGCCGCTGCGGCCGAAGGTGTTCTTGTAGTAGTCCCAGGTGGCGGCGGCGCCGTACTGGGCGTCGACGGCGGCCGACTCGCGGTTGCTGGCCTGGCCGTTGCCCCAGGTGTCCGAGGACTTGGTGAACAGCGTGCCGTTGCCGGACGTGCCGTTGGCCATGTCGGTGGTGTACTGGCCGCCGCGGCTGCCGTCCTTGAGCTGGTACTGCGAGCCGCTCTGGGTGGTGGTCAGCGGGACGGTGCCGACGAACACGCCGGTGCCGGTGCCGCGCTTGATGCCGTCGGCCTTGCTGAGCACGGCACCGGTCTTGGCGTCGGTGACGACGTGCAGCTTGCTCGGGGTGCCGTCGGACTCGCGGCCGTCGATCACGGTCTCGTAGGCGAGCTTCGGGGTGCCGTCGGCGGCCCAGACGACCAGCCGGGGCGCGCCGTCGACGGAGCCCTGCTCGGCGGCGAGGGCGGCCTCCTGGGCCTTCGGCGCGGCCACGGCGGGGGTGGTGTCCACGCCCGTGAGGTTGGCCTCGCTGGCCTTGGTCACGCTCTTGGTGGCGCCGGCCGCGTCCTGGTGGACGATCAGGTCGCCGCCGAGGACCGGGAGCCCGGCGTAGGTGCGCTCGTAGCGCAGGTGGCGTCCGCCGTTGGCGTCCTGGACGACGTCCTTGGTGACCAGCTTCTCCTTGCCGTCCAGGCCGAGGGCCTGGGCGAGGGAGGCGGTCTGCTGGTTCGCCGAGGCGATCAGCGCGGCCCGGGTGGCCTGCTGGGAGGCGACGGCGGTCGGCGCGTCGGGAGCGGCCTGCGCGATGACCGGTATGCCGGTGACCAGCAGCGCGGTGGTGGCGGCCATGACAACGGCTGCCTTCCGGGCGTGAGCGTGACGTGACATGCGGACTCCTTATCCGACCGGCGCGCCGAGGGATCAACTCGACGTGCCCGGTGGAGAGAACCTGGGCCGCGGGGTTGCGGCGCAGTGGGGGCCCCCGCCGGGTGCAACGGGGGTGCGGGTTGCGGTGCTCACAAGTCGTGCAGGGATTCGTTGCAGGTCTGGACGCGCTGCACCTGAACTTGAGCAGCTGCACCGGGAGGTGGGGCCCCCTCGTCTGCAGCCGGAGGAATCGTGGCAGCAAACACGCCGTTAATGACAGATGCATGCCACCGATTGGCCGATTCATTACCGAAACCGTATGCACGACGGTTAGTCAGTTGTGTTACGGCATGACGAAGTCTTGAACACGGTTTTCATGCCACTCCTGAAGTTCGATCACCACCGGAGGTGACTGACCAGCGCTCAGACGCGGAGCCCGCCCGGCCGGGCCCCGGGCAGCGCCGCGCCGGAGCGGCACGTCACACTTCCGGCCGTGCCACCACCGGTTTCCGGCCATTCCCCGGCCGGAACGGAACCGGGTCCCGCACCGCCTCGACGGCGGTACGGGACCCGGGAATCGGATGTCGGCGGAAATCAGCCCTGCACGAACACCGCGACGGTACGGCCCGGCACGGTGAAGGTGCCGGTCGCGGCGTCGAAGCCGGACCGCTTCACCACCTGGTCCACCCCGCCCGCCTGGACCGGGTGCAGCGCCTGGTTCGTCCCCTTCAGGGCCGCCAGGGTCTGGGTCTGCGCGGTGGGCGTGGCGTTGAAGACCACGGTGATGCCCTTCTCCGCGCCGGCCAGCCCGGTGCCGTCCAGGTGCAGGGTGATCACCCCGGGCGTCTCACCGGGCGTGCCGGAGAGCGGGTACGACAACCGCTTCTGGACGTCGGCCAGGGTGGGCAGCGAGAACAGCGGCGAGGACTGCTTGATCCGCAGGAAGTCCTGGTACTGCGCGGCCGTCGCCCGGATGTCGGCCGCGCCCACGGTCAGCTTCGGGTCGGCCAGCAGGGACCGGGCCGTCGGCCAGAGCTCCTGGTTGTCCTTCGCCATCGGCAGGCCGCGGCCCCAGCCGTTGCCGTCGGAAGGGTTCCAGTGGATCGCGTTGAACCAGTCGCCCGAGTCGTAGGAGTTGGAGTCGAGCGACTTGGAGCGCAGCAGGTCGCTGCCGGCCTGGGCGAAGCCCGCGCCCTGGGTGAGCGCGGTCAGCGACAGCCCGAGCGCCTGCATCCGGGCCCGGTCGGCGGGCGCGGTGCCGGTGGGCAGCTTGTACGCCAGCGCGTCGAACAGGTCGGTGTTGTCGTGGGCGTCCACGTACTCCACCGCCTCGCCCGGCGCGGCCGCGTACCCCGTCGGGGAGCCGTTGTAGTCGACCTGGGCGCCGGTGACGGCCTTCCCCGAGCTGTCGGTGAAGGAGTAGCCGGCCAGGTTCCCGGCCAGCCCGACCTTCAGCTGGTCCATCTGGTGCAGCAGCCGGGCCTTCTGCTCCTGCGGACCGCCGTTCGCCGCCGAGCCGTTGGGGTCGGTGTACAGGCCCGAGGCGAAGCCCTGCTGGGGTGCGGAGCTCAGCATGAAGTTGCCGCCGCGCGCGGCGTCGCGGAGCCGGTCGTCGAAGGTGGCGATGCCGGTGCCGGCCATGTTGGCCTGGGTGGCCTGCACGAACCGGGCGTTGTTCGCGACGGTGCCGAAGTTCCAGCCCTCGCCGTAGAGGAAGACGTTCTTGCCGTCCACCCCGTCGGAGTCCGGTGTCATCTTCCGCAGCGCGGCCTGCACGTCCAGCATGGTGGACTTCGGGTCCAGGCCCATCAGGTCGAAGCGGAAGCCGTCGACCCGGTACTCCCGGGCCCACAGCGTCACCGAGTCGACCACCAGCCGGTTCATCATGGCGTGCTCGGGCGCGGTGTCGGCGCAGCAGCTGTCCGTCGTGACCTTGCCGTCCGCGTCCAGCCGCTGGTAGTAGCCGGGCACCACCTTGTCCAGCACCGAGTTGTCGGCCTGGCCGCTGGCGGCGGTGTGGTTGTAGACCACGTCCAGCACCACCCGCAGCCCGGCCGCGTGCATCGCCTGGACCATCTGCCGGAACTGCACGGTACGGGCGGTCCCTCCCCCAGCCTCCGGCCGGGAGGTGCCCCCAGGGTCCGTCGCAGCGGCATAAGAGCCCTCCGGCACGTTGTAGTGCAGCGGGTCGTAGCCCCAGTTGTACGCGTCGTCGGCGGCGACGGCCGCCACGCACTCCTGCTGCTTCGGCCCGTTCGGCGGAAGGGACTTGAGGTCGCAGGACGGCAGCTTCTGGTCCGCCCGGTTCTCGTGGACGGTGGCGATGTCGAAGGTCGGCAGCAGGTGGACGGTGGTGATCCCGGCCTTGGCGAGGTCCCGCAGGTGCCGCATCCCGGCCGAGCCGGACTCGGTGAACGCCAGGTAGGTGCCGCGCTCGGCGGCCGGGACGCCGGTGTCCTCCACCGAGAAGTCCCGGACGTGCAGTTCCTGGATCTGCTCCTTCCCGGGCGGTACGGCCGCCGGGTGCGGCTGGTCGTCCCAGCCCGCCGGCTTGAGCTCCTTGGCGTCCAGGTCCGCGACCAGGCTGCGCCTGGAGTCGGTGGACAGAGCCACCGAGTACGGGTCGGTGACGGTGTTGACCACCAGCCGCTGCACCGAGGGCGCCCAGACCTTCACCTGGTACAGGTAGTACTTGCCGTCCAACTCCTTCTTGTCGCGGACGAGTTCCCACACGCCGGTCTCGTCGTCCAGCGTCAGCGGCAGCGTCTTCGGGTCGCCCCCGGTGGCGCTGTCGAAGACCTGGACGGACACCTGCTGCGCGGTCGGCGCCCAGAGCGAGAGGGCGACCTTGCCGTCGTAGTAGGCCGGGCCGAAGTCCACCTTGCCGGTGCGGCCGGCGTACAGGTCGTCCAGCGCGCCCGGGGTCTGCACCCCGGTGGCGGCCAACGCCGCGCCGCTGGGCAGGTGTTCGGTGAACAGCAGCTGGCTGCGCAGCGCGGCCGGGACGCGCGCGGTGTCCCGGGCGTCCACGGTGAAGGCCCGGTAGCCCGCCAGGTGCGGGTACTTGGCCTTCTGGGCGCCGGTCAGCCCGCCCGCGACGGGGGTGAGCCGGATCCACTTGCCCGGCCCGGTCAGCACGCCCTTGTCGGCGCGGATGCCGCCCTCGGGATCGTAGACCAGCTGGGCGCTGGTGCCGCCGGCCAGGGCCTGGTCGGTGGCGCCGTAGTTCGCCGGGACGACGACGGTCCTGGCGTCGATCCACTGGGCCTTGGCGCTGCCCGGGTCCAACTGCGAGGAGGCGGCGGGGTTCTGCGGCAGCAGGTAGCCCTCACGGCCGCCGAGGATCCACACCTCCTTGCCGTCGACGGCGAAGTCCAGCGACTGGTCGGCGGGCAGGTCCTTGTCGTTGCCGTTGTGCAGGATGTAGCTCAGGCTGGTCGCCCCAGGGGCGAGCGGCACCTCGAAGACGGCGCCGAAGGCGTCGCGGCGCACCGGCATCAGCGGCTTGCCCCAGTCGGTGGGGGTGGCCGCGCCGGTCCAGTCGTGCAGGCCCCAGCCGTCGTAGTTGCCGTCGGCCCGGTTGTAGTGGATGACGGCGGTGTTCGCCTGCGGGGTGTTCGCCGGGCCGGGGTTCACCGTTGCGACGGCGGCGTCGCCCTGCTTGAGCCAGACCTCCCCGGTGGCCCCGACGTCGATGTGGCGGTCGGCGTCCACGTCCTTGACGCCGTTCTTCTCCACGATGAAGCCGACGTCCGAGGCGCCGGGCTTGAGCCGCACGTACGCGAAGGCGCCGTACGCGTCCCGCCCGCTGAAGGGGTGCCCGGCGGGCCACTGGGTGCCCTCGCCGTCGGCGAGGTCGCCCCAGGCGTAGAGGTTCCAGCCGTCGTAGTCGCCGTCCGGCCGGTTGTAGTGGACGACGGCGTACGGGCGGGCGCCGGCGGTGGGCACCGGCTTGGGCGCGGGGGCGCCGGTGGTGAAGCTCGCGGTGGCCGAGCGCAGGTGGCCGCTGGAGTCCTGCAGGACGGCCTTGTAGCGCACGACCGTGCCGGGGGCGACCGCACTCAGGTCCTGGGTGACCGCGTACTTCCCGGTGTCGGCCGTCCCCAGCGTCTGCCAGGGTCCGTTGCCGACCTGGGCGGCGAAGCCGACCCGGTTGAATCCGCCGTCCGCCTCGGCGCCGACCGTGACCAGCCCGGTGGACCCGTCCGCGGGCGGCCGCACCGAGAGCTGCGGCGCGGCCGCGACCGGGGCGAGCCTGCCGGCGGCCTTGAACACCACGGAGGACAGCGCCGGGACGGTGACGGTCACCTTGCGGTCGCCACCGCTGGTGATCCGCTCCCCCGCCGACGGGTAGATCCGGTCGAAGCCCATGCCCGCCGAGAAGGTGTCCAGGGTGACGGTCTTCGCCTCGGTGGCGTTGTTGACCGCCACCAGGTACTCGACCTGCTGGCCCGCGTCGATCCGGGAGAAGGCGTACACGCCCGCGCCGTCGGCGGCGTAGCGCTCGATCTGCGCGCCGTCGGCCAGCGCCGGGTTGTCGCGGCGCAGCTCGGCCAGGCCCGCGATGCCCCGGTAGAGCTCGCCGCCCTGCCCGTACCGGTCGGCCGGTCCGGAGGGGCCGCCGAGCACCCGGTCGCTGTTGTAGGAGGCGGTCCTGGAGGCGAACACGTCCTGCCGGGCGTCCTTGTCGCCGCCCGCGCCGGTGAAGCCCTGCTCGTCGCCGTAGTAGACGACGGGCTGGCCGCGGGTGAGGAACTGGAGCTCGCTGCCGAGCCGGTCCTTCTTCAGCAGGGTCGCGTCGTCGGCGCCCGGGTTGTCGGCGAGCAGGAAGGAGCCGAAGCGGCCCATGTCGTGGTTGCCGAGGAAGGTCGGCAGCTCGTACGCGTCGGTGTCGGCGCTGGTGTAGCGGTAGTCCTGGCCGTAGAGGTCGGCGAGGTTCTTCGCCGAGCCGCCCTGGGAGACGTAGGAGCGGGCCGCGCCCTGGAACGGGAAGTCCAGGGTGGCCTGCAGCCTGCCCTTGGTGACGTAGGGCGAGGTGACGGCCGGGTCGCCGGAGTAGACCTCGCCGAACATGAAGAACTTCTTGTTGCCCTGCTTGGCGGCGAAGTCCTTGAGCGCGGGAGCCCACTGCTGCCAGAAGGCCATGTCGACGTGCTTGACGGTGTCGATCCGGAAACCGTCCACCCCGGTGTCCTTGACCCACTGCTGGTAGACCTGCTCGAAGCCCTTGACCACCCGGGGGTTCTGGGTGTCGAGGTCGTCCAGGCCGTTGAAGTCGCCCTCGGTGGCGGACTCGCCGACGAAGGTCGAGTCGCCCCGGTTGTGGTAGAGCGCCGGGTCGTTGAGCCAGGAGGGGTTCTTGGCCTTGGCGTCGGCCGGATTTCGGAAGACCGGGGTGTAGGGGAAGGAGTTCTTGGTGATCTTCGGCCAGGGCGCCTTAGCGTCGGCGACCGCGGTCTCGTCGACCGGGTTGCCGTCCGCGTCGAGCGTCGGGTAGGCGCCGGTCGAGCGGTAGCCGTGCTGCTGCTCGGCATCGTCGATGATGTCGGCGGTGTGGTTGGTGATGACGTCGAAGAAGACCTTGATGCCGCGGGCGTGCGCCTTGGCTATCAGCTCCTTGAGCTGCTCGTTGGTGCCGAAGTGCGGGTCGACCTGGGTGAAGTCGGTGATCCAGTACCCGTGGTAGCCGGCCGAAGTGTCGGCTCCGCTGCCCTGCACCGGCTTGTTCTTGAAGATCGGGGCCATCCAGATCGCGGTGGTGCCGAGGTTCTGGATGTAGTCGAGCTTCTGGATGAGGCCGGCCAGGTCGCCGCCGTGGTAGAAGCCCTTGTCGCTCGGGTCGAAGCCGTTGTCGAGCCGCCCGCCGGTGATGCCGCCGGTGTCGTTGGCGGTGTCGCCGTTGGCGAAGCGGTCGGGCAGGACGAAGTAGAACTGCTCCCGGGTGAGGTCATGTCGCCCGGCGGTGGCCGCCAGCGCGGCGTCGGAGGGCGGGGGCGGCGGGGCGGCGGCGAGGGCCGCGGGGGCGCCGCCGAGGGTGGCGGCGGTCAGCGCGGCGGCCAGCAGGACGGCCGTGCGGCCGGGTCTGGTCCGTGCGGCGCGGGCGCCGGGGCGAGGACGGCTCCGTCGGGGGCGGAGCGGCGTATCGGCCACTGAGGGGCTCCCTTAGGGGAAGGGGCGATCGAGTTCCCAGGAAGCTAGCGGCCTGCAATATGTTTCAGCAAGATGCAGAAACGGTTTCGTGGCGGAAAAATCCAGGTCGGCGGGCCCGCCGCCGACCCCGGTTACGTCCCAACGGCGTACGGCGTGACAATGGGACGTATGTCCGCCCCACCGGTAAGCACCAGATCCGCCCGCACCCCCTACCCCGGTGGTATCCGCCCCCTACCCCTGGAGGGGGACAACCGGTGAAGAATCCACTTCCGGAGGATGAGCAGACGGCTACGAGTGGTCTGGCAGACTTCTCGTCCATGGGGGAACCGACCGAGATCCAGCAAGGCGACGCCGCGCGCGCCGACGCGGCCCACGACGGCGGTTCCGAGGCAGCCCGGGCCGGCACGGCCCGGCAGCCCGAAGGAGCCACCCGCGCCGCCCAGTCCCGTACCGCCGCCCTGCGCGACCGCATCCGCGACCAGCGCCGCTCCCCGGCCCGCCCGCGGATCTGGATCGAGCTGGCCCTGATCGGGATCAGCTACTGGCTCTACTCGCTCGTGCGCAACGCCGTCCCCGAGCAGGAGGCGGTGGCGCAGCGGAACGCCCGCTGGATCTGGGACCTGGAGCGCCACCTCGGCATCGCCGTCGAGCGCTCGGTCAACCACGCCATGGACAGCGTCGGGTGGCTCATCACGGGGATGAACTACTACTACGCGACGCTGCACTTCATCATCACCATCGGCGTGCTGGTCTGGCTCTACCGCAGCCACCCGGGCCGCTACGTCGCCGCCCGTACGGTGCTGTTCGTCACCACCGGGATCGCCCTGGTCGGCTTCTACTTCTTCCCGCTGGCCCCGCCCCGGCTGATGACCGACGGCGGCTTCATCGACACCGTCCAGACCCACCACACCTGGGGTTCCTTCGCCTCGGGTCCCGCCGCGCACGTCTCCAACCTGTACGCGGCGATGCCCTCGATGCACATCGGCTGGTCGATGTGGTGCGGTCTGGCGATCTTCTTCCTGGCCCGCCGGACCTGGATCCGGGTGCTCGGCCTGCTGTACCCGCTGGCCACCCTGACGGTCATCATCTCGACCGCCAACCACTTCTGGATGGACGCCGTCGGCGGCGAGATCTGCCTCACCGTGGGCTTCCTCACCGCCCGCTGGCTCTACCACGAGTGGGTCTACAAGCTGCCGCAGGTGCCCGCCCGGGAGACGGCCGACCGGCCGGTCACCGTCCCCGAGCAGTGGAGCGAACCGGCGGTCAGCAGCGCACGGCGCTAGCGACACGAAGACGCGAGAACGCGAGAACGCGAAGACGCGAGGACATGGAAAGGGCCCCTCCCGAGGGGCCCTTTCCCGTGCGCGAGGCCTCAGCCGGCCCCGTAGAACAGCCGGTCCACCACCGCCCGGGCCCGCCGGGTGGTGCGCCGGTAGTCGTCCACCAGCTCCCCGCTGTGCCCGGCACCGTACCCGAGGTAGCGGGCCACCCCGCTCAGCTCCCGGGCGTCCCCGGGGAAACTGTCCCCCGGCCGTCCGCGCACCAGCATCACCGCCGAGCGCACCCGCGAGGCCAGCACCCACGCCGCCTCCAGCACCTCCGCGTCGGCCCGCTCCACCAGCCCGGCCTCGGCGGCGGCCGCCAGCGCGGCCCTGGTCCGGGTGGTGCGCAGGTCGGGCACCTCGTGCCCGTGCTGGAGCTGGAGCAGCTGCACCGTCCACTCGACGTCCGCCAGTCCGCCCCGGCCGATCTTGGTGTGGGTGGTCGGGTCGGCGCCGCGCGGCAGCCGCTCGGCCTCGATCCGCGCCTTGATCCGGCGGATCTCCACCAGGTCCCGCTCCGGCACCCCGGCGCCCGGGTAGCGCAGCGGGTCGATCAGCTGCCGGAACCGGGCGCCCAGCTCCTCGTCCCCGGCCACCGGCTCGGCCCGCAGCAGCGCCTGGCTCTCCCAGGCGTGCGACCAGCGCCGGTAGTACGCCGCGTACGAGGCCAGGGTGCGCACCAGCGGACCGCTGCGCCCCTCCGGCCGCAGGTCGGCGTCGACCAGCAGCGGCGGCTCGGTGGACGGCGCGGCCAGCAGGGTGCGCAGCTCGTTGCAGACCGCCTGGGCCGCCCGGGCCGCCTCCTGCTCCAGCGAGCCGAGCAGCGGCTCGTGGACGAAGAGCACGTCGGCGTCCGAGCCGTAGCCCAGCTCGTGCCCGCCGAAGCGACCCATCGCGATCACCGCGATCCGGGTCGGCAGGTCCCCGTGCTCGGCCTCCCAGCCGGCCGTGCAGGCGCGCAGCGCGCCCTGCAGGGTGGCGGCGTTGAGCGCGGTCAGCGCCTCCCCCGCGGCGTCCAGCGCCTCGGCCGGGTCCTCGCCGAGCCGGCCGAGCACGTCCGCGGCGGCGGTGCGGAACAGCTCCCGGCGGCGCACCGAGCGGGCGGCGGCCACGGCGGCGGAGGCGGACCCGGCCCGGCCGACGGCGGCCAGCACCTCCGACTGCAGGGCCGCCCGGCCGCGCGGCGCCAGGCCCTGCGGGTCGCCCAGCATGGCCACCGCCTCGGGGGCGCGCAGCAGCAGGTCGGGGGCGAGCCGGCCGGCCGACAGCACCCGGGCCAGCTGTTCGGCGGCGGCGCTCTCGTCCCGCAGCAGCCGCAGGTACCAGGGGGTGCGGCCGAGCGCGTCGGAGACCTGGCGGAAGTTGAGCAGCCCGGCGTCCGGGTCGGCGGACTCGGCGAACCAGCCGAGCAGCACGGGCAGCAGGGTGCGCTGGATCGCGGCCTTGCGGCTCACCCCGGAGGCGAGCGCGCTGATGTGCCGCAGGGCAGCGGCCGGGTCCGCGTAGCCGAGCGCCTCCAGCCGGGCCCGGGCCGCGTCCGGGGTCAACCCGGCGGCGCCGGGCGGCAGTTCGGCGACCGCGTCGAGCAGCGGGCGGTAGAACAGCTTCTCGTGCAGCCGCCGGACCTCCACCGCGTGCCGCTTCCACTCCCGCTGCAGCGCGGCCACCGGGTCGGAGCGGGTGTCGTCGTTGATCAGCGCGGCGAGCGAACGGGCGAGGCGGCGCTGGTCCTCCTCGGCGGTGGGCATCAGGTGGGTGCGGCGCAGCCGGTGCAGCTGGATGCGGTGCTCCAGCGAGCGCAGGAAGCGGTACGCGGCGTCCAGCGAGGCGGCGTCCGCCCGGCCGACGTACCCGCCGCGGGAGAGCGCGGCCAGCGCCTCCAGGGTGTTGCCGCTGCGCAGCGCCGGGTCGGTGCGCCCGTGCACCAGCTGGAGCAGCTGGACGGAGAACTCGACGTCGCGCAGCCCGCCGGGGCCCAGCTTGAGCTGGCGGTCCAGTTCGGTGGCCGGAATGGAGTCGATCACCCGGCGGCGCATCTGCTGCACGTCGGCGACGAAGTTCTCCCGGGCGGCGGCCTGCCAGACCATCGGGGCGAGCGCCTCGACGTACGCGGCGCCGAGCTCGGCGTCCCCGGCGACCGGGCGGGCCTTGAGCAGCGCCTGGAACTCCCAGGTCTTGGCCCAGCGCTGGTAGTAGGCGAGGTGGCTGGCCAGGGTGCGCACCAGCGGGCCGTTGCGGCCCTCGGGGCGCAGGTTGGCGTCCACCGGCCAGATGGTGCCCTCGCCGGTGGTGTCCGAGCAGAGCCGGGTGAGCGCGGCGGCCAGCCGGGTGGCGGCCTTGACCGCCTCGTGCTCGTCCACGCCCTCGCGCGGCTCGGCGACGAAGATGACGTCCACGTCCGAGACGTAGTTGAGTTCGCGGCCGCCGCACTTGCCCATGCCGATCACCGCGAGCCGACAGGCCGCGGCGGCCTCCGGGTCCTGCTCGGCGGCGAGGTCCAGGGCGGTCTGCAGGGTGGCGCCGGCCAGGTCGGCGAGTTCGGCGGCGGTCTGGGCGAGGTCGGTGGTGCCGGTGAGGTCGCGGGCGGCGATCGCCAGCAGGCAGCGGCGGTAGGCGACCCGCAGCGCGTTGGCCGGACCGAGGGCGTCGTCCTTGACGCCCTCGGCGAGGGCGCGGCGGAAGTCCTGCGGGCCGGGGTGCATGTCGCGCAGTTCGAAGGTGACCAGCGCGTGCCAGTCGTGGGGGTACCGGGCCAGGTGGTCGCCGAGCGCGGTGGAGACGCCGAGCACCCCGAGCAGCCGGTCGCGCAGCGGCTTGGAGGTGGTGAGGGTGTCGCGCAGGGTGTGCCGCTCGGACTCGTCGGCGGCCTCCAGCAGCCGGGCCAGGCCCAGCAGCGCGAGGTCGG
The DNA here is from genome assembly GCF_055584725.1 of Kitasatospora sp. NPDC101108. Taxonomy (NCBI): domain Bacteria; kingdom Bacillati; phylum Actinomycetota; class Actinomycetes; order Kitasatosporales; family Streptomycetaceae; genus Kitasatospora; species Kitasatospora sp. NPDC101108. The sequence goes on from NZ_JBVJLM010000002.1 coordinate 415,265, forward strand.
GGTCGGCGGTGGCGCCGAGCGCGTCCAGCAGCACGGGATCGTCGGCCAGGCCCTCCAGGCCGGGCCCGTCCAGCAGCCGCACGGCCTTCGCGGGATCGGTGAACCCGCGCCGGACCAACCTGATCTCGGGCCGGCTGACCCGGCTCCCGGCCCGCTGTTCCTCCACCGCCATCGCTCTCCCGGAACGCCCAGTGGCCCACGCGGTCACGCGGCCCTGGACCTACCTTCCCAGGAGCCGGTCCGCCCGCGCCACGGGGCGCGTGGCGCGGGCGGTGGTTCCGGTGTCAGGCCCGTTCCGGCATCCGGTTCACCAGGTGCCAGAGCAGGGCCGACAGCAGTACCGAACCGGTCGCGGCGGCGCCGATCAGGAAGAGGTACTCCCGGTCGAGAACGCGGCCGGAAAACACGCCGACGAGCCCCGCGCCCGCACCCGTCAGAGCGAGAACGAGCCGCCGCCGCTCCGACATCCGGGTGATCTCCACCCGGCGCCCCTGACGGCCCGTCCAGGAGATCAGATGTCGGCCCAGGACCCATTCCCGGAACATCACCCAGAGGGAGACGACGGTGCCCATGGTGCCCACGACGAGATACGCCGGATAGCAACTGAGCGTCCGCCGGATCCCGATTTGCAGGGCGGCCGTCCCGAAAGTCAGGGCCACCATCATGAGGAACCAAACACCCATCCACCGGAATGCGTCGAAATGGGTGAACCTGGTGGCCAGCTGATAAAGCAGCGAGATGTATCCGGAAGCCATCAGGACGCTGTCCACGAGCATCGCGCCGAATACCCGGGTAAATCCCCAGCTGTGGAGGAACAGACCGCGGTGCTTCTGCAGCGCCTGCGCCCAGCCGGCCGCCCACCGGTGGGTCTGCGCCCAGTAGACGGACCAGCTACCCGGGTCGCGGACGCACACGAACGCGCCGGGCACGAAGCCCGCCTTCAGCCCGGCGCGGTTCATCTTGAGCGCCAGTTCGACGTCCTCGCAGAGGCTGTCGGTGGACCAGCCGCCCACCGCGCGGACCGCCTCGGTGCGGTACACGCCCGCACAGCCGGAGAGCACGGCGACCCAGCCGTGCCACGACTCGACCGTCCGGGACATCCGGTGGGCCGCGGCCCACTCGATCACGCGCGAGCGCTGGAACACGCCCTTCACGCTGTGCGGCGTGACCGACATGCAGACGCCCCCGAATCCCTTGGCGCGCATCCGTTCCAGGCACATCTCCAGCGCCCGGTCGGAGGCGAAGTAGCCGTCCGCGTCGAGCAGGGCGACGAACTCGGTGGTCACCTCCGCGAGGGCGAGGTTGAGCGATTCCGGCTTGCTCCTGCAGTCGACCTCCAGCACCTCGGCGCCGCACCGCCGGGCAATCTCCGCCGTGTCGTCGGTGCAGGAGTCCGCGAGGACCAGCACGGTGCGCGGCCGCACCGTCTGGCCGAAGGCGGACCTCACCGCGTCCGCGATGAAGTCCGCCTCGTCGTGTGCCGGGATCAGCACGGTCAGTGAATCGGTCACCGCCGGGCGAGCCACTTCACGGCCGCGCCGATCGCGGCGGCGGCGCCGCCGGTCGCCAGGAGCGCCAGAGAAGCGACGCCGGTGTGAGCGAGTCCGTACATAACTGTTCCTCACTGACTGTTCCGAATTGCCGATCGGTGAATTCATGCCGAATTCGAGAGAATTCACGGACATCGGGCCACCGCCACAACCCGCATTTCTTCTATCACGAACCCGCCGACCGCCGCCCTTAACACGCCATTACGGGCCCCGCCAGTCGATGCGTCCGACCGGAATTCATCCGGTCGGCTCCGCCCGCGGCGCGGACGCGCCGCCGGGCGTGGATCGTGAACGGCATGGCTATCCGATTGCTGGTGGCGCTGGCGATGGCGGCTACGACCGCCGCGACGTCGGCCGCCGCCCCCGCCGCGGCGGTGGCCGTGGCTCCGCGGTCGCAGCACACCGTCCTCCTGGACCGCTTCACCGCGCTGGACCTGGGACCGGGCCGGCGGTGGGGCTGGCAGACCGCCGCCTACGCCAACTGCACCGACAACCCGCACAGCTGGAAACTCGACCGACTGACCACCGACGCGCTGTCCACGGCCGCCGGACACCTGACCGTCACCGCCCGGCACCGCGCCGACGGCAACTGGGACACCGGACTCCTAACCACCGGCGACTCCTGCAACTCCGGCGGCAGCGGGTTCCAGCTCCGCACCGGCGACCTGGTGGTGGTGCACGTCCGACTGCCCGCCGCGGGCACCGCCGCCTGGCCCTGCCTGTGGACCTGGCGGGACGGCGGCAACGAGCTCGACCTGTTCGAGTGGTACGCCGACCACCCGGACCGGATCGAGTTCGTCAACCACGTGCGCGAGAACAGCACCGTCTACTCCGGCCCGGACATCGGCCCCGAGCAGTGGGTGTACGTGGCCGTCAGGCTCGGCGCCGACGACGACACCTGGTACGTCGGACCGTCCCAGGACCAGCTGACCCCCGTGTGGTCCGACGGGACGGGCGTCGGGCCGGACTTCTCCGCCTACCTGATCCTCAACCTGTCGATCGGCGACGGGACGTTCCACCAACCGCCGACCCGCACCGACCCGGTCACCATGGAGGTCGACCTGCTGAGCGTCGAACGCCCCGGGTAGGAGCCCGGACCGTACGGCCCGGGCGGGCGCCGCTCAGCGCAGTTCCGCCGGCGGCACCCGCCCGGGCGCCATCGCCTCCTCCCGGACCAGGCTCCCCCACACCACCAGCCGGTACAGCGACGTGTACTCCGGGGTGCACGTCGTCAGCGTGATGTAGCGCCCCGGCGAACGGTACGGCGAACCGGTGGGGACGGGCGCGATCACGCCCACGTCGTCCGGGGAGGTCTCCGGCAGGACGCCGTCGACCCGGTAGACGTACCACCGGTTCCTGGTCTCGACCACCACGGCGTCGCCCGGGCCGACCTGGTCCAGGTCGTGGAACTTCGCGCCGTGGCCGTCGCGGTGCGCCGCGAGGGCGAAGTTGCCCTCGCCCTCCCAGGGCGGGACCGCGCGGTACGGCACGGTGTACGCACCGGCCACCCCGTCCGCCAGGGTCTCCTCATCCGTACCGGACCTGATCAGCACCTGGTAGTCCCGGCCCATCGCGGGCACGTGCAGGAAACCGAGGTCACCCCGGCCCAGCCCGGCCACCGGGGAGTCCGCGTCCGCAGCCGGCGGCGCGGCGACCGACCAGCTGTCGCGCAGCCGCCCGGCGGCCCGGTCCGCCGCCCGGTCCGAGACCACGTTGCTCCACCAGAGCACGTACACCGCGAAGAGCGCCACCAGCAGACCGAACGTCAACAGCCCGTCCCCGACCCACCGGGCCACCGCCCGCACCACCACGCCCCGTTCCCGCGCCATCCCGGGCTCCCGTCGCCGCCACCGAACCGGCCGCCACTCCAGCGCCCCGCCCCGCCCGACCGCAAGCGGACACACTCCGGGGCGACGCCCGTCCCCCGAACGCAGTAGTGCCGGGCCGCCTGGAAGGCGAGGAGGCCCGCCCGGCGACCGTCGCCGGGCGGGCCTCCCTCGGCAGTCCCTCAGAGCACCTGGAGGTTCTTCCGCAGCTCGAACGGGGTCACCTCGGAGCGGTACTCCTCCCACTCCTGGCGCTTGTTGCGCAGGAAGAAGTCGAAGACGTGCTCGCCCAGGGTCTCCGCGACCAGTTCGCTGCGCTGCATCAGGTCGATGGCCTCGCCGAGGTTCTGCGGCATCGGCTGGATGCCGAGGGCGCGGCGCTCGGAGTCGGACAGCGCCCACACGTCGTCGTCGGCGCCCGGCGGGAGCTCGTAGCCCTCCTCGATGCCCTTGAGGCCGGCCGCGAGGGTGACGGCGTAGGCGAGGTACGGGTTGCAGCCGGTGTCCAGCGAGCGGACCTCGATCCGGGTGGAGCCCTGCTTGCCCGGCTTGTACATCGGCACCCGGATCAGCGCCGAGCGGTTGTTGTGGCCCCAGCAGATGTAGGAGGGGGCCTCGCCGCCGGCGCCGGCGGTGCGCTGGGAGCCGCCCCAGATGCGCTTGTAGGAGTTCACCCACTGGTTGGTGACGGCGGCCGTCTCGGCGGCGTGCCGCAGCAGGCCGGCGATGAACGACCTGCCGACCTTGGAGAGCTGGTACTCGGCGCCGGACTCGTGGAAGGCGTTGCGGTCGCCCTCGAACAGCGAGACGTGGGTGTGCATGCCGCTGCCGGGGTGCTCGGAGAACGGCTTGGGCATGAAGCTCGCGTGCACGCCCTGCTCCAGCGCGACCTCCTTCATGACCAGCCGGAAGGTCATGATGTTGTCGGCGGTGGACAGCGCGTCGGCGTAGCGCAGGTCGATCTCCTGCTGGCCGGGGGCGCCCTCGTGGTGCGAGAACTCGACCGAGATGCCCATCGACTCCAGCATGGTGATCGCCTGGCGGCGGAAGTCGTGGCCCACCCCGCGCGGGGTGTGGTCGAAGTAGCCGGACTGGTCGGCCGGGATCGGCGCGGTGCCGTCGCCGGGCAGGTTCTTCAGCAGGAAGAACTCGATCTCGGGGTGGGTGTAGAAGGTGAAGCCCAGGTCGGAGGCCTTCTCCAGGGTGCGCTTGAGGACGAACCGGGGGTCGGCGTAGGAGGGCGAGCCGTCCGGCATCAGGATGTCGCAGAACATCCGCGCGGTGCCCGGGGTCTCCGAGCGCCACGGCAGGATCTGGAAGGTGGTCGGATCCGGCTTGGCGATCATGTCGGACTCGTACACCCGGGCGAATCCCTCGATCGCCGAGCCGTCGAACCCGATGCCCTCCTCGAAGGCCTGCTCCAACTCGGCCGGCGCCACCGCGACCGACTTGAGGAACCCGAGCACATCGGTGAACCACAGCCGGACGAACCGGATGTCACGCTCTTCGAGCGTCCGAAGCACGAACTGCTGCTGCTTGCCCATGGGGACAGTCTCACCTCTGCTCTTTACGCTCGTGTTACGCCCGGGAGGACCCCGAGGGACCCCCGCGGAGCGACTGCCCCCATCATGGCCGATCACCGGGCGCCACGGCAGGGCCGACCCCCTCGGGCCTCGCCCTCGCAGCACATTGCGTCAGTTAGACGATTACACTTCGAGACATGCCCAATCTCCGTGTCGCCCTGTGCCAGATCGACCCCTGGGTCGGTGACCTCGCCCGCAACGGCGACGAGGTGGTGCGCTGGACGAAGCAGGCCGTGGAGGCCGGCGCCCAGCTGGTCGCGTTCCCCGAAATGGTCCTGACCGGCTACCCGGTCGAGGACCTCGCACTGCGCCACTCCTTCGTCGAGGCCTCGCGCGGCGCCCTGGTCGAGCTGGCCGGCCGGCTGGCCGCCGACGGGCTGGGCGAGGTGCCGGTGGTGGTCGGCTACCTCGGGCGCTCCGAGCACGCCTCGCCACGCTTCGGCCGGCCCGCCGGGTCACCCCAGAACTGCGCCGCGGTGCTGCACCGGGGCGAGGTGGTCACCCGCTTCGCCAAGCACCACCTGCCCAACTACGGCGTCTTCGACGAGTTCCGCTGGTTCGTCCCCGGCGACCAGCTGCCGGTGCTGCGGCTGCACGGGGTGGACGTCGCGCTGGCGATCTGCGAGGACATCTGGCAGGACGGCGGGCGGGTCACCGCCGCCCGGGAGGCCGGCGCCGGGCTGCTGCTGGTGGTCAACGGCTCGCCGTACGAGCGGAACAAGGACGACCAGCGGCTGGAACTGGTGCGCCGCCGCGCGGTCGAGGCGGGCTGCGCCCTGGCGTACGTCAACATGGTCGGCGGCCAGGACGAGCTGGTCTTCGACGGCGACTCGATCGTGGTCGACGCGGAAGGCCGGGTGCTGGCCCGCTCCCCGCAGTTCGAGGAGCACCTGCTGGTCCTGGACCTCGACCTGCCGGCCGCGAGCAGCGACCACACCGACGGCCTGCTGCTGAGCGACGGGCTGCACCTCGTCCGCACCGAGCTGGGTGACGAACCGTCACCGGCCCCCGCCGACAGGCTCACCGCCGGGATCGCGCCGCGGCTGTCCGACGAGGCGGAGATCTGGGCCGCGCTGGTCTCCGGCACCCGGGCGTACGTCGAGAAGAACGGCTTCCGGTCGGTACTGATCGGCCTCTCCGGCGGCATCGACTCGGCGCTGGTGGCCGCGATCGCGGTGGACGCGGTCGGCGCCGGGAACGTGCACTGCGTCTCGCTGCCGAGCCGCTACTCCTCCCAGCACTCCCGGGACGACGCGGCCGAACTGGCCCGCCGCACCGGGCTGCACTTCCGGACCGTCTCCATCGCCCCGATGTTCGACGCCTACCTGGGCGCCACCGAACTGACCGGGCTGGCCGAGGAGAACCTGCAGTCCCGGCTGCGCGGCACCCTGCTGATGGCGATCTCCAACCAGGAGGGGCACATCGTGCTCGCGCCCGGCAACAAGAGCGAGCTGGCGGTCGGCTACTCGACCCTGTACGGCGACTCGGTGGGCGCGTACGGCCCGATCAAGGACGTCTACAAGTCGCTGGTCTTCCGCCTCGCCCGCTGGCGCAACGAGGAGGCGGAACGGCGCGGCGAGGTGCCGCCGATCCCGGAGAACACCATCAGCAAGCCGCCGTCCGCCGAACTGCGGCCGGACCAGGTGGACACCGACTCGCTGCCGGACTACGACCTGCTGGACAGCGTGCTGGACCGTTACATCGAGGGCGACGAGGGCCGGGACGCGATCGTCGCGGCCGGCTTCGACCCGGCGGTCGTCGACCGGGTGGTCCGGCTGGTCGACACCGCCGAGTACAAGCGGCGCCAGTACCCGCCGGGCCCGAAGATCTCGGTGAAGAACTTCGGCCGGGACCGCCGCCTGCCGATCACCAACCGCTGGCGGCGCGGCTGACCTACGCCGAGTACCGGTAGGTGGCGGCCACCGCGAGGTGGTCGCTGCCGTCCCGGGGCAGGGTGCGGGAGTCCACCGGCTTGAGGCCGCCCTTGCTCATGATCTGGTCGATCCGCGCCATCGGGAACGCCGCGGGCCAGCTGAAGCCGAAGCCGTCCCCGGCGGCGCCCTGGGCCGAGCGCATCTGCGAGGTGACCGGCGCCAGGCTGCGGTCGTTCATGGTGCCGTTGAGGTCGCCGAGCAGCAGGACCTTCTTCACCGGCTCGGCCTGGACGGCGTCGCCGAGCGCCTGCGCGCTGACGTCCCGCTGGTGGACGGTGAAGCCGCTCTCGGCCTTGAGCCGGACGGACGGCAGGTGCGCGACGTACACCGCGACCGGGCCCTGCGGGGTGGCGACCCGGGCCCGGAAGGCCCTGGTCCAGCCGATCTTCAGGTCGACCGGGGAGACATCGCTGATCGGGTACTTCGACCAGAGCCCGACCGTCCCCTCGACCGTGTGGTACGGGTACGCCCCGGCGAGCCCGGTCTCGTACGAGCGCAGCTGGTTCCCGGCCAGCTCCTGCAGGGCCACGATCTGGGCGTCCGAGGCCACCAGGCCGCGGACGGTGGCCGGCACGTCGGTGTTCCCCGCCTCGACGTTGTGGCTGACCACCGTCCAGTCGCCCTTGCCGCCGCTCTTGTCGGACACCAGCCCGCCGAACAGGTTGGCCCACAGCACCGCGGGCACCAGCAGGGCGAGCAGGGCGGTGGCGGAGCGGCGCAGCAGGGCGGGCACCAGCAGCACCGGAACGGCCAGGCCGACCCAGGGCAGGAAGGTCTCCAGCAGGCTGCCGAGGTTGCCGACGCTGTTCGGCACCTCGGCGTGGAAGGCCAGCAGCACGGCGGTGAGCAGGGCCAGCAGGGCGATCACCAGTCCGCGCCGCCAGGTGCTGCTGCCACGGGCGTCCCGGCCCCAGTGCCGCAGGCCGAGGAAGCCGCCGGTCCGGTCGGCGGGCGCGCCCGCACCCCCGGGGACCGCGGTCCGCTCGGTGCTGTCCGCCTGCGCCATGCGTGGCTCCCGTCGCTCGTGCCGTCGCCGGTCCGGTGTCCGGTCCGTGGGCGTACGGGCGCGGCGCCGGACTGGTGCCGGTTTGATCGGATACCCGGCTCAGCCTATGCCGGGACAGACGCACGCCCCCGGGACCGGGTTCCGGCGTGGCCCGGTTTGGTGAGCCAGGCCACGTCGGGCACGAAGCGTGCGCTCCGGCGCGCGGCGGGAGTCCGGGACGACGGACGACTAGCGCGGCGCGACGCCGTCCAGGACGGAGTCGACCAGTCTGCGGGACAGCTCCGGGTCCTCCAGGTCGGAGTCCTCCGACAGGATGCTGCGGTAGAGGATCGGCCCCATCAGCAGGTCGCCGAGCAGTTCCACGTCGAGGTCGTCGCGGATCACGCCCTCGGCGACGGCCTGGCGGATCAGGTGCAGTCCGACCTCCCGGCGCGGCCTGATCACCCGCTCCCGGTAGGCGGTGTACAGCTCGGGCAGGGTCTGCATCTGCCCGAGCGCCGCCTTGAGCACCCAGCGGGTGCGCTTGGCGAGGCCGCGGCGGCGGATGTAGTCGACCATCGCGATCAGGTCCTCGCGGGCGCCGCCGCCGGTGGGGGCCGGGATCGGTTCCTCCAGTCGGCTGACGACGTCGACCAGCAGGGCCTCCTTGTTGGGCCAGCGCCGGTAGATGGTGGCCTTGCCGACGCCGGCGGCGGTGGCGATGCCCTCGATGGTGAGCTCGGACAGCGTGTTGCCGTCCGCCATCAGGTCCTCGACGGCGGTGAAGATGGCCTGCTCGGCGGCCTCGCTGCGGGGCCGGCCGCGGCGTACCGCCGCGCAGGGCTGCCCGGTGTCGGCGCTCGGCGTGTCCGTCCTCATCCCGGCTGTCTCTCCCTCGCTGGGTCCCGGGCCCGCGGGCGCCGTGGTGTGTCGGTCGATCCGGCCCACGGGCGGGGTCGCCCCCCACCCTGGACCGAGGCCCTGCCGACCGGACGCACCGGTCGGCAGGGCCATTGTCGCTCAGTCGACTCGCAGGTCGGTCGACCCGCTGGTCGGCGCCCGTGGGCGGCCTCCGCGGGTCGGGCCCGCGGGTCGGCCGGCCGCGGGGTCACGCCTCCGCGGTCGCGGCCTCCCGGGCCCGGTCCTGCTGCTCGGGGCCACGGCCACCGGGACCGCCCGGGCCGGCCGGGGCCGCGGCGCGGCGCGGCAGCAGGAACCAGGCGACCAGCGCGCCGACCAGCGAGATGCCGACGGACAGCGAGGCCACCACGTGCATGGCGTGGATGAAGGCGTCGTTCGCCGGGGCGACCAGCGCCTTGCCCGCGCCGTTGGGGAGCCGGTCGGCGATGGCCAGGGTGGCCTCCAGCGACTCGCCCGCCTTGTCGCGCAGCCCCTCGGGCAGGTGGGTGAGGGTGTCGGACATCCCGTCGCGGTAGACGGTGGAGAGCACCGCGCCGAGCACCGCGACCCCGAGCGAGCCGCCGACCTGGCGGAAGGTGTTGTTGACGGCCGAGCCGGCGCCGGCCTTCTCGCGGGGCAGCGAGCCCATGATCGCGACGGTGACCGGCGGCATGACGTGCGCCATGCCCGTCCCCATCACCAGACCGAGCACGATCAGCACCCAGATCGGGCTGGTCGCGGTCAGCACGGTGTAGCCGACGAAGCCGAGCGCGACCAGCACCATGCCGCCCGCGGCGGTGGCGGCGACGCCGAGGCGCTCGACCACCAGCCGGGCCCGGGGGGCGAACAGCAGCTGGGCGACGGCCAGCGGCAGCATCAGCAGACCGGCCTGGAGCGCGCTGTAGCCGCGCACGCTCTGGATGTAGAAGACGCCGAAGAAGGAGACGCCCATCAGCGCGAAGAAGATCACGCCGACCACGACCACGGAGGCGCTGAACACCTTGTTGCGGAACCAGGTGACGTCCAGCGCGGGGAACGGGATGCGGCGCTCGTAGACGACGAACGCGGCCAGCGCGACCACGCCGAGCAGGGTCGGCCCCCAGGCGGCGAAGGCGGTGAAGTCGGCCAGCTCGCCGCCCTTGATGATGCCGTAGATCAGCGCGACCAGGCCGATGATCGACAGCAGCACGCCGACCGGGTCGAGCGCGCCCGGGTTGGGGTCCTTGGACTCGGGCACCAGGATCGCCATCGCGATCACCGCGACGATCACGATCGGGACGTTGATCAGGAAGACCGAGCCCCACCAGAAGTGCTCGATCAGCAGGCCGCCGGTGATCGGGCCGATGGCGATGGCCAGACCGACCGCGCCGGCCCAGATGCCGATCGCCTTGGGCTGCTCCTCGCGCTCGAAGACGTTCATGATGATCGCCAGCGTGGCGGGCATCGCGAGCGCGGCGCCGACGCCCATCAGGCCGCGGTAGCCGATGAGTTCACCCGGCGAACCGGACATCGAGGACAGCAGCGAGGCGATGCCGAAGACCACCATGCCGGTCAGCAGCGCGAGCTTGCGGCCGAAGCGGTCGCCGAGCAGGCCCGAGGTGAAGAGCAGCCCGGCGAACACCAGGGTGTAGGAGTTGATCGCCCATTCCAGGTCGCTCTGGGTGGCGCCCAGTCCGACCGGGGCGGGGGTCGCGATGGTCTTCATCGCGACGTTGAGGATCGAGTTGTCGAGCACGACGACGAGCAGGGCGAGCACCAGGGTGCACAGGATCGCCCAGCGCCTGCGGTGGATGGCTTCCGGCACACGGGGTGGCGCGGCTGCGGTGGTCATTGGTCTTCCCGTCCGTGTTGGCGTGGCACTGGCGGGCATTTGCGAGTCGCGGACGTCTCGTAACCCCCCGGAACAGAGTAGCGCGCAATACGATACGAGACGAGCCCGTTTCGTAACGATGCGGCAAAGCCCGGCGCGCGCGCCGGGGCCGGTGTGGCGTGGATCGCACCCCGCCGACGGCACCCCTCTTTGCGCTCACGCCGGGGCGTGCAAGCATGGAGGTGATCCGGGGACGCCGTACGGCGCCACGAGACGACAACCCTTCAGGAGTCCGTTCGATGAACGCTTCTTCGCCTTCGCCTGCCCAGAACCAGGCGGCGAACGCCACCCTCTACGGCGGGGTCACCAACCGCCGCGTCACCGTCCGCGACCTCGCCGCCGCCAAGCAGCGCGGCGAGAAGTGGGCGATGCTCACCGCCTACGACGCCCTCACCGCGGGCGTGTTCGACGAGGCCGGGATCCCCGTCCTGCTGGTCGGCGACTCGGCCGGCAACTGCCACCTCGGCTACGAGACCACCGTGCCGGTGACCATGGATCAGATGGTGATGCTCTCCGCCGCCGTCGTCCGCGGCACCCAGCGCGCCATGATCGTCGCCGACCTGCCCTTCGGCTCCTACCAGGAGTCGCCCGCGCAGGCCATGCGCAACGCGGCCCGGCTGATGAAGGAGGCCGGGGTCGGCGCGGTCAAGCTGGAGGGCGGCGAGCGCAGCGCCCGCTCGATCGAGCTGCTGGTCGAGGCCGGCATCCCGGTGATGGCCCACATCGGCCTCACCCCGCAGTCGGTGCACGCCTTCGGCGGCTACCCGGTCCAGGGCCGCGGCGACGAGGCGGCCCACCAGCTGCTGCGCGACGCCAAGGCCGTGCAGCAGGCCGGCGCCTTCTCGGTGGTGCTGGAGGCCGTCCCGGCCGAACTCGCCGCCCAGGTCACCGAGCAGCTGGCGATCCCGACCGTCGGCATCGGCGGCGGCCCGGAGACCGACGCCCAGGTGCTGGTCTGGACCGACATGGCCGGCATGACGGCCGGCCGGGTGCCCAAGTTCGTCAAGAAGTACGCCGACCTGCGCGGCGTCCTCGGCGAGGCCGCCCGCGAGTTCGCGGCCGACGTCCGCACCGGCGCCTTCCCGGCGGCGGAGCACAGCTTCCACTGACGCCCGCCACCGCCCGCGAGTGAGCGGACAGCGGCCCCGTTCCCCGGTGGGAGCGGGGCCGCTGTCATGTCCGGACGGGCGGTGACAGCGGGCTGACAGCGGTGGCGGGCGGGCGACAGGGAGCTGACAGCCGGGGCGGACAACCTGGGGGCATGACAGGAATCGCCACCGCCCCGAACACGCGGGGAGCAGCCGGGAACGCCGTCGAGGTGCACGGCATCGTCAAGCACTACGGCACCACCAAGGCCCTCGACGGCGTGGACCTCACCGTCCGCGAGGGCACCGTCCTCGCCCTGCTCGGTCCCAACGGCGCCGGGAAGACCACGCTGGTCCGCGTCCTCTCCACGCTGATCAAGCCGGACGCCGGCAGCGCGTTCGTCGGCGGCTACGACGTCCTGCGCCAGCCCAAGCAACTGCGCCGCACCATCGGCCTGACCGGCCAGTACGCCTCCGTGGACGAGCTGCTCTCCGGCTACGAGAACCTCTACCTGATCGGCCGGCTGCTCGACCTCTCCAGCCGCGAGGCCAAGGCCCGGGCCGCCGAACTGCTGGAGCGCTTCTCGCTCACCGAGGCCGCCAAGCGGACCGCCAAGACCTACTCCGGCGGCATGCGCCGCCGCCTCGACCTGGCCGCCAGCATGATGGGCCGCCCCCGGGTGCTCTACCTGGACGAGCCCACCACCGGCCTGGACCCGCGCACCCGCAACGAGGTCTGGGACGAGGTGCAGCGGATGGTCGCCGAGGGCAGCACCGTGCTGCTGACCACCCAGTACATGGAGGAGGCCGAGCAGCTCGCCGACGAACTGACCGTCATCGACCGGGGCAAGGTGATCGCCAACGGCGGCGTCACCGAGCTCAAGGCCAAGGTCGGCGGCCAGATCCTCCAGGTCCGCCCCGCCCACCCGGCCGAACTGCCGGAGATGGCCCGCTGCCTGCACGAGAGCGGGATCGCCTCCGCCACCATCTCCCCCGACGACGGACTGCTCGCGGTGCCGCTGGTCGACGAGGAGCAGCTCACCGCCGTGATCGGGGTGCTCGGCGGACGCGGCTTCGCCATCGCCGCCATCGACACCAAGGTGCCCAGCCTGGACGAGGTCTTCCTCGCCATCACCGGCAAGCCCACCGCCGACGCGGCCACCGCGCCCGCCGACGTCCTCGTCAAGGAGCCCGTCGCATGACCACCGCCACGCTCACCCCTGCCCGGGTCGACTCCGGGGCCGACACCCGGATCGGGCTGGCCGGCACCCTGCGCCACATCGGCGCGCTGACCCGCCGCAACCTGATGCGGATCAAGGCCGACCCGGAGTCGATGTTCGACGCCGTGCTGATGCCGATCGTCTTCACCCTGCTGTTCGTCTACGTCTTCGGCGGCGCGATCGCGGGCGGTCAGGACGCCTACGTCCAACGCCTGGTCCCCGGTCTGCTCGGGCAGACCGGCATGACGCTGGCGCTGGCCGTCGGCACCGGCCTGAACAGCGACTTCCAGACCGGGGTGATGGACCGCTTCCGCACCCTGCCGATCGGACGGGCCTCGGTGCTGCTGTCCAAGCTCGCGGCGGAGTCGCTGCGGGCGCTGCTCTCCTCCGCGATCCTGCTGGGCTTCGCGTTCGTCCTCGGCTTCGAGCTGAAGACCGGCCTGCCTGAGCTGCTGGCCGCGGTCGGCCTGTCGCTGATGTTCGGCATGTCGATCGTCTGGATCTCGATGCTGCTGGGCATGTCGCTGCGCAGCGCCCAGGCCGTCCAGGGCGTCTCCATGCTGGTCCTGATGCCGATGCAGTTCGGCAGCTCGATCTTCGCGCCGACCGACACCATGCCGGGCTGGCTGCAGTCCTTCACCAAGGTCAACCCGCTGTCCGCGCTGGCCGACGCCTCCCGCGGACTGCTCAACGGCGAGGGGGCGGTGGCCCACCCGGTGATGATCGTGCTGATCTGGTCCGCCGTCTCGACCGCGGTCTTCGCCCCGCTCGCGGTGGCCCGCTTCCGCAAGCGGACCTGAGCGAGCCGGGGTGGGGCCGGCCGACGGCCAGGGACAGGACGCCGGCCGGGGTACGGGCCGGTCGGGCGGTGACCAGGGGACGGGCACCGGCCGACCGGCCCGAAGCCGCGATCCGACGGCTAGTCGAGCAACTCCGAGAGCACGGCCTGGATCTGTTCCCTGGTCATCTCCGCGCCGACCGCGTGGGCCGCCTCGTAGGCCTCGTCCCCCAGCAGCGCCCGCAGCGCGACGGCCGACCGTTCGCGCTCCACCCGTTCCAGGAAGCCGCCCTTCGGGCCGCTCAGCCCCTTGTGCGCCCCGAGCAGCACCGCCGCCCGCCGGGCGCGCTCCAGGTCCCCGTCCCGCTCCGCGAAGGCGCGCAGCACGCCGACCACGGCGGGCACCACCATGACCGTCATCTGCTCGGCGAAACCGCTCGCGGCCGTCATCTCCACCAGCCGGCGGCGGCCCTCGCGCATCAGGGCGAGACCCTGCTCGGGCTCACCGGACCGGGCCGTCACCCAGCCGCGGGTGCTGAGCAGCAGCCCGCTGACGATGCCCGGCACGAACCCGCCCTCGGTGATCGCGTCGAGCTCGTCCAGCCCGGCCAGGGCCTCCTGGTAGTCACCGCGGTGGGCCTGCAGGCCACAGAGCGTCAGGTGGCCGATCAGCACGGCACCGGTGGTGGCCTGGTTGAGCGCCGGGGAGTCGATGGCCGCCAGCGCCTCCCGGACGACCCGCTCACCGCGTTCCATGTCCCGCTCCAGCAGGACACTGCCGAGGTTCACCTTCAGCATCGGCACCTCGTGCGGCGCGCCCAGTTCCTCGGCCAGTCCGATCGCCCGCTCGTACGCGGCGGCGGCGCCCTCGGTGTCGCCCCGGTTGGCCAGCGACTCGCCCCAGGCCGACAGCGCCTGGGACACCCCCCAGAGGTCCCCGGCCTGCTCGAACAGCTCCAGGGAGCGCCGGCCGTCCCGCAGGCTCTGCTCCTCGCCCTCCGGCCAGTCGTTCAGCATCCTGGCCCGGACCTGCAGGGCGAACGCCAGGTCGTTGGCGCCGCCGTGCCGCTCGCAGCCGCGGACGGCGTCGTCCATCAGGTCCTTCATCAGCTCCAGGCGGCCGGCCAGGAAGGCGCTGAACACCCGCATCAGCGCCGGGAACCGGTAGGACTGCGGCAGATCCTCGGTGTAGACGTCCAGCAGTCGTTCGGCGACCCTGACCGCCTCCGGGTTGCCGAGCACGTCCAGGTTCCCCTCGAACAGCCCGATCAGCCGGAATATCGCGACCAGCCGGCGGGCCTCCTCGACCACGCCCTCGGGCATCGGCAGGCCGTACGCCAGCACGTTGCGCTCCAGCGGCACCGGCGGCGGGGCGTCCGGGCGGAACGGGTCCGGGCCGAGCGCCGCGATCGCGGTGAACCAGCCGCGCGCCTCCATGCTGTAGCCGCGCACCGACCAGTACCAGCCCATCCCGAGGGCGAGGACCAGCGCCTGCTCCTCGTCCGCGAGGTCGATCGCGCGGCGCAGCGCGGTCCGGATGTTGTCCTGCTCCCGCTCCAGCACGGCCAGCCAGTGCAGTTGCCGGGGGCCGTGGATGTTCAGGTCCGCGGTGGCCACCAGCGCGCGGAAGTGCGCCAGGTGGCGGGCCTCGGTGGCGTCGCGCTCGGCGGGGGACTCGGCGAGGCGCTCGGTGGCGTACTCGTGGATGGTCTCCAGCATCCGGTAGCGCGGCTGGCCGCCGTCGTCGGCCAGGTCGGCCACCAGCAGGGACTTGTCGACCAGGGAGAGCAGCAGGTCGGCGACCTCCGCGCCGACCACCTCGGTGCCGTCGGCGCAGACCGCCTCGGCGTCCTCCAGCTGCCAGCCGCCCGCGAACACCGAGAGCCGGCGCAGTACCGCCCGTTCCCGCTTGCCCAGGAGGTCCCAGCTCCAGTCGACCACCGCGCGCAGGGTCTGCTGACGCGGCAGCAGGGTGCGGCTTCCCGCGGTGAGCAGCGCGAACCGGCCGTCCAGGCGGTCGGCGATCTGACGGGCCGTCATCACCCGCAGCCGGGCGGCGGCCAGTTCGATGGCCAGCGGCAGGCCGTCCAGGCGACGGCAGATCTCGGTGCAGGCCTGCGGGTCGCTCCGCGGGTCGAAGCCGGGACGGGCGGCGGCGGCGCGCTCGGTGAACAGGCGCACGGCCACCGGATCGGGCAGCGGCTCGACCGGCAGCACCGTCTCGCCGGGCACGCCGAGCGGCTCGCGGCTGGTGGCGAGCACGGTCAGCCCGGGGCATTCGGCGAGCAGGGTGTCGACCAGGTCGGCTGCGGCCTGCACCAGGTGCTCGCAGTTGTCGAGGACGAGCAGCATCCGGCGGTGGGCGCAGTGTTCGACCAGCCGGCGCACCGGATCCTCGGCGCGCTTCTCGATCACCTCGGCGACCATGCTCTTGCTGTGCAGCACGAGCTCGCGCATGCCGAGCGCGGAGACCACGGCGGCGGGGACGGCCTCCGGACTCTCCAGCGGGGCGAGTTCGGCCAGCCAGACGCCGTCCGGCCAGTGCCCGGTGGACTGCTCGGCGCGGCCGGCCTCGACCGACAGCCGGGTCTTGCCGGAGCCGCCGGGGCCGGTCAGGGTGACCAGCCGGCGGTCCGCCACCAGGAGGCGGCGCAGGGTGGCGAGATCGTCCTCCCGGCCGACGAAGCTGGTCAGCCGGCCGCGCAGGTTCCCTACGGCGCGCGGGAGGTGGGGGGCGGGGGTGGCCGGGCCGGCGGCGACCGGCGGCGCCGGCTCGGGCTTCACCCCCGGCTCCGCGGGTTCCGGCGCCGCCTGCGGCTCGGTGGACCTGAGCAACTCGGCGTGGAACGCCTGGAGTTGTCGGCCGGGATCGGCACCGAGCTCGTCCGCCAGGGCACGCCTGGTGCGCTCGTAGTGGCGCAGCGCCTCGGCCGTGCGGCCGCTCTCGTGCAGGGCCCGCAGCATCAGCAGCTGCAGGGGCTCGTCCAGCGGCTGGTGTTCGCACAACTCGGCCAGCTCGGCGACCAGGTCGGCGGCCCGCCCGAGTCCGAGGTCGGCGGTGATCCGGTGCCGGCGGGCCTCGTCCCGCTGGGCCTCCAGCCGGGCGGCCGGGCCGGCCCGGTCGGGCAGGTCGGCCAGGGCGGGGCCGCGCCACAGCGCCAGCGCGGCGCGGAGCCGGTCGGCGGCCAGCGCGTGGTCGCCGGCGTCGAGGGCGCGGCGGCCGTCGGCGCTCAGCCGCTGGAAGTCGGCCAGGTCGGTGGCCGGGCCGGTCAGCCAGTACCCGGCCGGTCCGGAGCCGATCCGCTCCCGGCCGATGGTGCGGCGCAGCCGGCCGACCAGGGTCTGCAGCGCCGCGGAGGAGTCCTGCGGCGGCTCGGCCTCCCACACCTCGTCCACCAGCAGGTCGGCCGGGACGGGCCGGCCCTGCCGCAGGGCGAGCGCGGTGAGCAGCGCCCGCAGCCGGGCACCGCCGAGCGGGACCGGCGTGCCGTCGTCGTGGTGGGCCGTGGTGGTCCCGAGGATGCCGTAGTGCACCGGTCCATTCTGGTCGATCGGCAGGAGTCCGGGCGCACAATTGTTCCGGGGGCGACCCCGCCCGCTGTTCCGGCGGCCACCCGCCCGTACACCCGACGGAACCGGGCGGCGCCCCTCGGACGTTCACCCGGAGCGGCTTGTCCGGTCACCGGCCCGCCCGGCATGATCGACCCCAGCCCGTGAGCACCCCCTTCCTCTGGACCCGGAGCACCCACAGATGACCTTCGCCGCCACGCCGCGCTCCCGCAGCGAGGACCGCCGGATCAGCCCGGTGTTCTGGGTGCTCCTCGCCACCCTGGGCACCTCCGCCTGGGCCGTGTACTCGGGCTACGGCAACGCCCGGTTCGGGGTGTTCCTGTTCGTGGTGTCGGGCTGGATGGTCTCCCTCTGCCTGCACGAGTACGCGCACGCGCGCACCGCGCTGCACGGCGGTGACATCACCGTCGGCGCCAAGGGGTACCTCACGCTCAACCCGCTGAAGTACACCAACGTGCTGCTCAGCTTCGTCCTGCCGATCGTCTTCGTGATCCTCGGTGGCATCGGCCTGCCCGGCGGCTCGGTGTGGATCGAGCGCCACCGGATCCAGGGGCGGCTCAAGCACAGTCTGATCTCGGCGGCCGGGCCGCTGGTGAACCTGGTGTTCGCGGCGGCGCTGCTGGTCCCGGTCGGCGCCGGCTGGCTGGACGGCTCGGACCTGCACGCCACCTTCTACGGCTACGACCTGAACGTCTCGCCGTTCGCCTGCGCCCTCGGCTTCCTCGGCCTGCTCCAGCTCAGCGCGGCCCTGCTGAACCTGCTGCCGGTGCCCGGCCTGGACGGCTACGGGATCATCGAGCCCTGGCTCTCCGCCAAGACCCGGCGCTCGGTCGAGCCGTTCGCCCCGTACGGGATGCTCGCGGTGTTCGCGCTGCTGTGGCAGCCCGAGGTGAACTCGTTCTTCTTCGGGATCGTCCACGACCTGATGGGCCTGTTCGGCGTGGACACCGACTACGCGACGGTCGGCCGGTACCTGTTCAGCTTCTGGAAGAGCTAGGCGGGAACTAGGCCTGCTCGGCGGCCTCCGCCAGCTTGGCCCGGCGCCGGTTCATCCACAGCACGTTGCTGGCCACCCCGGCCAGCGGCAGCCAGATCAGTCCGAGCCAGAAACCCTGGACCACCGAGACCACGGCGGCCGCCAGCGCGAGGACGACGACGAGCAGGGCGAAGAGGGACGTGCGAGGCATGGCGCGGGGCTCCTAGGACCGGGTACGGACGGCCGGGTGGCGGCCGCCCCCCATTGTCGCCGACCTCACCTCCGGACGGGTTCCAGGGGTGAGGTCGGCGCGGCGCTCCCGGGTCACACGTCGGTGACCCGCAGGCCCGCGTGGGCCTTGTAACGGCGGTTGACCGAGATCAGGTTGGCCACCAGAGCCTCCACCTGGTGGGCGTTGCGCAGCCGGCCGGAGTAGATGCCGCGCATGCCGGGGATCAGGCTCGCCAGCGCCCGCACCACGTCGGTGGCGGCCCGGTCGTCGCCGAGCACCATGACGTCGGTGTCGATCCGCTCCACCGACTCGTCCTGCAGCAGCACCGCCGAGAGGTGGTGGAAGGCGGCGGTGACCCGGGAGTCCGGCAGCAGCGCGGCGGCCTGCTGGGCGGCGCTGCCCTCCTCCGGCTTCAGCGCGTACGCGCCCTGCTTGTCGAAGCCGAGCGGGTTGACGCAGTCGACGACGATCTTTCCGGCCAGTTCCTCGCGCAGTGCGGTCAGGGTGGCGGCGTGGCCCTCCCACGGCACCGCGATGATCACCACGTCGCTCTCCCGGGCGACGGTGGCGTTGTCGGCACCGCGCACGCCGACGCCCAGCTCGGCGGCCGAGGCCTCGGCCCGGGCGCCGTCGCGGGAGCCGATGATCACCTGCTGGCCGGCCTTGGCCAGCCGCAGGGCGAGCCCGCGCCCCTGGTCACCGGTGCCGCCGAGGACGCCGACCACCAGCTGCGAGACGTCCGGCAGCTCGTGGGCCGGGTTTGTCGCTGAATCGAGGGAAGTCATGGGCCGATCTTCCCAAACCGGAGACCGGGCGCGACATCCTGGCCCGCATGGACGCTGTGAGAGTTTCGGCACTCCGGGAGCGGCTCGCGGGCACCGGCTGGCTGGAGGCGGTCGGCGGCTTCGCCGGTTCGCTGCGGCGCTCGGTGGAACGGCGCGGGGCGGGCGAGCTGCTGCTGGTCGGCACCGAGGCGTACGAGCCCTGGCATCTGGCCGCCCACCTGGAGGATGAGGCCGCCTGGTCGGCCGTCCCCCGGCTGGCCCCCACCCTGCTGCGGCACCGCCCGCCCACCGCCGCCCCGGCCCACCTGGCGCACGGCCTGCGACGGCTCACCGAGGCCGGGCGCGGCGCCACCGTGCTGGTGGTGTCCCCGGGGGCGGCGGGCGCCCCGCTGCTGGAGCGGGTGCGGGACGCCCGCCGGCACGGCGCGACCGTGCTCGCGCTGGACGGCGCCCTCGCCGATCCCACCGACCTCGCCGCCCCCACCGACCTCGCCGACCTCGCGCACGAGCGCCTCGCGGTCGGCACCGCCGCCGAGGAGCCCTTCGACCTCGCCCAGCACCTGGTCAGCGCCGCCGCCGGGCAGCCGGTCGGCCGCCGCTCCACCCTGGACCGGCTGGCGGAGCTCGCCGGGCGGCTGACCTCGGCGCCCTCGCTCAGCCGCTGGTGAATGACCCGTTGCGGGGAGTCGAGCAGCCGACCCAGGATGGTCGTTCGTGAACGACGACGAACCACCGCGATAGCGAAGGCCGCCCGTACCCCCAAGAGGGACGGACGGCTTGGCGTTTCGTCAGGTGCTGCAGAGCCCCGCGCCCGCGGTATGACGCCGGGGCGGGGCGGGCGCCGAGCGCAGGGGCACTGCGGCGGGCTACTCGGGAGGGCCGTCGTTCTCGGGCTTGTCGCTCCAGCGGGGGTCGTTCTGCCACTCGCGGTTGCGTTCGTCGGCGGTCTGGAGGGCGTGGGCGGCCTCGTCGGGGGTGGCGTAGGGGCCGAGTCGGTCCTTGGCGGGGCACTCGGGGCCCTCCTCGACCTTGCCGTGCTTGATGCAGTAGAACCACTCGCCCGGCCGGCCGGTCGGCTTGCGGTGGAATCCGAGGGGCATGGCGCTCTCCCGTCCAGAGATAGGGTCGGTACCGATCATTCCCCGGGTCGGGCCGGTCCGCACACCACCCGGGACGGCGGGGCCCGGCGGCTAGACTCGCCGCCATGGCTCTCGTACCCGGCATCCAGTCCCCCACCCGCAAGGTCCCGGCGCACATCGCGCGCCCCGAGTACGTCGGCAAGCCCGCGCCGACGCCGTACACCGGGCCCGAGGTGCAGACCGCCGAGACGATCGAGAAGATGCGGATCGCGGGCGGGATCGCCGCCCGGGCGATGGAGGAGGCCGCGAAGCTGATCGCCCCCGGCGTCACCACGGACGCGCTGGACGCCGTCGCCCACGCGTACATGTGCGACCACGGCGCCTACCCGTCCGACCTGGGCTACCGCGGCTTCCCCAAGTCCGTCTGCACCTCGATCAACGAGGTGATCTGCCACGGCATCCCGGACTCGACGGTGCTTCAGGACGGCGACATCGTCAACATCGACGCCACCGCGTACATCCACGGGGTGCACGGCGACCTCAACGCCACCTACCTGGTCGGCGACGTGGACGAGGAGTCCCGGCTGCTGGTCGAGCGCACCCGGGAGTCGCTCAACCGGGCGATCAAGGCGGTCAAGCCGGGCCGCCAGATCAACGTCATCGGACGGGTCATCGAGTCCTACGCCAAGCGCTTCGGTTACGGCGTGGTGCGGGACTTCACCGGACACGGCATCAACACGTCGTTCCACTCCGGCCTGATCATCCCGCACTACGACAGCGAGCGGGCCACCGAGGTCATCAAGCCCGGCATGACCTTCACCATCGAGCCGATGCTCACCCTGGGCACCTACGACTACGAGATCTGGCCGGACGGCTGGACGGTCGTCACCAAGGACCGCAAGCGCACCGCCCAGTTCGAGCACACCCTGGTGGTCACGGCGGACGGCGCGGAGATCCTCACCCTGCCGTGAGCCCTGCCGTGATCCCTGCCGGGACCGCGGCCGAAGGGGCAGCCGTCAGCCGATGAGCCACTGCTCCTCGGCGACGGCGCCCACCTCGGTACAGGCGTCGGTGAGCACGTCCAGCACCCGCAGCGGGTCCGGCAGCGGCAGTTCGGGCCCGCGCAGCCACCGCACCCGGGAGCCGTCCGGCAGCGCGGCCGGCGGGAGCAGGGTGTACGAGCCGCGGCAGTGCCACCGCAGACCGGGGTGCTCGGACATGGTGTCCGGGGTCGAGTCGAGCGCGCTGTCCCACCACTCGTCCTCGTCCTGCGGAGTGCCGCGGGTGGCGGTGAAGAACAGGTAGCGGTCCTCGCCGACGGCGGCGACCGGGCCCTCGACGCCCAGCGCGGTCAGCCGCTCCAGAGCCAGCCGGCCGGCCTCGGCCGGGACGTCCAGCACGTCGTGCACCCGCCCGGTGGCGGTGACGAAGTTGGCCCGGGGATCGCGGGAGAGCCAGCGGGAGAGCTGTTCGGGGTCGGTGGTGGCCTGGGTCTGCCAGGCGAAGGAAACCGGGTGCTGGGCCGGAGCCGGACAGGCCACCCGGTCGCACGAGCAGCGGTAGCCGGCCGGGTGGGCGGCGGGCGCGACGGGGAACCCGGCGCGCACGGCGCCGAGCAGCTGGTCCAGTCTGGCGGTCGGGTCCGCACCGTCGGGGCGGGCCCGCTGTCGGTCACGCTTCTGCCACCAGGTGGTCCACCTGCTGCCGGCTTCCATCGGGCCCCTTCCGCGCAACTGCCGTGCCTGGTGCGACACAGCGTTCGACGTACCACTCC
Source organism: Kitasatospora sp. NPDC101108 (assembly GCF_055584725.1). Classification (NCBI taxonomy): domain Bacteria; kingdom Bacillati; phylum Actinomycetota; class Actinomycetes; order Kitasatosporales; family Streptomycetaceae; genus Kitasatospora; species Kitasatospora sp. NPDC101108. Next base: position 437,412 of record NZ_JBVJLM010000002.1, read on the forward strand.
GACGCAACGCACAGCGCCCCCCGCTGCTTCCCGGGGCGGTGCTCGGCCCTGCTGTCCGCGCCCTGCCGACCGCGGCCCGGGATCACCGGACGGCCGACGCCCGGGTCTCGGTACGCCTGTCGCGGCAGCAACGCTGTCCGCGCCGGTGACGGCCGGAGGGCACGCTGACTCGCGCCTCGCCCGGCCCGTACGGGGCCCGCTGACCCGGGGTGGAACCCGAGGGCGTAACAGGAAGGATAAGGGTGCGCGGGGCCTCCCGATGACCGGGGGCGGTGCCTCTCCGGTCACACTCCGGACACCCCGTGCTCACCTGGCCTCCGCCGCGGGGTGGTCCCGGCGTGGCCGCCGCGTGGAGGTGAGACCCTGGAGGGGTGAAGAGCGCGGACACCGAATTCGTCGGCGGCCCCCTGGACGGGACGGTCCTCCCGATCCCGCTGGGGCCGATGCTCGGCGTGCCCAAGAAGTACAAGGTCCCGGTCCCCGCGCACGGCGACTCCCCCGCGCGCACACTGGTGTACGTCCGGAGCAAGCAGGTGCGGGGGCTCAGCTGGTTCTGGCGCTACGAGTACGACGAGGCGGCCTCCGGCTGACGGCCCGCCCGCCCGTTCCCCCCTCGCCTCCCCGGGAGGTCGGCATGGCCAGGACGGTTCGGCACCCGGTACGGCACCGCAGGAGCCGCGCGCAGGCGGCCGCCCACCACAACCGGCAGGTCGCCGGGGTGACCGCGGCGCTGCTGCTGGTGGTGAGCCTCTACTCCGTGACGATCGGCCCGGACGGCTGGCTCTGGTTCGGCTGGGCGGTGCTGCTGCTCGCCTGCGCGGCCCTGTTCGTGGTCCGCCCCTGAGCGGCCGCACCGCCCGTGTCCACCGGCCCACCGGCGGAACCGGTCCCCCCGGGCCGGTCAGTCATCCTCGGCGAGGACGAGGTACAGCTTCTTGCGGGCCTCGGTCAGCACCGCCAGGCCCTTGGCGCGCTGCGCCTCGGTGCCCGTCCGCATGACCTGCTGGACGGCCTGTTCGACCGCGGCGAGCGCCTGGCCGACCTCCTGGACGGCCTCCCAGTCGACCTCCCGGCCGGCCTCGGCCCACGGCTCCGCGGGCCCGGACTCGGCCTCGGCCCGGCCCGCCTCGGTGAGCGAGACCAGCCGCTTGCCGCCCACCTCCTCCGCGGTGATCAGCCCCTCCTCCTCCAGCAGCTGGAGGTTGGGGTAGATCGAACCCGGGCTGGGCCGCCAGGCCCCGTTGGTCCGCTCGGTGATCTCGGCGATCATCTCGTAGCCGTGCATCGGCCGTTCCTTGAGCAGCGCCAGCAGCGAGGCCCGGACGTCACCGCGCCGGGCCCGGCCGCCGCGCCGCCCGTGCGGACCGCCGCGCCGACCGCCGTGCCCGCCGAAGCCGTGCCCGAACGGGCCGCCCATCGGCCGGCCGGGGCCGCCGCCGCCGAACGGCGGGCCGAAGCCGCCGAAGGCCGGCCGCCCCTCGAAGCCCTCCCCGGGCATCCCCCGGAACTCCGGACCCGGCCCGCGGCGTCGTCCGCCGCCGCGCGGGTCCTCTCCTCGAAATCGCATTCCTGAGCGCATGGCGCCCACCTCCTTGAGGTTCCATCCGATTCTCCGAAACAGTCGAGTCACTGTCTCGATAGTTCGACGATATATCGGTGACTGTCGCTCGTCAACGGATTCCGACACGGCCCCGGCGGACGGCATGACCGCGGGCGAGCGGATACGGTGACGGGCATGGCCGGTGAACGAGACCTTGCGACCCTGCTGCGCGGGATGCGCCCGCAGCTCAACCCGGGGCGGTACGTCTACTGCACCCTCCCCGCGAAGGTGCCCGCCGGGATGCGGCCGGTGGTGACCGTCGCCGAACCCGAAGGGGTCACGGTGGTCGTCGCCCAGGAGGAGGCGGACGCCCTCGGGCTGCGCTACGAGTACGTGGCGGCCTGGATCACCCTGCAGATCCACTCCGCGCTGGAGGCCGTCGGACTGACCGCGGCGGTGGCCGGGCGGCTCGCCGAGGAGGGGATCAGCTGCAACGTGGTGGCCGGCTTCCACCACGACCACCTGTTCGTCGCCGCCGACGACGCCGAGCGCGCCGTCCGGGCCCTGGAAGAGCTCTCCGCCCGCTCCGCCTGACCGGCCCCGTCCGGGCACTCCGCCCGACGGTCCCGCCGGGTGGCCGCCGCCGACCGACCCTTCGACACTGGAAGGGAGCCGCCCCGCCAGGGCCGGCCCCACCGGAAGGAGACGGCCGCCATGGCCATCTGCGTCACCTGCGGCAACGACTACTGGCTCGCCTTCGAGATCAAGACGGTCACCGGCGACACCTACACCTTCGACAGCTTCGAGTGCGCGATGGAGAAGCTCGCCCCCCGCTGCGAACAGTGCCACGTCCGCATCGTCGGCCACGGCGTCGAGGTGGCCGGAATGTTCTTCTGCTGCGCCAACTGCGCCCGCGTCAACGGCGGCCTCGGCGAACAGATCCGCGACGCCGTCGGCGCCCACCCGGCCTAGGAGGGCGTTCCCCGCCCCGCCTGACCAGCACGAAGCAGGAGGCGTCCGAGGTCGAGACCTACCGGCTCGACCTCACTGACGACGAGCAGACGGACTTCCTCGCCGACCCCGGGGTCCACCTGCGCTCCATCCCCCTCGACCCCCGTGACCGGGGGCGGGGCCACCGGCCGCCCACCCGTCCGGCCCCCGAACGCACGAAGGCCCCCCGGCCCGCGCCGTTCGAGCGCGGACCGGAGGGCCTCCTGCTGCACAGGGACGGAAGAGTCGCCCTGTACGCCGGGAACAGTCTCCGCACCAGCAGCCACCTGCGGAAACGCTCCTCCCGGCGGTCCGATCGCCACTTCATCGCCATACCCTCGGCGACCGCCACTCAGCTGCCGAAGGACACCTTGCGTCACATGACTCGCAGCATGGAGATCGTGGTCTTCGATTCGTTGCAGTTCGATCGGCGCTTGTCAGGCCGCAATCGGCACTTCGCTCACGGCCACGGTCTCCGGTGTTCGGCCGGATGAGTTGCCGGTACTACCAGGTTCCGATCGCGGCGGCACTTCAGTACGCGCACGCCTCAACAAGGTCACCCTCAGCTACGCGGGGCAAGCGAACAACTCCTGGCTGGAGGACGTGGCCACCGAGCGGCCGGCGTCGCGACCGTAGTGCGGCGGGGCCCTCGGGGAATCCGAGGGCCCCGCCACACTCGACCACCTCAGCGGGCGATTAGCTTGCGGACCGCGTCGCTCACCTCGGGCAACTCGCCGGGGAGTGCCCACTGGTGGGCGTCGTGCTCGGTGAGGACGACCGGTTCGGTCTTCTCCACCCTGACGGCGAAGTTGAACTGGCGGGTCGTACCGCCGCGGCTGTTCTGGTAGTCGAAGTGACCGATGTAGTCGGTGACCTGGTTGACGGTCAGGCCGGTCTCCTCAGCGGTCTCCCGGTAGAGGGCGTCCAGGATCGTCTCCCCGGTTTCGACCGTGCCGGAGGGGATCTCCCACATCCCGCCCATGTAGTCGTCGGGGTTGCGCCGTACGAGCAGGGTGCGGCCGTCGTGGTTGATCACGGCGGCGGCGACGAAGCCGGTGATGCCGGCGGCTTCGGCGTCGGCCGCCAGGCCGGCCACGAACTCGGGGGAGGTGACGATCATTGCAGCTCCTTGTGATGGTCGCTGATCTTGATGGCCGCGCGGACGTACTGCTCGGCCAGTTCGAGATCCTGCTCACGATGCCAGACGGGGAGCTTGATCGTGTGGGCGTGGGCGTGCTCGGCGACGGGGAAGTCCCCGGCCTGGTACCGGCGGTGGGAGTGCGGGTGGCCGGGGAACAGCGGGGTGGGCTGCTGGTACAGCGGCAGCTGGTTCATCGGGCAGGTGGAGCCGGGCCGGTCGAACTCGGTGGCGCCCTCCGCGATCAGCGCCTGGTGGAACCGCTCGATCGGCAGGCCGCCGAGCTCGTCGGGCCGGTAGGTGACCGTCAACCCGTACCAGGAAGGGACCACCCCTTCGGGCATGGCGGTGACCTCCAGGCCGGGTATCCCGCCCAGCTGGCCGGTGAGGTAGCGGGCGATCTCGGCCCGGCCGGCGAGGTAGCCGTCGAGGCGGGCGAGCTGGTCGTGGGCGATGGCGGCGGCGAGGGGGTGGATGCGGAGCTTGAGGCCGGCCCCGGTGACCGCGTACCGCGCGAGCGGATGGCCTTCCGGGATCTCGGTCTTGGCCCGCTTGTTGTAGTGCGCGAGCGTGATGACCCGGTGGTAGATGTCGTCGTCGTCCGTGAGGACAAAGCCGCCCTCGCCACCGGACAGGGGCTTCGGGCCGTTAAGGGAGAAGGCCGAGGCGAGGCCGAACGTGCCGACCTTCTGCCCGGCGATGCTGGCGCCGTGCGCGTGGGAGCCGTCCTCCAAGACCGTCAGGTCGTAGGCGTTCGCGACGGCCACCAGGTCGGTCATGTCGGCGGGCCTGCCCCACAGGTGGGTGACCATGACAGCGCGGGTGCGGGGGGTGATCAGCTCCTCGATGCGGTTCGGGTCGATGTTGCCGTCCGACCGGGTCTCGCACAGCACGGGCACGGCGCGGAGGTGGAAGAGCGGGGAGGCGGTGGCGTGGAAGGTCCAGGCCGGGACGATGACCTCGTCACCGGGCTTGATCCGGGCGGCCCAGTAGGTGGCGTGCAGGGCGGCGGTGCCGGAGCTGGTGGTGACCGCGTGCCGAACGCCGAAGTAGTCCTGCAGGCCGTCCTCCAGCTCGGCGACGATGCCGGACCGGCCGGGGATGGAGATCGCCTCCTCCAGCTGGGCGGCGACCTTGGCGCGGGTGGTGTCGTCGATCGGCGGCCAGGCGAAGTGCGGGCCTGCGGCGTTGACGGCGGGCTCGCCGCCGAGCAGGGCAAGGGTGCTGGTCACAGCATCTCCTTCGGATCGATGTAGCGCCCCGCTGCCTTGGACTGGTAGCAGGAGGCGATGAAGGCGGCGTGCGCGAGGTGCTGCTTCGGGCCGGAGGTGTTAGGTCGCTCGCCATCCAGGACCCGGCAGAAGTAGTCGATCTGCGCGGTCGCTGCCGAGGCGGGCGCGTGCGGTCGGGTCAGCTCCTCCACCACGGCGCCGTGCAGGTCGAGCCGCTGGACCTGGCCCTTGGCCAGCAGCACCGAGCCGCGGGTGCCGACCACGTGCAGGCGCTCGGTCTTCGGGGCCACCCACCTGGACAGCAGCACCGAGCCGTACAGGTCTGTGTCGTAACCGAGCTGGATGACGGCGGTGTCCTCCGCGTCGTACCCGCCACCGGGGACGGCGGCGGTGGAGAACTCGGCGATGACCCGGCTGGGCAAGCCGAAGTACCACAGCAGCAGGTCGATGAGGTGGTAGCCCATGTCGATGATGCAGCCACCGCCGGCCTGCCGGATGTCCCCGCGCCAGCCGGCGCCGGGGTCGTCGGTGTGGAAGGTGTACTGGCCGTCGATCAGGAACGGGATGCCGATCTGGTCCAGCAGTCCGGCGACACTCGCGTGGATCGGGTTGAAGCGCCGCTGGAGGGTGACCATCAGCTCGACCTGCCCGTCCTGGCAGATCTGGGCGAGATCCCGGGCCTCCCACACGGATGTGGCGAACGGCTTCTCCTTGAGGACGTGGACGCCCCGGGCGGCGCACTCCTGGACGACCTCGCGGCCGGCGTGGTGCGGGACGGCGACGACCACGAAGTCCGGGGCCACGGCGTCCAGCAGCTCACCGGCGCGGGTGAATCCCGGGACCTGGAGCTGTTCCTGCCGCTGCCGCAGGGTGTCGGGGTTGCTGTCGCAGATCGCGACGAGCTCGGCCCTGCTGGAGGCGAGCAGGCCGGGCAGGTGGTCCTCGATCGCCTGGTGACCGAGGCCGATGACCGCAGCGCGTCGTTTCATGCGCGGACTCCTTCCGCTTCGTGAAGGAACTTGCCGGTGCATGACGAGTAGAGCCCAACTCAGGGTCACCATCCAGGCGTTGTCTGTAGTCCCGAGGTTGTCCCGCCATCGCTCGCAGTAGGCTCACGGTCACCGTCGATGATGGGATTGGCCCCGTGGACGACCAGAGCAGGCACCCCCTCGCGTACGCCCGCGCGCTTCGCGGCTGGTCCCAGACCGACCTCGCGGCCCGCATCCACCACGCCGCCAGGAACAGACCCGAGGGTCTTCGCTCCGGTACCGACAAGGCCGCCGTCAGCAGGTGGGAGAACGGGCGCAAGACGCCCAGCATCGAGTCCCAGCTCCTGATCGCCGAAGCCTTCGACGTCCCGATCGCCGACCTGGAAGCCTTCGAGTGGCCTCACTGGCTGCCCGGCCAGGAACAGCCGGTGCCACTCGGATCGGCGTTCACCGTCCTCGCCCTTCGAGATGCACAGAGAGCCGCCATGGACCATCGCCGCCGCACCTTCATGACCTTCAGCGCGCTCGCGCTGGCCGGGCTCTCCACCCAGTGGGCCACCCTCGAACCCGGTCGGCTCACCACCGTCCTGAACGGTAGGCACGTCGATAACGAGCTGGTCGACTGGCTGGAGGACACCAGCGCCAAGCTGACCGCCCTGCCCACCGAACAGCGCCAGCACACAGCGAAGTTGATGGATGCCCAGCTGGACACGGTCACCGACCTCTTGGAACAAGGCCGGTACACCGAACCCATCGGCCGGCGCCTCCACCTGCTGGCCGCGTCCCTGGCCAGCACCTGCGGCTGGCACCGCTTCGACCAGGGCCACCACTTCGCGGCGGGCAAGCTCTGGAACGCGGCCCTGACCAACGCCCACGCCGCCCGCGACCGCGACCTCGGCGCCGGCATTCTCTCCGACTTCGCCTACCAGTCGATCTGGCTCATCCAGCCAGGCGCCGCCGTCGAACCGCTCAGCCAGGCCCTCATTCACACCCAGCACCCCACCGCCCGGTCCCTGCTCCACCTCCGCCGGGCCCGCGCGCACGCTGCCCTCGGAGCCACCGCCGACTGCCACCGCGACCTCGCCGCTGCCGAGGCCGCCCTGCTGACCGACAGCCCCGACCCAGCTCCGGCCTGGTGCCGATGGATGAGCACGGCCGACCTGGCCGTCGACTCCGGCCAGTGCATGCTCGACCTTGGCCGCACCGATGAGGCGCACGCCCGCATCGACGAGGGCATGAGCCTCCTGCCCCGCTCCCGCGACAAGACGCGCGGGATCTTCCTGACCTACGAGGCCCGAAGCCTCCTCCAGGCCCGCGAGGTCGAACACGCCCTCGCCGTCACGAACCAGTCGCTCGACCTCGCGACCCGGATCGGCGCCGTACGGTGCGTCACCCTGGTGCGCGAGCTCGCTCCGGCGTTCAAGCCCTACCGTCAGGTCGACGGTGTCGCCGACCTCATGGACCGCCTCAAGGCGAGCTGACGTTACGGCGGTGACCCCGGTCTTGATGACCACGGGCAGGGGCCTCCGGCGACCTCGATGGGGCCCGACGAGCAGTGGACGACGTGCGGAGTCCGGCGGAGCGCCTGGATGGCGCCGAGGCGGCTGACACCTGGTTCGGCTACCCCGAGCAGAAGCGCTCACGGATTCCGGTCAGTGATGGTGCACGCCCTGCTGGCAGTGGACACCGCCGTATGCCGGCGCGTCGACGGCGACCCGACGGGTGCTGCCGAAATGGCGTCCGGGGTGTTGGGAGCGGCTGCCAGCTGCCTACCGAGAGGGTCTTATCCGATCCCGCGCCGAGACGCTGCATCGCCAGTTCACCGGTCGGCCATACATGCTGCTCGGGGAGTCGCTGGCCAGCTGAGTCGCGCGAGCACAGCGAGCGCTGTCGTGACCGGCGCATGGACCTCGGAGGGTTGTTTCGACAATTCTCACCGCCACGCGATCGCCACAGCACACCCAGAAAGAGACCCGCAACTGACACAAAAAGTTAGCAAGTGGTTGCACGTCTCCGAGACATGGAAAGGCCCCCTGACCTGCTGTTTCGCAGGCCAGGGGGCCTTCCCCCAAGTCGGCGACGGAAGAGTCGACCTGTACGCCGGGTTCTGTCATCCGGGTTGCTTGCGCGGCCCGGAGAGACGGCCATCCATCTAGGGCTGCCGTTGCCGACAGCCTCGTGCGGTCTACCCGCGAGCTCGGGCGAGCAGCCCTCGAACACTCGCGCACGGCGCCCGGAGGCACCGATCTTGACCTTGCTCCAGGTGGGGTTTACCTAGCCGGCCGGGTCACCCCGGTCGCTGGTGGTCTCTTACACCACCGTTTCACCCTTACCCACGCGCCGTAGCGGTGGGCGGTCTGTTTTCTGTGGCACTGTCCCGCGGGTCACCCCGGGTGGGCGTTACCCACCACCCTGCTCTGTGGAGCCCGGACGTTCCTCGGCGGGTCAGGGACCCGTCGCGACCGCCCGGCCGGCTCTTCCGCCGTAGTGGTCATGGTAGCCGCTCGGGCGGGGCCTCCCGAACACCGGACCGGGCCACCGGGGGCTCGGCACCGAGGCGGGCGGCCACCCGGGCGGCGGTGCCGGTGGCCCAGGCACCGGTGGTGAGCAGGCCGAGGACGAGGACGGCGCCGCCCAGGCCGACCAGGATCCACCAGCCGGCGTGGCTGGCCGGGGCGAAGCCGGTGGCCATCGGGCCGACCACGGCCGAGGTGACGACCGTACCGATCACCGCGACGCCCAGGGACTGGCCGACCTGCCGGCTGGTCGAGGCGACGGCGGCGGCCACGCCCGCCTGGGAGCGCGGCATCCCGGAGACGGCGGCGTTGGTGATCGGCGCGTTGACCAGACCGAAGCCGAAGCCGAACAGCGCGTACGCGACCAGCAGCAGCGCGGCCGGGGAGTCCGCGGTCAGCCGGGTGAGCAGCAGGCCGCTGGCGGCCATGCCGAGCCCGGCCACCACCAGCGGCAGACGCGGGCCCCGGCTGCCGACGATCCGTCCGGACAGCGGCGCGCAGACCAGCATCAGCCCGGCCATCGGCAGCGTCCACAGGCCGGCCTCGACCGGGGCGTAGTGCCGGACGTCCTGGAGGTAGAGGGTGTTGAGGAAGAGGAAGCCGCCGAGCCCGGCGAATGCGCAGACCGCGGTGACGGTGGCCCCGGTGAACGGCGCGCTGGCGAAGAACCGCGGGTCCACCAGCGGCTCGGCGACCCGCCGTTCCCAGAGCGGGAAGGCGACCAGCGCGGCCACCGCGGCCGCGGCCAGGGCGAGGATCAGCGGGGAGGTCCAGCCGTTGCCCGGGCCCTCGATGATCGCCGCGGTGCCGCAGCCGAGCAGCACGATCATCAGCAGCTGCCCCACCGGGTCGAGCCGGCGCGGCCGCGGCGCGCGCGACTCGGGGACGTAACGGACGGTCAGCAGTATGGCGAGCAGGGCCACCGGAACGTTGATCAGGAAGATCGAGGGCCAGCCGGCGCCGTCCACCAGGAAGCCGCCGAGCAGCGGGCCGAGCGCCATCGAGATGCCGACCACGCCGCCCCAGACGCCGATCGCCTGGGCCCGTTCCCTCGGGTCGGTGAAGGTGTTGGTGATGATCGACATCGCCACCGGGTTCAGCATCGAGCCGCCCACCGCCTGCAGCGCCCGGAAGGCCACCAGCCACTCCAGGCTCGGCGCCAGGCTGCACAGCAGGGAGCCGAGCGCGAAGCAGGCCAGCCCGATCTGGAACACCCGGCGACGGCCGAAGCGGTCGGCCACCGAGCCGAACAGCATCAGCAGCGAGGCCAGCACCAGGGTGTAGGCGTCGATGATCCATTGCAGGCCGGAGGCCGGGGCGTCCAGGTCCTTCTGGATCACCGGCAGCGCGATGTTCACCACCGTGTTGTCCAGGCCGACGATGAACAGGCTCAGGCAGCAGATCGCGAGGACGAGCAGACGGCGGCGCCGCCCGGTGTCGGGGACACGGACGGCGGCGGGTGCGGAGGACGTGGGATCGGGCACGGACCGATCCTCCCACCCCCGGGCCGGGGGCGGGGTGCAACGACGGACCGTACGGGTGGCCGGCCGGCGGCCTTTCGGCCGGTGGCGGTCGGGCCGCCGGACTCGGGACCGTCCCGCCGACCGCGCGTCAGACGGCGGCGAAGCGGACCGTCCGGGTGGCCGGATCGGCCCTGGTCAGCCGGACGTCGATCACCCGGCCGAGTGGCAACCCGGCGGGGACCGCCCCGGGCGAGCCGTCCGGGGCGGCGGCGTCGCAGCGGGCCCGGACGGCGGGCTCGCGCAGCTGGACGGTGCCCGAGCCGGGGCGCTTCCCGTCCACCTCGACGACCACCGCGGAGAAGTCCTCGCCCTCCCGGCCGACCAGCAGCTCCGCCTCCACCAGGTCCACGCAGGCCCGTTCGACCTCGGACGCCCGCCGGTCCCCGCTCGCCATCAGCGCCGGCAGGTCCGGCAGCGCCTCGCGCGCCCAGTCCGGCACCTCCTCCCCCGCCGCCACCGCCGCGCACACCTCCTGGGCGAAGCGGTCGCCGAGCCTTCGCAGCGGCGCGGTGCAGTGCGCGTACGGGGCGGCCAGCGCGGCGTGCCCCGGATCGGCGGGGGCCGGCAGGCCGCGGGACTCGTCGAAGGCGTGGTACCCGGCGCCGCGGAGCAGTCCGGTGCAGGCGTTGAGGAAGGCGGCGTTCAGCGGCGCCTCCGGATCCAGCGAGCGGATCAGCTCCGGGTACGGGAGGGCCTGCGGCCAGTCGACGTCCAGGGCGGCGGCGATCCGGCGCAGCCGCTCGTACGCGGCGGCGGGAGCGGCGGGCAGGGTGCGCAGCAGGCCGACTCCCGCGTCCAGCATCAGCTCGGCCGCGGCCATGCCGGTGAGCAGCGAGATCTGGGCGTTCCAGCCGTCGGCGGGGCCGGGCGCGCGGTAGCCGAGGACGTAGCCGTGCAGGGTCTCCTCGACCTCCTGCTCGGGCACCGGCAGGCTGATCCCGCCCCGCGCGCGTTCCTGCTCCTCGCGGAGCCGGCCGACGGTGGCGAGCAGGGCGAGCTGCTCGTCGGCGCCGCCGAGGTCCACGGCGCGCTGGACGGCGGCGTAGTCCAGTCGGCGGTGGGAGCGCACCAGGGCGCGGCGCAGGTCGGCCAGCACGACGGCGCCGTCGGCGTCCAGGTCCAGCTGCCAGAGCAGGGCGGGGCGGGTCTCGCCGGGCAGCAGGCTGGCGGCGTCCTCGGAGATCCGGGCGGGGTGCAGCGGGACGCGGTGGTCGGGGAAGTAGATGGTCTCGACCCGGCGGCGGGCCTCGGTGTCGATGGCACCGCCGGGGTGGACGAAGGCGGCGACGTCGGCGATCGCGTAGTGCACCCGGTAGCCGCCGCCGGGGCGGTGGCTGAGGTGCATGGCCTGGTCGAGGTCGCGGGAGCCGGGCGGGTCGACGGTGAACAGCGGCAGGTCGGTGGCGTCGCACTCCGGCAGCCGGGGGCGCTCGGCCGCCTCCTCCGCCTCGGCGAGCACGGCCTCGGGCCACTCGGTGTGGATCTCCAGGCTGGTGCGGAGTTCGGCGAGCTCGGTGTTGATCCTGGCGGAGTCGGCGGCCTTGACGCGTAGTTTTCGGCGAGGCATGCACGCCAGCGTAGGGCGGAATCGGGTGATTCCGGACGGATGACCCGGGCGGACGCGCCGGAGGACCGCGCCCCGGCCTCACCGCCCCAGGAGGGACTTGAGGTCCTTGGCGGCGAGGGCGATCGCGTCGTCGTAGCCACCGGTGGCGAGCCGCAGCACGTAGGCCACGGCGTCGTCCGGCCGCGGGTCGGTGTAGGGCTCGGCGTTGTAGTCCAGGAACAGCAGCATCGCCTCGAAGGCGGTGCGCTTGTTCCGGTCGACCAGCGGGTGGTTGCGGGACAGGCTCTGGCCGAGGGCGGCGGCCTTGGTCCACAGGTCGGGGTAGGCCTCGGAGCCGAACAGGCCGGCCTGCGGACGGGCGATCGCCGAGAGCAGGCCGCCGAGGTCGCGGACGTGACATTGCCGCCGGGGCAACCGGCCCGGGCCCTTCGGAGGGCGGCTCCGGGGGGCGGGACGGGCGCAGTAGGGTTGCGGGGTCCGTCCGCCACAAAGTGTTGAGGAGTCCGCTGTGCTGGTGCTGTTGCCGCCGTCGGAGGGCAAGGCCGCGTCCGGGGACGGCGAGCCGGTCGCGCTGGAGCGGCTGTCGCTGCCGGGGCTGACGGCGGCGCGCGGTGCGGTGCTGGACGCGCTGGTCGGGCTGTGCCGGGGCGACGAGGACACCGCCGCCGAGGTGCTCGGACTCACCCCCGGTCTGCGCGGCGAGATCGCCAAGAACGCCGGCCTGCCCACCGCCGGGGCCCGTCCGGCCGCCGAGGTGTACACCGGGGTGCTGTTCGACAACCTGGGCCTGGCCACCCTGGACGCCGCCGCGTACGACCGCGCCGAGCGCTCGCTGCTGGTGTTCTCCGGGCTGTGGGGCGCGGTGCGGATCTCGGACCGGATCCCGTCCTACCGCTGCTCGATGGGTGTCAAACTGCCCGGGCCGGGGGCGCTCGGCGCGTACTGGCGAAGCGCAACGGCCGCCGTGCTCCCCGAGGTCGCGGACGGGCTGGTGCTGGATCTGCGCAGCTCCGCGTACGCGGCGGCCTGGAAGCCGGCCGGCGAGGTGGCCTCCCGCACCGCGACCGTCCGGGTGCTGCAGGAGCGGGACGGCAGGCGGACGGTGGTCAGCCACTTCAACAAGGCGACCAAGGGTCGGATCGTCCGGGACCTGCTGGTCGCCGGGGCGGAGCCGAAGACGCCCGCCGAGCTGCTGGACGCGCTGCTGGCACTGGGCCACCACGTCGAGCTGGCCGCGGAGGGCACGGCGCGCAAGCCGTGGCAGCTGGACGTGGTGGTCACCGAGGTGCACTGAGCGCCCGGCGCCGACTCCGCCGGAGCCGGGTTCAGCGCAGGTGCGAGCCGTCGTTGAGCAGCCGCAGCGAGGCGTTGCCGTCCGCGTAGTACTGAACGGCGCAGATCGAGGCGGCGGACAGCTCCATCCGGTACATCGAGTCGGGCGGGGCGCCGAGGGCGAGCCGGACCAGCGTCTTGATCGGGCTGACGTGCGAGACCACCAGCACCGTCTTCCCCGGGTACCGGGCGAGGATCTTGTCCCGGGCGACGCCGGCCCGGTGGGTGAGGGTGGTGAAGCTCTCGCTGCTGCCGGTCGGCCTGGCCTTGGCGGAGGCGAGCCAGGCCGACAGGTCGTCGGGGTAGCGTTCCTGCACCTCGGCGAAGGTCAGGCCCTCCCAGGCGCCGAAGTCGACCTCGCGCAGCCCGTCCTCGTACCGGACCTCCAGTCCGAGCCGGGCCGCGACGATCTCGGCGGTCTGCCGGGTCCGGCGCATCGGGGAGGCGACGACCGCCTGGATGCTGCCGCGGGCGGCCAGCGCCTCGGCGGCGCGCTCGGCCTGCCAGCGGCCCTTGTCGGACAGCTCCGGGTCGGTGCCGCCGCTGCCGGAGAAGCGCTTCTCGGGGGTGAGCGGGGTCTCGCCGTGGCGCAGCAGGACGAAGGTGGTCGGGGTGCCGAGGTCGGCGGGGGCGGCCCAGCCGGCCTTGGGGGCGCTCTTCTCCAGCGGCGGCTCGGCCGCGAGGGCCGCGGGGGCCGCGGCGTCGACGGTCCCGGCGGGCTTGCGGGGCTCCCACTGGCGCCCGTCGCGGCCGGCGTCCATCGCCTCGTTGGCCAGCCGGTCGGCGTCCTTGTTCCGGTCGCGCGGGATCCAGGTGTACGTGACCCGGCCGCGCGGGAAGACGGTGCGCGCCTCGGCGGCGAGCGGCTGCATGTCGGGGTGCTTGATCTTCCAGCGCCCGGACATCTGCTCGACGACCAGCTTGGAGTCCATCCGGACGTCCACCGAGGCGTCCGGGTCGAGCTCGCGGGCCGCCCTGAGTCCGGCGATCAGGCCCCGGTACTCGGCCACGTTGTTGGTGGCGTGGCCGATGAACTCGGCGGCCTCCGCGACGAGCTGCCCGGTGTCGCCGTCCCGGACCACCGCGCCGTAGCCGGCCGGCCCCGGGTTGCCCCGGGACCCGCCGTCCGCCTCGACGATGAAGCGCGCCGCCACCGGGTCAGACGCCCGAGTCGGCCGTGCGGACCAGGATGCGCGAGCAGTTCTCGCAGCGGACGACCTTGTCGGCCGGCTCGGCCTTGATGGCGTTCAGCTCGGTGATCGAGAACTCGGTGCGGCAGCCCTCGCAGCGGCGCTGGTAGAGGCGGGCCGCGCCGACGCCGCCCTGGGTCTCGCGCAGCTTGGCGTACACCTTCAGCAGGTCGGCCGGGATGACGGCGGCGACGGTCTCACGGTCGCGCCTGACCTTGTCGGCCTCGGCGTCGATCTCGGCGAAGGCGGCGTCGCGGCGGGCCTCGGCCTCCTTGAGGACCACGGTGGAGTGCTCCAGGCGGGCGCTCAGCTCCTCGACCCGGGAGTTGGCGCTCTCCTGGCGCTCCATGATCTCCAGCACGACCTCCTCCAGGTCGCCCTGGCGCTTGGCCAGCGAGCCGATCTCGTGCTGGAGGTTCTCCAGGTCCTTCGGCGAGGTGATCGCGCCGGAGTCCAGGCGCTGCTGGTTGCGGGCGGCGCGGGCGCGGACCTGCTCGACGTCCTGCTCGGCCTTGGTCAGCTCGCGGGCGGTGTCGCCCCTCTGGGCCTCGGCGGCGACGACGAGGTCCTTGAGCGCGGTGTGGTCGGCGGTGGCCTTCTCGATCTCGGCGTGCTCCGGCAGGCTCCGGCGCCGGTGGGCCAGCTGGTCGAGCTTCGAGTCGATGGCCTGGAGGTCGAGCAGGCGGATCTGGTCGGCGGGCGCGGCGTTCAAGGGGAAAGCTCCTGTGAATCGGGTCAGGCGGTGAAGGACATGGGGGCGTGCGCGGTCCACGGGTCGGTGACCCGGTGGGAGACCTTGGTCTCCACGGCCCAGCCGCGCTGGTCGGCGGCGGCCAGCAGGGCGCGCTCGGCCAGGCCGAGCCAGGGCCACTCGGTGGCCCAGTGGGCGGCGTCGACCAGCGCGACCGGCGCGGCCTCGGTGGCCTCGGAGGCCGGGTGGTGGCGCAGGTCGGCGGTCACGTAGGCGTCCACGCCGGCCGCCCGTGCGTCGGCGAAGAAGCTGTCGCCGGAGCCGCCGCACACCGCGACCCGGCTGATCAGCCGGTCCGGGTCGCCGGAGACGCGCACGCCCGCGGCGGTGGCGGGCAGGCCCTCGGCGACGCGGGCGGCGAAGGCGGACAGCGTCAGCGGGGGCTCCAGCAGGCCGATCCGGCCGGTGCCGCGACGGCCCAGCGGGTCCGTCGGGTCCGGCACGAGCGGGCCGGTGACCCGCAGGCCGACCGCCTCGGCCAGCGCGTCCGAGACACCGGGGTCGGCGTGGTCGGCGTTGGTGTGGGCGACGTGCAGCGCGATGCCGTTGGTGATCAGCGTGTGCACCACCCGGCCCTTGAAGGTGGTGGCGGCGACGCTGGTGGTGCCGCGCAGGTAGAGGGGGTGGTGGGTGACCACGAGGTCGGCGCCCCACTCCACGGCCTCGTCGACGACGGCCTGGACGGGGTCGACGGCGAACAGCACGCGGCCGACCTCGGCCTGAGGGTCCCCGCAGACCAGGCCGACGGCGTCCCAGGACTCCGCCCACTGCGGGGGGTAGACCTCTTCGAGGGCGGTGATGACGTCGGACAGTTTCGGCACCTGTCGAGACTACCGTGCGCGCGGGGGCGGTCGGGCCTCGGCCGATCGGGGGAAGGCCCGGCGCCCGTCCGGACCTCGCGCGGACGCCCGTCCGGGCCCCGGCGCGGTGGCCGTTCGGACGCCGGTGCCGCGGGCGCACGGATGCGCGTCAACCCTCTGCGGAGCGGCGTCAACCCGCACGGGGGCGCCCGTACGGGCCCGCGCGGACCGGGTGCGCCCGCACGCCCGGCGCCCGTGGCGCACAGGGGGCCCCCGAACGAATTCGAAACCGCCCCCTGCTCACCCTTACGGGTGAAGCGAGCGGCCAGGCGTTGGGCCTTCGGTTTTGTCGAAACTAACTTCATCCCTGCGAACGGGAGTTGCCCCGGCAACGGACGAAAGGGATGTGGTGGCGCATGAGGGTGAGCGGGGCGTGAACGCGGCCACCCGGACCACCACCCGGGCACTGCGCCGGCTGGGCTTCGCCTTCGCCGCCGACGGCAGCCACGCGGCCTGCCTGGCCTCGGCCGCCGACAGCGGCTGGTACGCGGAGGGCTGGCGGCTGCCGTCGGACGGCTCACCGGCCGCGCCCGCCGCGCTGCCGCTGTCCGGCAACCGGTCGGAGGACCCGCGCTCCCAGCTGGTCGCGCTGACCGACGGGTCGGTGCTGGTCTGCCGGCACGACGGCGAGCGGCACGACCTGGTCCGCCTCTCCCACGGGGAGGGCGGCACCGTGGAGCAGCCGGTGGCCTCGCTGCGGATGTCCGGGCTGCGGCTGCTGCCGCTCCCGGTGCCGCCCGGCGCCGGCCCGCGCACCCCGGTGGCGCTCGCCCTCGGCACCGACACCCGCCCGACGACCTCGGCCTGGCTGGTCCGGGCGGACGGCGGCGAGCCCGTGCAGGTCGCCGAGATCCCCGGCCTGCACGGCGGCGGCACCTGGCTGGACCGGGCGGGCGCGCTGCTCGCGCTGGACCGGGTGGCCGGCGGGCTGGTCCGCAGTGTGGTGCTGGACCTGCGCAGCGGCAGCGCCACCCCGCTGCTGGAGATCGGCGAGCACAGCAACGACCGGCTGGTGCTGTTCGACCCGGACAGCGGCTTCGCGATGGTGCGCAGCGACGCGCCCGGCACCGACCGGCTCGGCTGGGGCGTGCTGGGCGGCGGGGAGCCGCTGCGGTTCCCGGAGTGCCTGCACGTCACGGGCACGACCCTGCGGCCGGTCGCCCTGCGGCAGGGGCCGGACGGCCCCCGGGTGGCGGTGCAGATCGACCACGGCGCCGGGTCGGCGCTCGCCCTGTGGCGGCCCGCCGTCGGGCGGCTGGACCCGCTGCCGGTGCCGCCCGGACGGCTGGGTGCGGTCGGGCACTGGAGCGGAGCGGGCCTGCGGATCCCCTACTCCTCGCCCGACCAGCCGACGGCGCTGGCCACCCTGGACGTGGACGCCCTGCTGGCGCACGGACCGGCCCCGGCCGGAACCGCCCCGATGCCCTTGCCGCTCCAACTCGCGCCGCTGGGCTCGGGTTTGCCCGGTCCGTGGCGGGACACCGTGCCGCCCTGGCAGCCCGGCGGGCCGCGCGGCGCCCTCGCCCCGCCGGCCGGCTGGCGGCTGGACGGCAGCACCCCGCCCGGCGACGGCGGCCGCTGGCAGCCCGCGCAGAGCCTCGAACTCGCGGGCCCGGCAGGCCCGTTGGAGGCGGTGGTGTACGGCGGTGACGCCTGGCTGAGCAGCCCGCACCTGGTGCTGGCCCTGCACGGCGGGCCGGCGGACGCCTGGCGACTGGAGTTCGACCCGGCGCTGCAGCGGATGGCCGCCGAGGGCCTGGCGGTGGTCGCGCCCAACCAGCGCGGCTCCACCGGCTACGGGGTGCCGCACGCGCTGGCCGTCCGGGGCGCCTGGGGCGGCCCCGACCTGGACGACGTGCTGCACCTCCTGGAGGGCATCGCCCGCCAGCGCGCGGCGCTCGGGCTGGAGCCGCCCGCCCTGTTCGGGGTCAGCTACGGCGCGTTCCTGGCGCTGCTGGCGGCCGCGCACGCCCCGGCCGAGCAGGTCGCCCGCTGCGCGGTGGTCGCGCCGTTCCTGTCCGGTGCCCGGCTGCTGGCCGAAGCGGCGCCGCCGGTACGGGCGTTGACCGCCCGGCTCGGCGGCGGCGAGCCGATCCTGGACGCCCGCGGCCCGCGCGACGTGCTCCAGCTGGCGCACCGGCTGAGCGCGCCGCTGCTGGTGGTGCACGGCAACCGGGACGAGGTGGTGCCGGTGAGCCAGTCCCGGTCGCTGCGGCACGAGTTGCTGCGGATCGGTCGGGTCGAGGGCGCGGACTTCCGGTACGTGGAGGCGGCCGGTTCCGGGCACGAGGTGCTCGCCGAGGAGGGCGCCGCGGTGCTCCACGAGCTGCTGGCCGGCTTCCTGCGGACCGGCCGCCCGGGCTGATCACCGGTCCGCGGGCGGGGCGGGGACTCGCCCCATGAGGTCGATAGGATCTCGTCAGTCCCGGCCGTTATGGTGGCCGGGGCACGGGCCGCGATCACCGGCTGTGGGCGCGTACCGAGCGCCCGATCGGGGACCCGACCGTGTGCCGCAGGCGCCGGACGGGCGCCGATGACCCGCACCCTCCGCACGGAAGACGATTTCTCATGTCCGACACCCTCACCGACACCACCGGACCCGCGATGACCGGGACCGACGCCGACGAGAAGACGGCCGAGGACACCTCGTCGCACGGTCGCCACCGCGGTGGCTCCGCGCCCGACGACACCCCCGGGGCGGACCCGCACGGCCGCCACCGCGCGGCCGGCGCCCGGGGCTGACCCGAGGCAGGAACCGCAGGACCCCGCGAGGGCCCGCCGAGGACGTCCCGGCGGGCCCTCGCGCATGCCGCGGGAGCTATCCGAGCGAGACCACCGTCCGCAGCGCCTCGCCGCTGCGCATCTGCTCGATCGCCCGGTTCACGTCCGCCAGCCCGACCCTGTGGGTGATCATCCCGTCCAGGTCGATCCGCCCGGCCCGCCACAGGTCCACCACCAGGGCGACGGTGCCGGCCACCGGCGCCCCGCCGTACAGCGAGGGCAGCAGCCGCTTCTCGTTGAAGAACAGCTCCCCCATGGTGAACTGCGCGAGGTCGTCCTGCGCGCCCGCGCCGATCACCACGACCGCGCCGCCGCGCCGGGCGGCGTCGTAGCCGGCCCGGACGGTGGCCGCGCGGCCGACCGCCTCGAAGACGTGGTCGAAGCCGCCGCCGGGCAGGCCCTTGGCCGTCGCCTTCAGCTCCTCGGGAGCGATCGCCTCCGTGGCGCCGAAGGCCAGCGCCCGCTCGCGGCGCGAGGCCACCGGGTCGACGACGGTGATCCGGGCGGCGCCGCAGACCCGGGCGCCCTGGACGGCGGCCACCCCGACGCCGCCCGCCCCGATCACCGCGACGGCGGCGCCGGGCTCGACCCGGGCGGTGTTGACGGCGGCGCCGATGCCGGTGGTCACCCCGCAGCCGATCAGGGCGGCGGCCTCGTACGGGAGGTCGGCGGGCACCTTGATGACGGCGTCGGCGGCGACCACCACCTCCTCGGCGAAGGCGCCGGTGCCGTAGAAGCCGGAGGCTTCGGTGCCGCCCTCGGCCAGCCGGAAGCCGGGCGCGCCGAGCCGCCGCAGACTGGCGACGCACAGGTGGCCGCGGCCCCATTCGCAGTGGGCGCAGCGGCCGCAGGGGGCCATCCAGCAGAGCACCACCCGGTCCCCGGGGACGACGCCGGTCACGCCCTCGCCGACCTCGACGACGTCCCCGGCGCCCTCGTGGCCGGGGACGAACGGCGCGGGCTGCGGCAGCACGCCGCTCATCGCGGAGAGGTCGGAGTGGCAGAGGCTGGCGGCGCGCATCCGGACCCGTACGGTGCCCGGTCCGAAGCCGACCGCCGTGACGTCCTCGCGGACGTCGAGGGTGTCCTGGCCGGTCTTGTGCAGGACGGCTGCGCGCATGGGGCTGCTCCCGGTGTGCCTCGGGTCAAGGGTCGGGGCGATTCTGGCACGCCCGCCGGAACCCGACTGGAACGCGTTCCAGAACCGTCCGGCCACCCGCCACCGCCGCCCCGGCTACCTTCGAGTAGGGTCCGAGCACGTCCGCCCGCCGCCCGAACCACGAGGAGCACCGCATGTCCGACCTGCTGGAGGGCGCCCGCCCGGCGCCGGAGGTGCTGGCGGCGTTCGAGGCGGCCACCGGGTTCATGCCGGTGGACGAGGGCCTCGCGCTGTACGCGGCGGCGGTGGCGGCGGCCCGGCGCACCGGGCAGCCGGTGCTGGAGATCGGCACCTACTGCGGCCGCTCGGCGGTCCTGCTGGCGGCCGCGGCCCGGGAGACCGGGACGGTGGCGCTGACCGTGGACCACCACCGCGGCTCGGAGGAGCAGCAGCCCGGGTGGGAGTACCACGACCCGACGCTGGTGGACCCGGAGGTCGGGCGGATGGACACGCTGCCCCGGTTCCGCCGCACCCTGCACGCCGCCGGGCTGGAGGAGCACGTGGTCGCGCTGGTCGGCCGCTCGCCGCAGATCGCCGCGCTGTGGGGACGGCCGCTGGCCCTGGTCTTCATCGACGGCGGGCACACCGACGAGCACGCCACCGGCGACTACGAGGGCTGGGCGCCGCACCTGGCGCCGGAGGGCCTGCTGGTGGTGCACGACGTGTTCCCGGACCCGGCCGACGGCGGCCAGGCCCCGTACCGGGTGTACCTGCGGGCGCTCGCCGAGGGCTTCGAGGAGGTCTCGGTGACCGGCTCGCTGCGCGTCCTGCGCCGGACCGCCGCGTAGGCCTGTCCCCTACTCCCCCGACCACCCCGCTACTCCCCCGACCACCCCGCGAGATCACCCCCACAGCCCCGCCCCGATGCTCTAACGTCGTGCCGGGGCTGTCCGACGGGTGCTCGAACGGTACGGTGTCCGCGCAGCACCAGGCAGAGCATCGGCGGACGGTGGGGGCCAGCGGCACATGACGGACCAGCACAACACCGCTCCGGCGGTCTGGGACCCGACCGCGCGCGGCGGCGCGGGAGGCTGGGTCCGCAATCCGCAGCGCCAGGACGCCGAATCCACCCCCGCCGCAGCGCCGGAGCCCCCCACCGCGGGCGCGGTCGGCGACCAGGGCCCGCCGCTGGGCGCCCGCCCCTACCTGTCCACCGCCCCGGGCTTCGGCCCGCCGCCGGACATGTCGGCGCCGACTCCGGCCCCCGCGCAGCCCCCCGCCCCGACGGCCGCCCAGGATCCGGGCCCCGGGGCGCCCACCGCCGCGCTCCCCCGGATCACCCCGCCGCCCCCGGGCGCCCCGCCCGCGTCCACGCCGTTCCCCTCCCACGCGACCCCGCAGGACCGCGCGTCCCAGGGCGGGCAGCTCCCCGGCCCCGGCTACGTCTACCCGCCGCCGCCCACGGCCGGCCCGTACCAGCAGGGCCCCTACGGGCAGCCCCCGCAGCAGCCCGGGTACGCTGCCCAGCCCTACCCCGCCCAGCCGGACCACCCGAGCGCCCAGGCGCTCGACGACGAGGACGAGCGGGACCGCCCGGCCAACCGCAGGGCCCCGCTGCTGATCGGCTTCGCGCTGCTGCTGGTGGTGGCGGTCGGCGGCGGCCTGCTGTACGCGACCAAGAGCGGCGGCAAGGACGACCGGGCCGCGCCCGCCCCCTCGGCCGTCGGCGCGACCGGCTCCGGAAACCCGCAGCCCGCCCCGGCGCCCACCGGTACGGACGCCGCTCCCGGCACCACGGCCGCCCCCTCCGACACGCCGTCCCCGACCGCGTCCGGCGCCGGCCCCAAGGCCCAGTCCGAGGCCCAGGCGCTGGACGCCCTGCTCACCGAGGGCGGCAACGCCCGGACCCAGATCGGCAACGCGGTGGCCAAGGTGACCAGTTGCCCCGCGAAGACCGACATCGACAGCGCGGCGCAGGTCTTCGACAGCGGCGCCAAACAGCGTGACGGCCTGCTGACCAAGCTGTCCAAGCTGAGCGTCGCGGACCTGCCGGGCGGCGCGGACGCGGTGAACTCGCTCAAGTCCGCCTGGCAGTTGTCCTCCGACATCGACAAGGCGTACGCGAGCTGGGCCCGTGCGGTGGCCGCCCAGGGCTGCTCCGGCACCGCGCCGAACACGGCGGACAAGAAGAAGGCCGACGAACTCAACCCGCAGGCCACCCAGGCGAAGAACGACTTCCTGACCAAGTGGAAGCCGATCGCGAACGCCTACGGTCTCACCGCGCCCACCTCGGACAGGATCTGAACCGACCGTGACCGGCCCGACCTCCCGACCGCCCCGCCGCTCCGCCCTGCTGCGCACCACCACGGTGGTGGCCGCGGTCGTCCCGCTCTGCACGGCGGGCTGGTTCGGCTGGCGGGCCCTGGACCACTCCGACCCGGCGGCCGCCACGGCCGCCGCGACGTCGGGCGCGACGTCCGGCGCGGCGCAGTCCAGCTCCCCGGCGCCCGCCACCCCGCAGGCACCCCCGGCCACCAGTACCCCGACCGGCACTCCCACCGAGACGGCCGCGGCTCCCGCCGGCACGCCGTCCCCCACCGCGGCCGCCGACCTCACCGGCCGCACCGTGGTGCTCGACCCCGGCCACAACCCCGGCAACTTCTCCCACTCCACGGAGATCAACCGTCAGGTGGACGTCGGAAACGGCCACAAGGAGTGCGACACCACCGGCACCGAGACCGACGCCGGCTACACCGAGGCCGACTACACCCTGGACGTCACCCGCCGGGCCCGCGCCCTGCTGACCGCCCGGGGCGCGAAGGTGGTGTTCACCCAGGACGGTGACCGCCCCTGGGGCCCGTGCGTGGACGAGCGCGCCCGGGCGGGCGCCGACGCGCACGCCGACGTCGCGCTCTCGGTGCACGCCGACGGCGGTCCGGCGAGCGGCAGCGGCTTCCACGTGATCATGCCCGCCAAGGTGGTCGCCGGTAAGGCGGACAACTCCGCGATCGTCGAACCCTCGCACCGCCTCGGCCTGCTGCTGCGCGACGCCTTCCACGCCGCGACCGGCGAGCCGTACGCCGACTACATCGCGAACGAGGGCCTCGACACCCGCTCCGACCTGGGCGGCCTCAACCTCTCCGCGGTACCCAAGGTGTTCATCGAGTGCGGTAACATGCGCAACTCCGCGGACGCCCGACGGATGACGGACCCTCAGTGGCGGCAGCAGGCCGCCCAGGGGATCGCCGACGCGCTGACCGCCTTCCTGACCGCGCACTGAGCGGGCCCGGCACGGGAGTTGGGACGCGCGGACCCGGTGGGCGACCAACCACCGCGCCCGCGCGGTTTGCAACGACTTCGACCCGTTCCAGGTCCCGCCGTGCACCGGCAGGACGGTTGGCCCTAGGCTTCTGGTCCGTTCGGGAGTTTCGGCCGGTCAGCCCGACCGCGCGAAGCACCGTCCACGACACGTCAACGAGGGGAACGTAAGTGAATCTGCGCGCTCTCACCAGGGGAGACGCCGCCGTCGCAGGCGCGGCCGTCCTGCTGTTCATCGCCTCCTTCCTGCCTTACTGGACCGTGGACTGCAGCGGCCGGTGCTACCGGGACACCTCGCAGAACGCGTGGAGCACCGAGATGTTCCCCATCCTGCCCTCGGTCTTCCTGCTGGGCATCGCCGCCGCCGTCCTGATCCTGGTGCAGCGCTTCCAGGGCCCCGCCGCCGCCAACCGCCAGGTGCTCGGCCTGCGGCTGGACCAGTGGGGCATCGCGTTCGCCGTCGCGGCGCTCTGGACCTCGCTCTGGGCACTGGGCGGCGGCCCGGCGACCCCCGACTTCGGCCACGGCTTCGGCGCCTGGCTGGCCCTCATCTCGCTGATCGTGCTGGCCGGTGCGGCCGCGGCCGCTCCGCTGGTGCCCGCGCTGAAGGCCCCGCTGGTCACCGACCGCCCGGCCGCCGTCCCGTACCAGGGCGGCTACCCGATGCCGGGTCAGCCCGGTCACCCGGGTGCCCCCGGCCAGCCCGGCCAGTACGGCTACCCGGCCCAGGGCCACGACCCGGCCTTCGGCGCCCAGCCGGTCCCCGGCGGCTACGGCTACCCGGCCGCCGGCCAGCCGCAGCCCGGCCAGCCGGCGCAGCCGCAGGACGCGGGCGCCCCGGCCCCGGCCGCCGCGCAGCAGCCGGCCGCCCCGGCGGCGGACTTCCAGCCGTTCTGGTTCGCCGTCCCGGCCCCGCGCCAGCTGGCCCCGAAGGACAACCCGGCCGGCGCCCCGGTCGGCGAGATCGTGCCGGGCACCTGGTACCTGGCCGTCGAGCAGCGCGGCGCGGCCCTCGTCGCCCAGCTGCCGGACGGCACCCAGGGCGTGCTGGCCGACACCGCGGGCATCCAGCGCGGCTGACACCACCCCCGGCCCGCCGCAGGGCACGGCGAAGGGGCGGGACCGGATCACCGGTCCCGCCCCTTCGCCGTCAGTGGACCACCGTCCCGGACACGCCTCAGCAGCAGTCCTGGACCACCAGCCCGGCGGGCAGCTGCTCCCCGCCGAAGACCGCGACCGTCGCCGGGTCCCCGCCGAGCGCGGCCACCGCGAGCAGCAGCGCCCCGGCCGTCCAGGTGGTGCGCTCCTCGGGCCAGATCGCGTCGTCCTCGAAGACGTACCCGGTCCAGTACGAGCCGTCCTGGTGGCGCAGGTGCCGCTGGATCCAGCGCAGGATGTCCACCGCGCGGTCGGACTGGCCGATCGCCCAGAGCGCGAGGGCCAGTTCGGCGCTCTCGCCGCCGGTCACCCACGGGCGGTCGCTGACGCAGCGCACGCCGAGGCCGGGGACGACGAAGCGCTCCCAGTCCCGCTCGATCCGGGCCAGCGCCGCGTCGCCGCGCAGGCCGGTGCCGAGCACCGGGTAGTACCAGTCCATCGAGTAGCGGCCCTTGTCGAGGAACCGCTCCGGGTGGTGGGCGATGGCGTGCCGCAGCCGGCCGGCCGCGAGCTCCCAGTCGGGCTGGGGCTCCTCCAGGTAGTCGGCGATGGCCAGGCCGCAGCGCAGCGCGTGCAGGATGCTGGACGAGCCGGTGAGCAGCGCCTCCTCGGTGGCGGCGCCGTCCTCGTCGACCCGCCAGGCGATCGGGCCGCCGGGCAGCCGCAGGCGGACGATGAAGTCCAGTGCCCGCCGGACCACCGGCCAGATCCACTCCAGGAAGGCGTCGTCGCCGGCGCTGAGGTGGTGGTGCCAGACGCCGACCGCGATGTACGCGCAGAAGTTGCTCTCCTTGGCGTGGTCGGTGACCACGCCGTCGGTGTACGCGGCGTACCAGGAGCCGTCCGGGTTCTGCTGCGCGGCCAGCCAGCGGTAGGCGGCCTCGGCGGCGGCGTGCTCGCCGGCGGTGTCGAGGGCCATCGCGGCCTCGGTGTGGTCCCACGGGTCCAGGTGGTGGCCGGCGAACCACGGGATGGCGCCGTCGGGGCGCTGCTCGGCCAGGATGCTGCGGACGGTGTCGGCGGCCTGCTCGGCGTCCAGCACACCGTCGAGCAGCAGCACCTCGGGGACGGCGGCGGTCATGCGCCCGCCCGCCGGGGCTCCGCGCGGTTCGGCTTGGACGCGTAGGCGACGAAGCTCTTGCCGATGACCGGGTTGAGCGCCTTCTCGGCGGCCCTGGTGAGCTTGCTAATCACCGGGGTGCCGACGATGTCCCAGACCAGCAGCTGGTGGTAGGCCTTGACCGGCAGCGCCTTGTCGTTGTCCACGCCGACGGCGCACTTGATCCACCAGTACGGCGAGTGCAGCGCGTGCGCGTGGTGGGTGCCGTACGGCTCCAGGCCGGCGTCCTTGAGCTTGCCGAGCAGTTCGTCGCCCCGGTAGATCCGGATGTGGCCGCCCTCGACCTCGTGGTACTCGTCGGACAGCGCCCAGCAGATCTTCTCGGGCAGCCAGCGCGGCACGGTGACGGCGAGCAGGCCGCCCGGCTTGAGGACCCGGAACATCTCGTTGAGCACGCCCTTGTCATCGGGTATGTGCTCCATCACCTCGGAGATGATGATCTTGTCGAAGTAGTCGTCCTCGAACGGCAGCGCCAGTGCGTTGCCCTCCATCGCGACCGCCGACGCGCCCTCGGGGGCCTCACCGGCCAGCTCCATCGCGGCGAACCACTTCTTGACCTCGGCGATCTCCTCGGCGTTCTGGTCGAGGGCGATCACATTGGCACCGCGGCGGTAGCACTCGAACGCGTGCCGGCCCCCGCCGCAGCCCAGGTCGAGCACCCGGTCGCCGGGGGCGAGCGGGAAGCGCGAGAAATCGACGGTCAGCACTGCAGGGCTCCCATTCCTATTGCCACAAGCGTTTCTGACGTCTCGTCAGAACACTTCGCCAGAAAGCTTCGTGAGGTCACTCACCGGCGGCCCGGAGCGCGTCGCTCGCGAGCGCGCCGCTCAGGGCACGTACCGCCAGCCGGGCCCGGAGCGGGCCCGGGCGCCGACGCCGGTGGCGATCGCCGCGCGGTAGGCGTCCGCGGTCAGCTCGGCGGCCCGCTCCCAGGTGAACCGGGCCAGCACCCGCTCCCGGCCGGCCGCGCCGATCTCGGCGCGCAGCCGCGGGTCGTCCAGCAGCCGGCCGAGCGCCGCGGCCAGCGCGTCCGCCTCCCCCGGCGGCACGGCCAGGCAGGTCTCGCCGTCCGGTCCGGCCACCTCGGGGATCGCCCCTCCGGTGGTCGCGACCAGCGGGGTGCCGGTGGCCATCGCCTCGGCGGCGGGCAGCGAGAAGCCCTCGTACAGCGACGGGACGCAGGCCACCTCGGCGGAGCGGTACAGGTCGACCAGCTCGCCGTCGGTCAGGCCGGTGCGGAACTCGATGTGCTCCGCCAGGCCGAAGCGACGCACCGCCTCGGCCACCGGGCCGTCGTCCTTCTGCGGCTTGCCGACGACCACCAGGTGGGCGTCCCGCTCGGTGCGGACCTTGGCCAGCGCCTCGACCAGGAAGACCAGGCCCTTGAGCGGCACGTCCGCGCTGGAGGTGGTGACGATCCGGCCGGGAACCCGGGCGATCCGCTCGGAGGGCGACCAGAGCCGGGTGTCGGCGCCGATCGGCACCACCGAGACCGCGCCGGGGGCGGCGCCCAGGTGCTCGGCGATCTCGCGCTGCGAGGTGCCGGAGACGGTGATCACGTGGTCCAGCCGGGCCGCGACCCGGCGCTGCATCCGGGTGAAGGCGTACCAGCGGCGCAGCGACAGCCGCTTCACCCGCGTGGTGGCCGCGTCCAGCTCCAACCGGCGGTCCACGGTGATCGGGTGATGGATCGTGGTGACCAGCGGGAAGCCGTGCCGGGCCAGGCCCAGCAGGCCGTAGCCGAGGGTCTGGTTGTCGTGCACCACGTCGTAGCGGCCCTTGTGCCGGGCCAGGTACTGACGGGCGCGCAGCGAGAAGGTGAGTGGTTCCGGGAAGCCGCCGGTGCGCATGGTGGCGAACTCCAGCACGTCCACCGGCCCGCGGAACTCACCGCGGGCGGGTGTGCGGAAGGGGTCGTCGGCGCGGTAGAGGTCCAGGCTGGGCAGCTCGACCAGGCGCACCGATCCGGGGCCCTCGACCTCGTCCAGGACGGGGTAGGGCTGGGCGCCGATCACGTCCACGTGGTGGCCGAGCCTGGCCAGCTCCCGGGAGAGGTGCCGTACGTACACTCCCTGACCGCCGCAGAACGGGTCCCCGCGGTAGGACAGCAGGGCAATCCGCAGCGGCTGCGCGGTCATCCTCGGCCCTCATCTCTGGCTGCTATCGGTGCGAGCGGCCCCATCGGTGCCGCCGGTCGCTAAAGTAGATCAGGTTTCAGTGGCTGTGGAACTCGTCGTCGCCCGTGTGAACAATGAGAGACCTCGAAGATACCGGCCCGTAGCTTTCGCTCAGGAGCCAGGGCCGGTGATTCCCGCCACGCCCGCCCCGACCGACCGCGGGTCGCCTTCGGGCCGACCTTTCTGGAGCACGCCGCCACCCACGCGCCCCCGGGAGCACCCTTGCCGTCGCCGATCCCGTCCGTGAGCCCCACCGCGAGCCCCGCCGCCCCGGGCGCCCCGGCCGAGCCGCCGGCCGAGCCGCCGCTGTCCGCGCGCCAGGCCGAGCGGCGCCGCCGGATCCTGCGGGCCGCCACCGCGCTGGCCGCCCGCGGCGGGTACGAGGCGGTGCAGATGCGGGAGGTCGCGGAGAGCGCGCAGGTCGCCCTCGGCACGCTGTACCGGTACTTCCCGTCCAAGGTCCACCTGCTGGTCGCGGTCATGCTGGAGCAGTTGCAGGAGCTCCAGGAGCACATCCGGCGGCACCCGCCGACCGACCGGGAGCCGGCGCCCAGGGTCGCCGACACGCTCACCCGGGCCTTCCACGCGCTCCAGCGCGAGCCGTTGCTGGCCGAGGCGATGGTCCGCGCGATGTGCTTCGCGGACCGCTCGGTCGGCGCCGAGGTGGACCTCGTCAGCGCCGCCACCGGACAGCTCATCCTGGACGCGATCGGCCAGTCCGGCCCACCCAGCGACAGCCAGCGCGCGGCCGTCCGGGTGATCGAGCACACCTGGCACTCGGCCCTGGTCGCCTGGCTGTCCGGCCGCGCCTCGATCGCCGAGGTCCGGGCCGACCTGCACACCGCGGCGCGGCTGCTGGCCCTGCCGTGACGGCCCCGGTCACTGGAACCTGTTCCTGCTCCGGGAGGCCCGCGGGCCGCGGCCCGGCGGTTAGAGTCGAACGGCCCCGCCCGGGCCCCCGCCGCTCACCGAAAGGCACATCCGCACCATGCTGACCGCCGCCCGCCTGGGCGCCGCCGCCCTGTCCGCCGCGCTGCTCGCCGGCGTCGCCGCCGGACCGGCCCTCGCCGACAGCCCGTCGCCCGGCGCGACCGCCACCGCCGTCCCGGACGGCCTGTACGGCAAGGGCGACCCGACCTACGACGGCGTCTGGCGGCAGTCCCTCGCGCTCACCGCGCTGACGGCGGCGAAGGTCACCCCGGCCGACTCCGCGGTGGACTGGCTCACCGGGCAGCAGTGCGCGGACGGCGGCTGGCCCTCCTACCGGGCCGCCGGCGCGGCCTGCGACGCCAGGACCGAGGACAGCAACGCCACCGCCGTCGCCATCCAGGCCCTGGTCGCCCTCGGCGGGCACCAGCCGGCCGTCGACAAGGGCGTGCAGTGGCTCAAGGCCAACCAGAACGCCGACGGCAGCTGGCCGTACAACCCCGGCAACCCGGGCGACGCCAACTCCACCGGGCTCGCCGTCAACGCGCTGTTCGCCGCCCGCACCGACCCGGCCGGCGTCGCCAAGCCGGGCACCGGCGGAGCGGCGGGCAAGAACGCCTTCGACGGCCTCGCCCGCTTCCAGCTCGGCTGCACCGCCCCCGCCGACCAGCGCGGCGCCTTCGCCTACCAGCCGGACCCGGCCGCCGGCACCCTCACCCCCAACACCCTGGCCAGCGCCCAGGCCGCCCTCGCCGCCGCCGGCGGGCACCTGCCGGTCGCCACCTCGGTGCACGCCGACGCGACCCCCAAGGCCCTCGCCTGCGCCGACGGCTCCGCGCCCGCCACCATCCCGCACAACGAGTCCGGCGAGGCCGTCAGCGCCTACCTCGGTGCCCAGCTCTCGGTCGGCGACGAACACCTCACCCTCACCACCCCGGGCGCCGACCCCAAGCCCGACTACACCGCCACCGCCTGGGCCGCCCTCGCCCTGATCCAGAGCGGCCACCCCGAGCAGGCCACCGACGCCGTGGACTGGCTGGAGGGGCAGGGCACCACCTGGACCAAGAACGGCACCGACGCCGCCGCCACCGCCAGCCTCCTGCTGGTCTCCCAGGCCGCCCACCGCTCCACCGCCGACCTCACCGGCCGGCTCACCGCCCTCGGCCCGGCCCCCAAGGCCACCGCCGCCACCCCGGCGGACGCCGCCCCGGCGAAGAAGAGCGACGGCATGGGCCAGTTCTGGCTGATCGTCGTCGGCCTGCTCATCGGCATCGGCGGCGGCCTCCTGCTCAGCCTCCAGCGCAAGCGCAACCCGAACCTCTGATGCGCCCCGCCCCCGCCCCCGGCACCCGGACGGACCGGGCCGCCCTGGCCGCGCTGCTCCTGCCGCTCCTCGGGGCGCTGGTGCTGCTGGCCTCCGCCGCGCCCGCGCAGGCCGCCGGGTACCGGTACTGGTCGTTCTGGCGCGCCGGCGACGGCGGGGCCTGGGCCTACCAGTCGCAGGGGCCCGCGGTCGCCGTGCCGCCGGACGGCGCGGTGGACGGCTGGCGGTTCGCCGTCAGCCCGGACGGCGGGCGGGACGCCGCGAAGCCCCGGACGGCGGCCCCCTTCGACCAGGTCTGCGCCGCCACGCCCGCCCAGGACGGCCGCAAGCGGGTGGCCGTGGTGCTGGACTTCGGCACGGCCGAGGACGCCGGGACGTCCGCCGTACCGCCGCCCGGGCAGCGGACGGCCTGCGCCAGCGTCGCACCGCGGGCCACCTCGGCCGAGGTGCTGGCCGCCGTCGCCCCGCCGCTGCGCTACGACTCCAACGGCCTGCTGTGCGCCATCGCCGGCTACCCGAAGGCGGGCTGCGGCGACCAGGTGGACGCGGCCGGCGGCGCCGGGCCCGCCGAGCCCGCCGCCGACCACGGCAGCGGCCCGGACCTCGGCCCGGTCGCCGGTGGCGCGCTGGTCGCCGTCCTCGCCGGGGGCGCCGTCTGGCAGGCCCGCCGCCGCCGTCACTCCTCACCCTCCCCAGGACAGATCCGTGAGCAGCCCCGCCCGTAGCACCCCCACCGGCCCGCGCCAACTGCACCCCGGCGCCTGGTGGTTGTGGGCGCTCGGGCTGGGCGCGGCGGCGACCCGCACCACCAACCCGCTGGTCCTGCCGCTGCTCGCCGCGACCGCCGGCTACGTGGTCGCGGCGCGCCGCGGCGACGCGCCGTGGTCGCGCTCGTACGGGGCCTTCCTGCGGCTCGGGCTGCTGGTGCTCGGCATCCGGCTGGTCTTCGCGGCGCTGCTCGGCTCGCCGGTCCCCGGCACCCACGTGCTGTTCACCCTGCCCGAACTCCCGCTCCCCGACTGGGCGCAGGGGGTCCGGGTCGGCGGCCGGGTCACCCTCGAAGGCCTGCTGGCGGCGCTGTACGACGGGCTGCGCCTGGCCACCCTGCTGGTCTGCGTCGGCGCCGCCAACTCGCTGGCCAGCCCGGCCAGGCTGCTGCGCGCCCTGCCCGGCGCGCTCTACGAGGCGGGCGTGGCCGTGGTGGTGGCGATGACCTTCGCACCGAACCTGGTCGCCGACGTCCGCCGACTGCGCGCCGCCCGCCGCCTGCGGGGCCGCAACGACCGGGGCGTCGCGGCCGTGCTGAGCGTCGGACTGCCCGTCCTGGAAGGCGCGTTGGAGCGGTCGATCGCCCTGGCGGCGGCGATGGACACCCGCGGCTTCGGCCGGACCGCCGACGTCCCGCGCCGGCTCGCCCGGGTGACCGCGGCACTGACCCTGGCCGGGCTGCTCGGGGTCTGCCTGGCCGCCTACGGGCTGCTGACCGCGGGCGGCGCCGGCTGGGCACCGCCGGTGCTGCTGCTCGGCCTGGCCGCCGCCTTCGCCGGACTGCGGCTCGGCAGCCGACGTACCGTCAGAACGCGCTACCGGCCCGACCCCTGGGGGCTGCCCGAGTGGCTGACCGCCGGTTCCGGTGCCGCCGTCGCCGCCCTGGTCACCTGGCTCGCGTCCGGGGATCCGGCCGCCTTCGCCCCCACCGTCGTCCCGCCGACCGTCCCCGTGCTGCCGCTGGCCGCCGTGCCGGCCGTACTCCTCGGCCTGGTACCGGCGTTCGCCGCCCCGACCCCGCCCCGGAGGGCTTCGTGATCACCTTCGAGCAGGTCTCCGTCCGGTACGCGGACGCGGCCGAACCGGTGCTGAAGGGTGTCGACCTGACCGTCCCCGAGGGCGAACTCTGCCTGCTGGTGGGCCCGTCGGGCTCCGGCAAGTCCACCCTGCTCGGCACCGTCAGCGGCCTGGTGCCGCACTTCACCGGCGGGGTGCTGCACGGCCGGGTCACCGTCGGCGGCCGGGACACCCGCGAGCACCGGCCGCGTGAACTCGCCGACCTCGTCGGCACGGTGGGCCAGGACCCGTCGGCGCGGTTCGTCACCGACACCGTCGAGGACGAACTCGCCTACGGCATGGAGTCCCTGGGCCTGCCGGGCGACGTCATGCGGCGCCGGGTCGAGGAGACCCTCGACCTGCTCGGTCTCGCCGACCTGCGCGACCGCGCCCTCGGCTCCCTCTCCGGCGGTCAGCAACAGCGCGTCGCGATCGGCTCGGTGCTCACCGTGCACCCGCGCGTACTGGTCCTGGACGAGCCCACCTCGGCGCTCGACCCGGGCGCCGCCGAGGAGGTGCTGGCCGTCCTGCAGCGGCTGGTGCACGACCTCGGTACCACCGTGCTGATGGCCGAGCACCGGCTGGAGCGGGTCGTCCAGTACGCCGACCAGGTGCTGCTGCTGACCCCGGGCGCGGAACCGGTGCTGGGCGAACCCGCCGAGGTGATGGCGCACTCCCCCGTGCACCCGCCGGTGGTCGGCCTCGGCCGGCTCGCGGGCTGGCGGCCGCTGCCGCTGTCCGTCCGCGACGCCCGCCGCAAGGCCGCTCCGCTGCGGGCCCAACTGGACGGCCGGGCACCCGCCGCCGCCGGCACCCCGGACGGTGCGCCGATCGCCGCCACCGACCGCCTGGCCGTGCGACGCGGCCCGGTGCAGGCCCTACGCGGGGTCGACCTCACGCTGCGCCCCGGCGAGATCACCGCTCTGATGGGCCGCAACGGCGCCGGCAAGTCCACCCTGCTCGGCGGCCTGGTCGGCCTGCACGCCCCCGCCTCCGGCGGCGTCACCGTCGGCGGCCGCAGCCCGCACCGCACCCGCCCGGCCGAACTGATCCGGCACGTCGGCCTCGTCCCCCAGGACCCGCGCGACCTGCTGTACGGCGAGACCGTCGCCGCCGAGTGCGCCGCCGCGGACACCGACGCGGGCGCCGCCCCCGGCACCTGCCGCGCCCTGGTCGAGCGCCTGCTGCCCGGCATCGCCGACGCCACCCACCCCCGCGACCTCTCCGAGGGCCAGCGGCTCACCCTCGCCCTCGCCGTCGTCCTCACCGCCCGGCCCCCGCTGCTGCTCCTGGACGAGCCGACCCGCGGCCTGGACTACGCCGCCAAGGCCCGGCTGGTGGAGATCCTGCGCTCGCTGGCCACCGAGGGGCACGCCGTGCTGCTGGCGACCCACGACGTCGAGCTGGCCGCCGAGCTGGCACACCGGACGCTGATCCTGGCCGAGGGCGAGCTCGTCGCGGACGGGCCGACGGCCGAGGTCGTGGTCTCCTCCCCGGCCTTCGCGCCGCAGGTCGCCAAGGTGCTGGCACCGGGGCCGTGGCTCACCGTCCAGCAGGTCGCGAAGGCGCTGAGCGCGTGAGCGGCCGCCCCGTCCCGCCCGGGCGCCCCGTCCCGCTCGGGCGCCGGTCCGTCGCGGCGCTGTCCCTGGTATCCCTGGTGGGGGTGACGGCCTTCGGCTGGCCGCTGCTCGCCTCCACCCGGTCCGCCCTGGTCGGCCACTCCACCGACGCGCCCTGGCTGTTCGCCCTGCTGCTCCCGCTGCTCCTCGCGGTCGTCATCGCGCAGATCTCCGAAGGCCGTTCGTCGGGCGGCGGCGCGCCCGGGCTGGACGCCAAGTCCGTCGCCCTGCTGGGCGTGCTGGCGGCGGCCGGTGCGGCGCTGCGGCCGCTCGGGGCGGGGACGGCGGGCCTGGAACCGATGTTCTTCCTGATGGTGCTGTCGGGGCGGGTGCTCGGCCCGGGCTTCGGGTTCGTCCTCGGCTCGCTGTCGATGTTCGCCTCCGCGCTGCTCACCGGCGGGGTGGGGCCCTGGCTGCCGTTCCAGATGCTCGCCATGGGCTGGGTCTGCCTCGGCGCGGGCCTGCTGCCGGGCGCCGCCACGCTGCGCGGCCGCCGCGAACTGCTGCTGCTGGCGGGGTACGGGGCGGGGTCCGCCGTCCTCTACGGCACGGTCATGAACCTCCAGGGCTGGCCGTACATCGGCGGGATGGCCGGCTCCGTCTCCTTCGTCCCGGGCGACCCGCTGCCCGCCAACCTGGTCCGCTTCGCCGCCTACTGCCTCACCACCTCCCTGGGCTGGGACCTCCCGCGCGCGGCGCTGACCGTCGTGCTGTGCCTCACCCTCGGCACGCCCGTGCTGCGCGCCCTGCGCCGCACCACCCGCCGGGCCGCCTTCGACGCGCCGGTCGACTTCCGGCCGCCGCCGGGCGGGTGAACGCCTCCTTCCCGACGCCTCCGGTGGGCGCCCACCACTAGGGTGAACGTTCGATCCGCCAGCCAGAACGGGAGTTCAGCGCAGTGACCGACGAGCCCCTCGACAGCGACCCCGGCATCGACCTCGACGTGGACGTGGACGTGGACGACGAGGACGAGGACGAGGACGAGGACAACCCCTGGATCGTCTCGACCTGCCCGGTCGGTCCCGAACTGGCCGCGCAGATCGCCGGGATGCTGGACGTCGACTGGAAGGACTTCGACGCCGGAGAGCAGGCGATGACCACCGCCGGCTGGCACTCGACCGGCGACTACCTGGGCGAGCTCAACAACAAGGCCCACACGCCGGCCGGCCACTTCGTGTACGGCGACGACTGCCTCGCCATCCCGTTCGCGTACGAGTTCTACGTCCACCCCGACGGGGCGATCGCCGAGGACTTCTGGGCCACCGTCCCCGGCTGGCAGAGCCTCCCCGACCCGCCCACGGGTACCTTCGACGCCCAACTGGAGGCCGTGGTCGACCAGTTCACCACCATCCTCGGACCGCCCGACCACGACCTGACCCACGAACGCCGACCGGCCCTCGACCACCGCTGGCGCTACCGGATCTGGCGCCGGGGCGACAACGTCCTGGTGGTGGCCCCGGGACTGGACGACTTCTCGTACTCCCAGTTCGAGCACGCCTTCGTCCAGATCCGCCCCCTCCCGGCGAACGCACCCCTGCCACCCACCACCGAGCTCCCCGACTTCTTCTGGTGACCGCCGTGCGCCCCGGCCGGGCGGCCGGAGCGCCCGGGCGTGCCGCTCGAAGGCGGCCGGGGCGTCGTCGCGGCGACCGGGCCCGGTCCTGATCGTGGCGATGGCGACGGCGACGGCGACGGCGACGGCGACGGCGACGGCGATGGCGACGGGAACGTCCATGCCGCTCCAGGCCGTGGACCAGTTCCCGGCCTCGGCCCGGCCGCGCGTGGGCAGGTGGTCGAGCGCCGCGCGCAGCGATCGACCGTCCCCCGCCGATGTCTTCGCGATCCGGGAATCGACCCCACAGCTCGACGGGGGCGCCCAGGAGGCCGAGCGCGCTCCGAACGCGCCCGACACGCGCTGTGCACGCCACCTGACAACCCGTGTCCGTACACCGTAAATTTGATGGATCGTCATTTCTTCAGGCCGCCCGGCCAGGTACGACTCCCGTCGATCGGTGGTGGTTGCCATGCGACGTCTCCCCCTGCGGATGCGAATCCTCCGGCTCGGGCTCGGCGGCTGCCTGCTGGCCGCGGCCACGACCGGCAACGCCGCGGCCGCCCCGGCGGTCCCGGCGGCCACGACCGCGCCGAGGAGCGGCCCGAGCCCGTCGGAGCAGCGCGTCGAGAGCCTGCTGGCGCAGCTGACCACCGCCGAGAAGGTCACCCTGCTGCGCGGCCTGGACACCCCGGCCGGCGTGAACTCCGTCGGCTACGTCTCGGGCGTGCCCCGGCTCGGCATCCCACCGCTGCTGCTGTCCGACGGCCCGGCCGGGGTGCGGGACGGCCGGCCCGCGACCGCCCTGCCCGCGCCCGTCTCGCTGGCCGCCGCCTTCGACCCGGCCCTGGCCACCGCCTACGGCGACGTGCTGGGCCGCGAGGCACGGGCGCGCGGCTACCAGGTGCTGTACGCACCGATGGTGAACATCGTCCGGATCCCGCAGGGCGGACGGGACTTCGAGACGCTGGGCGAGGACCCGTACCTCGCCGGGCGGCTCGCCGCCGCCGAGGTGCGCGGCATCCAGGCCCAGCGCGTCGCCGCGCAGGTCAAGCACTACGCCGCCAACAACCAGGAGGACTACCGCGAGTCGTACAGCTCGGAGGTGGACGAGCGCACCCTCGCCGAGATCGAGCTGCCCGCCTTCCGGGCGGCCGTCCGGGACGGCCGGGCCTGGTCGGCGATGTGCGGCTACAACCCGGTCAACGGCATCTGGGCGTGCGAGAACTTCCCGCTGCTGCGCGACGTGCTGAAGGGCCGCTGGGGCTTCGACGGGGTGGTCGGCTCCGACTACCCCGCCACCCACTCCTCGGTCAACGCCGCGGCCGCGGGCCTGGACCAGGAGTTCGGCGGATCGACGTACTTCGCCGACCTGCCCGCCGCCGCGGCCGACGGGCGGCTCGCCCCGGCCGTGCTGGACGACCAGGTCCGGCGGGTGCTGCGGCTGATGGAGCGGACGGGGGCGCTCGACGGCGGCCAACCGCCCGCCTCCGACCCGGCCGCCGGCGCGCGCGACGCCCGCCGGGCCGCCGTTGCCGGAACGGTTCTGCTGCGCAACCAGAACTCCGCCCTCCCGCTCGACGCCACCCGGCTGAAGTCCGTCGCCGTGATCGGCCCGTGGGCGGACCGCGCCTACACCGGCGGGGGCGGCTCCTCCCGCGTCACCCCCTACCCCGACCGGACGGTGACGCCCCGCCAGGGCATCGCGGCGCGGGCCGGCTCGGCCACCGAGGTGCGCTACCACCTCGGCGACGACCCGAACGCGGCGGCCGCGGTGGCCACCGGGGCGGACGCCGCCGTGGTGGTCGTCGGCGACCAGGAGACCGAGGGCGCGGACCGCGGCTCGCTGGACCTCGCCCCGGCGGACGACGCCCTGATCCGGGCCGTCGCCAGGGCCAACCCGCACACCGTCGTGGTGCTGAACACCGGCGGGCCGGTCACCATGCCGTGGCTGGACTCGGTGCCCGCGGTCGTCGAGGCCTGGTACCCGGGTGAGCAGAGCGGCGCCGCGCTCGCCGACGTGCTGTTCGGCGACACCGACCCGGGCGGGCGGCTGCCCGTCACCTTCCCGACCTCGGCGAGCGCGACCCCGATCCAGGACCCGGCCCAGTACCCCGGCACGGACGGCGCCTACCACTACACCGAGCGGCTCGGCACCGGCTACCGCTGGTACGACGCCAGCGGCACCGCCCCGCTGTTCCCCTTCGGCCACGGCCTGTCCTACACGACCTTCGACTACGCCGGCCTCACCGTGACCGGCCCGGACCCGGCCGGCCGAGTGCGGGTCGGCTTCGACCTCACCAACCGCGGCACCCGCACCGGCACCGAGGTGCCCCAGCTGTACCTGACCTTCCCGTCGGCGGCCGGCGAGCCGCCGCAGCAGCTCAAGGCCTTCGACAAGGTCACGCTGGCGCCCGGCGGTTCGACCCATGTGGAACTGCCGCTGGACCGCTCCGCCTTCGCCGTCTGGGACCAGGGTGTCCACGGCTGGGGCGTCCCCGGCGGCCGGTACGGCCTCACCGTCAGCTCCTCCTCCCGCGCACCCCGGCTGCGCGGCACGGTGGATGCGCCGGCCTCCCCCGCCGTCTCCACCTGGTCCGGGCGGATCACCGGCTCCGACGGAACCTGCCTGGACGCCGAGGCCGCCGCGGCCGACCCCAACCAGGCCTTACTGACGGCGAGTTGCGCGGGCACGGCGGCCCAGGACGCCACGGTCGGCTCGGACGGCGGCATCGGCGTCCTCGGCGGCTGCCTCACCCCGGCCGGCTCCGCCGACGGCGCCGCCGTCCTGCTGCGGGACTGCCGCCCGGACCCCCGGGGCACCGAGCAGGTCTGGCGGCCGGGCCCGGACGCCTCGCTGCTGAACCCGGCCTCCAACCGCTGCCTCACCGCCGCCGACGGCCGCCTGCTGCTGCGCGACTGCTCAGGGGGCGCCGGGCAGCACTGGTCGACCCCCCGCCCGAGCGGCCCGCTGACCGGCGTCGCCGGACAGTGCGTGGACATCGCCCGGGCCGCGACGGTCAACGGCAGCGCCGTCCAGCTCTACCACTGCAACTCCACCGGCGCCCAGGACTGGTCCGTCCAACAGGACGGCTCGCTACGGGCCCTCGGCAAGTGCCTCGACGTCACCAACGGCTGGACCGCCGCCGGCACACCCGCCCAGCTCTACGACTGCAACGGCACCGGCGCCCAGCAGTGGCTGTCCCGCCCCGACGGCACCCTCCTCAACCCCGTCTCCAACCGCTGCCTGGACGCCCGGGACGGCAGCAGCGCCGACTGGACCAGGCTCCAGATCTGGGACTGCCAGGCCAGCCCCAACCAGCTCTGGAAACTGCCGGGTTGAGCCGGACGACCGCTCAGCGCCCGACCCGGCGCGCCGCACCAGCACGGCCGACAGCGCCCGCTCAGCGGCGCCACCGCCCTCACCCGCGCGGACCTGCCCGGCCGGCGCCCCCGGGTGAACGCCCCCGCCTGCTCCTCTGGCTCGCGGGCGAACGCCTGCTCGTCCCGCCGCCCCTC
Organism: Kitasatospora sp. NPDC101108; assembly: GCF_055584725.1. NCBI lineage: Bacteria > Bacillati > Actinomycetota > Actinomycetes > Kitasatosporales > Streptomycetaceae > Kitasatospora > Kitasatospora sp. NPDC101108. The sequence goes on from NZ_JBVJLM010000002.1 coordinate 475,458, forward strand.
CGCCTCCGCCCGGTCCGGCGCGCCGACGGCGAGACCGTCCCCGGCCTGCGCGAGGTCCGCCACGCCGCCCCGGCCCGAAACGCCGCGTGCCCCGGGCTCGCGGAACCCGGGGCACGCCGTCCGACGTACAGGACGTACGGTCCGTCAGGCCTTCGGGCCCGCCGACTGGACGACCTCGAAGGACCACAGCGTCGACCCGGACGCGGCCACCGCCAGCGATGACGCTCAGGCCCGTCGCTGCCGTGCGGTGGCCAGGACGGGCGGCTCCACGGTTTTACCCACCTCCCCGGACACCCGTGGCGTCGAGGGCCGTCCCCAGCGCCTCGCCGCCGACACCGAGGGTCGCAAGTCCGATGCCCCCCAGCACCTCAAGTGTCGCGCCAGGGTCGTGGGTCATGGCGTTGCCGATAGAAGCCAGGTCTTCAACAGCGGTCTTGCCGACGTCCAGCAGGAAGTCGCCGGCGTCGGAGAAGAAGTCGCCGATATCGTCCAGCCAGTCCGGTTCCTCAGGCGCCTTGTCGCGAGCTTTGGCGATCTGTTGGCCGCGTTGTCGCCAGCCGTCTTGAGCTGGCTGCGCGCGTTGTCGAGGGTATTCCGGGCGGCTTCCCGTTTGCTGTCGCCGGGGTCGTTGAACAGTATGGAGTGGCCAGCGTTCTTCTCGGCTTCCTCATGCTCCGTCTTGGCCTTGTCTGTTGCCGTCTGAGCTTCGCTCCACTGCTTGATCGCGTCTGCCGCCTGCCCCTGCGCCCAGGTCAGGGCGTGCTGGTAGGAGGTCAGTGCATTGGCGGCGTCGTGAAAGCAGTCACCGGCCTCCAGCCATTATCCGGGTTCCCCCCTTGAACGCCTTCCGGAACGCTTCACCGGCCGGCCCCGACCAGCCCTCAGCGGTGTCGATCCGCTTCAACCCCATCCCGGCTGAATGAAGGGTGTCGCCGTAACCCTGTCCTGCTCCCACGAGCACGCCCATATGCCAGGCACCGTCAGCATCAGCGCCGCCACGCTCTACGCCGTGATCAACGACATCCGGAAGTCCCTCCAGGCGTCCGGCGTCCCCGACCTACTTATCGTGAACGGCCACGGCGGGAACTACGTCCTCTCGAACGTCGTCCAGGAGGCCAACACCACCGGCCCACAGGTCGCCCTCTTCCCCATCCGTGAGGACTGGCACCAGGCCCGCGAAGCTGCCGGTCTGGAGAGCACCGGCACCGAGGACATGCACGGCGGCGAACTGGAGGTGCCCCTACTTCTCCACGGCGCTCCCCCCTCGTCCGCGACGGCATCGAGGGCGACGACCACGACGCCCCGGAGCGTCCCCACCTCCTCACCCTGGGCATGGCCGGCTACACGCAGAACGGCATCATCGGCCGCCCGTCGCTCGGCCCGGCCGAGAAGGGCAACTCGAAGGTGGACGACTCCGACGAAGGTAACACCGTCCCGACACGCACAGTGCCCTCCCCGGCAGATCCGGGGAGGGCACTGTACTGGGCGAGTGTTGCGCTTCAGGTCGGCACGAGCCTGGTTGCAGGTCCGGGCAGTTGCCTGCTCAGCAGACCTGCCGAAGCGTGACATCCATCGATGCGGCCCAGGTCACGCCATCCGCGCTGAACTCGTCCGAGAGACCGTGAAGTAAGCCACACGGCTGGCTCGCCACGTCACCCACACCGCCGCCCGCTTCTGCTGGCCAGCTCCGCCGGCGACCGTCAGCGGCAGCATCGTCCTGCCGGATCAGTGTGACCAGTACGGGTCCTCGGTCAGCGTCACCGCTTCGGTGGTCGATCCGTCAGGGGCTCCACTTGGGCGGCTGAACGGGGAGAGATGCACATACGGGCCAAGGCTGACGCGCAGGGTTGCGCGCCCGTCCGACGAGATGTCCAGCTGGATCTCGCTGCCGTCCCCAGTCGTGGCCTTGGCAGTGGACGCTCCCTCGGTGGAACGAGTTGTCCGGTAGCCGAGGTGCTTCCATCGGGCCTCGACCTTGTCCGACAACTCGACGGCCTTGGAGGGGGAGATCCGGGTCACGATCTGGCCGGTCTCATTGATGTGATGCTTGTCGACTTCGTCGTTGAGCCCTGTGTCGTACTGTTTGCCCTCGATCGAGCCATAGGCCATCCGGACAGGCGGTTCGACGCCAGCAGTGGTTGCTTCCAGCATTCGGTCGAGCTTCGTCACCCCCTCGCGCATCGGCATGTCCGCGGGTTGACGTACGTCCCACCAGCCGTACGCAAGCCAGGCGACGAACCCCGCCACCACCAGCACACCCACCCCCAGCAGCCGCAGGCACCCGCGGCGCACACCGCCCTCCCCGCTCATCGGGGCGGCACCGTCACGACACGGTCGCCGTGACCGCTCACGACCTGGGCGATGGCCTGCAGGGACTCGTTCGGTTCGATCGTCCCGTCGGGGTGGCGGACAATCACCGAGGTCTTAGTACCGTCCGGGTTGTACGCCTCCACCTCGCGGGCGTCGAAGTAGAGGGAGTGCGCCGGGATGTCACCCCCCGCGGCTCCCCACCACCCCTTGTCCGGCCCGTCCGGAGCGCCGAACCGCTTCGCCCCGAACTCTCCACTGGCCGGATCCGTGCCGAACCACAGCGTGTTGGGGTCGGGGGTCAGGTCGGGGAGCTGCGCCACCCTGTCGTTCTTGGCCGCGGCCGCGAAGACGTGTCCGTCCTGGACACCGAGGTCGGAGGCCTTGTGGAGGTCCATCCCCGGGCTTCCGATGATCACCACGTCGTCGGAGTACAGGCCTCCAGGATGCTTGGACGCCTCGCCGACGGTCAGGGACCCGTAGCTGTGCGCCACCGTCGTGACATGGGCGGGTACCGCGCCCTCGTGCGTGGCGCGCAGGCTCTGCATGAACGCGTTGTACGCCTTGCCGCCCTCCTTCGCGTTGTCGGTCCCCGTGACCTTGAGGTCGTTTGTGGGGTCGTTGCCGTTGACGTTGATCTGGGGCGCGTCGTAGTCGAGCCAGACGATGGACGCGTTCTTCTTCGTGGGGTCGTTCTGGGTGGCCGCGTCGTAGATGTTGCGCGCACGTTGGACGTCGTTGTTGACGAAGTGCCCGTCGAGCATGGTGTTCAGACCTGGCACGTACGCCGACACGTTGTCGGCGGTGTCCGGATTGCCGTAGGAGACGATCGCCCGACCGTGGGACTCCATTGCATCGCCACGTACGAGCCGTCCAGCGAGTTGTTCGTCTGCTTCAGCTTGCTGCTCGCGGCCTTCCCGGCGGTCCCCGACCAGTTGGTGCCGACCCAGCGGGAGGTCTCCTTCACCGCCTCGAAATGGGCGTGGTTGGCCTTCCCGAGGGAGTCGTAGGCGGTGGCGAGAGCGGCCAGATGCGAGGGCTGCGCGTTTTCCAGCTGGTACAGGTCCATCTACCGGCCCCCGTAGACCAGGCTCTTGTGCACGGCCTCGTCCACGCCGTCATAGCCGTCCGCCGCGGTGATCATGTTGTTGCCGTTGTCACCGATGTCCTTGGCGAGTTGGCGCTGCCCCTTCTCCCACGCCTCCGTGCACGCCGTGATCGCGGCGCCGGAGAGCCAACCGCTCAGACCCGCCGCGGCCTCATCCGAGGGCTTATGCACCCGGGCCAACTCGGCCGGCATCTGCTCCGCGATGTCGTGGCACTGCTTTCCGACCTTCTTCAGGCCGTTGGTGTCCACCTTCAGCGCGTCGTCGCTCTTACCGCTCACTCGTCACATCCGGTACGTGTGGGATCGACTGCTCCGTTCGGAGTCGATCGAACCAGGAGCCGAGTGATCGCGCCTGAGTACGAATACTCAACTGCTCATGGCCGCCACCTCCGCAACGAACGCCGGCACGGCGCCAAGATCGCCGTACTGCCGGTCGGCAGCTTCGAGCAGCACGGCGATCACCTGCCCCTGACCACCGACACCATCGTCGCCAGCCTGATCGCCCAACGAATCGCCACCGACTACGACCTGGTCCTCCTACCGCCCATCACGCTCTCCTGCTCGCACGAGCACGCCCACATGCCGGGCACCGTCAGCATCAGCGCCGCCACGCTCTACGCCGTGATCAACGACATCCGGAAATCCCTCCAGGCCTCCGGCATCCCCGCCCTGTTGATCGTGAACGGCCACGGCGGCACCTACGTCCTCTCGAACGTCGTCCAGGAGGCCAACACCGACGGCCCGCGCGTCGCCCTCTTCCCCGTCCGCGAGGACTGGCACCGAGCCCGCGAAGCCGCCGCCCTGCAGAGCCCAGGTGCTGAGGACATGCACGGCGGCGAACTGGAGGTGTCGCTCCTCCTCCACGGCGCTCCGGAGCTCATCCGCGAAGGCATCGACCAGGACGACCACTCCGCCCCCGAGCGCCCCCACCTCCTCACCCCTGGGCATGGCCGGCTACACCCAGAACGGCGTCATCGGCCGCCCGTCGCTCGGAACCGCTGAGAAGGGCAAGGCCGTTCTGGAGAGCCTGTCCAAGTCTGCCGCCGCGCACCTCTCGATCATCGCGGGCAGCTGAGAAACACTTCGGGCCCCGCCCCGTCAGGGGAAGGGCCCGAAGCACGAAAGGGAGAGCAGTGGCAGTGACTTAGGCGTTCTTGGGACCGGCCGACTGGACGACCTCGAAGGACCACAGCGTCGACCCGGACGCGGCCGGCCGCTTCGGCGCCTCGCCGCCCTCGCCGCCACCCTGGTGCGCCGCCTTCATCGGGCCCTCCATCCAGGCCTTGAAGTCCTCCTCGCTGCGCCACCGGGTGTAGACCAGGTACTGGTCGGTCCCCTCGACCGGGCGCAGCAGCTCGAACCACTCGAAGCCGTCGGAGTTCTCCACCGCGCCGGCCCGCGAGGCGAAGCGCTGCTCCAGCACCTCGCGCTGCTCGGCGGGCACCGTCAGTACGTTGATCTTGACGACGGACATGCCGCTCCTCACTGATCCGCCGGGGCCCGTACGGCCGTCGGCTCGGTTGCTCACGAGCAGTCTGCTACACCTCACGCGCCGCGGCTCAGGCGATCCACGCCGGGAGGACGCGTTCGGCGTCGCGCGGGGCGAGGGCGCAGGCGCCGTCGGGGGTGCGGGCGTCGGGGTTGTAGGCGTGGGACGGGGAGGGTGAGGCGACGACGGCGGTGAAGCCTTCGGCGGTGGCGATCCGGCGCGGGGTGTCGGCGGGGAGGACGAGGGTGTCGCCGGCGGCGATCGTGACGGTGTCCCCGGCCAGGTCGACCTCCGCCGAGCCGGTGAGGAAGGTCCAGATCTGCTCGGTGTCCATCGCGTGCAGCGGGCCCCGCCGGTCGGCGGGCATCTCGACGCGCCACTGGGCGAGGGCGGCCGAGCCCTGGGTGGGCGAGGCGTGGGTGGTCATCACGGCGTTCGGGGTCTCGGTGCGGCGGGCGTCGGCGGAACGGATCACGGGCATGGCGGAGGAACCCCCTAAGATGGACAATGACGTTGTCTATATGGTCAATGAGGTTGTCTATCGTGTCAAGCGAACCCGCCCCGCCCGGCTTCGAGCTGCCGCTGCGCCTGCTGCTCGCCTTCCGGACGATCATCGACGAGCTGCACGAGCGCATCGCCCGCGAGGGGCATCCCGACCTGCGGCCGATGCACGGCTTCGTCTTCCAGGCCATCGGCCCGCAGGGCACCACCGCCGTCGAGCTCGGCCGTCGGCTCGGCGTCTCCAAGCAGGCGGCGGGCAAGACCGTCGAGAACCTGGAGCAGCTCGGCTACGTCGAGCGCGGCAGCGACCCGGCCGACGCCCGCCGCAAGGTGGTCCGGCTCACCGAGCGGGGGGTGGACTGCCTGGTCCGCTCGGCGCGGATCTTCGACGAGCTGCGCGCGGAGTGGTCGGAGGCCCTCGGCGAGGAGCAGCTCCGCCGGATCGAGGACGGCCTGCGGCAGCTCGCCCCCGGAGACCCGTTCCGGCTCGACACCCCTCGCTGGTTCGGCGGTCCGTGAGCAAAGATCAGGGCCGGCGCGGATCACCGGAGGAAGGCGGATGAGAGCACGTACGGCCGTCGCGGCGGCCGGCGTTCTGCTGCTCGCGCTGCGCTCCTCGGCGGCTTGCCCGTCGACCGGCTCGGACTCGGGACGGATGTCGCCGGAGGCCCGCAGCTACCTGTCCGAGACGCTGGGCCTGATCCAGCGGCACTCCCTGAACGCCGCGAAGGTGAACTGGCCGACGGTCCGCGGCCAGGCCTTCGCCCAGGCGGCCGCGGCCCGCACCCCGGCCGACACCTACGCCGCGATCCGCACCGCCGTGGCCGCCCTCGGCGACCGGCACAGCCGGTTCTACCCGGCCGGGCAGGCGGCCGGGCTCACTGCCGACCCGGCGACCGTCGACGCCCCGGCGATCGCCCGACTGCCCTAGAACGACCGCCCCTCACCGTGGTAGGGCGGCTGGGGGCCGGCGGGCGGGTCGGGGCGGTCGCGCCGGTCGGCGCAGAGGGCGGCGCTGAGCCGGGTGAGGAGTTCGGCGAGGTCGTCGTACTGCTGCTCGTCCCAGTCGCCGAGCAGTTCCGCCAGCTGGGTGCGCCGGGCGTCGACCAGGCGCAGCGCGGCCTCATGGCCCGGCTCGGTGAGGCGCAGCGGCAGTCCGCCGGTGCGGGCGGCGAGGCCCCGGCTCTCCACCTCTCGGACGGCCTCCTCGACGACCGCGATCGGGACGATCCGCTGCTCGGCGAGTTCGGCGGGCTCCACCGAGCCGTGGTGGTGCATCTGGAGGAGCAGCCAGCTGGAGGCGGGCCGCAGGTCGAGTCCGGCGGTGGCGGTGATCCGCCGGAACAGGTCGCGGCGGGCTTCGCGGGTGCTCAGTACGGACAGCGCGCGGGCGATCTCGTCCAGGGAGGAGCGCTCGACCGGATTGATCCCGATGGACTCGCTCAGGTCGGGCGCGGTCACGGTGGAGCGCAGCTTCTGCTCCCGCAGGAACAGTGACAGCACGAAGGCGACCAGCGTGACGGGCACCGCGTACAGGAACACCCGGGTGATCGACTCGGCGTAGGCGTGGTGGACCCCGGCCTGGGCGGCGGCGGGCAGCTGGGTGATCAGCCGGGGGTCGGCGCCGATCCGGTCGGCCTGGAAGCCCGGCGGCAGCGGCTGCCCGGCCAGGGCGTCGGCGAGCCGGGAGCGCAGGCCGCTGGCGAAGAGAGTCCCGAAGATGGACACGCCGAAGGAGGCGCCGATGGAACGGAAGAAGGTGGCGCCGGCGGTGGCCACGCCGAGGTCCTGGTAGCCGACCGAGTTCTGCACGATCAGCACCAGCACCTGCATCACCAGGCCCAGCCCGAGGCCGAAGACCAGGAAGTAGAGGCTCATCTCGGCCGTGCCGCTGTGCTCGTCCAGCCGGGAGAGCAGCACCAGTCCGATGGTGGTCACGGCCGTCCCGGCGATCGGGAAGACCCGGTAGCGGCCGGTGCGGGCGACGATCTGACCGGAGCCGATCGAGGTGAGCAGCATCCCGAGCACCATCGGCAGCATGTGGATGCCGGACATGGTGGGCGAGACCTGCTGGACGACCTGGAGGAAGGTCGGCAGGTAGGTGAGCGCGCCGAACATCGCGAAACCGACCACGAAGGAGATCGCCGCGACCAGGCTGAAGGTCTGCGAACGGAACAGCCGCAGCGGCAGCACGGGTTCGACGGCCGTCCGTTCCACCTGGACGAAGGCGAGCAGCAGCGCCACCCCGAGCACTCCGAGGCCGGCGACCTGCCAGGAGTCCCAGGCCCAGGTGGTGCCGCCGAGCGAGGTCATCAGCACCAGGCAGGTGGCGACCGAGGCGATCAGCACGGTGCCCAGGTAGTCGATCCGGTGCTCGCGCCGGACCTCCAGTCCGTGCAGCACCGCGGCGATCACCACCAGGGCGACCACGCCGATCGGCAGGTTGACGTAGAAGACCCAGCGCCAGCTGAGGTGGTCGACGAACAGGCCGCCGAGCAGCGGTCCGAGCACGCTGGTCACACCGAAGACGGCGCCGAAGACGCCCTGGTACTTGCCGCGGTCCCGGGGCGCGACGAGGTCGCCGACGATCGCCTGGGAGAGCACCATCAGGCCGCCGCCGCCCAGGCCCTGGAGCGCCCGGAAGGCGATCAGCTCGCCCATGTTCTCGGCGAGTCCGCAGAGCACCGAGCCGATCAGGAAGATCACGATGGAGGCCTGGAAGAACCGCTTCCGGCCGTACATGTCGCCGAGCTTGCCCCACAGCGGGGTGGCGGCGGTGGAGGCCAGCAGATAGGCGGTGACCACCCAGGACAGGTGCTCCAGGCCGCCGAGGTCGCTGACGATGGTGGGCAGCGCGGTGGAGACGATGGTCTGGTCGAGGGCGGCGAGCAGCATCGCCAGCAGCAGGGCGCCGATCGGTACCCAGAGGTTGGGGACGGGGACCTCGGGCGGGCCGGGCTCGGGCGCCGGGGTCCGCCCGGACGCGGCATCGGGTTCCCCCCGGCCGGAGGTTGGGGGAGGGTCCGTCATGGCGTCTCCGTGGGGTCGCGGGGTTGCGGGGCCGGACGACCGGACGCCCGGTGGATGATCACTCCCAGTTCCCCATGCTGGCAGATGTGTCCTGGTTTGCGCCGCTCGGTTGAGCCGAACGTAAGCAACGGGCCCGCCGCGCGCGTTCCGGCGGTTTCCCCGGGGCCCAACCACCACCAACCGGCACAACACCCCCGCCGGGGGCCGGACGCCCCTGTCCACCCTCCGGGACGTCCTGCATAATCAGGCCCGATCGCGAGACCCGAGAACCGAGGAGGACCGGCCGATGCCGGACCAGCACTGCCCGACGTGCGGCACCGCCCGCTCCACCGGGTGCGGCTGCCTCCCCGACCGGAGCCTCGACGACCGGAGCCTCGACGAGACCGCGGTCCTCCCCCACCTGGAGGGCCCGCCGCTGGTGCGCCCGTACGTGCCGCAGGCGCCCGGGCAGGTCGTGGACGAGGCCCCTCCGACCACCGACCCGTTCGCGACCACGGTCCTGCCGCCGGTGCAGTCGGGCCAGCAGGGCCAGCCGGTGCAGTCGGGCCCGCCCCCGCTGGGGCCGGACGCGGACGCCTACGCGACGACCGTGCTGCCGCCCGTCCCCGGCCCGGCGCCGGACGCGTACGCCGCCGGTGCCACCGCCGTGCTCCCAGCGGTCCAGCCGCAGCCGCCCGTCCAGCTCGGCGCCGGGGACGACCTCGGCTACTTCCCGTTCGGCAACGGAGCCGCCGAGCCCGACCCGGCTTCCGCCGGTGGACGGGCCGCCCGGCGGGCCGCCGAACAGACGGAGCGGAGCCCGTTCGCCGGGCGCAAGGCGCTGATCGCGGGCGTCGGTGCCGGCCTGCTGGCACTGACCGTGGGCCTCGCGTACGCCGTGACGCCCTCCTCCGGGCCGACCCGCCAGGCGGAGCCGGTGCCCGTCACCACGCTCGCGCCCGCCCCGGTGGATCCGCCGACCCTGGCCGCTCCGACGACCGGCGCCCCGGCGCCGACCACCGAGGCGCCGAGCCCCACCCCGACCAGGACGGCCAGACCCACACCGACCAGGACGCCCACCCCCACCCCGACCCACTCGGCGGCGCCGACCCCCACCCCGACGCCGACGCCCAGCCCGACGCCCACGCCCACGCCCACCCCGACGCCGACCCCGACCCCGACCCCGCGGCTGCTCCAGCTCGGGATGAGCGGGCCGGACGTCCGGGCGATGCAGCAGCAGTTGGTCAACGCCGAATGCGGATTCGTCGACAGGTCGATCGTCACCGGCACCTTCGACGACTGGACCCGGACGGCGCTGCAGCAGTACCAGCGCGAGAACCGCATCAAGGGCGAGAACGGCGTCTACGGCCCCAGGACCCAGGCCGTGCTCACCGCCGACCCCGGCTGCTGAGCACCGCGCTGCAGGGCGGGACCGCCGCCGTCAGCCGGTGATCGCCCCGAAGATGCTGACCCCGGCGAGCACCACCATGATCGCCGCCGCCACCCGGATGATCAGCTTCATCGGCACGTGCTTGAGCAGCTTCTGCCCGCCCACGATGGCGATCCCGCCGACCGCGCACAGCGCCAGCCAGGAGCCGAGGCCGACGGCCAGCGGATCGTCGTACTTGGCGGCCAGGTTGGCGGTCATGATCTGGGTCAGGTCACCGAACTCGGCGACCGCGACGACCGCGAAACTGGTCCCGGCCACCTTCCAGAAGCGGTTCGAGGACGGCTCCTTGGCCGCGTGCTCGTCCTCGTCCTCGCCGCCGTGGAACAGCAGCATCGCCGCGCCGACCAGGAACAGCGTGCCGGTGATGCCCTCCACCCAGCGGTGCGGCAGCAGCGAGAGCAGGTGTCCGGCGACCAGCGCCAGCACCACCTGGACCAGCATGGCGGCGGCGACGCCCGCGAAGACGTAGCTCGCCCGGTACTTGGTGCCGAGCACCAGGCTGGCCAGCGCGGTCTTGTCCGGCAGCTCCGCCAGGAAGATGATGCCGAACGTCAACGCGGCAATGGTCAGACTCATCGGAGGAAATCCCTCGGTCGGGCTGCCCGGCCTCCGCAGGTCCGTCAGGGGACGCCTCGGCCCGACAGCACTGGAAACGGTCACAGCACTGCGGCCGAAGGTCTCGCCGGCAGCCGCCAACCGAGCGGTGCCCCGGGCGCCGGGCCCGTGGGGGCCAGTATGTCGACGGTCCGGTGGAGGGCTACTCCCCTTCAACGCGCTCCAGAGTACCGGACGCCGCCGGGGGCACCGGCCTCAGATCCAGCTGGTGAACCACATCCGGTCCTGCCAGGAGGACATCGGGATGACCTGCGCCGTGTACAGCGGATAGAAGAAGGCGAAGCAGCCGACGATCGCGAGCACGATCAGCCCGGCCCCGATCGCCCCGTACCGGCGGCGCTCCGGGCTGCACCCCGCCGGGCCGAGGATCGCGCCGAGCATCTGGGCGACGGCCAGGCACAGGAAGGGCACCAGCACGACCATGTAGAAGGAGAAGATCGTCCGTTCCTGGTACTGGAACCAGGGCAGGTAGATCCCGGCCACCGCGCACAGCACGGCGCCCGAGCGCCAGTCCCGGCGGAAGAACCAGCGCCACAGCAGGTAGACCAGCGCGAAGCAGGCCGCCCACCACAGGAACGGGGTGCCGAGGCCCAGGATCTGCGCCGCGCAGCCGCCGGAGGAGGTGCAGCCGCGCGTCCCGGTCGGGATCTGCTCCCAGTACATCGAGACCGGGCGGCCGTCGACCAGCCAGGCGAAGGGGTTGGACTGGTAGGTGTGCGGGGTGCTCAGACCGGTGTTGAAGTCGTACATCTGCGAGTGGTAGTGCCACAGGCTGCGCAGCGCCGCCGGCACCCAGCTCATCGGGACCTGCGGCAGCGGGATGCCGAGGACGTGGTCCGGGGAGAGCCCGGCCCGGCCGTCCGCCCAGTGCCGGTCGTAGCCGCCGTCGCCGTTCGCGCCGCTGGCCAGCCAGCCGCTCCAGGAGCCGACGTACACCACCACGGCGGAGCCGACCATGGCGAGGAAGGCGGGTACGGCGTCCCGGCGCAGCATCGACCGCCAGGGGTGGCGGGCGCCGGCGCCGCGGCGGCCGGACTGGTCCCACAGCACGGTCAGAACGCCGAAGGCGGCGAGGATCGGGGCGCCGTTCCACTTGACCGCGCAGGCGGCGCCGATGAGCACCCCGGCGGCGATCCGCCAGGGGCGCAGCCCGAGCCGCACCGTGTCGCCGTCCTCGCCGGCGTCGACGGCGAGGGCCAGCCGGGCGCGGACGTGGTCGCGGTCGATCAGCAGGGCGCCGAAGGAGGCGAGCACGAAGAACATCTGGATGCCGTCGAGCAGGCCGACCCGGCTCATCACCAGCTGGAGGCCGTCGACGGACATCAGCAGGGCGGCGGTGCAGCCGACCAGCGTGGAGCCGAAGAGCCGGCGGCCGATCCGGGCCAGCATCAGCACGGTGACGGTGCCGAGCAGGGCGGTCATGAACCGCCAGCCGAACGGGTGCAGTCCGAACAGCTGCTCACCGATCGTCATCACCCATTTGCCGAGCGGCGGGTGGGCGATGAACTCGGGCGCCGAACCGAGCGGGACGGACTGGGGGACGGCCAGGATGTCGGTGTTGGCGTGGTCGGGCCAGGTGCCCTCGTAGCCCTGCTGGAGCAGGGACCAGGCGTCCTTGGGGTAGTACGTCTCGTCGAAGACGAAGGCGTTGGGGTACCCGAGGTGCCAGAACCGCAGCAGGCCGGCGAAGATCGCGATGCCGATCGGGCCGAGCCAGCCGGAGTGGTCGGCGGCCCGGCGCAGCAGCCCGCGCGGGGCCGGGGCCGGGTCCGGTTCGGCGGTGGCCGGGGCCGCCGGGGGGTGCGTGAGCGCCGCTTGCGTCATAGCCTCGCCGATTCGCCTGTCTGCGGGGCCCGCGGAGGGTGCCGGGCCCGGGTCCGCTGCCCGGGCCGGGCCGGGCGGTCAACAGCCACTGACACTATGTGGCGGTGCCCGGGGAAGCCAAGCGCGACGGGCGCCGACCAGGTGACCTGGTCGGCGCCCGTCGCGAACACCGTTGCGAGTGCCGTCACGCGGCGGTCTGCAGCTCCCGGACCGGGGCCGGGGTCCGGACCACGGCCGGGGCCGCGTTGTCCTGCTCCGCCGAGAGGTACGGGCGCAGCCGCACCGCCAGCAGGACGATCAGCAGGGTCGAGCCCGCCATGGCCGCGAGGTAGAGCGGCCAGGTGCCGGAGCCGACCAGCAGCACGCCGACGGCCGGGCCGACCGCGATCGCGATCTGCTTCACCAGGGCGTACCCGGCGTTGTAGGTGCCGAGCAGCCGGGCCGGGGCGAGGTCCGCGACGATCGGGCCCATGGTGGGTGCCAGCAGCGACTCACCGACGCCGAACAGCGCGTAGATCGAGACGATCGCGACCGTGGCGGCCATGGTCTCGGTCCGGATCAGGCCGGCCACCAGGGCCATCGCCCAGGCGCCGAGCCAGACCACGCCGGCCGCGGCCATCGCGGTGGTGCGGCGGCGGCGCGCGGTGATCCGCACCATGAACATCTGCAGCACCACGATGGTCACCGCGTTGGCGCCGATCGCGAAGCCCAGGGTGGACGGCGCGGTGCCGACGGTGTCGGTGGCGAAGGCCGCGACACCGGACTCGAACTGGCCGTAGCAGGTGAAGAAGATCAGCCCGGCGAGGATGCTGAGCCGCACCATCGCCTTGTCGGCGAACAGGGCGCGCAGGCCGGTCGGGCCGCCGTTCTTCTCCTGGACGACGCTCAGGTGGGCCTTCGGTATCCGAGCGGTGCCGGTGACCAGGGCCAGGCCGAGGAAGGTGGCCGCCTCGATGGTGAACAGCCGGGTGAGGCTGGCCGGGTCGGCGACGTCGACGATCTGCCCGCCGACCAGCGCGCCGATGCCCATGCCCAGGTTGACCAGGGTGAACTGCAGCGCGAAGGCGTGCGAGCGGGTCGCCGCCGTCGAGCAGCGGACGATCATCGTGGCGAGCGCCGGCTGGCAGGTGGTGACACCCGCGCCGAACAGGAACGAGGAGACCAGCAGGGCCGGCGTGCCGGAGGCGTGGCCGAAGGCGAACGCGCCGGTGGCGGCCAGGCCCGCGCCCGCCAGCAGCACCGGACGGGGACCGTAGCGGTCGATGCCGCGCCCGGTGAACGGGAGGACGGCGAGCGCCGCCAGCGCGAAGACGGTGAACACCATCCCGGCCGCCAACGAACCCAGCCCGCGCACCTGGTCCACGTACACGAACATGTACGGCATCGTGAACCCGCTGCCGAACGCACTGAGCGCGTTGCCGATCTGGACGCGGCGCAGCGGGCCGCCCGCTCCACGCCGCTGCTGCCTCTGCTGCTTCACCGTGCCGGTCACCGTGCACATCCCTTCCTGGTTTCGACTGGAACTCTTGAGCCCAGAAGATTTCAGACCTAAACTCTGACGATATAAAGTCTTAGCACCGGAAGAGTGCGGAGTCAAAGGCTTAAGGAGTGCAGGCCCGTGCGACACTGGTCCGCATGACTACGGACAAGCCGGCGCCGGCTGCCGACAAGCCTCCGCGGGCCACCCCGCTGGAGTTCGGCATCGCCGAGCAAGTGGCCCTGTACCAGCGGGAGTTCCCCACCGTCGACCCACAGGTCGAGACGATCGTGCAGACCCTCAACCGGGTCTCCCGGCGGATGGGCGTGGCGTACGACCGGCAGCTGACTGTGCTCGGAATCACCTCCGCCGAGTGGGAGGTGCTCAAGGCGCTGGTGGTGAGCGGCAGCCCGTACCGGCTGGGGCCGGGCGAGCTGGCCAAGCGGCTGGGGCTCACCCCGGCCGCGATGACCCACCGGATCGACCGGATGCTGGCCGACGGCCTGGTGACCCGGGAGCGGGACGAGTCGAACCGGGTGCGGGTGATCATCGAGCTGACCGAGAACGGCCGCGACAAGTGGCTGGAGTCGATGCGGATGGCAGCGGTGTTCGAGGAGGAGCTGCTGCAGGACCTCGCGGGCGAGGAGCGCGCCGCGCTGTCCGGCCTGCTGGCCCGGATGCTGCGGCGGATCGAGGAGAGCCAGCCGGACGCCCTCGGGCGCACGGCCGACCTGGCGCCGTAGGGCGCGTCCGGGACGCCCGGGCCGGGCGCGTCCGGGACGCCCTGGCGGCCGGGGACGACGGAACGCACGGGTCCGGCCCGCTGGGGGTGCTCCCCCGGCGGGCCGGACCCGTGCGCGTTCAGGTGCCGCGGGGTCCGTCAGGCCCCGGTGCGGTCAGCCGCTCAGCAGGGACCGTTGTCGGCCCACACGCCCCACTGGCCGCTCTGGGACGGGTCCTCGCCCTTGGTCCACCACTTGTTGGTGTAGTAGTGGCCCTTCCACGAGACCTTGGTGCCGCCGGCCGCGTAGGTGGTGTTCGGGTCCCAGCTCGGCGCGGCCGAGCAGGTGGCCGGCGAGGTCGGGGTGCCGGTCGGGGTCCCGGTGGGCGTGCCGGTCGGGGTGCCCGTCGGCGTCCCGGTGGGCGTGCCGGTCGGGGTCTGGGTCGGCGTCGGGGTGCCGGTCGGCGGGGCCGGGCAGCCGGCCGCGGAGCCGTTGGTGGCGTTCACCATCTTGTCGAACAGCGTGGTGTTGGTGCCCAGGTCGTACAGCGAGAAGGCGAAGGAGCCGCCGAGGCCGTTGCAGTGCGCGTAGTCCAGCTTGGCCTGGATGGACCGGGCGTCCTCACCGCTCCAGAAGGTGTTGCCGTCGTAGAAGTAGGTCGCCTTGGCGTCGTCGTCCCAGAAGGTCTTGGACGGGTTGTCGACGAAGCCGGCCAGCTCCTTGTACATCTGGATGCCCGCGACGTTGCCGGACATCGCGGCGCCGGTCGCCGGGGCGGTGGCGGGCTGGAAGAGGCCGTTCCTGCCGTTGTTCTGGACGCCGGTCCAGCCGCGGTAGTAGAACGGCACACCCATGTTGATCTTGTTGGCCGGGAAGCCGCCGGGGATGCCGTACTGCGCGTCGCCGACCGTCCACGCCTTGACGGCGTTGTCGATCGAGTACTTGCCGTTGCCCGGCTTGGCCGGGGACGACGGGTCGTTCGGGCCGGAGTACAGCGGCGCCTGGTGGTTGGTCGGACCCTGCGGGTCCCAACCGCCGTGCATGTCGTAGGTCATGACGTCCATGAACGTCAGGTACTGACCGATCTTGTCGGTCTCGACGTTCATGATCTTGTCCTGGCCGGCCCCGACCGCCGCCGACAGGGCGTAGGTCTTGTTGTCGGCCTTGCCCTGGGCGTCCAGCTGGCTGCGGAACTCCTTGAGCAGCAGGGTGAAGTTCTGCTTGTCGGCCGGGCTGGAGATGTTGCCGGTGTGGCCCCCGCCGCCCGGGTACTCCCAGTCGATGTCGATGCCGTCGAAGATGCCGGCGCCGCTGCCCGGGCCGCCGTAGCCCGCGTCGGACGGCAGGTTGCCCTTGATGAACATGTCGATGCAGGACGACACCAGGTGCTTGCGCGAGGCGTCCGAGGCGGCCGCCGACGAGAAGTACTTGGAGTAGGTCCAACCACCCAGCGAGAGCAGGACCTTGAGGTTGGGGTTCTTCGCCTTCAGCTTCTTCAGCTGGTTGAAGTTGCCCGCGATCGGCTGGTTCCAGACGTCGCCGACGCCGTCCACCGAGATGTCCGCGCCGAAGCTCTTCTGGTAGTCGGCGAACGCGTCGGCCGCGCCGTCACCGGCGTTGGGGTTGTTGTCGTTGGTGTCGGCGGCCTTGGTCGCCTCGAAACAGCCCAGGTCGGTCGGGGAGATGTTGGCGAAGTCGTAGATCAGGTAGTCCAGCTTCCCGGCGACGCCGGTGTCCTGGATCGTCTTCGGGTAGTACGCGTTCGCGTAGATCGACCACTGGTCGTAGTAGGCGACCTTGAGGCCACCGCTGGTGGCGGGCGCGCCGGTGGAGTTGGTGGTCGCGGCGTTGGCCGCACCGCCGCCGGACAGCGCGAGGCCCGCGCCGAGCAGCAGGGAGGCGGCGGTGCCGGCCGCGACGGCGGCCAGGCTCTTCGGGCGGCGCCGGCGGGGCCCGTCCGGAGCCGGGGTCCCGGCCCTTTCAATGCGTGAGCGCAGCATGGGTGCGTGACTCCTGGGTGTGGGGGTTCCGTCGCCCGGTGGGGTCGCACGTCCGGGATGGGGCCGGACGACCGGGACATGACAGATCAGGGGTGGGGATCGAGCGGGCAGGCCTGGAGGGACACTGACGGACACCGGGATGTGCCGAACCGGCGCCCCCGGCACGAGGCCGGTGACGCCGGTTCAGGGGCTCCCTGCACCTGGGCAACAAAATGGACTAGACCAACTCCCCCGTCAAGGGGTGCCGTTGGCCCTTGAGACCCGCTTAAGGTTGCGCGCCCGCCGCCACACCCGCCCGGCACCCGGCCCGAGCTGCGCGGCTTCAGTAGCGGACGGCGTTGGCGACCTCCGCCTTGACCGTGCCCGAGAGGGTCAGGTGGCTTCGCGCGGTGGCCTGGACGCTCTGGCCCGCGGCCAGGTCCTGGACGGTCGTCGCGGTCGCGTCCAGCACCTTGCCGTTCCCGTCGGTGAAGTTCACCTGGATCACGTACCGGTAGGACTGCTCGCCGTGGTTGGTGACGGTCAGTTGCGCCAGCGTCTTGCCGTCCGTCCCGGTGGTCACCGCCCCGACCGTCACGTCCCCCTTCGCGTCCAGGCCGCCCTTGATGCCGGCGACCGCCGAGGAGGCGGCGGAGACCGCCTCCGAGGCCCGGGCCTCCGCCGAGGCGAGCGCCGAGCCCGCCTGGCTCGCCGCCGAGGCCAGCGCGGAGCCGGCGGAGGCGGCGACACTCAGCGCCGAGGAGGCCGAACTGCTCGCACTCTTGCCCGACGACGAGCAGCCCACCAGCACCGACGCGCCGACGACGGCCACCACCAGTGCCCCGGCGACCAGGGATGGTCGACGGCTCTCCGGTGGGTCCTGGCGTCGGGTGACGCGCGGGGCCGGGGTGGCGCGGGTGAGCGGCTGGCGGTCCATGGGGTCCTCGATTCTGGTCGGCGCCGGGCTGCCCGACGCCTTCCCTGCAAACCCTCCGAAGGCTCGGGAGCCGCCGCCAGCAGGGGTGCTGCCTCCGGGTGACGCGACCGTGGGACGTCGGTCAGGACAGCCCTGAGCCCTCCTGCTGTTCCGCCTCGACCGCCGCCCGCTCCTCGCGCAGCCGCACCAGGTGGCGGCGTCGCGCCACCACGCCGTACGCGCCCGCCGCGCTCGCCACGAAGCTCAGCAGGCCGACCCACGACCGGTCGAAGGCGTGCCCGGTCAGATGGTCCAGCGAGTACCGCCCCGGGCCGGCCAGGCCGATCGCCAGACCGGCCGCGCCGAGGAAGGCCGGGTACTCGTAGCCGCCGGACATCGCGAAGAAGCCCGCCGGGGCGTGCACCGCCACCGCGCCCGCCATCGTCCCGGCCACCACCGCGCCGGCCGCCGGGGTGGCCAGCCCGGCCACCAGCAGCGCGCCGCCGCCCGCCTCGCCGACGCCCGCCGCGATCGCGCTCTCCCGGGCCGGGTGGAAGCCCATGTGGTCCATCGCCTGGGTGGTGGCCTCCAGGCCGCCACCGCCGAACCAGCCGAACAGCTTCTGGGTGCCGTGCGCGATCAGCACTCCGCCGACCGCGCTGCGCAGGGCCAGCAGGCCCAGGTCCTTACGGTTCAGGCACATGTCGCATCCTCGTTTCCGCCACGGAGTGGTCGTACCGCCAAGGTGTGGACGTACGTACCTCCATGGCACCCGAGAGCGCCCACCCGTTCGACCCGGGACCGCCATCCGGGCGAATGCAGCGACGGCCGGGAATAACGGGCGGACCGGGGATCAACGCCACGCCCGACAGCGGGGCGTGGCGGACCGGTCGTCCCGGCCACCGCGGCCATGCTGGGCCCATGTTCGTCTTCAACCTGAGCAGTGCCTTCATCACCTTCTTCGCCGTGGTCGGCCCGCCGAAGACCCTGCTGGCCTTCGCCCGGCTGTCCCGCACCCGCAGCGACCGGGAGCTGCGGCGGCTGGCGGCGTGGAGCACGGTGATCTCGGCGCTGATCGGCCTGGTGCTCGGCTTCGGGGCCGACGAGGTCACCACCCTGTTCCACATCAGCGACCAGTCGCTGCGGCTCGCCGGCGGAGCGATCTTCTTCGTCTACGCGGTCGCGCTGGTCCTCGGCATCCACCTCGGCGCCGACGGCGACGACAACGAGCACCTGACGAACCCGCTGGCCGACGGCATCCGCGAACTGCTGCTGCCGTACATCGCCAGCCCGCTCGCGATCAGCGCCGTCCTGGTGGCCTCGCTCAACCGCGACGACTGGACCTGGAAGGCCGCGATCTCCGGCGCCTACGTGGGCGTGGTGGTGCTCAACTACCTCTGCGTGGCCGTGCTCGCGCCGCTGATGCGGCGCACCCACAGCACCTCGCTGGAGGTGCTGTCCCGGCTGCTCGGGCTGCTGCTGGCGGCCGTCGGCGTGGAGCTCTTCCTGGAGGGCCTGGCCGGGCTCGGGGCGCCCGTGCCCTTGGCGCACTGAGCCCCCGGGAACGTCAGGCCGCCGCCAGGCGGGCCAGCACCTCGGCGATCCGCCCGCGCACCAGCGGGTCGGCGACCAGCCCGTCCGCGCCGACCGCGCCGCGCTCCAGCGGGATCCGGACGCAGGCCTCGGCCAGCACGGCCGCCCCGGTGTAGCCGAGGACGGTGCCCAGGGTGGCCTCGGCGCCCTGCCCCCGGCCCGGGGCGGCGCAGTTGATCCAGGCGGCGCGCTTGTCCGAGATCTCGACCCCGCCGACCGTCCAGTCCAGCAGGTTCTTGAACGCGCCCGGCAGCGTCCCGGCGTACTCGGGGGTGCAGAACAGCAGCGCGTCGGCCGCCCCGATCGCCGCCCGCAGCCCGGCCACCGGCTCCGGCAGCGGGTCGGTGTCGTGGTCCGGGTTGAAGTGCGGCAGCTCGGCCAGCCCGGCGTAGTAGGTGGTCCGGACGCCCGGCAGGTCGTCGGCGACCGCGGCGGCGGTGCGCAGCACGGCCTCGTTCGAGGAACCGGCCCGCAGGCTCCCGGGCAGCAGCAGGATGTGGCGCTCGTTCGGCATGACGGGGAACCTACTCCTTGACGTCCGCGTCAAGGCCAGCCGGCGGGCGGTCGGCGGAAGCCGTCAGTTCGGCAGCAGCGGCCGCCAGGGCACCGGGCTGGAGAGGATCATCGAGCTGGCCGGCGGGCCGTACCCGCCGAGCCGGTCGCAGAGCGCCTCGAACTCGGCCATCGTGGCCACCGCGACCAGCAGCACGCAGCAGGCGCCGCCGGTGACCCGGTGCAGCTGGAGCACCTCCGGCCAGGTCGCCACGTCGGGGTCGCGCAGCACGCAGCGCGGGCCGTAGCACTGGACCTGGACCAGCGCGGTGATCGGCAGCCCGGCCCGGGTGGGGTCGACGTGGGCGTGGTAACCGCTGATCACCCCGTCCGCCTCCAGGCGCCGGACCCGTTCGGCCACCGCGGGTGCGGACAGGCTCACCCGGCGGGAGAGTTCGTTGTACGAGAGCCTGGCGTCGGCCTGCAGCTCGGCCAGCAGGCGGCGGTCGACGGCGTCCATGGCGGCTCCCCGGAGCGGTGGTGAACAGCGGATTTCCCGCCACTTTTCGTTCGTAAAGCGGATCGACCGAACGCCTCGCGAACAACAGCTCGAAACGCGGTTGCGGTGCCCGTCGACCATTCAAGCGGGGGGCACCACCGCCGCACAATGGGCACCCCGGTGGAACCAGGACGTCCGTCCGCTCCGCCGGCCCCGGGCGACGCGGCCCGGACGGATCAGGAGGGATCGGGATGGGGCACGACACGGTGGAGACACCCAACCTGTCATTCGGTCGGGGCGGCCAGCCGGGTCGGGGCACCCCGTACGCGCAGTACGCGCGCCTGGAGGAGCTGCACAGCCTCCAGCACCCGCGCAGCAAAGAGCCGGCCGAGCTGTCGTTCATCGTCACCACGCAGGTGATGGAGCTGCTCTTCGACCTGCTGCGGCACGAGTGGACGATCGCCCGGCAGGCGCTGCGCGAGGACGACCTGAACGCCGCGCTGGCCGCGCTGCGCCGCGGCACCCACGTGCAGGACGTGCTGGTGGAGTCCTGGGACCTGCTGGCCACCATGACCCCGGAGGAGTTCAACTCCTTCCGCTCGCTGTTCGGCGAGGCCTCCGGCTTCCAGTCCTCGGCCTTCCTGCACCTGGAGTTCCTGATCGGCAACAAGAACGCCGCGCTGCTGAACATGTACGACGGGATGCCGCAGACCCAGGCCGAGCTGGCCGAGGCGCTGCGCTCCCCCGGCCTGTACGACGAGGCGATCGGCCTGCTGGCCCGGCGCGGCCTGACCGGGCACAAGGAGCCCTCGGAGCAGCGCTACCGGCCCTCCGAGGAGGTCGCGGCGGCCTGGCGCCGGGTCTACACCGAGCCCGAGTTCGCGGACCTGCAGCCGCTCGGCGAGGCGCTGCTGGACGTGGCCGAGCGGGTCACCCGCTGGCGCCAGCGCCACCTGAGCTCGGTCAAGCGGACGATGGGCGCCAAGCCCGGCTCGGGCGGCTCCAGCGGGCTGACCTGGCTGCGCAAGGCGGCCGAGCAGGACGTGTTCCCTGAGCTGTGGACGATCCGGGACGAGCTGTGACCGAGCCGGTGACGGAGGAGAGGACGGGCATGATCACGCGCGAGGAGTGCGCGGCGCTGGACGCCGTCGACCCGCTGGCGGCGTTCCGCAAGGAGTTCGCCCTGCCCGACGGGGTGATCTACCTGGACGGCAACTCGCTGGGCGCGCTGCCGGTGCGCACGCCGGAGCGGGTGGCGCAGGTGGTCGAGCGGGAGTGGGGCCGGGAGCTGATCCGCAGCTGGAACGACGCCGGCTGGTTCGAGCAGCCGTACCGGCTGGGGCGGCGGATCGC
Organism: Kitasatospora sp. NPDC101108; assembly: GCF_055584725.1. Classification (NCBI taxonomy): domain Bacteria; kingdom Bacillati; phylum Actinomycetota; class Actinomycetes; order Kitasatosporales; family Streptomycetaceae; genus Kitasatospora; species Kitasatospora sp. NPDC101108. Next base: position 496,792 of record NZ_JBVJLM010000002.1, read on the forward strand.
GCCGCTGATCGGCGCCGATCCGGCGGAGGTGGTCGTCTGCGACACCACCTCGGTGAACCTGTTCAAGGTGCTCTCGGCGGCGCTGGAGCTCCGCCCGGGGCGGCGGACGGTGCTGGGCGACGCCGAGGCCTTCCCCACCGACCTGTACATCGCCGAGGGCGTGACCGGTCCGGTCGAGGGCGGCCGCAGCGTGCTGATCCGCCCCGAGGAGCTGGACCGGCACCTGGACGGCGACGTCGCCGCCGTGGTGCTGTCGCACGTGGACTACCGCACCGGCGAGCTGCTGGACATGCCCGGGATCACCGCCCGGGTGCAGGCCGCGGGCGCCCTGATGATCTGGGACGTGTGCCACTCGGTGGGCGCGCTGCCGGTCGAACTCGGCGCCGCCGGAGCGGACTTCGCGGTCGGCTGCACCTACAAGTACCTGAACTCGGGCCCCGGCGCTCCGGCCTTCCTGTACGTCGCCGAGCGGCACCTGGCGGCCGGACCGCGGCAGCCGCTGAGCGGCTGGTTCGGGCACGCCCGCCCGTTCGCCTTCGAGCCCGGGTACGACCCGAAGCCGGGCATCGGGCGCTTCCTGACCAGTTCGCCCTCGCTGCTCGGCCAGGCCGCCCTGGACGCCTCGCTGGACATCTGGGAGCGCGCCGACCTGGCCGCCGTACGGGCGAAGAGCCTGGCCCTGACCGACCTGTTCGTCTCCCTGGTCGAGGGCCTGGACGGGGTCGAGGTGGTGACCCCGCGCGAGCACGCCCGGCGGGGCAGCCAGGTCGCGCTGCGGCACGCCGACGGCTACCCGGTGGTGCAGGCGCTGATCGCGCGCGGGGTGATCGGGGACTTCCGCGCGCCGGACCTGATGCGTTTCGGCTTCACGCCGCTGTACCTCTCGTACACCGAGGTGTGGGACGCGGCCCGGCAGCTGGCCGAGGTGCTGGCGAGCGGCGAGTGGCGGGACGAGCGCTTCTCCCGCCGGGGCGAGGTGACGTAACCCGGGCACCGGGGAGGGTGGACGGGGCCGCGGATCTCCGCTCAGGTCAGCCACAGCAGCGGGGTCCGCACCCGGACCCCGCACCCGGCCCCCGCATCCGGACCCCGGCACCCGGCCCCCGGATCCGGGTCACTCGGTGACACGGCACGGCGGCCGGGTGCTCGGCGAACCGGTGTACGCCGTCGCCGCCGAGCGCCGCACGGTGGAGCGCTTCCTCGCGCCACCGCTCGACTAACGGACCGTCAGTTCGGCTACCAGCTCGCGGTAGACGTCGAAGGCGGGCTTGGGCGTCCAGTCGTCCCGCAGCAGACCGAAGTGGTGGAACGGTCCCGGGCCGGCACTGTCCGCGTCCCGGAGGGCGAAGAGAGAGTAGCTCCGGACGCCGAGCCGCCCGGCCAGGCCGGCCACCGTCCGGACCACCCGCTCCACCACCTCGGCCTGCCGCTCCTCGCTGCGCCCCGGACCGGTGGGCCAGCCGTTCTCGCAGATCCGCAGCGGGACGGCCGACCCGATCCCGGCCCGGGGAAGCGCCTCCTCGCGGAATCCGGTGACCACCGCCTCGACCGCGTCGGCGAGTTGACCGTCCGGGACGGGGCGGAAGACGTCCGGAAAGAAGTCCAGGCCGACGTAGTCCAGGGAGCGGTGGAAGCGCTCGTCGGCGAGTTCGCCGAGTTCCGGCCAGAAGGTGTCGGCCGGATCGAAGGACGGCACCGCGTTGAAGCCGACCGCGAGCTGCCGGTAACCGAGGGCCAGTGCCTCCTCCTTGGCCGCGATGACGCCCTCGACCAGCGCCCGGCGCACGTTCGGGATGCTGCCGTCGAGGACGGGGAGGTCCAGGTTGGGTTCCTCGCAGATCTGCAGGACGGCGAGGTGGGGGCCCTCGGTGCGGACGACCTGCCGGACGTAGTCCGTCCAGCCGTCCAACTCGCCGCTGCGCACGCCGAATTGCAGCACCAGGTCGAGCTTCCGCCCGTCCGTCGCGTACTGCTCGGGCCGCTCGGGGGTGCGGTGCTCGTCGGCCGCGTACGAGCGGTAGGCGCGGACCAGGAACTCCGGTGCGCTGCCCTGCAGTTCGCGCAGCGCGGCGGCGATCCGCGCGGGTTCGTCGGGGCGGACGGGCTCGATCAGTCCGGTCTCGTCGCCGAGCGAGCCGCCGGGGTAGATGCCGAAGGTGAAAGTCATGCGGACACCGTAGCGGATATTTTTGGTGTCACTTCAAGTTTTAAGTGACACCATGATCTGGCGGTACGATTCCGCCATGGGACTTCGCGAACTCAAGAAGCAGCAGACCCGGGAGCTCCTCGCCGACACCGCGATGGGCCTGTTCGCCGAGCGCGGCTTCGAGCAGGTCACGGTGGTCGAGGTGGCCCGGGCCGCCGGGGTCTCGCCCAACACGGTCTTCAACTACTTCCCGACCAAGGAGGACCTGTTCTTCGACCGGCAGGACGAGGTGGTCGCCCACCTGGCCGAGGTGGTCCGCCGGCGGCCGGCCGGCAGCTCTGCCGTGGACGCCGTACGGGCCGACCTGCTGGCGGGCGTCGCCGGCGGGGACCCGACGGTCGGACTGAACCCCGAGGTCAGCGCGTTCTGGCGGATCATCGCGGACAGCCCGGCGCTGCGCGCCCGGCTGCTGGAACTCGGCGAGCGCGCCGAAGCCGCGCTGGCGACCGTCCTCGCCGAGGAGTCGGGGGCCGACCCGGAGGACCCGCTCCCCCGGATCGTCGCGGGTGCCGTCGCCGGGGCCCACCGGGCGGTGCTGGGCGAGATCCGGCGGGCCATGGTCGCCGGGGAGCCGGCCGGGGCCGTGCGGGAGCGGATCGAGGCGGCGGTGGAACGGGCCTTCGGGCTGCTCGGCTCGGGGCTCGCGGGATACCCGGCGAGGCGCTGAACCGGCGGGGCGTCCAACGGCGGGCGTCGAACTGCTTGCGTCGAACTGCTTGCGTCGAAACTGCGGGCGGGCGGAGTCGAGACTCGGGAACAGGGCACGGGAACAGGGCTCGAAGCACTTGGCGGACGCGGCGAGGCCGCCCGGGTCGGTGGACCCGGGCGGCCTCGGCCGTCAGTGGAACCGTCAGCTGTGGCGGCCGCGACGGCGGGCGGCCAGGACGGCGAGCGCGCCGAGGCCCACCAGTCCGGCGCCGGCCAGCCCGAAGACCAGCGGGGCACTGCCCGCACCGGTCGACGGCAGCTCACCGCCGCCACCGGGGTGGTGGCCGGTCGGGCGCTTGGACGGGTGGTGGCTGGTCGGGGCGGGGCCGGCGCTCGACGTGGAGGCGCTGGCCGACGGCGAGGAGGCGCTCGCGCTCGGGGACGTCGGTGACGGGGATGTCGGTGACGGGGACGTCGGGCTCGGCAACGTCGGGGAGGGCGAGGTCGGGGAGGGGGAAGTCGGCGACGGAGAGGGCGAGACGGAGGTCGGCGACGGGCTCGGCGTCACCCTGCAGTCCGGCAGGTCCCCGTCGAACGGGTAGCTGTGGATCTCGTAGCCGCCCGTTCCGGTGTGGATCAGGCTGCCCGCGAGGTAGACCCGGCCGTTCATGCCCGCCTGGGCGATGGTCGTGGTGCTGCCCGGGTTGCCGGCCATGACCGAGCCCTGGAACTGGGCGCTGCCGAGGATCCTCGGCGCGGTCGCGGTCGGGAAGTTGTACATCAGCTTCGAGCGCATCGCGGTGGTCTGGTCCCCCGCCAGACCGGTGCCGGTGTAGGTGTTGATGATCGGGCTGTCGCCGAGCATGTTCACCACGACGGTGGCCCCGGCCGGGATGTTCGCGAAGACCAGGCCGATCTGGCCGCCGCTCGGCGAGGCGAGGTCCTGGGAGACGTTGAAGACCTGCTTCGTACTGACGCCGTCGCCGGTGAAGGTGGCCTGACCGGAGGAGATGGCGACGGTACCGGTCGCGGTGGCCCGGCCGACGCAGTCGGAGACCTCCTCGATCCGGGCCAGCACGTCCTGGTACGGCGCGGCCGCGTTCGGGTCCTGGATCGACTTGCCGGTGGGGTCGATGGCGACGGTGCCGGTGACGCCGCCCGCGTGGCGCAGGTTGCCGAAGGCCGTGCCGTGGGAGTCGCTGCCGCCGATCAGGATCGAGTTGCCGGTCCTGACGTCGACGCTGCCGCCGGTGGTGACGAAGTCGCTGCCGTTGGGCGGCACGACGCGCGAGCCGACACCGACGACGCCCATGTTGTAGACGCCGCCGCCGTTCTTGTCGACGGTCAGGTTCCCCAGCGCGACGATCTTGCCCTCGGCCTCGGCCGCGCGGCCGGTCACGGTGTAGTCGCCGCCGGTGAAGACGTTGATCGAGGCGTCCCGCCCGGTGAAGTCGCCGTTGTTGGGCGGCGGCCAGGTCGCGGGGCAGCCGGGACCGGAACAGGCCCCCAGCGGCGGGGCCAGCGGAGCGGCCGAGCCGACCGTCAGCACGGCGACCATCGGCACGGCGGCGACGGCGGTCGCCACGGCGGCCCGGACGGCCCGACGACGCCCGGTGGCGGGCGCTCTCCTCGCCGCGGGCGCTCTCCTTGCGGCGGTCGTTCTGCGATCCGGTGAACCGGTGGCCTGACCCATCGACAATTCCTCCGCACATGGAAAAAGGGCAGGCCCGGATGACCTGCCGCATTCCGTCGTATTTGCTGCTGATCCCACAGATTCGGAACGTCCAAGCGCAAAACAGACTATTCACCCCCTACGCACCCTCAGATCGGATACGACAGTCCTTCGAACAGCGCAAGGACCCGGGCCGCACCCCCGTGGTCCCGGCTCCCCGCCCGGCCACGGGGCGGGCTAGGTTGGACGGCATGACCACCGAGGCCCAGGAGCAGGGCGCGCCGCTCGTCGCCGTCGCGTCCGCCGACGCCGTACTGCGGCACCCCGAGGCGGGCGAGCACCTGCTCACCGAGATCGAGCGGGCGCGCGCCGCACGCTTCCGGCAGGAGTCCGGACGGACCGACTTCGTCGCCGGGCACGTCCTGGTCCGGCTCTGCGCCGCCCGGCTGCTCGGCGTCCCGGCGGCCGGGCTGGTCCTCGCCCAGGAGTGCCCGGACTGTGGCCTGGCCGACCACGGCCGGCCCTACCTGCCGGACCACCCCGGGGTTCAGGTGAGCCTGTCCCACACCCGGGGCGTGGTCGCGGCCGGAGCGGGCTACCGGCCCGTCGGCGTGGACGTCGAACTGGCCGGCCGGGGCGGCTCGCTGGGCGCGGTCGCCCGCCGGGTGCTCGCCCCGGCCGAACTGGCCCTGGTCGAGGCCGCCCCGGAGCCGGACCGGGCCTTCCTGCGGCAGTGGGTGCGCAAGGAGTCGCTGATCAAGATCGGCCGGGCCACCCTGGACACCCTCGGGCGGGTCGACATGTCCGCCCTGCCGCTGGACGTCCTGCCCGGCGCCCCGCTGCACAGCCGGTTCGAGGACCTCCACCTGCTCGACTGGACCGACCCCGAGCACGGCGCCGCCGTCGCGGCCGTCAGCACCGCCCCGCCGCGCATCGTGGAGCTGGTCCCGGCGGGCTGAGCGGAGCCGGGTGCGGCGGCCCGAGCGGAGTCGGGGCGGCGGCCGGCCCGAGCGGGGCCGGTTGCGGCAGGGAGAACGGAACGGCTTGCGGCGGCCCGAGCCGGGCCGGGCGGGGCACCCGAGCGCGGGGCCGGTGAATAAGCGGTGTTAGCGTGCCTGGTCGTGGGCACGCCGACCGCGCACGCCCGCCGACCCCCAGCTGCCCACGGATCAAAGGGTGCCCCGCCATGGCCAAGTTCCTGCTGAGCCTGCACGTCCTCGCCTCGGTCCTGTTCATAGGCCCGGTCGCGGTGGCCGTCAGCATGTTCCCGCGCCGGGCGAAGGCCGCCCTGGCCGGCGGGCCGGACCAGGCCTCGGACGCGGGCGTGCTGCGCGTCCTGCACCGGATCACCCAGGTTTACGCGCTGCTCGGCGTCGCGGTGCCGGTGCTGGGCATCGGCCTGGCCCAGATGATGGACGTGCTCGGCCAGTCCTGGCTGATCGCCTCGATGGTGGTCACCGCCGTGGCCGCGCTCTCGCTGCTGCTCTTCGTCCTGCCCGGCCAGCAGGCCGCGGTGGACGCGCTCGCCCTCGACCCGGAGGACGAGCAGCGCACCAAGGCCGTCGGCGGCCTGCGGATGCTGCCGATGACCGCCGGGGTGTTCAACCTGCTGTGGGCCGTGGTCGTGGTGCTGATGATCGTCCGCCCGGGCTCGACCACCGGCGTCTGAGGACCGCGCGGCTACGACCGCGCCCGACGCCCCGCCCGACACCCCCGCCTGATCGGTACCGCCCGACGCCGACGCCCCCGCCTGATCGGTACCGCCCGACGCCGGCGCCCCCTGATCGGTACCGCCCTCTCCCGCGGGCCGGGCCGTTCGAGTACCGTCCTCGATCATGACGATCATGGCGGGCATGGGCAGCCCGACGGGAACCGGTGTCGGCCCGCTGCTGCGCGGCTGGCGGGAACGGCGACAGCTCAGCCAACAACACCTGGCGCTGCGCGCGGACTGCTCGGCCCGGCACCTCAGCTTCGTCGAGAACAGCCGCTCCCACCCGAGCCGGGAACTGGTGCTGCGGCTGGCCGAACAGCTGGACGTCCCGGTGCGCGAACGCAACACCCTGCTGCTCGCGGCCGGGTACGCCCCGCACTACCCCGAGACGCCGTTGGACGACCCGTCGATGGACGCCCTGCGCGGCGGCATCGAGCGGCTGCTCGCCGCCCACGACCCGTACCCGGCGCTGGTCCTGGACGGGGACTTCCGGGTCCTGGCGGCCAACCGCGCGTTCGCCCTGCTGCTCGACGGCGTCGCCCCGCACCTGCTGCGGCCACCGTTCAACGCCGTCCGGATCGCCCTCCACCCGGACGGGCTGGCGCCGAGGATCCTCAACCACCGGCAGTGGCGCGGGCACCTGCTGGAACGGCTGGACCAGCAGCTGGAGTTGGTCGGCACCGAACAGCTGCGGCGGCTGCGTGAGGAGGTCGGCGGCTACCCCGAGCCGGCCGGCGTGCCGGCGGAGGACCTCACGGAGGGCGGCCGTCCGGTCGCACTGCCGCTGAGGCTCCGGCACGAGGGACAGGTGCTGTCCTTCCTCTCCACGGTCACGACCTTCGGCACCCCGCTGGACGTGACCGTCTCCGAGCTGGCCCTGGAGACCTTCCTGCCGGCCGACGCCGAGACGGACCGCTTCCTGCGGTCCGCGGTGGACCCGGAGCTCTGAGGCCCCCGTACGGCCGGGACCGACGGCTCACGGGCGGCGCGGTCGGTGCAGCAGCACGCCCGCCCGCTTCACCGCGCGGGCGGTGATCGTGGTCTCGGCCCGGGTGACCCCGAGCGGGCCGAGGGTGTCGGTGAGGAAGCGGTAGAGGCCGCCGTGGTCCGGGCAGAACAGCGTGGCCAGCAGGTTGGTCGGGCCGCTGGTGGCGAAGACACCGTGCACCTGCGGGTGGCGGGCCAGTTCGGCGCCGACCTCGGCCAGCCGGCCGGGCGGCACGTCCAGCCAGAGGTTGGCGTCCACGGCCATGCCGAGCAGCCGGGGGTCCACGGTCGCGTGGGTGCGCAGCAGGCCGAGCCGGTCCAGCCGCTGCAGGCGCCTGCGGACGGTCGACTCGGGTGCGTCGACCGCCCCGGCCAGTACGGCGTGCGACTGCCGGGCGTCCTCGCCCAGGCGTTCCAGCAGGGCGCGGTCGAGCTCGTCCAGCGGCGGGGGCGTGGCGGGGCGCGGCACCTGAGGCCTGGCGAGAGCGGCGGCCTCCTGGTCGGTCAGCCAGCCGGCCTGCCACTGGCCGGCGTCGGCGAAGGCGTGCAGCACGGCATGGGTGGTGGTCTCCGTCACGGCGCCGGTCGCGGGCAGCTGGCCGTAGAGCAGGCGGTCGCGGCCCCCGGCATCGCTCATCATCACGGCGCCGACCTCGTGCCCGCCGAGCATCACGTCGACGAAGGGGACGTCGGAACGGTCGGCCAGCGCCTGGGCGATGGCGTCCACCCGGCCGCGCAGCACCCGGACCCGCAGCAGCAGCGCGCCCACGGCGGCGTCCTCGACGTCGGGCATCCGGACCACCCGCAGCACCCCGGCCCGGCGCATCCGGCCGAGCCGGCGGGTGACCGTCCGGGCGGAGACGCCCAGCACCTCGGCGATCCGGCCGGGCTCGGCCCGTCCGTCCACCTGGAGCGCGCAGACCAGACGGCGGTCGAGCGGGTCCAGCACGCTGTCCGGATCGGTCGTGGCGAGGTCCATGGGTGTCCGATCTCCGTCGTTTCCAGCCGTTCGAGCGTCCTGTTCAGCAGCCCTGACGGTACCCCTTGTCCTGTTCGGCCGGAACGGACCGGCCGGCGGACGCGATCGATCGAGTCGAGGAGCACGAGTTGGTGGGGTACGGCACGGCGGGGTACGGCGTGACGCGGCACGGCGCTGCGGGGCACGACGGGGTGGGGTACGACGGGGAGCTCTGGACGCTGGCGGAGGGCGTGGAGGCGGCGGTGCGCGAGATCGGCGCCGGGCTCGCCGCCGGTCGCCCCACCGAGCCCACCCCGGGACGGACGGCCGAGGAGGCAATGGCGCGGTTCGCGGAGCTGGACGGCCCGGCCGCCGCCGCACTGCGCGACCGGCTGGCCGCGCTGCGCCCGCAGGCCGGGTGGGTGCCGGAGGAACTGGACGGACCGGTGCCCGCCGAAGGCGAGTGGTGGGTCTGCGACGCGACCGACGGCGCGGTGCAGTACCTGCTCGGGCAGCCGCACTGGGCGGTGACCGCGACGCTGGTGCGCGACGGCACGGCGGTGCTGGCCGTGGTGCACGCCCCGGAACTGTTCGGTGCGGGCCGGACCTACCGGGCGGTGCTGGGCGGCGGGGCGCAGCTGGACGGTCGGCCGATCGCTCCGCTGGAACGCGAGTTGGCGGCCTCCGTGGCCGCGACCAGCCAGCCGCCCCTGGTGGCCGCCGATCCGGTGGCGGTGCGGCGGGCCGGCGAGTCGCTGTCCGCGATGGTCGGCGCGGTGCTGGCGGTGCGCAATCTCGGCCCGACCGCACTCCAGGTGGCCCAGGTCGGCTCGGGGCACCTGGCGCTGTTCTGGCAGTACGGGCAGGACGCGGGCAACCTGCTGCCCGGGGCGCTGATCGCGAGCGAGGCGGGCGCGGCGGTGACGGACGCCGCCGGAGCGGCCTGGACGGCCACCTCGGACAGCTTCCTGGTCGCCGCGCCCGGCCTGCACGCGGACGCGGTGGGCGTGCTGCGGGCGGTCGGCTGAGGTGCGTGCAGTCCTGGGCGGCTGAGGTGCGAGCGGTGGGCTCAGGTGCGTTCGGTCGCAGTCGGCTGAGGTACGTGCGGTCAGCTGAGGCGGAAGAGGGCGGCCGCGTTGTCGTGGCAGACCGCCCGCAGCCACTCCTCCCCCAGCCCCAGCCCGGCCAACGCCTCCAGCTGGTGGAGGTACCGGTACGGGATGTTGGGGAAGTCGCTGCCCAGCAGGACGCGCTCGCCCAGCTCGCGCAGGCGCGGCAGTTCGTCGCGCGGGAACGGGGTGTCGGCCTCGGCGAAGTCGGTGAACGCGATGGTGGTGTCCAGCCGGACGGCCGGGTGGCGCTCGGCCAGGTCGAGGAAGTCGCGGTACTCGGGCATGCCGAGGTGGGCGACCACCAGGACCAGACCGGGGTGCCGGTCCAGCACCGCGCCGATCGGCCCCGGGCCGGTGAACTTGCCCGCCACCGGCCCGGATCCGCAGTGGGTGACCACCGGCGTGCCGGTATCGGCCAGCAGGCCCCAGACCTCGTCCAGCCGGGCGTCCGCCGGATCGTAGCCGCCGACCTGGAGGTGGGCCTTGAACACCCGGGCGCCGTCCTCGATCGCCCGTGCCACGTAGCCGGCCGCCCCGGGTTCGGGGAAGAAGGTCGCGGTGTGCGGGCAGTCCGGGGTGCGGGCGGCGAAGTCGGCGGCCCAGGCGTTCAGCCAGCTCGCCATGCCCGGCTTGTGCGGGTACAGCATGGACGTGAACGCCCGCACGCCGAAGTCCCGCAGCCGCTGGACGCGTTGCTCCTCGGCCTCGCGGTAGGTGATCGGCCAGGGCCGGTTCACCAGCGGGCCGGCCGCGTCGAAGTACGCCCACACCTTGTCGAGGACGTTCTTCGGCATGAAGTGGGTGTGCACGTCGACCAGCCCGGGCAGGCCCAGGGACTGCCAGAACTCGCGTACGCCCGTGGCCTCTTCGCTCCTCACGCGGACACCGGGCGGGCACGGTCGAGGATCTCCCCGGTGTCGACGCCGGCCGGCAGGGTGCCGAAGGCGGCGCCGTGGTCGCCGCCGAGCCGGCTGGCGCAGAAGGCGTCGGCCACCGCCGGGTTGCCGTACCGGACCAGCAGCGAACCCTGGAAGGCCAGCGCCATCGACTCCACCAGCCGCCGGGTGCGGTACTCCAGGTCGGTCAGGTCGCTGAGCTGCTTGCGCAGTTCGGCGACGGCGGCGTCCAGTCGGCGGTCCGCGCCGGCGGCCGCGTCGAGTTCGCCGAGGAAGGCCTCGACCGTCTCCGGGCGCTTGGCCATGGCGCGCAGGGCGTCCAGGGCGGCGACGTTGCCGGAGCCCTCCCAGATCGACACCAGCGGCGCCTCCCGGTAGAGCCGGGGCATCCCGGACTCCTCGACGTAGCCGTTGCCGCCCAGGCATTCCAGCGCCTCGGCGGAGTGCGCCGGACCGCGCTTGCACACCCAGTACTTGGCCACCGCCAGGCCCAACCGCCGTACCAGCGCCTCGGTTTCGTCCCCGGCGAGGGCGAGGTCGGTGGACTGCGCCAGCCGCATCGCGACCGTGGTGGCCGCCTCGGACTCCACCACCAGGTCGGCCAGCACGTTGCGCATCAGCGGCTGGTCGACCAGCGCCTTGCCGAACGCCCGCCGGTGCAGGGCGTGGTGGACGGCCCTGGTGGTGCCGTAGCGCATGCCGGAGGCGGCACCGATGGTGCAGTCCAGACGGGTCATGTTGACCATCTCGATGATGGTCGGCACGCCCCGGCCCTCCTCGCCGACCAGCAGGCCGACCGCGCCGTCGTACTCCAGCTCGGCGGAGGCGTTGGACTTGTTGCCGAGCTTGTCCTTGAGCCGCATCAGGTGCAGCCGGTTGCGGCTGCCGTCCGGGAGGATGCGCGGCAGGACGAAGCAGCTCAGGCCGCCGGGCGCCTGGGCGAGGGTCAGGAAGAGGTCGGACATCGGCGCCGAGGTGAACCACTTGTGCCCGGTGAGCCGGTAGGTGCCGTCGGCGTGCGGGGCGGCCGTGGTGGTGTTGGTGCGGACGTCCGAGCCGCCCTGCTTCTCGGTCATCGACATGCCGGCGATCAGCCCGCGCTTGGTGCGCGGCTCGCGCAGTCCGAAGTCGTACTCGGTGGCGGCCAGCAGCGGCTCCAACTCGGCGGCGAGGGAGGGGTTCTGGCGCAGGGCGGGGACAGCGGCGTAGGTCATCGAGATCGGACAGGTGTGACCCGCCTCCACCTGGCCCCAGACGAAGAACTTGGCGGCGCGGGCGGAGTGGGCGCCGGGCCGCCCGTCCCGCCAGGGCGCGGCGTGCAGGCCGTACGAGACGGCGGTGCGCATCAGCTCGTGCCAGTAGGGGTGGAACTCGACCTCGTCGATCCGGTGGCCGAAGCGGTCGTGGGTGCGCAGCACCGGCGGGTTCTCGTTGGCCAGCCGGCCCCACTCGGCGGCCTGCTCGGAGCCCGCCAGGCGGCCGAGTTCGCGCAGTTCGGGCTCGGCCCAGCCGGCGCCGGCCCGGTGCAGGGCAGCGAGCAGGGTCGGGTCGGCGGCGGTGTCGTGGCCGTACGGCAGGGGCACCTGGTTGGTGACCTCATGCGTCGCTGTCATCGCGTCCTCCCAGGGCACGCAGGGTGAAGGAGACCAGGGCGGGGACCACCTGCGCGGTGGCCCGCCCGGGATCGGAGGGTTCGGCCGCGAGGGGGCCGGCCAGGGCCTCGCCGACCGCGCCGACCAGGGCGGCGGCGGTCAGCACCGGGTCCTGCTCGGGGAGATCGCCGGCCGCCACGGCGGAGGCGATCTCGGTGGCGATCACGTCCCGGAACGCCCGCCGGAAGACCAGGCGCTCGCCGTCCACCACCGCGTCGGCGGGCTCGACCAGCAGCGCGTAGGCCAGCCGGGGGGCGCGCAGGGCGCGGGCGGCGAAGGTCTCGACCACGGCGGCGATCCGCTCCTGCGGGGCGTCCCGGTGGGCGACGGCGGCGTTCACGGCGGCGATCTCGCGGGTGACCACCCGGCGGAACAGCTCCACCGAGAGCTCGGCCTTGTTGGCGAAGTGCTGGTAGAGGCTGCCGGTGGCGATCCCGGCGCGGTCCGCCACGGCGGCCATGGTGCAGCCGCCGTAGCCGCGCTCGGCGAGCAGGCCGACCGCCGACTGCAGCACCGCCTCGCGCTGGGCGTCCAGGCGGGCTTGGACTGCGGGGGTGCGTCGGTAGGCCATGGAAGCATTGAAGCACTGATTCACTGCTTCGGGGAGGGGTTCGGCGGGGCCAGGCGGGGGCCGGCGGGGGGCGAGCGGGGGCCGGCAGGGCCACCGGGGGACCGGCGGGACCGGGTATGACGACGGGAGGCCGCCCCGGGCGGGGCGGCCTCCTGGTGCTGCGGGACTGCTACCGGCGGTTACAGCGGGCGGCGCTCCTGCTCCAGCCGCTGGCCCTCGACGTCGAGCGGGCCGAACGGCGCACCCACCTGCGGCGACTTGGTGAGCGAGCGGGCGGAGGCGGCCTGGTCGCCCAGTCCGGCCCACTCCAGCACCTTGGCGGTGGCCTCCGCCGACTGGTCGGCCGGCAGCTTGCCGATGTTGGAGCTGTGGTTGCCACCGGGAACGACGTAGACGTAGCTGTCGTCACTGCCCCAACCGAGGTGGAACGGCTTGGCGCGCCACGGGTCGTTGCCGCCGTAGACGAACATGATCCGCTCGCCCTCGCGCTTCACCCAGCGGTCGATGTCGGGCATCGCGTACGGGTTGAAGACGGTCGGGATCTCCTTCGGCACGTAGGAACGGGCCGAGTAGAGCTCCTTGTAGTCGTAGTGCAGCTGGTCCTTCAGGTACGAGACGTCGAAGAACGGCGCACCCAACTCGGTCGCGGCCTGGTAGTAGTACGCGGTGTACTTCGCCAGCGACTGGTCGCTGTTGCCGGTGATGCCCGACTGCGCGTCGTACCAGGCGTACAGCTCGTCGTCGGTCGCGGTGGCGGCCACCGGGACCTTCGCGCAGTCCGACTCCAGGCTGTACTGCCAGAACGCCCAGACCACGTCGAGCGCACCGGCCTCGTAGGCGCGGTCCGGGCTGCCGAGGGTGTTGAAGGTGGAGCCCGCGGCCTTGTTGTCGGCGATGTAGCGGGGCTCCAGGCGGTCGCGGCGCACCAGCAGTTCGCGCTGGGCCGCGTTCAGCTTGGCGCGGCACTCGGGGGTGCCGACCTTGCGGAAGAAGTCGGTGTAGGCCGAGTAGTCGTTGACGTCGGTGTTGTTCGGTGCGACATAGGCGATCGTGCCCGCCACGTCGTCCGGGTAGAACCGGCGGTAGAAGGTGGAGGACATGCCACCCTTGCTGGCGCCCGTGGAGAGCCACTCCTGCTGGTAGATCCGCTTGAGCGCGGTCACCAGCCTGTGCGAGTCGGCGGCCTGCTGGCGGATGCCCGCCTTGGACCAGTCGGCCGGCTCGGGGCGGGACGGGGTGAAGAAGCGGTACTCGATGGAGACCTGGTTGCCGTCCACCAGCCGGGTCGGCTCGGTGCGGGACGGGGCGGTGCCCAGCGTGTAGCCGTTGGTGTAGAAGACGGTCGGGCGGTCGTAGCCGCGGTGCAGCACGCTGAAGCGCTGCTGGAAGGTGCCCAGCCACGGGCGGAAGTGGTCGATCGGCTGGGTGTAGGTGGCCAGGAGGTAGCGGTGGCCGGTGGTGGTGGACTGCTCCTCGGTGATGGTCACCCCGGGGATCGCCGCCAGCCGGTCCTTGATGTCGGCGCTCGGGTCGTCGGCGGGGCTACGGCCGTGCGCGGCCGCGGCCGCCTCGCTCCCCTGCCCGGCGGCTGCGGCCGGGCTGGCCAGGCCGGTGATCGCGAACATCGGTATCAGCAGGACGGAAACCAACAGCCTCTTCAGCTTGGTGGTCATCAACTCTCCATCTGGTCAACGGACATGACAGCTGCCTCGTCGGCATCACTCTGCGGTGCGGGTGGTGCGGCGGCCGCCCGGGGACGGCCGAATGGGCCACCCGCCTGGTGGCGGGTGGCCCATCGGGGGAAGGTGCTGGTCAGTGGGTTGCCTCGGGTTCCGTCGGCTGCTCGGGCGGCCGCCCGCCGAAGGGGGTGCGGTGCGGGCGGGGCCGTTGGTGGGTCGGGGGTGGCTCCGGAAAGGTCGGAGCGGAGCGGGGCGGGTCGGGTCGGGGCGGGTCGGAGCGGGTGGGCCGTGGTCGGCGGTCGGCGACCTTACGGGCGGGGCAGGGTGCAGCCCGCGAGGGTGAGGTCGAGGCGGTTGCCGGGGCCGAAGCAGGCGGGGATGCCGTACGTCTCCTGGGCGTAGCCGATGCCCTGGTGGACCGTGACCGCGCCGCTCTCGTCGACCTCGCACGGGTTGTCGAGGGTGCAGGACTCGCCGTTCTCGTTGATCGTGTTGTTCACCGCGACGAGCTGACCGGTCGAGGTGTCGACCACCGGCGAACCGGAGGTGCCGCCGATGACGTTGCAGCCGGAGGTGTAGCGGACCGAGTCCTTGAAGGTCCAGTCGGCCTCGTTCAACTGGTAGGCGAAGCCGTCGATCGAGCAGGAGTAGATCTTCTTCCAGTAGCCGGAGACGACCCGGATGTCCGCACCCTGGCTGGGGTGGGTGTCGGCGATGGTCAGCGGCGAGATCCCGTACTTCGACTTGATCGAGGCGTAGTTGGTGTTCAGCTGGTAGATCGACACATCGGTGTCGGTCATGGCGCCGTAGACCACCTTGGTCGCCCGTAGCGACGCGAGCCGGCCGCCGGTGGCACTGAGCAGCGTGAAGGTCCGACTGGAGGCCTGGTCGAGCACCACTTCGCCGGGGCCGGGCATGCCGGACTCCAGGCAGTGACCGTTGGAGAGCACCAGGGCCGGGTCGGTCGCGGCCGAGTTCGGCATCCGCACCAGCGAGCCGGAGCAGTTGCTGAGCGCGACCGTCCCGGCGAAGTTGACGGTGACCGCCTTGGCCGCCGCGACGGAGCCCTGGTCCGGGGAGGAGACCTGGGCAGAAGAGGATGCCTGAGCCGGGGAGGAGGCCTGAGCCGGGGAGGAGGCCTGGGCCGGGGCGACCCCGACGAGGGCGGAGGTGCCGGTGGCGAGGAGCGTGGCGAGCACGCCTATGAGCGGCTTCTTCATGAGAGACCTCTCGGTGTGGGGGTCCCTCAAAGCTGTCGCGGACATGACTTACTGTCAAGAGTCAAAATCAGACCAAGAAAACCTCCCTGATCGGGTCGATCGGGCAGCCCGTCACCGACCCGAGGTGCTCAACTCCCCTGCCAGTGACGCCGTCCGAGGCTGATCAGTCGCAGCTGCAGCCGGGCGGTGGCGGCGATCCGCTGCTCGCGGACGGGGTCGGCCTCCTGGGCCTCCAGGAACGCGGAGGCCGTCGACACCATGTGGTCCACGTACAACTCGGCGAGCATCCGCAGGTCCTGCTCGCTCCAGCCGCGCGAGACCGGCTGGAGCGCCAGGGCGGAGCCGACCTCGGCGGCGAAGCGGCCCAGCTCGGCGTCGATCGCCTCGCGGACCTGCCGGACCCCGCCGTGCCGCTCGCGCGCCAGGAAGCGCACATGCGGCCGGTGCTCACGGACGTGCTGCTGGATCACCTCCACCGCACGGTCGATCAGTTCCTCGGCACCGCCGGCCTCGGTGAGCACCGAGCGGATCATGACGTGCAGGCTGGCCAGCGACTCCTCGACCAGTGCCACGCCGAGCGCGGCCAGGTCGGGGAAGTGCCGGTAGAAGGCGGCCGGGGACAGCCCGGCCTCCCGGGTGACCTCGCGGACGCCCAGGCTCGCCAGGTTCTGATCGGCCAGCAGGTGCAGCCCCGCGTCCATCAGGGCCCGGCGACTCTGCTGCTTCTGGGCCTGCCTGGCCCCCACGATGTGATTCACGCCATTCAGTAAACAGTCGTTTGCCGAACTTGGCCAGCCGGCGTACAGTGGGACTCGAAGTCAGTGAACACTTGTCAACCGAAATCGGCGCAGCACCAGCCTCAGCTGAAGGAGCCAGCCGTGATCCTGTTCTCCGCACTGGTCGCCATGGGAGTCCTGATCGGCACCGCCGCCCACCTCCCCCTCCCGGTGTTCCTCGCCGCCTCCGCCGCCATCACCGCGTGGCTGCTCGCCTTCGGCGCCCGCGAGGGCATCGCCCGCCTGCGGCACCGCTGACCCGGGCCGCTGACCCGTCCACTCCTCCTGAGAGGACCACCATCACCATGAGTACCGCCGCCGACCGCGCCGGCACCGACCGCCGGCTCACCACCGAGGCCGACAACCTGGCCATCGCCTCCTTTCTCCTCGGCCTCCCGGGCCTGTTGCTCTTCAACATCGTCCTGGGGCCGATCGCCATCACCCTGGCCACGCTGGCCCTGGTCCGCGGCACCAACCGCCGCGGCCGCGCCTTCCTCGGACTGGCCCTCGGCATCGCCTCGCTGGCCATCCTCGCCGTCACCACCGCCACCTCCCACGGTGTGCTCATCGACGTCAGTTCCTGATCCGAACTCAGCTCACTTCGCCTGCCGACTCCTCGACTCCCGACTCCTGGCCTGCCGACTCCTCGTTCCTCGGATCCTCGACTCCCGCGAGACTCCACGATCCCCGCGTCGAACAGCTGATCGCGTCAACCCGGCCCACGACCCCCGCCCGCCACGTAGGGTGGCCGCATCGACCGGGTGAACCCAGGGGGCAGGAGTGAGTACCGAGATCCGCAGCGACGCAGAGTCGACGCCCAGCGGGGCCAGCGGTGGCGGGCGACTGCTCGCGGTGAGCGATCTGCACATCTCCTACCAGGAGAACCGCGACCTGGTGGAGAAGCTCCAGCCCACCCACCCCGACGACTGGCTGCTCGTCGCCGGGGACGTCGCTGAGCTCACCACCAGCATCGAGTGGGCGCTCGGCCTGCTCGCCGAACGCTTCGCCCGCGTGGTGTGGGCGCCCGGCAACCATGAGCTGTGGACCCACCCCCAGGACCCGGTCCAGCTCCGCGGCGTGGCCCGCTACGACCACCTGGTGGAACTGTGCCGCGCCCTCGGCGTCGTCACCCCCGAGGACCCGTACCCGCTCTGGCAGGGCGCCGGCGGACCGGTCCGGATCGCCCCGCTCTTCCTCCTGTACGACTACTCCTTCCGTGCTCCCGGCACGACCACCAAGGAGGAGTCCCTGGCGGCCGCCTACGAGAGCGGGATCGTGTGCGCGGACGAGCGGATGCTCCACCCGGACCCGTTCCCGGACCTCGACTCCTGGTGCCGCGAGCGCGTCCGGCTGACCGAGCAGCGGCTCGCGGCCTGCGACCCGGACGTCCCGCTCGTCCTGGTCAACCACTACCCGCTGGTCCGCCACCCCACCGAGGTCCTCTGGTACCCCGAGTTCGCCCAGTGGTGCGGCACCGAGCTGACCGCCGACTGGCACCGCCGCTTCAACACCGCCGCGATGATCTACGGCCACCTGCACATCCCGCGCAAGACCAGCTACGACGGCGTCCCGTTCCAGGAGGTCTCGCTCGGCTACCCGCGCGAGTGGCGCAAGCGCGGGCTGCCGGACCCGCTCCTGCGGGAGGTGTTCCCGCAGGCCGTGAGGTCCTGAGCGAAGCGGGTCCGGGTCACCGGGGTCTCCCCCTCCGAGTCCTCCGGGCTCTCCTGCTCCGGGCTGCCCTCCGGTTTCTCCTAGTCGGCCACGATCGCCCGCAGGATGTCCAGCCGCGCCGCCCGGCCCGCCGGGCGGAGCCCGGCCACCGCGCCCGCCAGCAGTCCGGCCAGCAGGACCACGGCCAGCTGCTCAGGCGGTATCGCGAACGATCCCGTCCCGGCGCTGTCCGAGGCCTTCACCAGCGCCCAGCCGAGGAAGGTACCGAGCCCCAGGCCGCCGACCGTCCCGAAGGCCGCCACCAGCACCGACTCCCAGCGGACCATCCCGCGCAGCTGCGCCCTCGTCTGGCCGACCGCCCGCAGCAGCCCGAGTTCCCTGGTCCGCTCGTGCACCGCCAGCGTCAGCGTGTTGGCGATGCCCAGCAGCGCGATCAGCACCGCCAGCGCCAACAGCGCGTAGACCACCGAGAGCATCATGTCGACGCCGGAGGCCGCGCTCTTGGCGTACTCGGCCCGGTCCTGCACCTGGGGATTGCCGAACGGGACCAGCGCCTTGGTCACCGCCGCCTTGCCTGCGCTCAGCGGGACGCCGCCGCGCAGCCCGACCGCGACCATGGTGTCCGCGTCCTGCACCCGGTGCGGGGCCCAGGCCTGCCTGGTTATCAGGTAGTCCCCGGCCAGCCCGCCGCCCTCGTACAGCGCGCGGATGGTGAACGGCCCGCCGGCTCCGTCGGTGAAGCCCACGATGACGGTCTGTCCGAGCTTCCAGCCGTTCTGCTGGGCCTCGCTGCGGGAGACCGCGAGCCCGTCCGTGCCGAGTGCGTCGAGCGAGCCGTCGATCCGGCCGAGGTCGACGATCCCGGACAGCCGGGCCGGGTCGGTGACGTCCAGCGTGCGGCCGTGCCCGTCGATCCGGGCGACACCGCGACCGAGCCCGACCGTCTGCCGCACCTCCGGCAGGGCCGCCAGGGCATCCGCCACCTTGGGGCTGATCCCGCTGCCGCCCGCCCCGAACGAGGCGGTGGTGACGGCCAGATCACCCGCGAAGGACTTACTCACCGTGTCGTCCAGGGTCGCCTTGATCGAGGCGCCGAAGACGGTGAACAGGGTGA
Organism: Kitasatospora sp. NPDC101108; assembly: GCF_055584725.1. Lineage (NCBI taxonomy): Bacteria > Bacillati > Actinomycetota > Actinomycetes > Kitasatosporales > Streptomycetaceae > Kitasatospora > Kitasatospora sp. NPDC101108. The sequence continues at coordinate 515,665 of NZ_JBVJLM010000002.1, forward strand.
CCACCGCGACGCCGATCATCAGCGCGCTCGCCGTGGCCGCCGTCCGGCGGGGGTTGCGGCCCGCGTTGCGCCGGGCCAGTACGCCGGACACCCCGCGCAGTCGGGGCAGCGGCGCGCCCAGCGTGCGGACCGCGAGGGCCGCGGCCACCGGGCCGAGCACCACTGTGCCGGCCAGCACCGCCAGCGCCCCGCACGCCGTCAGCAGGACCGACGGACCGTCGGTCGCGCCGAGGACGGCCACCGGCACTCCGCCGGCCAGCAGCACCGTGCCGAGCACCGCCCGGACGACGCCCGCCCTGCCCTGCGCCGCCCGGTCGACCCCCGTCTCCCGCAGGGCGGCCAGCGGAGCCGTCCGCCCGGCCCGGAGGGCCGGCAGCAGCGCCGAGCCGACCGTGACCAGCGTCCCGACCAGCAGCGGCAGGAGTACGGCGGCCGCGCTGATCACCATGCCGCCGGTCGGGAGGGCGAAGCCGAGCGTCGAGAACAGCGCCTTGAGCCCGGTCGCCACCCCGACCCCGCCGAGCAGCCCGCCGAGCGAGGCCAGCAGTCCGACCGCCGAGGCCTCGGCGAGCGTCGCACCCAGCACCTGGCCGCGCACCGCGCCCAGCGCCCGCAGCAGCGCGTTCTCCCTGGTGCGTTGGGCGACCACGATGGCGAAGGTGTTGTGGATGGTGAAGGTCGCCACCAGCAGCGCGATCCCGGCGAAGACCAGCAGCAGCGTGGTGAACATGCTCAGGAAGCGCCCGGACAGCTGCTGGGTGCTCTCCTGGGTGGCCGCCGCACCGGTGATCGCCTGGACGCCGGAGGGCAGTTGCGCGCCGATCCGGTCGGCCAGCTCCCGCTGGGAGACCCCACTCGCCGCGCGGACCTGGACCGAGCTGGCCTGCCCCGCGCCCTTGGGCGTGAGGTGGCGTTCGGCGTCCGCGAAGGTCATCGCGGTGAAGGTGCTCGGCCCCATGCCGTCCGCGCTCGCCCCGAAGGTGGAGATGCCGACGACGGTGACCGGCACCGGGTCGGGGGTGCGCAGCACGGTGGTCGAGCCGAGGTGCAGCCCGCCCGTCTTCGCCGCACCGCGGTTGATCACCACCTCGCCCGGGGCGGCCGGTGCCCGGCCCTCGGCCAGCCGGTACGGGTTCAGCCGGCTGTCGGTCAGCCAGTTGCCCGCCAGGGTGGGCGGGCCCTGGCCGCCGATGGGTTTGCCGTCGCCGCCGACGAGTTGGCCCGCGCCCTGGACGGACGGCTCGGCGGCCGCCACCCCGGGGATCGTGCGCAGCCGGTCGGCGAGCGCGGCGTCGACCGGGGCCCGTACCCCGCCGGCCGTCCCCGGGGAGTCCAGGACGTCGGCGCTGCGGACCACCACATCGGTGCCGGCGTTGGCATCGGCGAACAGGGTGTCGAAGTTGGCCCGCAGGGTGTCCCCGAGCACCATCGTGCCGGTCAGGAAACTGACCCCGAGCAGGATCGAGAGCAGGGTGCCGGCCAGCCGACGCTTGTGGGCACGCAGCGAGCGCAGGCTGAGCCGAAGGGTCACCGACGTCATGGCCGCCCCCGTTCGAGGGCCTTCATCCGGTCCAGCACCGAGGCGACGGTCGGCCGCTCCATCCGGTCCACCAGTCGGCCGTCGGCGAGGAACAGCGCCTCGTCGGCGAAGCCGGCCGCCGTCGGGTCGTGGGTGACCATGACCACGGCCTGCCCCATCTCGTCCACCGCGCGGCGCAGTAGGCCGAGGACCTCGCCGCCGGTGCGGGAGTCGAGGTTGCCGGTCGGCTCGTCGGCGAAGACCACCTGGGGCCGACCGGCCAGCGCCCGGGCCACGGCGACCCGCTGCTGCTGGCCCCCGGAGAGCTCGCTGGGACGGTGCCCCAGCCGGTCGCCGAGGCCGACGACCTCGATCAGCGCTTCCAGCCAGGCCTGGTCGGGGGCGGCCCCGGCGAGGTCCAGCGGGAGGGTGATGTTCTCCCGGACGGTGAGTGTGGGCACCAGGTTGAAGGCCTGGAACACGAAGCCGATCCGCTCCCGTCGCAGCAGGGTGAGCCGCCGGTCGCTCAGCGGGCCGAGTTCGGTGTCGCCGATCCAGGCGCTGCCGGCGGTGAGGGTGTCCAGCCCGGCCGCGCAGTGCATCAGGGTGGACTTGCCCGAGCCGGACGGCCCCATGATCGCGGTGAACCGCCCGGCCGGGAACTCCACCGTCACGTGGTCCAGCGCCCGGACCTCGGTGCCGCCGATGCCGTAGATCTTCACGGCGTCGGCAACCCGGGCGGCGGTGCCGCGCACGACGTCGAGGGTGGTCACTTGGCGCCACCGCCCCCGACGACGTCCCTCGTCGACTCCGCGAGCACGGCCCGCCTGGCGCGGTACTCCTCGGCGTCGATGTCGCCCTCGGCGTAGCGGCGGCCCAGAACGGCGAGCGGGTGCTCCACCGCGCCCGGGGCCCCGGCGCCGAAGCCGGCGCCCATCCCTGCCCCGAACCCGCAGGCGCCGCGCCGCCGCCACACCGTCCGGCGCAGCAGCGTGATCACCAGGACCACCACGGCGATCCAGAACAGGGGCACCAGCAGGATCCAGGCGCCCGGCCCGTGCCAATCGGCCAGTTGCGTGTACATCGTGGTTCATCTCCTCGCGGTCGGCTGCACGACCCCGGGGGTTCCCGAGGTGGCTTGAGCGTCCCGCCGAGGGGTCTCATCACGCGTCCTACCAGCAGCGGTAGTTGGGATACTCCCGGGAGAGTACGGCCGCCCCGCGACACGCCGGACCGGGAGTAGCCGCAGGGCACCAGCTCAGCCAGACCACCAGCAGCCCCGACCACCAGCAGCCCCGGCCGGCCCCACCGGCTCCACCGGCCCCGGCACCCCGGCGAGGTCCGGCGACCCCGTCAGCCCAGCCAGCCCGTCAGCCCAGCCAGCCCGGCCGCACCAGCCCCGACTCGTAGGCCAGCACCACCAGTTGCGCGCGGTCCCGGGCCCCGAGCTTCAGCATCGCCCGGCTGACGTGGGTCTTCGCCGTCAACGGACTGACCACCAGCCGCCGGGCGATCTCCTCGTTGGACAGCCCCATCCCGACCAGCGCCAGCACCTCGCGTTCCCGCTCGGTCAGCATCGAGACGTCCGAGAGCCCCTCCGGGGCCGCCTCGGGCCCCTTGGAGCGAGCCGCGAACTCGCCGATCAGCCGCCTGGTCACGCCCGGCGAGAGCAGCGCGTCCCCGGCCACCGCGACCCGCACCGCCCGCAGCAGGTCGGCCGGTTCGGTGTCCTTGACCAGGAAGCCCGTCGCGCCCGAGCGCAGCGCCTCGAAGACGTACTCGTCCAACTCGAAGGTGGTCAGCACGACCACCCGTACGGAGGACAGCGACGGGTCCCCGGCGATCCTCCTGGTCGCCTCCAGCCCGTCCATCCGGGGCATCCTGATGTCCATCAGCACGACGTCCGGCACCAGTTCGCGGGCGAGCCGCACCGCCGCCTCGCCGTCGTCCGCCTCACCGACCACGGTGAGGTCGTCCTGGAGGTCCAGCAGGGCCCGGAAGCCCGCCCGGACCAGCAGTTGGTCATCCGCCAGCAGTACTCGGATCAATCGCTCTCCGCCTTCGGTGTCGGCAGTTCCGCCCGGACCCGGAAGCCGCCGCCCGGCAACGGTCCCGCCGTGATGGTGCCACCGAACGCGCCCGCCCGTTCCCGCATCCCGACCAGCCCGCTGCCGGACCCGCCGGCGTCGCCGACCACCGCGGGCCCCGGGTCCTCGACCCGGACCACCAGCACCGTGGCGTCCCGCCAGTCCAGCACCACGACCGCCTCCCGGGCCACCGAGTGCCGGATGATGTTGGTCAGCGCCTCCTGGACGATCCGGAAGGCGGTGAGGTCGACGGTCGCGGAGAGCGGCCGGCGCTCGCCGTCCTCCAGCACCTCGACGGCCAGGCCCATCCGGTCGGCCTGCTCGGTGAGTTCGTCCAGCCTCCCCAGCCCCGGGGCCGGCCCGCGCGGCGCCTCGCCGGGCCCGCGCAGCGTGGCGAGCACCTGGCGGACCTCGCCGAGCGCCTCCTTGCTGGTCGACTTGATGGTGACCAGCGCGGTGCGGGCCTCCTCCGGCCGCCGGTCGAGCAGCGCCAGCGCGACCCCGGCCTGGATGTTGATCAGCGACAGGCTGTGCGCCAGGATGTCGTGCAACTCCCGGGCCATCTTCAGCCGTTCCTCGTTGGCCCGGCGCTGCTCCAGCTGCTGGCGGTAGGCCCGGTGGGCGGCGATCCGCTCGCGCCGGAAGCGGATCACCTCGGCGATCGCCAGCACCAGCAACAGCCAGGCCAGCAATCCGAGTTCCGCCTGCCAGACGAACGTCGACCGCGGCGCGCGCTGCCAGCTGTCCGGCAGGACGAAGGTGACCAACACATGCACCAGGTACACCCCGCCGACCCCCGCCCAGGCCGCCCGACGGTGCCCGCGGCCGATCGCCGAGCAGCAGGCGATCACCCAGCTCGCGAACACCGGCCCGTACGGGTACCCGGCGGCCAGGTACACCGCGGTGACCACCGATGTCCCCGCCACCACCGCGACCGGACGGCGGCCGCGCAGCACCAGCAGGGCCGGCCCGATCAGCAGCAGCAGGTAGCCGAAGGCGTCCAGCGGGACCCGTCCACCCTGGTGCCGCGCGGCGAAGCCGGAGCCGACCACCTGGACCAGCGCGACCACCGCCGCCAGGGCCACCGCCAGGCCCGTCGGCAGGCCCGCCCGGGCGGCGCGCACCCACGGCGGGCGCCACGGCTCGGGCGGCAGCCCGCCCGGCGACGGCGGCGGCGTCCCGGACGGCGGCCCCGACGACGGCCCCGCCGGAGGCCACGGCGACGACTCCGGCGGCGGCCCCGACGACGGCTCTGACGGGGAACCCGACGACGGCTCCGGCGACGGCTCCGGGGGCTGTGACGTGGGCGGCATCATGCCCGGAAGGCTAGACCCGCGCCCCGCCGCCGCGCGTCCTCCACCAGTGGCGTTCGGGCGTACTCCCGCTGGAGTACGCCCGAACCGAAGGGCAGCACGGAAGGGCTCAGCCCTCGGCCCCGGTCGCGGCGGCCTGTGCCCGCTCCTCCGCCTGCTCGAAGGTCGCCGAGGGCTCCGGCCGCGCGAGCGTCACCGCCAGCTCGCCGTCACTGACGTCCGCGATCAGCGTGTCCCCCTCCCGCACGGTGCCCTCCAGCAGCAGGTTGGAGATCCGGTTGTCCAGCTCGGACTGGATCGTCCGACGCAGCGGCCGCGCCCCGAACTCCGGTTGGTAGCCGCGGTTGACCAGGTACTCCTTGGCCGCCTCGGTGACGTCCAGCTGCACACCCTGCGCCCGCAGCCGCCGCCGGCTGCGCTCCAGCAGCAGGTCGACCACGGACACCAGGTCCTCGCGGGTGAGCGCGTGGAAGACGATCACCTCGTCGATCCGGTTGAGGAACTCCGGCCGGAACTGCCGGCGCAGGTCCCGCATCAGGTCGTCCCGGATCTGTTCGACGTCCCCGGAGTGGTCCAGGATCCGCTGCGACCCGATGTTGCTGGTCATGATCACCACGGTGTTGCGGAAGTCGACCGTACGCCCCTGGGCGTCGGTCAGCCGCCCGTCGTCCAGCACCTGGAGCAGCAGGTTGAAGACGTCCGGGTGCGCCTTCTCGACCTCGTCGAAGAGCAGCACGCTGTACGGCTTGCGGCGCACCGCCTCGGTCAGCTGCCCGGCCTCCTCGTAGCCGACGTACCCGGGCGGGGAGCCGACCAGCCGGGAGACGGTGTGCTTCTCCTGGAACTCGCTCATGTCGAAGCGGATCATCCGGTCCGGGTCTCCGAACAGCAGCGCGGCCAGTGCCTTCGCCAGCTCGGTCTTGCCGACGCCGGTCGGCCCGAGGAAGAGGAAGGAGCCGGTCGGCCGCTCCGGGTCGCCCATCCCGGCCCGGCCGCGGCGCACCGCCTGGGCGACGGCGGTGACCGCCTCGTCCTGGCCGATCACCTTCTGGTGCAGGTGCTCCTCCAGCTTGAGCAGCCGCTCCTTCTCGGTCGCGTTCAGCTCCGCGACCGGGATGCCGGTCCGGGAGGACAGCACCTGCGCGATGTCGTCGGCCGTCACGTCGACGACCTCCTCGCGGGACTCGGCGATCGCCGCCAGCTCGTCCTCGGTCTGCCGCAGTTCGGTCTTCAGGTTGGCGGCCCGCACGAACTCCTCGTCCGCCACTGCTTCGTCCAACTCCCGCTTCAGCTTGGTGATCCGGTCCTGCACCGAGCTCGCCGCGGTGGAGCCGGTGAGGCTGCGCAGCCGCACCCGGGCGCCGGCCTGGTCCAGCAGGTCGATCGCCTTGTCGGGCAGGAAGCGGTCGCTGACGTACCGGTCGGAGAGCGTCGCCGCCGCGTCCAGCGCCTCGTCGCTGAAGCGCACCTGGTGGTGCGCCTCGTACGCGTCGCGCAGCCCGTGGAGGATCTCGATCGTCTCCTCGACGCTCGGCTCCGGCACCAGCACCGGCTGGAAGCGGCGTTCCAGCGCGGCGTCCTTCTCCACGTGCTTGCGGTACTCGTCCAGCGTGGTGGCGCCGACCACGCTCAACTCGCCGCGTGCCAGGGCGGGTTTGAGGATGTTGCCGGCGTCCATCGAGCCCTCGCCGCCACCGCCCGCACCGACCACGGTGTGCAGCTCGTCCAGGAAGAGGATCACGCTCTTCTCGGCCGCCGTGACCTCGTCGATCACGCTCTTCAGCCGCTCCTCGAACTCGCCCCGGTACTTGGAGCCGGCCACCAGCGCGGTCAGGTCCAGGGTGACCACCCGCTTGTCCTTGAGGCTCTGCGGGACGTCCCCGGAGACGATCCGCTGCGCCAGTCCCTCGACGATCGCGGTCTTGCCGACACCCGGCTCGCCGATCAGCACCGGGTTGTTCTTGGTCCGCCGGGAGAGGATCTCGACGGTCTGCTCGATCTCCTCGGCCCGCCCGACCACCGGGTCCAGCCGGCCCGAGCGCGCCGCCTCGGTGAGGTCCTGCCCGTACTCGTCCAGCGTCGGCGTCTCGCTCGGGTGCGCCCCCGCACTGCTGCGCTCACCGCCGGTGCCGCGCTCCTCCAGTACCGACTTCAGCGACTCCTGCGAGGGCGCCGCGTTGCGCAGCGCCGTTCCCGCGCCGGAACGTTCCTGCTCCAGCAGCGCGCCGAGGATGTGCTCCGGGCCGATGTACGAGGCGCCGACCTCCTGGGAACGGGCGTGCGCGGCGAGCAGCGCGCGCTTGGCCGAGGGAGTGAGCGCGGGCCGGCCGTCCTGCGAGGACTGGCCCCCGGTCGGCAGCGCGTTCTCCAGATCGTCGGACAAGCGGTCCGGGTCGATGCCCGCCCGCTCCAGCATCCGCCGCGACGGCTCCACCCGGGTGGCCGCCCAGGCCAGGTGGGCGGTGTCGAGGTCACTGCTCCCGTCCTCGGAAGCGCGCCGCGCGGCGAGCCCCAGCAGCTCCTGGGAGGACTCGCTGAGCAACCGCCCGATCGGCACCCGCTGCACGGCGGGCGGGGAGGCCATCGGACTCATCCCGAAGAACCGGCTGAGCAGATCGGAGAACGGGTCGCTCGATCCGAACGGGGGCATGGTCACGGCACTTCACCTCTCCCAAGCGGTTTGCAGCCACACAAACACAGGGCGCGAACGCCCGCCTCCCAAGCGCACCCGACCCGCCGGGCGGTCCCGCCTGCGGCCGGCCTGCGCGGCCGTCCCACAGGCATCCGCTTCGCGCACCCCCGCACCGAGCGTCCCTCCCGACCTACCCGCCGGCGGACCTCACCCGCTGACGTACTGCAGCAGCACGCCGCCGCTGTACGTCACCGCCATCGCCAGCAACCCGCCCGCGACGTTGCGGGCCACCGCCCGCCCCGGCCCGGCCCCGCCCAACCGCGCACTGGCCCACCCGCAGAGGGTCAGCGCGAGCACCACCGCGACGACCGTGACCCCCAGCCGCCACGACTCCGGCGGCAGCATCACCGCCAGCAACGGCACCAGCGCACCCAGCGTGAACGCGGCCGCGCTGGCCAGCGCCGCCTCCCAGGGACTGGTCAACGCCTCGGGGTCGATGCCCAGTTCGGTCTGCGCGTGCGCCGCCAGCGCGTCCCGCTCGGTCAGCGCCGCCGCCACCTCCCGGGCCAGACCGGCGGTGAGCCCGCTGTCCCGGTAGTAGTCGGTGAGTTCGTCGAGCTCGCCCTCCGGGTCCTCGGTCAGCTCGCGCCGCTCCTTCTCCAACGCGGCCCGCTCGGTGTCCCGTTGGGTGCTGACCGAGACGTACTCCCCGGCCGCCATCGACATCGCCCCCGCCAGCAGCCCGGCCACGCCCGCCGCGAGCAGCGCCGTACGGGAACCCGACGCGCCCGCCACCCCGGTCACGATCCCGGCCGTCGACACCACGCCGTCATTGGCGCCCAGCACGGCCGCCCGCAGCCAGTTCAGGCGCGCCGACAGCTCCCCCCGGGTCTCCCCCGTCTGCTCCGCCATCCGCGTCCACCGCCCTCAGAGGTCCGTACGGTCCCCCCGATCCTCGCCCGCACCCTCCTGCGCCGCCACCCGCCCCGCCACCTGCCGCCGGACGTCGGCCAGCAGCTTGTCCAGCAGGCCGACCAGGGTCTCCCGCTCCGCCTCGGACAGTCCGCCGACCAGCCGGGCCTCCCGGCCGAGCACCACGTCCACCGACTGCTCGACCAGCTCGTGCCCGGCCGTCGTCAGCGACACCAGCACCGTCCGGGACCCGTGCCCGGCCGCTTCCCCGGCCTCCCGGACCACCAGCCCCTGCGTCTCCGCCCGGGCCACCCGCTGCGAGATCGCGCCCGCTGTGACGAGCGTGCGCCGGGCCAGCTCGCGGGTGGTCAGCGCGTACGGCTCACCCGATCGGCGCAGCACGGAGAGCAGGTCGAGCGTCGCGGAGTCGATCCCGGCGGCGCGCAGGGCCCGGGCTCGGTCGTCGGTGAACAGCTTGGCGAGCCACCAGACCGGGGTGACGACCTCGATCGAGTCGGTCGGCGTCCCCGGCCGCTCGCGTTGCCAGGCCCGCGCGATCTGGGCTGCCGTCACTTCCGTTGCCACGGTCGACCACCTCCGTTACGTTTAGGCCTAAACATACCTCCGGAGAGGATCACATGTCTCGCACCGTCCTGATCACCGGCGGCAGCAGCGGCATCGGCCGGGCCACTGCCGAACTCTTCGCCGCCGACGGCCACCGCGTCCTGATCACCGGCCGCCATCGCGACACCGTGCAGCGCACCGCCGCCGAACTGGCCGTCGAGGGCGTGGTGTGCGATGCCACCGACCCCGGCCAGGTCGCCGAACTAGCCAGCCGAATCAGCGAGTTGCACGTACTGGTGAACGCCTCCGGCGGACTGCCCGGCCCGGCCCCCGCCGACCTCCCCCCGCTCGACGCCCTGCTCGCCACCTGGCAGGCCAACCTCGCCCAGAACCTGCTCGGCGCCGTCCTCACCACCACCGCCCTGCGGCCCGCCCTCGCCCCCGGCGGCACCGTGATCAGCATCGGCTCGATCGGCGCCGAACGCCGCGGCGGCGCCTACGGCGCATCAAAGGCGGCGCTGGCCGCCTGGAACGCCGCCCTCTCCGCCGAACTCGGCCCGCTCGACGTGACCGCCAACGTCATCTCCCCCGGCTACATCGAGGACACCGGCTTCTTCCAGGGCGCAATGACCCCCGAGCGCCGCGCCGCCCTCATCGCCGAAACCCACACCAACCGCCCCGGCACCCCCGCCGACGTCGCCCGCACCGCCCACTTCCTCGCCTCCCCCGGCGCCCGCCACCTCACCGGCCAGACCCTCCACCTCAACGGCGGCGCCCACACCACCCGTTAGCCGAGCACCGACGCCGGAACCTGCGAACTCGCCGTGATCGTTCAGGGGGATCTCGGGAGGAGCGACCGTGTGGCGAGACTGTAGAGAGACCGTTCGAGATTGTAGCGAGATCGCAGGAACGACTGCGGCCCAGGTCGGGATCATGCTCCCGACCTGGGCCGTAGTGTGCGTTTCAGCTGTTCACGGGGTGGGCGCGGACGGTTTCGAACCGCCGACATCTGCTTTGTAAGCTCGTTCGACCTTTCAGGCAGGCTCAGCGAAGCCGCACGCGCCTCCCAGCAGCCGGGCGCTGGCAGCCTTCCTTGCCGTCTCATGTCCGTCGGTGTTGCCGTCAGAATCCGCCGTCAGCGACTCCAGTGGTGTCAGCTGGCCATGCCGCGAGGCGTGATTGCTGGGCGCTGTTCCTTGAGGAGGAGCGCAACAAGGCCGGCCACCGCCGAAAGCACAGAGGGAAGCCTTTCAGTCGATGTCTTGAGGATCAACACGATGACGATCACCGTCACCGGCCAGATCTGAGGACCCGAGCTTGACACCGACAGTGAGAAAGACGAGAGACTCACGTAGTACCTCCGAGAGGTGCTCACAGCCCGCCATGCCGTACTTGGTTGCACCCACAACGGCGTTGGCGGGCTTGTCCATTGGGTTAGCCGACCGTAACAGCGCGGCCCCGCTGGGGCGGTGGCACCAACCTTGTGACCGATGACTCTCGGATGGGGACTTTTCCTCACTCAGTGAGAAAACCACGCTGGGTAGTCAATCCTGCCTGTTCCCCCGCTACGCTCCCGCCCGACCTAACTACGGTTTCGCCCCTTCGCGCGGACGGTGGTCGCGGGCAGTGACCGAGGGATTCTTGGCCGATTTCAACCGCTCCAGTCTCCGAGCCGTTCCCTCCCACAACCTACGCATCACGAGACCGGGCGCCTGACCGGCCCCGCATCCTGTCGGACCACTACGAGGGCGGACAGCCCGGAAGCTGGCAGCCCTCCCCCGGAATCGTTCATCCAACGTCGTTGATGTTGGCAGCTGACGTCGGAATCAGGGGTTGGAGCCACCGCGCCCCGCGCGCCTTAGAGACCGGTCGCGTAGAGGTAGGAGACGACCGTCAGGTCGTTCTCCTCGATCGTCCAGGGGGACGTACAGCTCAGAACCCCGCCCTTTGCTACCGCTGGCACGGACGTACGGTCAAGGTCGATGGAGTGCACAACGACCAGGGCGTTGTGAGGTGCCAAGGCCCGCTGGCGCTCAACCTCAGCCCTCGTCAGGACGACCTGGCCGCCCTCGGAAGTGGTGCCCTTGACCTCCACATGGAGCCTCTCCTCGCCCCGGCTGAGGAGCAGATCGAAGGACTCCTTGGCGCCAACGTCCTTGACCTCCCAGCCCTGGGCGTCGAAGTAGTCCGTGGCCATCTGCACCGCCCTCAGCTCGACAGCGCGCCGCTCATCGACGGTCAGCCGGAAGCCCTGGCCCCTCGCGCCCTTCGACGGGCGGGTACGGCGGCCAGCTGCCCGAGCAGCCACCTCGACGGTCTCCAGGACCTCCGGCGCGGCCTCTCCAGGGATGTGCAACGCGGTCGCCTCACCCCGGTACACCTCGGCCAGGAGAGAGGTCATGAAGAGGACATCGGCGATGAGGATCTCCTGGTCGGGGATGCGATCGCGCAGGTACTCGATCGCCACCACGTTGCCGGCCTCGTACCCAGCGCCAAGGTGGGACTTCCGGGCTTGCAGATCAATGTTCTGGACGAGGTCGCTTCTGGTGGCAGAGCGGGCCGCGATCAAGGGGCGAGCCCACGCGACACGGGCCCGCAACTCGTCCGGCTTCCGGGGCGCGAAGTCCGTGCCGGTCCAGACCGTTGTGCCCTGGTTCAGCGAGAGGTAGACCCGGTCACCCGAGGAGCTGAAGAGGTAGACGATGTACCAACCGGTCGTCGCGCTCGGCGATCTGTCCTGCGAAAAGACCCGGGTCCAGGGGATCTCCGTCTTCAGGCCGGTACCGTCCCGCCCCTCGATCCCCACGTCCTCAACCGACATGCCCAAGGTCTCAGCTATCGCCTCGACATGAGCTGCCAGCCGGGCCGACAGCTCCTTCCGGACTACCACGCCGCGGCGCTTCATCTCGGTCGTGTTCTGCGCCGACCACACCCGCTGGAGGTCAAGGACCTCTCCCATCAGGACATCCACACACGGCAGCGTAGCTACGCCCGCTGACAGCGCCTTCGGGCGATTACCCCAATTCCGCACTGCCACTGGCAGATCAAGCCGACTCCAGAGTGACGGGCGTCACACATTCTCTCTCGGAAAACTTTGATGGATCGCCGCTCTGCCGGTCCTTGTGGGTGGAAGCTGCCGTCCAGAGCGCAAGGAGCACCCGTTCGTGTCCACCACCCCTCCCCCTTCGGCGCGGAAGCCGTCGACCGAACTCGTCCCGGTCACCGCTGGCTTGAAGCCGGTGTTGGCCAGCCTTTCGGCGGACGAGCTCGCCCGGCTGCTCAAGGAGCTGGGAGGCGAACTTGTCCCTATGCAGGGGAAGGTTATCGATGGCGCCCCCGGGGCGTTCTCCGGCGATTGGCTGCCAGTACGGCGTGACCCTGCGGAGATGGAGCGCTGGGCCCGTGGCCGCCTGCGGAGCCTGATCAGAGTGCTCAAGGCGTGGCGCGGGCAGTCCGCGCTGTACGCCGCACTGGGAGCCCGGCGGGCTGCGATCGAGGGCCGACACGAGGCGGTCGACTCCTTCGCGCGCCACTGGCTGAGTATTCCGAACGTGACCCCGGACTGGCGAGAGGCCGTGTCGGCCGCGTTGATGGACGACTGGGAGGACGGCCTGGACGTCGAGGACGACGGCCTGGTCGCCACACTGCGGAAGAACAGCCACACGGTCCACCGGCAGTTGCAGCCGGTCTGGGAACGCAAGGCCAATGGTCGGCGCGTGGCTCTCCTCGACGCCCCGGTATACGGCGGCCACGACTTGACGCTGCGCGATGTGCTCTCCGACCGCCGACACCCTCAGGACGAGGTACTGCCCTGGGAGCCCGACGAACCGCGCGCTCTTGTGGTCTTCGCCAGCTTGTCGTCTGAGGAGCAAGCGCTAGCCCGGGTGTGGTCGCAGAGCCCGGGAACATCCTGGGAGGAGGCCGCCCTGCTTACCGGCGCTTCCAATCCGTACGCCTTCGGACAGCGGGTGCGCGCCAAGCTCAAGCGGCTCGGCAAGCAGTACAACGACCGGGCCCAAGCCGCCGCCGTGACCGTGGGAGGCATGCGGTGAACGTTCACCTGACCGGTCACGAGTCGGAGGACCAACAGCACCGTGGAGTTCTGGTTCGCGTGGTCGCGCCGAGCATGCCGACGTGCGCTGCCGTACTGAGCAGCGGCTCGGTCGGCACCATCCTGATCAGCGGCACCGTTCCGCCCGACTCCCCGTTGGTGTGGCCGCTCGTTGTTCTCGCCCTCGGTTCCATGGCCTACGACCTGGGGGTCCGTGCACTCCGGCACTAGGTTGCGGTGGGCCTGACTGCCCCGTCCGACGGGCTGGTCAGGCCCGAGGCATGCCCTCGATCCGAGGACACTGGCCGTCCGAACAAAGCGCGAGCTACTTGAACGCCTTGACCTTCTGGACGTGAGCGCCGGAGGCAGTGCTCTGCCCCGGCCAGGGGCCGAGCCCGGTTGGGTGCCCGGGGCTTGATCTGGCTTACCCGGTAGGGTCGCCGCCATGGGCAGGCTCGTCCTTATGGATCTTGATGACACACTGATCAACCGGCGCGAAGCGGTAGCCGCCTGGGTGAGCGACTTCTGCACCGCTCGACGCCTATCAGCCGAGGCCGAAGCGACCCTGTTCGATGCGCTGCGCGAGCGCGCAGTTCCGGAGACCTTCGAGGTTCCGCGGCAGACCCTCGGCCTGGTCGAGTCCGCCGTGGAGCTGTGGGACGCCTATGTGGTCGGGCTGGCCGCGAAGGTCAGGTGCGATCCGGCGGTCCTCGCCCGCCTCGACCTGCTCCGGGCTGCCGGGTGGTCGGTGGGCGTGCTGACGAACGGTGCGACGGACATCCAACGGGCCAAGCTGATCGCTGCGGGCATCCTCGATCACGTGGACGCGGTGTGCATCTCCGAGGAGGCCGGGGCCCGCAAGCCGGATCCCGAGGTCTTTCGGACGGCCGCCGCACGCTGTGGGTTCATGCTTCCAGCCGATGCCTGGATGGTCGGGGACAACCCGATGACGGATATCGCCGGGGCCAGCGCCGCTGGCCTGCGAACGATCTGGGTCTCGGCAGGCAGCACCTGGGCCACGTCCGGACTCGCCCCAGATCACATCTCGCCCACCGCCGTGGGAGCGGTGGACTTCCTGCTCGGACGACCGGAGAGCACCCGATGACCATCAAGCCGATCGTCGGCATCCTCCACCCCGGAAGCATGGGTGCGGCGGTCGCAGCTTGCGCCCGACCGAACGCAGCGAGGGTTCTCTGGTGCCCGGCGGGCCGAAGTGCGGCCACCGTGGCCCGGGCTGAGCGGGCCGGCCTGGAGTCCGTAGGCAGCCTGGACATTCTCGTGGAGCAGGCTCACGTCATCCTCAGCCTCTGCCCGCCGGCGGCCGCCGAGCAACTGGCCCATACCGTCGCCGAGCGTAGGTTCGCTGGCGTCTACGTGGAGGCCAACGCCATCAACCCGGAGCGGATGACTCGCATTGCCGAGGTGCTGGGCCGGTCTGCTGACGCGGTGGTCGACGGCGCGGTCATCGGCTCACCGCCGATCAAGGGAAAGAGGACTCGGCTGTACCTTTCCGGTTCGCGAGATGCCGTCTCGCTGGTGGAAGAGTTGTTTGCTGGTAGTGCAGTGGCAACTCCCGTGCTAGGCGCGGACGTCGGTCAGGCATCGGCCCTGAAGCTGGCGTACAGCTCGTACCAGAAGGCATCCCGTGTGCTCGCGGCGGTTGCCTTCGGAGCGGCACGCGCGCACGGCGTGGATGATGCGCTGCTCGACGTCGCCGGCAAGCGGCAGGGCAGTTACCTGGTGGAGACCGGGTACATCGCCAAGACTGCCGCGCGAGCGTGGCGTTGGGGCCCCGAGATGGACGAGGCCGCCGACATGCTATCCGCCGTCGGGTTGCCCGACGAGGTGCTGCGGGCCGTGTCGCAAACCCTCGCTCGGTGGGAGAACAGCAAAGACCTCGCCGAGCTGACGCCCGACGAGGCCCTTGACCGTCTGTCCCGGCCGCACTGAGCGCAGGCCGCTACCGGTCTCCGCCAGCACGGTCACGCGACAAGAGGTCGTTGATCAGCCGCGCTGCCTCAGCCGGTTCGACGGTGCCCGTGTCCACCGTGAGGTCCCATGCCTGCCCAGGGTGAGCGTCGACATCGGCCTGCGTGGCGTCCCATGCGGAGAGCCGATCCGCAGTGTCGGCGTCGCCCCGTCCGGCTGAGCGGGACGCCGTCGCCTCGCGCGAGCACAAGAGCAGTACGACGGCCCAGTCGGCCGGGTAGCCCTTGATGAGGGCGTTGATGCCCTCGACCTGACCCAGGTGAACGACCGGAATGCCCGCCATGAACGCCTCGTCCATCCCGGGACGGTCGATCACGTACGTGTTGCCGTACCGCCGGTTCAGGTAGATGACATCGCCAGCGGCCTCCAGCTCGGCCAGTTGCTCAGCAGTGCCCATCCGGTAGCCGGTGGACTTCCCGGAACCGACCTTGAGCCGAGCGAAGGGCCGGTATTCCGGGCTGATCTCCTGGAGGACCCGGGTGACGGTGTCCTTCCCGGCGGCCGGCGGGCCGTACAGGACGAGGCCGCGCGATGTCACAGCCCGCCTCCGCTCAGTACGTCGCGGGCCTGGTCGGCAGCGGCGATCGCCGCACCGAGGCGGTTGTCCACCACGAAGTGCGGGCCTTGGGGCCGGAGCTTGAGGTCAATCGTCGCCAGGTACTCCTCCCACGACTCCATCTTCCAGATGTCCCGGGCCGCGCCTCGGAACTCGATGTACTCCCTCATCGAGTCGGGGTCGCACTCGACCCAGATAGCGGCCACGGTGGCTCGCTTCGCCTTGCAGCGGTTGTAGAAGCGCTGCATCCAGTCGGCCTGTGAGAACTCCGCCAGGAACGGCGCGTCGAGGATCACGGACGTGCCGCAGTCGACGTTGTCCCACGCGGCCTCCATGAGGCAGCGGTATTCGAGCGGCCGGACCTTCTCGCGGTAGAGCGCAGAACTCCGGTCGTTCACCTCTCCGCCGAGCGCCGTCAAGAGCTGATCGACCAGCGGGCGCGTCAAGGAATCCTTGTCGAGCACCGGCCACCCGGTGAGGCGGCCGATGAATTTGGCGAACTCACTTTTCCCGGAACCGGCATATCCGCCGACGAGG
This sequence comes from Kitasatospora sp. NPDC101108, assembly GCF_055584725.1. NCBI lineage: Bacteria > Bacillati > Actinomycetota > Actinomycetes > Kitasatosporales > Streptomycetaceae > Kitasatospora > Kitasatospora sp. NPDC101108. Next base: position 531,825 of record NZ_JBVJLM010000002.1, read on the forward strand.
AGAACCATCGGGCCGGAATTCTCGCCGCCATTCCGACGCTTCCACTCGTTAATGACCCGACTGCGGAACGCTCCGGCGTCGACATTGTCCGCGCCCTCGCGGATGCTGCTGAGAGCCTCGCGGATCGCCTGGTCCAGGTTGGGGACAGTTTCTGCTGCTGGACGCTGGTTGGGCACCGTGGTGACCTCTCCGGGGAGCGGTCGGCGAAAGCCCAGTTCCGCCTCGTTCATGCGGTAGAGAAGGCAGTAGGCCCGGCGGTAGTCGGGGCGCGGGTACGAGGAGCCCGCCTCGTGCGCCCAGACCGTCTGAAAGTTGGCAGCAAGGTTGAACTTGTGCCGCTCGCCGATTTCCCGAAGCTTCTCGCCGACTTCCTCAAGGGTCAGTTCGTGGGATTCCCTGACCTGCTTGAGAATTGCCGGATTCCATCCTGGGCGTTGCCGAGCCATATTCCCCTCCTAGGAAACTGCTCGTGCCGCGAGTGTAGCGGCTCGTTGAGTCACCCGAAAATCGCGATAGAAGTCGTGATAGTAGTCATGTAAGGATCTGCTACCGAATGCCAGTAAGGCTCCGTGATACAGATGCCGCTCCGATGGGTGTGAACTGATTCCTGTCCACCCCAGGAGGCATCAGTGAAGCGTCGCCCGCCCCGATATACAGCCGGGGGACCGCAGCACAGCCGCGATCCCCCGGTCCCCCCCATCCGCCCGTCACCGGGCCTCAAGCTCCGCGACCCGGGCTTGCAGGTCGCGAAGTTCCCCGCGAACCTCCGCGAGCTCGCGCCGGAGCTGCCCAGCCTCGCTGCCGGCGACGGCCGCGGCCTTCGACTCCGCACCCTCGGTCAGGAAGGCCGCCTTGCCTTGGTGGCTCACGACGAGCCCGGTCTCCCGCAGGTGGCCGACGGCGGCGCGCGCAACGGTTGGGCTCACGTCGTAGTAGGCCTGAAGCTTCGCCAGTGACGGGATCTTCCCGTCGACGGCGAACTCGCCCTTCGCGATCCGTGCGCAAAGGTCATCGGCCACCTGCCGGTAGGCGGACTTCTCGCCGGTCCACTCGACCATCACCACTCCACATCCCTCTGCGTCTCTGCCTCATAGTGCCGCACTCTCCGGCCGGAACCAATGCTTCCGCATCTTGCCCGGCCGGTGGACTTGCCAACTCTGCTTCTCTGCCTCACAGTGTTCTGTGTGGCAGAGAGAACAAAGTTCTCGCAAGCCTTGCTATTCCTGCACGTCAACGGCCTTTTGGGGCCGGAACTGTCGCCTGAGCGAGACAAGGCGACACAGAGGGGCCTTCTTAAGGCTGCTCTGAACTGCGCAAAAGGCGCCCTGAAAAGCGGTGAAGCAACCGCTTGAAGGGTCGCCAGTGCTGAGGCGGAGGACGCTGCAATCTCCGCAAAGGCCAGGGGACAGGGGCTTCGGCCCCGACTGGCGAGGTGGCCCGGTGACCGCGAGCAACGGCCGGAGAGTGGGGGCGCGCCCCCCTTGCAGTGAGTTTCCCTGCCCGCTCAACCAAAGGAGGTGTCCCGATGAAACCGATCGACCGCAAGAGACATAGGCCGCCTCACCGCGCCACTGGCCGGTGAGGCGTCGACCAGCGATCACGGTTCCCGGCGTCCCTCCGCCTCGGCGGAGGGACGCCGGGTCCGCGCGGACGCTCGTCGATCGTCCGGCCCCAACACGGCTGCGGTCCCGGTGCTGCAACACCGGGACCGCTCAGGGCCGTCCGAGTGAAGGAACACGACCCATGAAACTGATTGTCGCAGGCCAGGACGCCGCGACGCCGGACGAGTTCGCGGAACTCGCCCTCGGCGTCGGCATCGACGCCGAGCTGTTCACCGGTAGCGAGGACGAATCCGCCGACGACAGGCGGGCCCGGCTCGACGCCGCGCGGGACATCCTGCGGGACCTGGACCCGCCGGCCGCCCGCTTTGCCTCGGCGCTGATGCGCACCGCCGAGCGCCGCCGAGTGCTGACCTGGAAGGCGGCCGCCTGATGAGCCCTCGCCGCATCCTGGTTCTCACCGGCACCCGTGCCCCGCACCGGCCCGGCCGCCCGTTGGCCACCCGGCTCGCCGAGTATCAGCCCGACCCGGACGGCGCCCTGCCCGGCGCCGCCTGCGTCGGCGCCGACCCCAGCCTCTTCTACCCGGAGCCCGACGAGGACACCGAGGTCACGGAGGACGTCGTCGCGAAGGCCTGGTGGGCCGAGCGGCGCGCCAAGATGATCTGCGCTGGGTGCCCGGTCCGGCTGGTGTGCCTGGAACTGGCGATGGAGCGGCACGAGAAGCACGGCATCGCCGGCGGGATGACCCCCGCCGAGCGCGCCGCGCTGTACAAGCGCCGCTCCCGGGCCGCCCTCCGCGAACGGCGCGCCGCCGGGGGTGCCGGATGAACGTTCACCACTCCGCCGGGGGTGTTCACCGACCGCTCACCGAGGTGCCCACCGAGGACCAGATCCGCCGGACCTCCTGGGTGATCAGCGCCGGCACATGGGTGCTGACGGGAGCGGTGGTCGCGGTGAGCATGTCCACCGCCGCCCCGTTCATCGACGCCCATTCACCCGGCTACGGCACCGGCCCCGTCATGGCGGTCGCCTCGGACGGATGCTTCATCCTGAGCCTCCAGGCGGACAGCACCCTCTCCCGCTTCGGCGTGAAGCCCGGACGCTGGCCGGCCCTCTTCCGATGGGTCACCGGCCTGGCCACAGTCTGGCTCAACATCGGGGCCGCCGCACTGGCAAAGGACCTGGTCGGGGTCGTGATCCACCTGATCCCGCCGCTTCTGCTGCTGCTCGTCGCCGAGGCCGGACCGGCCTACCGCCGAGCTCTGGCCCGCCTCGTGGCCCGGCGCCAACCGCCGCTCCGCACCCGGCCAGCGACGTTCCCGCAGGCCGCCCGACAGGTGGTGAACCTGCCCCTGTTCACCCTCCCGACGGCGCCGTTCACCCTCGCCCCGCAGCCCGCCCCGACCCTGCCGTCCAGCCCCTCCCCGGATGCCCGGGACGCGCTCTCGGCGGGTCCGGCGGACACGGTGAACACCGAGTCCGTTCACCCGGCACTCACCCCCGTTCACCCCGAACCGGAAGAGGCCACCAGCCCCACCGCCGTCGAGGCCACGGACGCCGCCGAGGATGTGATCGACGGCCCGGTGTACCCGGCTGGCCCCGACCCGGTGAACACCCCGGAGCCCGAGGCGTTCACCGCCGAGGACGAGGTGAACACCGACGCCGAGGACAACGACCGGGAAGAACCGGCCGCCGTCCGCCTGGACGAGGCCGAGGCCGCCCGCGTGATCGAGGACTGCTGGCGCGACAAGGTTCCCCAGCGCGAAGCCGCGCGCCGCGCCACCCGCTCCGCCTCCTACGTCAACACCGTCTACAAGCGGCTCAACGAGCAGCGCGCCGCCGCGCTCGCCGCCGCCTAAACCTTCCGGGAGTAACCGTCATGAGCACCGACCGCATCCCGGCCGCCGAGCCGGAGTTCGAGCAGACCCGTGTCGTCGACATCTTTCCCTTCCACGGCTTCACCTGCGCCCAGACCAGCAACGAGGACGACAGCGTCCGCTGGTGGCACCTCTTCACCTCCGCCGGCGTCTCGCTCGGCTCCACCAACCGGCCCGAGCTGCTCGGCTCCCTGACCCAGCAGACCCGCTGAGCCCGGAGGACCCGCTCATGTCCATCACCGACGTCCGCTTGGTCAGCTTCGGCTACCTCCACGGCGACCCGCCCGCCTTCGCTCACCTCGTGCTCGACCTGCGGCGCCACTTCCGCGACCCGCACGTCGACCCGACCCTTCGCCACATGACCGCCGAGGACCTGCCGGTGCGCCGGACGGTGCTGCAGACCCCTGGCATCCAGGAGCTGATCGGCGCGACCGCGCTGCTGGCCGAGGCGTTCGACGCCGGCCCGGCCGAGTCGCCGCTGAACATCGTCGTCGGCTGCGCGGGCGGTCGGCACCGCGCCCCCACCGTGGCCATTGCGCTCGCCAAGCGCCTCGGCAAGACCGGCATCACCGTCCACCTCGGCCACCGCGACCTCTACAAGCCGGTCGTCGACCGCTGAAATGGAGCCTCCCTTGACCAGCGCTCGTGCTACCAGGTTCGCCGCCTCATACGCCCTGCTGCGGGCCTCGGCGGACGTCGCGGACCACTGGGTCCAGAGCGACCACCAGGCCACGACCAAGGGCCAGGCCGGAACGGCCGGTCGCAGGGCCTGCGCGGCGCACGTCGCCTCCTACACCGCGGTCCAGGCCGCCGTCCTACTGGGCGGCGCCCGCCTGCTGGGGGTGGGGCTGCGTCCCGGCCTGGTGGCCGCCGCGCTCGCGCTCAGCGCGGCCACCCACTACGTCGCCGACCGGCGCGAGCCGCTGCGGCGCCTGGCGGACGCCACCGGCAAGGGCCGTTTCGTGCGGCTCGCCGACCACGGCATGAACGGCGCCTACGCGCTGGACCAGGCCTGGCACCACGCCTTCGAGACCGCGGCCGCCCTCATCGCCTCCATCTGACAACTCATCCGAGCAGAAAGAGAGTTCACCGTGACCGTCCCCGCCACCGCGCACCGCCCGGCTCCGGTCCAGCCCACGCACGCCTGGCTGATCACCCTCCAGAAGCCCATCGACCGCGGCTTCGCCACGTTCACCATGGACGGGACCTACACCGCCCTGCCCGGGGCCACCCGCCAGCAGGCCTACAAGGACATCCGGACCTGGGTCGACCAGCAGAAGCCCGAGATGGCCAACGCGACCGTCACGTTCTTCTCGCTGGAGTCAAACCAGCTCTGACCAGCCGTAACGGCCCGGAACCACCGCCCTGCTGGCGAGCTGCCGATGGTTCCGGGCCCTCCGTCCTCCTCAGAGAACCGGAGCGCCCATCATGTCCGAACCGGTGGCCTCGACGCTGGTCGAGGTCGTCCCCGCACCCCAGAACCAGCCACCCCCCGCCGCGTCGCCGACCCCGAAGCCCGAGCCAGCGCCCGCCCCACCCGGTGCGGTGCCGGGTGTCCCAATCGCGGTGGCCGCCGCCAACGCCCTCGGCACCGCCGGGGCCGGTGCCGCCTCCCTCGGCGGCCCGGCCGCCACCCTCGCCGCGGTCGGCGCCGTCGCCGGAGCCGCCGCGATCGGCGGCCTGGCCCGCAGGATGCGCAACCGCCGCACCGCCTTCCCGCGCACCACCGCCCGTACGGCCGTCGGTCCCCGCTCGGCCGGGGCCGGGGGTGGCCTCTTCTCCCCGCCCGCCCGCCGCTCCACCGGCTGGACGCCCGCTGCCAACCACTCGACGCCGCAGACCCGTTACGGCCGTACCGGCGCTCCCGGCACCGCCTCCGGGCCCACGCCCGACGCGGCCCGGCACCCGGGCGGCGCCACAGCTCCGCTCGACAACCCCGCCCCCCGGAAGGGACAGCACGTGTCGCGAACGGCCGGAACCATGCCCCCCGCCGCTCACCGCGGCACCACCGACCACCCCGCCAACGGCGTGCCCCAGCAGGCCGGACGCGGCTCCGCTCCGGCGGACCGCGCCAGCGGCCCCCGCCACCGCCCCGCCAGCACCGGGGCGCACACCCTGGCCAAGGCCGCCTCCCGGCTGCCCGGCGGCGAGCACTGGTCGGGCGGGGAACGGGCCGAGCGCCGCGCGGCCCGGCAGAACCAGCGCCTTGAACGGGTCGCCGAGCGCACCGCCCGCCGGGTCGCCAAGGGCCAGGCCAAGGCCGAGCGGCTGGCCGGCATCGACCCCGCCACCGGCGCCGCCGCCCGCGCCGCCAGCGGCTCGGACGGGCGGATCACCCCGGTGCAGACGAAGGCGCTTCACCGCTCCGCCATGCGCTACCGGGCCCGGATGGGCGGCGCCGTCCTCGCGACCGCCCTGGTCGGCCTCGGCTCAGCGCTGGTCGGCAACTGGCGCCACCGCGGCCGGGTGAGCGGCCACATGCGGCGCGTCTGGCAGCGCATGTCCGAGCGCGCCCGCGCCGTGCGCGAGGCCCGCGACGCCGCGATCCTCGGCCGCCCTGACCCCAACGCCACCGCCCCCGGTGCCGCGGGGGTGCCGGTGCCCGCCGAGACCGTCAACATCCCCGGCCGCCCCAGCCCGACCCCCGCCGCCGCCGACGGCGGTGCCGGTCCGTGGACCGCCGACACGGCCAGCCCCTTCGCCCGCATCGGCGCCGCGCCCGACTGCTTCGGCGGCCGCGCGAAGCCCGGCGAGACCGCGACCACCCAGCCCGTCACCCTCGGCAAGCCCACCGCGAAGGAGAACGCCACCGTGACCACGCCCGCCGGTACCACCCCCACGTTCAGCCTCACCTCCGCCGCCGACGTCCTCTTGCAGGCCGCGACCACCTTCGACCCCGAGAACATGGTCCAGTTCGGGGCCTTCGCCGATGAGCTGCCCGTCGCCTACGGCACCATCCAGGAAGTCCTTCGGGTCCTCACCGAGAAGGGCACCGAGCAGCTGCCCCTGGACAAGGTCGTGGTTGAGGAGATCGCCCAGGGCTACCAGGCCATGGGTCGCGTCGTGAGCGCCCTGGAGCAGGTCGGCCCGACGTTCCGCCAGGCCCACGCAGAGGACCTGGAGCGCCACGAGAACCCGCGCAACGGCCTTGAGGCCGAGCGGAAGTGGAACGTCTGACCGTCCCACCCATCCCCAGCACCCACACCCCCGACGGGCCGTCCACACCCTGTGGACGGCCCGCCCCGTTCCGGCTGGAGACCGCCGCCATGACCAAGAACACCAAGAACACCGCGCCGCGCGTGAACTGGCAGGCCGGCCACGGCCTGCTGACCGGCACCATGAACGGCACCCTCGGTGCCCTGTCGACCACCGCGCTCGGCCACGCCACCGGCCTGCCCGCCGGATGGGCGCTCGCCGCCGGTGCCGCCGGAGCCATTGGCACCATCGGCGCCGGGCTGCGCAAGCGCCTGACCGGCGCCACGCTCGCCTTCCGCAGCACCTGCTGGATGGCCGCTGGCGGCTGGTCGTCCTGGGCCCTCGCCCACGGCGGCCCCTGGCAGTGGGGCGAACTCGGCTCGCTCGCCGTCGCCGGGATCGCCGCCGGCACGCTCGGCGCCGCGTTCGCCGCGCACGAGGAAGTCGAGCAGGCCAAGCGCTCCCACCTGCTGCTGATCGGCGCCCGCCGCCAGCTCGCCACTGAATGGACCGACCGCATCCGCCGCGTCTGCAACGTCGAGGTGACCGTCCTCGGGATCGAGCACTGGCCCTCCGGCGCCGGCTACACCCTGGAGCTGGAGCTGCCCGAGGGTGGCACCACCCGCCGCGCGATCGCGGATCGCGCCGAGGCGCTCGGCTCCGACCTCGACCTGCCCGACGGCTGCGGCCTCCAGGTCATGCCCGGCATCTCCCGCCGGCGCGTCCTCATCCAGGTCACCACCAAGGTCATCACCGCCGAACTCATCTTCCCCATCGAAGAGATGGCCGAGGTGACCACGGTGAACAACCCGATCCCGGTCTCGCTGCTGTCGGACGGGGCGCGGGCGGAGATGGACCTGCGGCAGTCCTCCACGATCGTCACCGGCCCCACCGGCAGCGGCAAGACGAACTGGCTCCACACCCTGATCGCCCGGCTCAACCAGACCAACGACGTGCTGGTGTGGGTGATCGACCTCAACGCCGGCTCCATCGGCCTGCCGTGGCTCAACGCCTGGCGCGACGCCCAGCTCGGCCGCCCTGGCTCGCCCTGGGCCGACGCCGACATCCCCGTTCCCGGCGTCGACTGGGTCGCCTCCACCCCCGATGAGGCCACCCGCATGCTGGCCGCCGCCGTCCGGATCGCCAAGCACCGCAAGGCCGCCTACCAGGACGCCATGCGCGACGCCAACGACGACAAGCTGCCCGTCGGCCCGACCATTCCGGAGATCGTCATCGTCATGGACGAGGGCGCCGAGGTCGCAGCCACCCGCGAGGCCCGCGCCGTCCTGGCCGGAGTCTCCGAGGTCATCCGCATCGCCCGCGCCATGGCGATCCGCGCCGTCGTCTCCGTCCTGCGCGTCACTCAGGACGTCATGCCCGACCCGCTCGTGCGCAAGATGGCCTCCAACCGGCTCGCCACCGGCGCGTTCGAGGACTCGGAGCTGGGCCACCTCTTCGGCTGGCGGGCCCTACGCGCCGAAGACAGCTTCTCGGGCCCGGGGTCGGTGCTGGCCGGCACCGAGGGCAAGCAGCCCGCTAAGGCCCGCCAGTGGCGCATCACCCCCGACATGATCGAGGAGATCAGCGCCCTCACCGCCAACCGCCGCCCTGCCCTCGACGCCCCCTCCCTGGAGGCCGCCGGCGCCGACTACACCGACCGCTGGACCATGGAGCGCTGCGGCCACCTCTGGGCGGGGAACGAGCCCGTCACCGCCGGGGCGTCCTCGGCGGCGCCGAGCACCTCGGCCACTCCGGCATCCGGTGGCCCGGCCGCCGGGCAGAGCAAGGGCGCCGCCGCGGTCGGCGGCTGGAAGGCCACCGCCGGTTGGGACACGCCCGCCGAGCCGGCCGGGCTGGACGACCTGGAGTCGATCTGGCTGCTGCCCGCCGCCCCCGAGCCGGGGACCGCCACCCCGGAGGGCACCGACTGGGCCGACCCGTCCACCTGGTCCACCGGGCGGGAGGACACCGCACCGGAGACCCCGGACGCGAGGGACGCCGCGCTCGCGCTGCTGCGCGACGCCGGGCCCGAGGGCACCGGAGCCTCCGCCATGGAGAAGGTGCTCCAGCCCCGATTCGGCACCCGCCGCCAGGCCATCGCCGGATGGCTCAAGGCCTGGGCCGAGAGCGGTGAAGCGGTGCGCGTCGGCGAGGGCAGCAAGGCCCGCTACGTCCACCGCGACCACGCCCCCGACGCCTGACCCCACCGCCTGTCCTGTCGCCTGTCTCCACCCCCGGAGAAGGGGGTCATCCACCTGTCGCGCAGCCTGTATCCCCCCTCTGACCTGCGGACGACAGGCGACAGGACAGACGACAGGACAGGCACGCGACAGGACAGGCGACAGGCCGCACGACAGGCGAACCACCCCGCCCCGGCCGCGCGCCGGGGCGGGCCCCAGACACCCGCCCGCACCCTCCCGGAAGGCTCCGCCGTGATCGTCTCGCTCAGCATCACCGTCCTCTTCGCGATCCTCTCCGTCGTCCTCATCCGCGGCCGCCGCGTCTCCCTGCCCACCGCGGTCGTGCTCTGGCTCTCGGGCTTCACCCTCGCCTCCACCGGCATGGCCGACCCCGTGAACACCTTCCTCGCCGCCGTCACCCGGATCGTCTCCGGCCACTGACCACCCACCCTCGACAGGAGACGCACCGTGGACCGCACCCCGTACCCGCAACCCGCCCCGGTGCTCTACACCGCCGAGGGCCAACCCCTCTACGCCACCGCCCCGCTCACCGCACCGCCCGCCCTCTACCAACCCACCGCACCGCAGCCCGTCCCGCTCTACGCACACCCGCCGATGCCGCAGCAGCCAGCCGTCCTCATACCGGCCACCGTCCCGGCCGCGCAGCCCGCTGCGGCGCGGGACCCGTGGCCCGCTCGCCTCGCCGCTGGCGGCATCGGCCTCGGTGCCGCTGGGTTCGGCATCGGCTACGCCCTCCAGGCCGTGGCCGCAGCCGGCAGCAGCCTCGGCGGACTCGCCGTCATCGGCGCTGGCGCCTACTGCCTCGCCAAGACCCGCGGGGGCGGCGGGAGTAGGCACGGCGCCGTGAACGTGCAGGTCACCGTCTCCAACCGCAACCGCTGAACGGACCCCATGACCCACCCCCTCGACAGCACCGACGTACACGACGCCGGCCACTACGGACTCGCCCAGGTCTACGCCAAGTACGGCTCCCTGCCGCCTACCGACCACGCCCACCTGCTCGCCCTGCTCGCCATCGCCGACGCCCTGCGCGCCCTCACCGACCAGCCCAAGCCCGCCGTGCCGAACGCCTGAGAGGCCGCCCATGGACGACGACTTCGCCATGCACGACTGCACCGACTACCCGACCCCCGAGGAGGAGCAGGCCGCCGAGATCGCCCTCGACGTCGCCGACGAACAGCGCCGGATCGAGGAGGAGCAGGCCAACCCCCGCCCCGGTCACACCGAGCCGTGCGAGGGCTGCCACGGGACCGGCGGCGGCTACGAGGACGAGGCATGGGACGACGAGGCCCAGGACTACGTCCCCATCGACTGGGAGCACTGCCCCGAGTGCGGGGGCTGCGGCTACTACGACTGCGACGGCAACTGCGAGTTCGCCCGGAACCCCGAGGTCTGACGGACCTGTGCCGACCGCCGTGCCACCCGGACCACCGCCGTAGCTGGCGGCGCGGGTCCGGGTGGTGCGGGGGACGGGCAGACCCGCTCCCGACACCACCGATGCCCTGGGAGGCACCGTGTCCGTGGGAGAGACCCCGATCACCGTCGTCGGCAACCTCACCGACGACCCCGAACTGCGCTTCACCCCGCAGGGCGTGGCCATGGCCCGCTTCACCGTCGCCTCCACCCCCCGCACCTACGACAAGTCCACCGGGCAGTGGCGCGACGGCACCGCGCTGTTCCTGCGCGCCACCGCCTGGCGCGAGATCGCCACGAACGTCGCCGAGTCCCTGGTCAAGGGCATGCGCGTGGTCGTCACCGGTCGCCTGGTGCAGCACAACTGGAAGACCGAGCAGGGTGAGAACCGCTCCATGCTCGGCCTCGACGTCGACGAGGTCGGCCCCAGCCTGCGCTTCGCCACCGCCAAGGTCACCAAGACCCAGCGCACCGGTGCCTCCGCCGCGCAGGCGGCCGACCAGTGGTCCACCGCCGCCCCGGCCGCGCCCGGCGGCGAGTGGGGCGGCGCCCCGGCCGGCGGCTCCGACGAGCCGCCGTTCTAGCCGGACCCGCTCCCTAGCAGCAAAAACGCCCCGCAGCGGCCGCCGAATCTTGGCAGAGAGACGGCTGCTGCGGGGCCGATCCGATCCCTTCGCAGAGACCAGAGGACTCCAGCATGCCCCAGTTCACCGACGGCACGCTCGCCATCGTCGATGACATCTACGACCGGGAGCAGGCCTCCGACGGCCGGTCGCGCTACGGCACCTACCTGGCCCGCAACGCGCGCCTGCTGCACGACGACGGACAGCCCCTCACCGCCGCCGAGTTCGCGTGCAGCGCCTGGCAGATCGCCACCGGTCCGATCATGTCGCCCGGCTACGTGCGCGTGCGCCCCGACCTGCACGCCATCACGCTCGTCTCCGCCACCGGCGACAGCCGCGACGTCGCCCTGCGCATCGAGGTGCCCGTGCGGCACTCCGTCCTCGCCCACCGGCCCGACCGGCGGCTCGGCGACTGGCAGCCGGACCTGTGGGGCGCCGACCGCGGCCCGTTCCGGCGCCTCTTCGAGCCCGACGCCGACAAGGCCCTGCTCCTGACCACCGCCACCCTGCTCCTGCCCGTCCCGGACCACCTCCTGACCGAGCCCGGCTCCGCCGACCCCGGAAGCATCATGACGATCGAGGCCAAGTCCGTGGTCAAGGAACTGGTCGTCTGGGCCAACGCCCACGCCCACCTGGTCAACGACCTGAACGGCGCGGCGTCGTGACCGGCCCGGTCATCGGGTCGTTGTGCAGCGGGTACGGCGGCCTGGACATGGCCGTCCGCTCCCTCCTGGGCGGGGAGTTGGCGTGGGTGGCCGACCCGGACCCCGGGGCGGCCGCGATCCTGGCCCACCACCACCCGCACGTACCGAACCTCGGCGACATCCGCGCCGTCGACTGGTCGACGGTGGAGCCAGTGGACGTGCTGACCGCCGGTTTTCCCTGCCAGTCCGTCAGCCTGGCCGGCCTGCGGGCCGGGATCGTCCCCGGCGCCGCCTCCGGCCTGTGGGTCGAGGTCGCCCGCGCCGCCCGTGAACTCCGGCCCTCCCTGGTGGTGATCGAGAATGTCCAAGGCCTCCTCTCGGCGAAAGCCGACCGCGGCGACGCTGCTGGAGTGGGATCCGGAACGCCGGATCTGGACCCGGCAACCGGACGGCCCCTCGCTCTTCGCGCTCTCGGCGCCGTTCTGGGAGACCTGGCCGGCCTCGGGTTCGATGCGGAATGGACGAGCGTGCGAGCGTCCGACGTCGGCGCCGCTCACCAGCGCAACAGGGTCTTCCTCCTCGCCTGGCCAGCCGAACGAGGGGGAGCTGCTGCCGACCCCGACCGTCTCGGAGGCGACCGGGACCGGGCACGCCAGCCGGGGCGGAATGAACCTGCGGACCATCGTCAGTCTCCTGCCCACCCCGACCGTGGCGGACTCCCGGAACACGGCGACCTTCCGTCCGGACGGGACACCGTACGGCGCGGGCTACGGTCAGACGCTGGTCGACGCGACAAGGCTGCTGCCGACCCCGACCGCCGCCGACGGCGACCGCACCAGCCCGACGTTCAGCCGGGGCAACCCGACCTTGGTCGGGGCACTGCTGCCGACGCCCAGGGCGACGGACGGCACGAAGGGCGGGCCGAACCAGCGCGGGAGCCGGGGCGACCTGACGCTGCCCTCGGCAGCGGCCCGGATTGGGGCCCGTACGGCCCGGCCGTCCACCGGTGGGAAGCGCGCCTCGGCCGACCCGCACCCGGGCCAACTGACGATCGGGGACGCCTGAACCCCGTCTTCGTCGAGTGGCTGATGGGCCTTCCAGCCGGGCACGTCACCGCCGTCCCCGGCCTGTCCCGCACCGCCCAGCTCAAGGCCTTGGGCAACGGCGTCCTGCCCGACCAGGCCGCCGCTGCCCTCCGTCTCCTGCTCGACCGCGCCACCACCGGCGGCGGGTTGGGGGCGGCCGCATGAGCCCCCGGGTTCCGCCGCTCGGCGACAACCAGGGCCTGTGGCTGGTCGTCCTCGCCGCCGCAGCGGGCCGCTGCCAGTGCCGCGGCACCTGCGGCAAGAAGCACGACAAGGACGGCGGGCGCTGCAAGACCGTCAACGGCGGCTACGGCCGCCGCCACGGCACCGGCCCCGTCCGCCTGCTCGCCGCCCCCGCCCAACCGGCCGACCTGCTCCTCCCCACGCACAAGGCCGCCGCCCTGCCGAAGACCGCACTCATCGCGTGGTGCCCGGAGTGCCACGACGCCACCCTCCGTGCAGCCGACAAGGCCCGCCAGGCGAGCGCCCCGGCCGCCGAGCCGGACTCCCTGTTCTGACTCACGTCTCGCCCCCCGGGGCGGCCCTGCCCGCCCCGGCCCACCCCGGAGGGACGCATGAGCAGCACCCACCTCCAACTCGCCCTCGAACTATCCCGGATGGGCCTGCCGGTCCTGCCGCTGCGGGCCGGGAAGCGCCCTCTGGGCAACTGCCCGGCCTGCAAGGACAACGCCTGCGGCGGCCGGCCGAACATGAAGGATCCGGGCCCGTGCGCCTGCCCGGCGCCCTGCCACGCGTGGGCCGCCGCGACGACAGATCCCGCCGTCCTGGCCAGCCCGCCGTGGCTGCGGGCCTGGCGGGAGGCCGAAGCGGTGGCCTACCACCCCGGTGGCGCCGGGCTGACCGTGGTCGACCTCGACCACGCCGATGCCGTCGCCTGGGCCCGCACCGCCCTGCCCGCCACGCTGACCGTGCCCACCACCCGGGGCGAGCACTGGATCTACCGGGGCACCATGGCCTCCGCCAACAAGGTCCGCCCCAACGTGGACGTCAAGTCGACCATGCAGTACGCCCGTTGGCTCGGCTACGGCACCGGCACCATGGCCCCGCTGCCCGACGCCGTCCGCGCCCTGGTCGCCAAGGAAGAGGCCACCCCGCCGCGCGGGGCGCGGGTGGCCTCTTCACCCCCGGCACCGTGGACCCGCACCGTTGGCAGCGGCTGCCGCCACACCGACCGCTACATCCGCACCGGCCTGCACCGAGGCCTCGCCAAAATCGCGGACTGCCCCGAGAACGGCGCGGGGAGCCAGACGTTCGGCGTCGCCCGCTTCCTCGCCGCCCAGCACACCCGCTGCCCCGGCCCATGCGGCCTCGGCACCATCGCCCAACAGCTCATCGACGCCGCCGTCAACGTCGGCGTCCCCCACGACTACGCCACCCGCGCCGTCGACCGCGGCTTCACCGCCGCCGGCGCCCACCTGCCCTGACCCGTCCGGAGACGCCGAAGCGGCCGCCCACTCACCAAAGCCGGCGGCCGCTTCAACCAGCCCAACAGACTGGAGACCTAAGCATGACCGATCCCACCCCGGCCGTCACCACCACCGAGGACGGCACCGCCCTGCTCGACGAGGTCGAGCGGCACCACCGCCGCTTCAACATCTTCCCCAGCGAGCACGCCTACGTCGCCGTCACGCTGTGGGACGCCCACACCCACCTCATGGACTGCTTCGAGACCACCCCCCGCCTGGCGTTCCTCTCCCCGGAACCCGAGAGCGGCAAGACCCGTGCGCTGGAAATCGTCCAGACCCTCACGCCCAACCCGCTGGTCACCAACGACATCAGCGCCAGCGCCCTGTTCCGCTCCATCTCCGGCGGCGACGACGGCCTGCCCACGATCCTCTTCGACGAAGTCGACACGGTCTTCGGCCCCAAGGCGGCCGGGAACGAAGACCTGCGCGGCCTCATCAACTCCGGCTACCGCCGCACCGGCGGTGTCACCCGCAGCGTCCGCGAGGGCGACAACCACAAGGTGGTCAAGTTCCCCGTCTACGCCGCCCTCGCCCTCGCAGGCCTCGGCGACCTCCCCGACACGATCATGGGCCGCTCCGTCGTCATCCGCATGCGACGCCGGGCCCCCAACGAGACGGCCGAGTCGTTCCGCCAGCGGATCCACGAGCCCGAGGGGCACGTGCTGCGCGACCGGCTCGCCACCTGGGCCGAGTCCGTGCGCGAGAACGTCGACGGGGCCTGGCCCGAGATGCCCGAAGGCGTCTCGGACCGGCCCGCCGACGTCTGGGAACCCCTGCTCGCCGTCGCCGACGCCGCAGGCGGACACTGGCCCAAGCGAGCCCGCGCCGCCTGCGTCCACCTGGTCAAAGCCGCCAGGGCCGACGACAGCGGATCCCTCGGCATCCGACTGCTGACCGACCTGCGGACCATCTTCGACGGCGCCGAGCGCATGCTCAGCAACGCACTCGTCGAGCGGCTCAACGACCTCGACGACGCACCCTGGGCCGACCTCGACGGCCGCCCGTTCACCACCCGGACCCTGTCCCAGATGCTCGGCGGGTACGTCACCGCCGCCGGCAAGCCGATCCGCCCCCGCAACATCAAGACCGGCAAGACCGCGCTCAAGGGCTACTACGCCGAAGACCTCGCCGACGCGTGGCTGCGGTACTGCCCGGCCATCTCCGAAACGTCCGCTACCGCCGCTACCGCCGCTACCGCGCAGGTCAGGACCCTCTTTCCGGTAGCGGATGAGGTAGCGGTAGCGGCTACCTCCCCGGCCGCCGCCACCGAAACCCCGGCCGACCTCACCACGGTCGGCTGACCCGCCCCATCCGCTACCGCTACCGCATCCGCTACCACCACGCCCCATCTGACCAGGGCGGTAGCGGGGTAGCGGCGGTAGCGGCACCTCAGAGAACTAAGGGGTGGAGCCCACACGGGCTCCACCCCTTTCCCATGCCTCCGGGAGTCGCCCAATGGCTACCGCCATCCCCGAAGCCCTGACCGTGCCCGAGGTCATGGCCGCCCTCCGGATGAGCCGCAGCAAGGTCTACGACCTCATCCGCTCCAAGACGCTCGTCAGCTTCACCGAAGGCCGCTGCCGACGGATCGCCGTCGACAGCCTCTCGGACTACATCCGCACCAAGACCGAGGAGAACCGTCCCTGATGGCCCGAAAGAACCCGAACGGCGCCGGCAGCATCTGGCAGCGCAAGGACGGCCGTTACGAAGGGCGCGTGTACGTGCCGCAGCCCGACGGCACCCGCAAGCGCAAGACCGTCTACGGCGACACGTGGGAGGAGTGCGACGCCAAGCGCCAGGAGCTGGTGAAGCGCGCCCGGGACGGCGTCCCCACCCCGACGCGCTCGCAGAAGCTGTCCGAGTGGCTCCCCTACTGGCTGGAGGAGTTCATCCGACCGGAGCGCAAGAAGACGACATACGCCAAGTACGAGACCCACGTTCGGCGTTACTTGGTCCCGCACATCGGGACCAAGCGCCTGGAGTCGCTGAGCGTCCCCGACGTGCGCCGCCTCGTCGGCGCCGTGGCGCGAGAGGCATCCGCCGCCACGGCGAAGGAGTCGCACCGCGTGTTGCGCACGGCCCTCACGGCAGCCTGTCGCGAGGAACTGATCAGTCGAAACGTGGCCACCCTGGTCCCGGCCCCACGCGTGGAGGTACGCGAGATGAAGACGTGGACGCTGGACGAGACGATCACCTTCCTGGAGGCCGCGCGCCCGGACCCGCTGTACACCGCGTTCGTGCTGGCCATCACGCTGGGCCTGCGGCGCGGCGAGATCCTGGGCCTGCGTTGGAGCGACATCGACCTGGACGGCCGCAAGCTCACCGTTCGGACCCAGCTCCAGCGCGTGCAGAAAGAGCTGTACGCCGACAGCACGAAGAACCGCCGGACGCGGGCGATTCCGCTGCCGGCGATGTGCATCGCCCCCCTGCGCTGGCGGCGGTTCCAGCAGACGAAGCAGTGGGAGAACGCCGGCCAGGAATGGGAGGAGACCGGGTACGTGTTCACCACCCGGACCGGCCGTCCGATCGAGCCCCGGAACCTCAGCCGGTCCTTCGAGCGGATCGGCGCCGACGCCGGTCTGCCGCGCATCCGCCTCCACGACACCCGGCACGGCTGCGCGACCATCCTGTTCGCCGCCGGCGTCGCCCCGCGGGTGGTGATGGAGATCCTGGGACACTCCCAGATCGCCGTGACCATGAACGTCTACACGCACGTCTCGGAGGAGACCCGGCGCGAGGCCCTCGGACACATGGACCGCCTCCTCAAGAGGCGCCGCAAGACCGATTGACATCAGCGGTTGCCGTCAATCAGTGCAGTCAAAAGGCCCGCAGCATGATCGCTGCGGGCCTTTTGTGCTGGTGGGCGCGGACGGTTTCGAACCGCCGACATCTGCTTTGTAAGAGCAGCGCTCTACCACTGAGCTACGCGCCCCCGGTCGTGGCCCGGTGGGCGCACGACGAGAGCTTAGGGTACCTGGTCCGGAGGGGTGGTGTGGTGCGGGGCGGGCCCCGGGGTGCCGCGGGGTGGGGTGGATCGGCGAGAATGGGCGCGGATCAGCGGTCGGAGCAGGGAGCGCGCAGTGGCGGTGGCCGGCGGGAGCGGGCGGCGGGGGTGGCGCCGGGCGGGGAGTGCGCTGGGCGACGCGCTGGTGTTGCCGGTGGTGCTGGCGGGTGCGTTGGGGGCCGTGGGGCTGGCGTCGGCGGGCAGTGGCGGCTGGTGGGGTCGGCGCGGGGCCGGGGAGGGCGTGCGGGCGGAGGCCAGGGAGGCCCGGGCCGCGGCGCAGGAGGCGTTCTACGAGCTGGACGAGACGCAGCGCGAGGTGCGGCTCGCGGTGGAGACCGTCCGGGCCGTGGAGGAGGGCGCGGGGGCGCAGCGGGTGCTGGGCGAGCTGTCGGCGATCTCCGGCCGGGTCGAGCAGGTCACGGTGAACTACCTGGCCGCCCTCGACGCCCACGACCTGGACAACGAGGCCCTGGACGCCGGTTCCGTCGCCCAGGCGCGGCGCCTGATGGAGGACGTGAAGGGTCAGCTGCACTCCGCCCGCGCGGAGCTGAACGACTTCCTGCGCCGCCTCCAGCCCAGCGTCCAGCACGCCGAGCAGCAGCTGATGCGGGTCACCCCGGCCGTCGAGCAGGCCAAGCGCGCGCTGCTGCAGGCCACCAGCACGCTGGACGAGGTGCGCGGCGCCGGGTTGCGGGCCGACGACCTGGCGGCCCGGCTGGCCGAGCTGGCGCCCGAGTTGGGGCGGCTGAACGAGGGCGCGGCACGGCACGGCGTGGCCGCCACGTTGCAGCGGGCGGAGGACGTGAAGCGGCGGGCGGAGGCGATCAGCGCGGACGCCGCCCAGCTGCCCGAGCGGGCCCGCGAGCTGGACCGGCGGGTGTCCAGTCTGCGGACCAGGATCCAGGCGCTGGAGACCAAGGCGGCGACGGTCGACCCGGCACTGAGCGAGCTGCGCCGCCGGTTCAGCACCGCCTGCTGGCAGGACCTCCAGCCGGTGCCGGAGCAGGTCGCCGAGGCCGGTCGGGCCGCGGAGCGCAAGCTCGCCGAGGCCGCTCGGGCCCGGGACGAGCAGCGCTGGGCGGACGCCACGGCCGCGATCGGTACGGTCCGCGCGCTGCTGGACACCGCGGACGGTTCGGTGCAGGCGGTGAACGAGCGGCTACGGCAGCTGAACGAGGTGCAGCACGACCCGAACCGGGAGGTGGAGCGGGCCCGCTTCGCCGTACGCGACGCCCAGCGCCTGGCGATGGCGGGCCGCAGCGCGCCGGACCCGCGGCACGCCGCCCCGCTGGACGAGGCGGTGGCCCGCCTGGACCGGGCGGTGGCGACGCTCCAGGCGGCCGGCCGGCACCCCGACTACTGGTACTTCCTGACCGAGCTGGCGGCGGTGCGGGAGACGGCGTCGCGGGTGATCGGCCTGATCCGCGGGGATCTGGGCCAGCACCGCTGAACGCGGTCGGTACCCTGCCGGTATGCCACGCTACGACTTCCGCTGCCGCTCCTGCGGCGCCACCTTCGAGCTCAGCCGCCCGATGGCTCAGGCCAACGACCCCGCCGCTTGCCCGCAGGGCCACCAGGACACCGTGAAGCTGCTGTCCACCGTCGCCGTCACCGGCGCGGCGGCCGGCGGCGCGCCGCAGCAGGCCCCGAGCGGGGGCGGCTGCTGCGGTGGCGGGTGCTGCGGCTGACCGACCCGGTGGCGGGTGCTGCGGCTGACCGACCCGGCGGCGGGTACTGCGGCCAGGACCTGCCCGGCACGCCCCGGCCGACCGCCGCCCGCCACCGCCGCCTCAGCCACCGCCGCCCGCCACCACCGCCTCAGCCACCGCCGGCAGGAACCGCCGACAGGAACCGACGGACGATCTCCTCCCCCGCCGCCACCCCCACCTCCGCGAGGGCGGTGACGCCGGGGGCCGTCCACCTCTGGTCGGCCAGTTCGCCGTGCCCGGGCCGCCACCCGGCGTCGGCGGCGAGCAGCAGCTCGGCGTCCAGCAGCGAGTCCCCCGCCGCCAGCACGGTGCCCGCGCCGCTGCGGCGGACGACCTCGGCCAACGCCGCGCTCTTGCACAGCGGCTGCGGCACGGCGTACACCTTGCGGCCCTGCAGCGAGACCCGCCAGCCGCGTTCGGCGCACCAGCCGGTCAGCTCGGCCAGCCATCCCTCGGGCAGCCGGTCACGCTCGACGACCAGGTAGACGAACAGCTCGTCGGCGACCCGCCGTTTGCGGGTCCACTCCGGGTCGGCGCGGAGCGCGAGCTGCCGGACCACCTCCTCCGTCGGCGCCGAGCCGGCCGCGATCCGGCCGGTGATCTCGCGGCGCCATTCCCGGTCCGGCTCGCCGTCCACCAGCAGCTGCCCGCCGTTCGCGCAGATCGCGTAAGCCGGGCGCGGGCCGGGCAGGTTGACCCGCCGGTACTGCTCGACGGTCCTGGTGGTGGCGGGCACGAAGTCGGCCGTGCGGCCCAGTTCAGCCAGCAGCGCGGCCGCCCGCTCGGTCAGGTAGGACAGCGGCCGCCCGTCCAGCACCTCGACGCAGAGCAGCCGCGGCGCCTCCCGGTCGGGGCCGTCCAGCGCCAGCGCCCGCTCGGAGTAGATCAGCGTACGGTCGAGATCGCTGGCCACCAGCGCACCGCTCATCAGGACTCCCTCCCCCGCACGGCCAGCCCGCTGGCCCCCGTCGCGCCCCGACTGTAGCGGGGGTGGATGAGGCCCACACAGCTGTACGGCAGCCCGTCCACCTCCTCGACCGGGACGTTGCGCTGCGCGGCGAGAAGGCGCACGTGGTCGAGGTCGGCGCCGGCGCCGCGCCGGGCCAGCACCCGCCAGGGGACGCGGCGCAGCAGCACCCGGGTGGTCTCGCCGACCCCGGGCTTCACCAGGTTGACGTCTTCGATTCCGTACTCGGCGCTGATCCGCTCGACGGCGGCCCAGCCGGCCCAGTCGGGGGTGCGGTCCGGGTCGGCGGCCAGCCGCTCGGCGCTCTCGACCGCCTCCGCGCGCACCTCGCCGAAGCAGGCGGCCACCGTGGCCAGGAAGGCCTCCGACACGTCGCCGCCGGCCAGTTCGGCGTAATGCTTGGCACCGTGGAAGTCGTCCGGCCCGATCAGCCCGGTGCGCAGCACGGTGCGCGAAACCAGCCCGGACACCGTGGAGTTGAGGCAGGCGGAGGGGATCAGGAAGTCGTCCCGGGTGCCGTACGTGCGCACGCAGCGGCCGGGGTCGGCGAGCACCGCGAGGTCCGGGTCGAAGCCGGTGCCGGCCAGCGCGTCGGCGAGTTCGCGGGTGATCGCGCCCTTGCCGGTCCAGCCGTCGACGAACACCACGTCCGCCGCCCGGTGGTGGGCCGCCAGGTAGCGCAGGGCGACCCGGTCGACGCCCCGGCCGCGGACGATCGACACCGCGTAGTGCGGTACGTCCAGGCCGTGAGCGAAGGCCAGCCAGCGGCGGACCAGGATGCCGACGGGCGTCCCGGCCCGGGCCAGCGAGGCCAGCACCAGTCCGGGCCCGCGCTCGCGCAGCAGCGTCTCGGCGACGGTGCCGACGGCGAGCGCGATCCGGCGGGCGGAGCCGCGCAGCGCCTGGTGGAACAGCTCCTGGTACTCGGGACTGGGCCGGTACTCGACCGGCAGCGACTCGGCGTAGTGCGCGCCGCCGTTCTGGACGGCCTCCTCGCGCTCCTCGGTGGGGGCCTCCAGCCGGACGCCGGAGAGGTCCTTGAGCAGCCAGGCCACCTCCTCCGGGCGGTACGAGGAGAACGCCGGACCGTACAACGGCTCGGGCAGCGGAGCGGGCACCGGAGTGGGCGGGGCCGACGACGGAGCCGGCGACTGGGCCGGCGACGGGGTCGGCGACGGGGCCGGCCGGTGCGAGGGCAGCACCGCGAGGACCACCCGGTCGGTGACCTGCCGCAGCTGGCGCAGCAGCGCGTACTCCCCCTGGTGCAGGGCCGGGGTGTCGGCCACGTCGTCCACCACCAGCACCACGGCGTCGAAGCGGCGGGCCCCGTTGACGCCGGGGGCGACGTTGTAGACGTAGCGCTCGCGCGAGCCGCCGTCCTGCGGGTCGTCGTGGGCGGGGAAGACCAACCGGGTACGGATGGCGTAGCCGGGGTCGTCCACGGCGAGGACGGGCGAGCGGGTGGTGGTGGAGTACCGGACGCGGTCGCCGCCGAGCCGCTGGGCGAGCGCCTCGGCGAGCCGCAGCGGCGCGTACATCAGCTCCTCGAAGCCGAGCACCAGCACCCGCTCCGGCACACCGGACGAAGGCTCCGCGCCGCCCGCAACCGAGGCCCCCGCCAAGGCGGACGCCAACTGCCCGGCCAGCGAGGGCAGTACGGCATCCAGCCGCTCGCGGTCACGGGGGGTGAAGCCGTGCCGGCCGCCGTCCGGCAGCCCGGCGGGCCAGTCCAGCTCGACCCGGACCAGCGGGGCCGGGTCGACGGCCGGGGGCGCGGCAGCCGGGGGCACGGCGGCGATCAGCCGCTCGGCCCGCGCCACGATGTCCTCGGGCAGGTCGACGCCACCGGTCGCGGTGGCCACCACGTCCAGCCGGGCGCCGAGTTCGGCGGCGGCCGCGGCGAGCCGGTGCCGGTCCCCGTCCGGGCGCAGGTCGACCAGGGCGACCACCACGTAGTGGTCGCGCGGGTGGCGGCCGTGCAGTTCGCGAATGGTGTTGAGGACCGTCCGGCCGGTCGACAGCTCGTCGTCCACCAGAACCAACGGGCCTTCGCCGCCGAGCAGTTCGGGATCGGTGGGGAGCAGCAGGTGCTCGGTGGCGTGCGAGTGCTCCTCCTCGAAGCCGCCGAACGGGGGGATCCCGGGGACGGGGCGGCGGGTGGAGTGCAGGTAGGGCGCGTCGAGGCCGTCGGCGACGCTGTGGCCCAGACCGGTGGCCGTCTCCGCGTAGCCGAGTACGACGGCCCGCCCGGCCGCCTCCTCGCCGAGCAGCACGCGGACCCGGCGGCCGAGTTCGAGCCCGGCGCCGTGCACCACGGCGGGCCGCTGCGGGACGTGCTTGCCGAGCACGCTGGAGACCAGCAGGTGGGCGCGCTTGGGGTTGCCGGAGCGCAGGGCCAGGCCGACGAGTTCGGGCAGCCGCTCCGATCCGGTCAGCGCCACCCCGGCCCGCTCGGCGACCCAGCGTCCGGTCCACTCGCCGCGCCGCACGTCGCGCCGCACGCCCTGCTGTTCTGCTGCCGTCACTTCCGGTCCCGCCTTCGATGGTGCTCGTTCACTGGTACTCGTTCGCTGCCGTTCCTTCGCAGCCACTCGTTCACCGCCGTTCGTCCGCGGCTGCTCGTCCGCTGGTGCTGACGCGACGCCGCCGACCGGCTCACGCCCGACGGCCGGCTCACGCCCGACGGCCGGCTCAGGCCCGCTGACCGGCTCACGCCCAACGGCCGGCTGTCAGCCGCACAGGCAGGCCGACAGCAGCTCCGCGAAGCTCACGTCCTCGCGGGCCACCCCGAAAACCTCCGCCCGCAGCAGCACCCGCTCCGCCCA
The DNA here is from genome assembly GCF_055584725.1 of Kitasatospora sp. NPDC101108. Classification (NCBI taxonomy): domain Bacteria; kingdom Bacillati; phylum Actinomycetota; class Actinomycetes; order Kitasatosporales; family Streptomycetaceae; genus Kitasatospora; species Kitasatospora sp. NPDC101108. The sequence goes on from NZ_JBVJLM010000002.1 coordinate 554,417, forward strand.
GGCGCGGTGCGGCCGGGCCTCGTTCATCTTGTTCGTGTACGCCGAGCGCAGTACCCCGCCGCCGCCCTGCTCCTGCTGGAGGATGTCGCGGGCGTCGCAGTACTCCTCGTGCGTGACCACCGAGAGCGCGTGCACCGCGGGGACGTGGCTGGGATGGATGCAGGTCTTGCCCAACAGGCCGTTGGTGCGGTCGAGTTCGACCTCACGGATGAGCCCGTCCAGGTCGTGCTCGATGATCCGACGGCGAACCTCCTCCCCGGAGGCCCGGGCCGTCCCCGCACTCTCCGCGAACGGGGTGCGGCGCAGTTGCGGCTTGAACATCCGCTCCTGCACCGGGAAGTACTCCCAGACCGGTCCGGTCACGGTGTACCCGGTGCCGTCCGCCCGCCCGAGCACGTTGACCACGTCCCCGATCGCCGCCGCGACCAGCGCCACGTCGTACGCGGTGAGGTCGGGCGAGCGCCGCAGCCCGTAGGCGGAGCACAGGTCGGTGACGCCGAGCCGGACGGCGAGCACCCGGTCGCGGTGGGCGGCGAGCAGTTCGGCGATGCCGAAGAGCTGCTCGCGCCTGGTCTCCAGGTGGGCGAGTTCGGGCGATTCCAGGACGGGCATGGCGAACAGCCGCCGCCCGGTGGCGGCCTCGGCGGCGGCGAGGGCGGTCAGGTAGGCGCCGCCGTCCTCGGCCGTGAACTTGGGCAGCACGAAGCCGCTCAGCAGCCCGACGGCCGGGCCGAGCCGTTCGGCCAGGTCGAGGATCTGCTCGGCGGTGCGAACCCTGATGAAGAGAAGTGGATGATCCTGTGTACAGTCGGTGAAATCATTGACCAGGTCGGTGATCTGCTCGACCAGGTTCCGCTCGCCCGCGTCCACCTCGTGGTCGGCGATCGCGTCCTCCAGGCAGAGCACCATCGAAACCACGCCCCGAGCAGCCTGTTTGCGGATGTCGGCGGCCAGCGCGGGCCTGGTGGCGGGGCTGTAGAGGGTGCCGCCGAGGGCGGTGGCGAGCACCGCGGGCTCGCTCTGCGCGGTGAAGGTCCGCGGCTGCTCCAGGAACAGCCGGGCGCGGACGTCGTCAGCGAGGTGGCCGAAATGGCGCAAGGTGCTCTCCTCGGGGGTGGACGGCCTCCGGCCCGCGGTTTCACCTGGACGCACTGCCGGCGGACTCCCTCCCGCCGACCCCACGGGGGCCTGTTCGAACGCCCATCGTACGGACGGATTCCGGCCGTTCCCGGCGCCGGGGCACTGAACTCCCGGAACATCCGGCGCCCTCGACGTCCGCGGGGAGGATCATCCGACGATCGCGGCGCCGCCACCCGGCAAACCTCGGCCAAACGCAAGTCTTGGCAAAGTCCGGCCCCGTGCGGGCACTCCCGGTCACGTTGTCCGAAGCGGTGGCGAACAGGCAGGATGGTCCGCTATGACGCACGTGATGGCCAAGGGCGCCAACATCGCACTGCCGGCGGCGGCGGTCCGCGCCGTGCTGCGCTGGAGCGCCACGCCCGGTGCGCCGGACGTGGACGCGTCCGCGCTGCTGCTCGGCGCCAACGGCAAGGTCCGTTCGGACGCCGACTTCGTCTTCTACAACCAGCCGCGGCACCCCTCCGGGCTGGTGCGCCACCTGCCCAAGCAGCACACCTCCGGCGGCGCCGAGATCATCGACACGGTCGAGGTCGAACTCGCCAAGCTGCCCGTCGAGGTGGACCGGGTGGTGCTGGCCGGCTCCTCCGAGGGCGGGCCGTTCCGCGCCGTCCCCGGACTGCGGCTGCTGCTGTTCGACGCCGCGACCGGTGAGGGCGCGGTGCCGCTCGCCGAGTTCGCGATCGAGGACGCCGAGAGCGTCACCGCCCTCGTCGCGGCCGAGCTCTACCGGCGCAACGGCAGCTGGAAGCTCCGGGCGATCGGCCAGGGCTACACCTCCGGCCTGATCGGTCTGGCCACCGACTTCGGCATCACCGTCGACGACGCGGCGGAGGAGGCCACGGCGGCGCCCACCCCGGCGCCCGCGTCCACCGCCAACCCGACCGGTGCCGTCGACCCGCGCGCCACCCCACACCCCGACCCCCGCTCCGAGGCCCGGCCCGAGGCTCGGCCCGAGCCCGGCACCTTCACCCTGAGCCCGGCCGTCCCCCACCCCCAGCCCCCGGCGCAGCCCACCAGCGCCCCGGCCCCGACCAACGCCCACGCCGCTGCCGCGAACGGCCCGGCGACCCCGCCGCCCGCCGCACCGCCGACCCCTCCGCCGCCGCCCACGGCCCCGCCGGCCATGACGCCTCCGCCGGTGGCCCCGCCCACCGTGCCCCCGAACGTGCCCCCGGCCCCGCCCGCACCACCGACGACCCACCCGGGCGCCCAGCCCGGTGGCTACGGCTACCCCCAGCAGCAGCCCGGTACGGGGTACGGCTACCCGCAGCAGCCGCCGCCCGCGGCCGGTTACGGCTACCCCCAGCCCAACCAGCCGTACCCGCCCCAGCCCCAGCCGGGCACCGGCTACGGCTACCCCCAGCCGAACCCGCCCATCCCCTCGCAGCAGCACCCCGGCAGCTACGGCTACCCGCACCAGCAGCAGCCCGGCACCGGCCAGCAGCCGCCCGTCCCGCCGCAGCCCCCGGCACCGGCCCAGGCCCCGGCCGGCGAGGAGTTCGCCCTGCCCCCGCAGGGCCCGCAGTTCCAACCCCACTGAGCCGCCCCGGCCGCGCACCCGCCCGCCGGACCCGCCCGCCGGAGCACCGCGGGGCCGCCGCAGCACCACCGCGGCCCCGCCGGAGCTCAGTCCCCGCGCGTCGGCTGCTGCCCCTTGTACCCGCGCTGCCACTGCATCCCGAAGCCGTACAACCGGTCGATGTCCGCCTGGAACCCGTTGACGTAGCGCACCTCCCGGCGCACCATCAGCTGGTTGTCCCCGGCGTTCTCGATCAGCACCACCGCACAGGAGCGCGCCGCCCGGGCCCGCTCGTCCAGCTTGATCTCGATCCGCGGCCCGCTCTGCGGGACGATCGTTATCACCGCGTGGGTCTGTTCGAAGGCCGGGGTGCCGTCGTAGATGTAGACGAAGATCAGCAGCCGCTTGAACTTCTCCTTCTTCTCCAGGTTGACGTACATCGTCTCGCCGGACGGCGCCCCGTACTGGTCGTCACCGCTGAGCTTGATGTACGGCGGTTCCCGCAGGTCGCCGAAGAGTTCGCCGAGCGGCTGCACCACGCCCCGGGTGCCGTCGGAGAGTTCGTACATGCAGGCCAGGTCGAGGTCGACGTTCAGCGGCTCGTTGCCGCCAGGTGAGTCCGGCTCCAGCGGGCTCAGGATGCGCGGGCTGAAGAAGCGTTTGACGGTCTCCCGGGTGCTCGGCCGGGTCGCGCCCGAGCGCATGGTCCAGTGCAGGTTGACGTAGAGGTAGCCGGTGGTGGCGGCCGAGCCGGTGAGCGCGTGCTGCGGCGCCGACTTGGTGAGCGTGACCTTGTGCTGGGCGCCCGGATTGTCGAAGGTGTAGCTCCTGTCCCCGCGCAGGTACTCCCAGATCGAGACCATCCAGTCCTCTCCCCCTGCCATCGTCAGACGATCTGACGCACCGACGCTCCGGCCGCTCCGGCCGGCCGATCCGCTCGGCGGTCCACCCGGCGCTCCGCTCGGTGACCCGCTCGGCGCTCCGCCGGTCCATGATCGGGCATCGACCCGGCCGACGGATACCGAACTCCCCCTTTCCCTACCCCGTCCGGCCGTTCACGCCCATCCGTGACGCGAACCGGTGGGTCGATTGGCCCGGGGAAGCCGCCCTCCCGTAACATGCCGCCCCTTCGGACGCGATATCGTCTAGCCGCACAGGTGTCCCGTCCGCCCCTGCGCGGGCGCGGTGGGCACACCGTGCGGCGACGAACGAACCGTCAGGCACTGCCCGCACGGCGGGCCTTGATCGCCTGTGTCGCACCGTGAACCTGTCCCCTGCGGAAACCCGAGGCCCGACCCGCAATGAACCTGACCTCCATACAGCTGGTCTGGACCGTCATCGGCGGCGCAGCCCTGCTGTTCGTCGCCGTCCTGTTGGCGACGCTGCGATTCAAGAGCTCGAAGAAGGACGAGTCCACCGACTCCTGGGAGCGCAGCGAGGACCGTCGCCGCCGCAAGGAGATGATCTACGGCATCTCCTCGTACACCCTGTTGTTCTGCTGCGCCGGCGTCGCGGCCGCGCTGTCGTTCCACGGCCTGGTGGGCTTCGGCATCGAGAACCTCGGCCTGTCCAACGGCTGGGAGTACCTCGTCCCGTTCGGCCTGGACGGCGCCGCGATGTTCTGCTCGGTGCTCGCCGTCCGCGAGGCCAGCCACGGCGACGCCGCGCTCGGTTCCCGCCTGCTGGTCTGGGTGTTCGCGATCGCCTCGGCCTGGTTCAACTGGGTGCACGCCCCGCGCGGCCTGGGCCACGCCGGCGCCCCCCAGTTCTTCTCCGGCATGTCGATCTCGGCCGCGATCCTGTTCGACCGGGCGCTGAAGCAGACCCGCAAGGCCGCGCTGCGCGAGCAGGGCCTGGTGCCGCGTCCGCTGCCGCAGATCCGCATCGTCCGCTGGCTGCGCGCCCCGCGCGAGACCTACGCGGCCTGGTCGCTGATGCTGCTGGAGAACGTCCGCAGCCTGGACGAGGCGGTGGAGGAGGTGCGCGAGGAGCGCCAGGCGAAGCTGGACGCCAAGGTGCGCGCCCGTTCCGCCGACCGCCGCGAGCGGGCCGAGCTGAAGGCCATCTCCCGCCAGGGCGGCATGCTCGCCCGGGCCCGCGGCGGGCGTCAGGTGCCCGCGCTCACGGCGGCCGGAGACGGCCCGAGCGCTACGGAGCCTGCCCTAGCCGCCGGGAGCGACCACGCCACCCCGACCGCGCAGGACCCGTTCGCCCCGATGACCACGCGCAGCTCGTCCGCCTCGGCGAGCCCGCTGGAGCCGACCGCCCTGGACGCCGGCCGGCCCCGCGCCGCCGTCGGTTCGTCCTACTCCTTCTCCTCCTCGACGAGCAGCAGCGCCCTGACCGGCAGCTCGTCCTCGTCCTCGTCCTCCCTCCGCTCGACGATCGACCTGACGGCCGACGACGACACCCTGTCGATGCCGAAGCTGGACTCGCTGGAGCGCAAGCTGCGCGCGATCGAGCAGCAGCTGGGCTGACCCGGCACCGCGGGAACGAAGCGCGACGGCCGCCACCGGGATTCCCGGGGGCGGCCGTCGCGCTGTGCCGAAACCGAAACCTTTCGCGAACTACTGCCCGCTGCCGACCAGTTCCTTCTCCTCCGTCGCGGCCTCGCGCCGGTTGCGCACCATCGAGGAGGCCAGGGCCAGCCCGATGAAGGCGACGCCGATCAGCCCGGTGACGATCTCCGGGATGTGGTACTTGATCCCGACCAGCAGGATCACCGCGAGCGCGCCGATCGCGTAGTGGGCGCCGTGCTCCAGGTAGACGTAGTCGTCCAGGGTGCCCTTGCGGACCAGGAAGACGGTCAGCGAGCGGATGTACATCGCGCCGATGCCGAGGCCCAGGGTGATCTGGAAGATGTCGCTGGAGATCGCGAAGGCGCCGACGACGCCGTCGAAGGAGAACGAGGCGTCCAGCACTTCCAGGTAGAGGAACAGGAAGAAGGCGGCCTTGCCGGCCACCTGGACGACCGACTTGCCGGACTTCTCCGCCTCCTCCTCGCGCTCGGCCTCCTCCTCCAGACCCGATTCGAAGATCGAGGAGAGGCCGCCGACCACGAGGTAGGTGATCAGGCCGAGCACACCGGCCAGCAGAACGGTTTCAGCGTGCTCCGCCGCGAAGAAGCGCGAGGCGAGCACCAGCGCGATCAGGGCGACGACGATGGAGAGGGCGTCCAGCTTGCCGACCTTCTCCAGCGGGCGCTCCAGCCAGCCCAGCCAGTTGTGCTCCTTCTCCTCGAACACGAAGTCCAGGAAGATCATGAGCAGGAAGACGCCACCGAAGGCCGCGATGGCCGGGTTGGCCGCCTCCAGGTACTGACCGTAGGTCAGGCCGTTGTGGGTCTTGTCCGAGTGCAGGGCGAGGTCGATGACCGTCGCCGGGTTGAGCTTCGCGGTGAGGCCCACGACCAGCAGCGGGAAGACCAGCCGCATCCCGAAGACGGCGATCAGCACACCGACCGTCAGGAAGATCTTCTGCCAGTACGGGTTCATCCGCTTCAACACCGTGGCGTTGACCACCGCGTTGTCGAAGGACAGGGAGATCTCCAGGATGGAGAGGATCAGCACGATGCCGAAGCCTTGGGCTCCCCAGAGCAGTCCGGCCGCGATCAGGCCTACTGCGGTGATCGCGAATGACCAGCCGAATGTGCGGAGGAACACGGGAGTTGGCTACCTTTCGGGTTCTGGCCGTGCCGGGGGCGGCCCGGTCCCGAGGCGCCCGACCGGGCCGGGCCCGGTCAGGTCACCCCCGCACTGCCCTCAGTTCTCATGATCGTGATCGTTGATCGTTGACCGTTGATCGGGTGCGATAAGTCCGATTTACGCCCTCACTGTACGTTGACGCCGAAGTCGAGAGCGATTCCGCGCAGGCCGGAGGCGTAGCCCTGGCCCACCGCGCGGAACTTCCACTCGCCCGCGTACCGGTACAGCTCGCCGAAGATCATCGCGGTCTCGCTGGACGCGTCCTCGGACAGGTCGTAGCGCGCGATCTCCTGGCCGTCGACGGAGTTGACGACCCGGATGTAGGCGTTGCGGACCTGACCGAAGTTCTGCAGCCGGGCCTCGGCCTCGTAGATCGAGACCGCGAAGACCACCTTGTCCGCCTGGGCCGGGACCAGCTCCAGGTTGACCAGGACCAGCTCGTCGTCACCCGTGTCGTCGCCGCCCACGAGATTGTCGCCCTGGTGCTCCACCGAGCCCTCGGGGCTCTTGAGGTTGTTGTAGAAGACGAAGTACTCGTCGCCGAGCACCCGCCCGCCACCACAGATCAGGGCACTCGCGTCGAGGTCGAACGGTGCGCCCGTGGTCGAACGGGCGGACCAGCCGAGACCGATCTGGACCTGCGTCAGGTTCGGCGCGGCCTTGGTGAGCGAGACGTTCCCGCCCTTGGCGAGCGTGACCACCATGCTGTTCTTCCTCCCTTGCTTCTCCCGGGGCGCCTTACAGGTGTAGTCCCCCGCGGCCCCGGCCGGCCCGCTTCGGCCGGCTGAACTTCCTGAACTCACATCCTCGCAGCGCGGCGGACCCCGACGAAGCCGGGGCGGCCCCGGACCGCGAGAGGTCCGGGGCCGCCCCGGGGAATCCGGCGCAGAACCCTTGCGCCGCAGGAGGAATCAGACGTTGACGCCGAAGTCCTGGGCGATGCCGCGCAGGCCGGAGGCGTAACCCTGGCCGATGGCGCGGAACTTCCACTCGGCGCCGTTGCGGTACAGCTCGCCGAAGACCATCGCGGTCTCGGTGGAGGCGTCCTCGGACAGGTCGTAGCGCGCGAGCTCCGCGTTGTTCTCCTGGTTCACCACCCGGATGAACGCGTTGCGCACCTGGCCGAAGTTCTGGCCCCGGTTCTCGGCGTCGTAGATCGACACCGGGAAGACGATCTTCTGCACGTCCGCCGGGACGCCGGCCAGGTTGACCTTGATCGCCTCGTCGTCGCCCTCGCCCTCACCCGTCCGGTTGTCACCGGTGTGCTCCACGGAGCCGTCCGGGCTCTTCAGGTTGTTGAAGAAGACGAAGTTGCCGTCCGAACCGACCTTGCCCTGCTCGTTGCAGAGCAGCGCGCTGGCATCCAGGTCGAAGTCCGTCCCGGTGGTGGTCCGGACGTCCCAGCCCAGGCCGACCACGACGGCCTGGAGCCCGGGGGCCTCCTTGGTGAGCGAGACGTTTCCGCCCTTGCTGAGGCTGACTCCCACGTGTCCTCCAAGAATCGGGAGGCACCGGCCGGTGCCCCCGGTGGTGCGGTTCGGGGGCGCCGACCGCCGAAAACGGACGTACGCCCCACTCCGCCAACGGCCCGAGCGTAGTACCGGGTTCCCGCACGTACGCCCGAACGGGCGACGCGGACGCGTCGCGCCGGCCCCGCGGGGCGGTCCCGCGCGCCTCAGAGGCCGGCCAGGACCTTCAGGTACTCCTGCTCGTCCCGGGCCTCCGGGAGCCCGTTCACGACGCTCCAGCGCACCGTGCCGGCCTTGTCGATCACGAAGGTGCCGCGCAGCGGGCAGCCCTTCTCCTCGTCCAGGACGCCGTACGCCCGGGCGACCGCGCCGTGCGGCCAGAAGTCGGCCAGCAGCGGGAACTCCAGGCCCTCCCGGTCGGCGAACACCCGCTGGCCGAACTGCGAGTCGCAGGAGACGCCGAGCACCTGGACGTCGTCGTTCTGCAGCCCGGCCAGCTCGCGCTGGATCGCGCCCAGCTCACCGGTGCACACGCCGGTGAAGGCGAAGGGGTAGAAGACCAGGACGACGTGCTTGCGGCCGCGGAAGTCGGCCAGCCGGACCGTCTCGCCGTGCTGGGTGCGGAGTTCGAAGTCCGGAGCCGGGGTGCCGACCTCGATGGCCATGAGCGGGACCTTTCTGACGCGACCGGGCCGCGCGGCGGGCACGGCCGCCGCCATCCTCGCATCCGTTCACCCGCGTTGGGCCGAACGGATGACCCGCTCCGCCGGGCGGGCCGTTCCTTCCGCCCTGAGCGAACGCACGAGCGGGCCCGGGAGGTACCGGATCCGTGCCGCACCGCCCCGGAGAGGTGCGCCGCGGAACGCCCCGGGAAATGCGCCGGGCCCCGCCGGAGGAGATCTCCGGCGGGGCCCGGCGCGGGGCTCGGGGACCCGCTCAGCGCTTGGGCTGCTTCGTCGCCGACTTGGTCGCCAAGCGGGTCGCCGCCCAGTCCTTGGCGATCGCGATCGAGCTGGTCTGCGAGAGGCCCGCGGTCTTCGCCGCGTCCGCGATGTCGGAGGCCTCGATGTGGCCGTCCCGCCCGGTCTTGGGCGTCAGCAGCCAGATCAGACCGCCCTCGGCCAGGTACTCCAGGGCGTCGACGAGGGCGTCGGTGAGGTCCCCGTCGTCGTCGCGGTGCCACAGCAGGACGGCGTCAGCGACGTCGTCGTAGTCCTCGTCGACGAGATCCGTCCCGGTGATCTCCTCGATGCCCTCGCGGAGATCCTGGTCAGTGTCGTCGTCGTACCCCAGCTCCTGGACGATCTGGCCCTCTTCGAAGCCGAGACGGGTCGCCGGGTTGGACTTGTCCGCGGGGTCCGCGGTCGCGCTCACGGGAATAACCTCCAGTATTCGGCTCGGCGTCCATGCCGAGGCTGTGGCCGTAGTCCACACGGGCGCGGCGGTTCGCGCAAGTACCCGACCGCCGATCCCCTCCAAAGGTTGACGTGTCAGCGCGGGACACGCCGGTCGACGTGTCGGGAATCACACCGATTTGCCCTTCTCTGCATGGGACAAGGATGCTTCGGGTGGTCCCGGCCCACAGGCCGTACGTGTGCCCGAGATGCGAACGGCATTCGGGGTCCGCACGTGCGCGGGCGTAGAGTCTCCTGTTGGCCCTCACCCCGGCCACCCGCCATCGGGTGGCGGGGACACCAGGTCGGACCACCTCTTTTCGTAACACCCGGGGGTGTTCGGAGCGGACGAAGACGCCCGCGACGCGCGCCACCAAGCCGCTCCGCCCACCAGGCGGAACGGTTACCGATCGGTAGAGATGACGGATCTCCGAGCGCGGTAGCACGATGGAGGCGGCGCGACACACCTCAGTTTCGACCGACAGTGAAGGAACAGCGTGGCTTCCGGATCCGATCGCAACCCGATCATCATTGGCGGCCTTCCGAGTCAGGTCCCGGACTTCGATCCCGAGGAGACCGCGGAATGGCTGGAGTCGCTCGATGCGGCCATCGACGAGCGGGGGCGTGAGCGTGCCCGTTACCTGATGCTGCGGCTGATCGAGCGCGCCCGCGAGAAGCGTGTCGCCGTGCCCGAGATGCGCAGCACGGACTACGTCAACACCATCGCGACCAAGGACGAGCCGTTCTTCCCCGGCAACGAGGAGATCGAGCGCAAGATCCTCAACGCGACCCGCTGGAACGCGGCCGTGATGGTCTCCCGGGCGCAGCGCCCGGGCATCGGCGTCGGTGGCCACATCGCCACCTTCGCCTCCTCCGCGTCGCTGTACGACGTGGGCTTCAACTACTTCTTCCGCGGCAAGGACGCCGAGGGCGAGTCCGGCGACCAGGTCTTCTTCCAGGGCCACGCCTCCCCCGGCATCTACGCCCGCGCCTTCCTGCTGGACCGACTCACCGAGCAGCAGCTCGACGCGTTCCGCCAGGAGAAGTCGAAGGCCCCGTACGGCCTGTCCAGCTACCCGCACCCGCGGCTGATGCCGGACTTCTGGGAGTTCCCGACCGTCTCGATGGGCCTCGGCCCGCTCGGCGCGATCTACCAGGCCCGGATGAACCGCTACCTGGAGCACCGGGGCATCAAGGACACCTCCGACTCGCACGTCTACGCCTTCCTCGGCGACGGCGAGATGGACGAGCCCGAGTCGCTGGGCCAGCTCTCGCTGGCCGCCCGCGAGGGCCTGGACAACCTGACCTTCGTGGTCAACTGCAACCTGCAGCGCCTCGACGGCCCGGTCCGCGGCAACGGAAAGATCATCCAGGAGCTGGAGTCCCAGTTCCGGGGCGCCGGCTGGAACGTGATCAAGCTCATCTGGGACCGCAGCTGGGACCCGCTGCTCGCGCAGGACCGCGACGGCGTCCTGGTGAACAAGATGAACACCACGCCGGACGGCCAGTTCCAGACCTACGCCACCGAGACCGGCGACTACATCCGCGAGCACTTCTTCGGCGGCGACCTGCGCCTGCGCGCCATGGTCGAGAACATGACCGACCAGCAGATCCAGCACCTGGGTCGCGGCGGCCACGACCACAAGAAGATCTACGCGGCGTTCAAGGCGGCCCGTGAGCACAAGGGCCAGCCGACGGTCATCCTGGCCCAGACGGTCAAGGGCTGGACGCTGGGCCCCAACTTCGAGGGCCGCAACGCCACGCACCAGATGAAGAAGCTGACGGTCGACGACCTGAAGCGCTTCCGCGACCGGCTGCACCTGCCGATCACCGACAAGCAGCTGGACGAGGGCTACCCGCCCTACTACCACCCGGGCCGGAACTCGGAAGAGATCCAGTACATGCACGACCGCCGCCAGGGCCTCGGCGGCTTCGTGCCGACCCGCAAGGTGCGTCCGCGCCAGCTGACGCTGCCCGGCGACGACGCCTACAAGGCGGTCAAGAAGGGTTCCGGCAACCAGACCATCGCCACCACCATGGCGTTCGTCCGGCTGCTCAAGGACCTCATGCGGGACAAGGGCATCGGCAACCGCTTCGTGCCGATCGCCCCGGACGAGTACCGCACCTTCGGCATGGACTCGCTGTTCCCGTCGGCCAAGATCTACAACCCGATGGGCCAGACCTACGAGTCGGTCGACCGCGACCTGCTGCTGGCCTACAAGGAGTCGCCGACCGGCCAGATGCTGCACGACGGCATCTCCGAGGCCGGCTGCACCGCCTCGCTGATCGCCGCCGGTTCGTCCTACGCGACCCACGGCGAGCCGCTGATCCCGGTGTACGTCTTCTACTCGATGTTCGGGTTCCAGCGCACCGGTGACCAGTTCTGGCAGATGGCCGACCAGCTGGCCCGCGGCTTCGTGCTCGGCGCCACCGCCGGTCGCACCACCCTGACCGGTGAGGGCCTGCAGCACGCCGACGGCCACTCGCACCTGCTGGCCTCCACCAACCCCGGCGTCGTCGCGTACGACCCGGCGTACGGCTTCGAGATCGCGCACATCGTCCAGGACGGTCTGCGCCGGATGTACGGCTCCACGGCCGAGCACCCGCACGGCGAGGACGTGTTCTACTACCTCACCGTCTACAACGAGCCGATCAAGATGCCGGCCGAGCCCGAGAACGTGGACGTCGAGGGCATCCTCAAGGGTCTGCACAAGTACGCGCCGGGCACCGCCGGCCAGATCCCGGCCCAGATCCTCGCCTCCGGCGTGGCCGTGCCGTGGGCCCTGGAGGCCCAGCGCATCCTCGCCGAGGAGTGGAACGTCAAGGCCGACGTCTGGTCCGCGACCTCCTGGAACGAGCTGCGCCGCGACGCGGTGGAGGCCGAGGAGTTCAACCTGCTGCACCCCGAGGAGCAGCAGCGCGTGCCGTACGTCACCCAGAAGCTCCAGGGCGCCGAGGGCCCGGTCGTCGCGGTGTCCGACTGGATGCGCGCGGTTCCGGACCAGATCGCCCGCTGGGTGCCGGGCCAGTACCAGTCGCTGGGCGCCGACGGCTTCGGCTTCGCCGACACCCGTGGCGCGGCCCGTCGCTTCTTCCACATCGACGCCCAGTCGATCGTGCTGGGGGTGCTCACCGAGCTCGCCAAGCAGGGCAAGGTGGAGCGCTCGGCGCTGAAGGACGCGATCGACCGCTACCAGCTGCTGGACGTGGCCGCGGCCGACCCGGGTGCCGCCGGCGGCGACGCCTGATCACCCGCTGACGCCTGAAAGGGCCGGACCCCACGGGGTCCGGCCCTTTCGGCTTCCTCCGCCGGGGCGGATCAGATGTGCACGGCCGGGCCCGCGTCGGTCTCGCCGCGGCGGGTCAGCAGGGCGAGCAGGGCGGCGGCGAAGGCCACCACGGCGGCGACCGCGAAGGCCAGCGACATGCCGCTGACGAAGGACTGGTGCACGGCGCCGGCCATCGCGTCCACCACCTGCTGCGGCATGCCGGGCTGGGCGGGCGGGGCGATGCCCAGCTGGGCGCCCTGCTTGAGCAGTTCGGCCTGCTGCGGGTCGGCGACCGGCGGCAGGCCCGCCTTCGCCCAGTTGCCCGGCAGCACGTCGCCGACCTTGGCGGCCATCAGGGCGCCCAGCACGGCGGTGCCGAGGCTGCCGCCGACCTGCATCGCGGCCTGCTGGAGGCCGCCGGCCACGCCGGACAGCTCCAGCGGGGCGTTGCCGACGATGACCTCGGTGGCGCCGACCATGACCGGGCTGATGCCGAGGCCCATCAGGACGAACCAGAGCGACATCACGCCGGTGCCCGAGCCGGTGTCCAGGGTGGACATGCCGAACATCGCGGCGGTGGTGATCAGCATCCCGGCCATGATCGGGATGCGCGGGCCGAGCTTGCCGATCGCGATGCCGGCCAGCGGCGAGCCGACGATCATCATGCCGGTCATCGGCAGCAGGTGGACGCCGGCGTCGACCGGCTTCATCCCGTGCACGTTCTGCAGGTAGAAGGTCACGAAGAAGATCGCGCCGAAGAACGCGAAGGCCATCAGCACCATCAGCAGCACGCCCGCCGACAGCGGCACCGAGCGGAACAGGCTGAGCGGGATCAGCGGCTCCTTCGCCCGGCCCTGCCAGAGCGCGAAGAGCACCATCAGCGCCACGGCGCCGCCCAGGAACAGCAGCGTCCGCCCGTCGCCCCAGCCCCACTCGGGGGCCTTGATGATGCCGAAGACCAGGGCGAACATCCCGACCGAGAGCAGTCCGATGCCCGGCAGGTCGAAGGACCTGACGGCGTTCTCGGCCCGCACGTCGCGCAGGATCCACAGGCCGAGGGCGAGCGCGATCAGGCCGACCGGGATGTTGATGAAGAACACCGACTCCCAGCTGACGTGCTCGACGAGCAGGCCGCCGACGATCGGACCGGCCGCGGTGGAGGCGCCGATCACGCCGCCCCAGATGCCGATCGCCATGTTGAGCCGCTCGGCCGGGAAGGCCCCGCGCAGCAGACCGAGCGCGGCCGGCTGGAGCAGCGCGCCGAACAGGCCCTGGAGCACCCGGAAGGCGATCACGGTCTGGATGTTGCCCGCGAAGCCGATCGCGGCCGAGGTGGCGGCGAAGCCGACCGCGCCGACCAGGAAGGTGCTCTTGTGGCCGAAGCGGTCGCCGATCTTGCCCGCGGTGATCAGGAAGACGGCGAGCGCCAGCAGGTAGCCGCTGGTGACCCACTGGATCTCCGAGGGCGCGGCCCCCAGCTTCTCCTGGATCACCGGGTTGGCGATGGCGACGATGGTGCCGTCCAGGGCGACCATCATGACGCCGACCGCGACGGTCAGCAGGGTGAGCCAGGGGTGCCCCTTGAGCCCTCCCCCGGACGAAGGATTCGGCGGCGGTGCGTCCGCCTCGTAGTTCTTGACGACGGACTGACTCATCTGGGCCCTCCGGTGGCCGTGACAGAGACCGGACATGACGGTGGCGCCGCGACGACCCACCCGTCCCCACGAGTGCCCGGCCGACGAGCGCCACTCCGGCAGATTATGTCAGCTGCTGACATTCGGCAAACAATGACTTCTGACCTGAACTGACATTTGTCAGGCGGCTAAGGTTGTCCTCCCACCCCCCGCCCCAGCGCCCCCGGAAGGCCCCCGCCATGGCCGCTCGCACCCCCCACCCCGTCGGTACCCCGGAGGACCTCGGCCGGGCCCCCGGCCTGCGGGAGCGCAAGAAGCAGCAGACCCGGGACGCCCTGGTGCAGGCCGCCCACACGCTCTTCCTCGGGCAGGGCTTCGCCCGGACGACCGTCGACGAGATCGCCTCCGCCGTCGACGTCTCCCAGCGCACCTTCTTCCGGTACTTCGCCAACAAGGACGAGGTCGCCCTCGCCGTGATGGCCGACGCCGAGGACTACTTCATCCACTGCCTGCGCCACCGCCCGGCCGAGGAGACCCCGCTCCAGGCCCTGCGCGCCTCGATCGTCAAGGCCTGGCGCGACCTCGGGAACGCCCGGACCTCCGGCCCCGGCTCGATCAGCAGCGCCCTCGAACTGCTGCGGATCATCGAGGAGACGCCGGCGCTGCTCGCCGCCCACCTGCGCCGGGTCACCGAGCAGGAGCGGCTGGTCGGCCAGGTGCTCGCCGAGCGCGAGGGGCTGGACCCGGCCCGGGACCTGCGCCCGGTCGTGCTCGCCGCCGTCTTCGGCAGCCTGCTGCGCGCCGCCCACCTGTCCTGGACCGCCGAACAGGAACCGGCCGGGCCCGAGGGCATGGTCGTGGTGATCGAGCGCTACTTCGACCAGCTCGGCCCCGCCCTGGCCGGGCACTGGCGGCCCTGAGCCCGCGGGTCATACCCGGGTACCAGGCCGGATCCCGGTCCCCGGTAGGACGCCCGGCCGCCGCCGCGCCCCTAGTCTGACCGGATGATCAAGTCGACCGCCGGGTCCGGCACCGTCGGCACGCTGCGGGCCCTGCTCGGCACGCTCGCCCGGCCGTCCTCCGACCACACCCCGCTGCTGGCCCAGTCCCCCCGCCCGTGGCTCCGCCACCTCCCGTACGTCCTCGCGGTGGCCGCGATCGCCTCGCTGCTGCCCAGCGGGATCAACGTGATGACCAACGACTACGGGCTCGGCGAAGGGGTCGCCGGCGCCCTGGCCGTCGCGCAGACCGCGCCGCTGCTGCTCGCCGTGAGCCGGCCGCTGGCCGCCTGGTGGATGATCGGAACCACCGACCTGCTGGCCTCCCTGCTGGTCCTCACCAGCGGGAGCGGGGGCGGCGGCCCCTGGCCGTGGATCCCCACCAGCCTGGTCGGCTACCTGTTCCTGATGGTGCCGCTCTCCCTCCGCGAGCCGAGGCGCACCCTGGTCGCGGTCTGGCTGGTGACCGCCGGTACCGGGATCGCCCTGTCGGTCGCCGGAACGGGCTCCCACTACACCGGCGACAACGTCGTCCTCGCGATCGCCCTGACCGGCGCCGTCCTGGTGCTCGGCGGAGCCCTGCGGGAACGCGCCGAGGTCCGCCGGCTGCTCACCGAGCAGGAGCAGATCAGCGAGGTGGAGCGCGAGCGGCGCACCCTGCTGGAGGAACGCGCCCGGATCGCCCGGGAGTTGCACGACGTGGTGGCCCACCACATGTCGGTGATCGCGGTGCAGGCCGCCAGCGCGCCGTACCGGATCGAGGGCGTCCCGGCCGCCGCCGCCGAGGAGTTCACCGCGATCGCCGGCACCGCGCGCGAGTCGCTGGCCGAGATGCGCCGGCTGCTCGGCGTGCTGCGCAGCGAGGAGTCCGCCGGGGAGACCGCCCCGCAGCCGGGGGTCGGCCAACTCGCCCAGCTGGTCGAGACGGTGGGGCGGGCCGGGGTGCCCGCCGAGCTGACCGTGGACGAGGGGCTGGCCGAACGGGTGCCGCAGGCCGTCGGCCTCTCCGCGTACCGGATCGTCCAGGAGGCGCTGGCCAACGTGGTCCGGCACGCCCCGGGCGCGCGGACCTGGGTGTCGCTGTCGGCGGACGGCCCGGAACTGCGGCTCACCGTCGTCAACGCCGCCCCGCCGCGGCGCACCGAGTCGCTGGAGGCCTCGGTCGAGGGCACCGGTCACGGTCTGGTCGGAATGCGGGAACGCGTCCGGCTGGTCGATGGCAGGCTGGACACCGGCCCGCTGCCGGACGGCGGCTTCAAGGTGGCCGCCGTCCTGCCCCTCGACCTTCCTCTGGAGAAGCCCGCATGACCATCCGCGTGATCATCGTCGACGACCAGGCCATGGTGCGGGCCGGCTTCGCCGCCCTGCTCAACGCCCAGAGCGACATCGACGTGGTGGGGGACGCGGCGGACGGCGCCCAGGCCCTGGAGGTCACCGGCCGCACCCACCCGGACGTGGTGCTCATGGACGTCCGGATGCCCGTCATGGACGGCCTGGAAGCCGCCCGGAAGCTGCTCGACCCCGCCGTCCCGGGTGCGCACCGCCCCAAGGTGCTGATGCTGACCACCTTCGACGTGGACGACTACGTGTACGAGGCGCTGCGCGCGGGGGCCAGCGGCTTCCTGCTCAAGGACGCCCCGCCCGCCGACCTGATCGCCGCGGTCCGGGTGGTCGCGGCCGGCGAGGCGCTGCTCGCCCCCTCCGTCACCCGCCGGCTGATCGCGGACTTCGCCCGCAACCGGCCCGCCAGGCGCCGCGACCCCAAGCTGCGCCTCAACGGCCTGACCCCGCGCGAGACCGAGGTCCTGGAGCTGATCGCCCGGGGCCTGTCCAACCAGGAGATCGCCGCCCGACTGGTGCTGGCCGAACAGACCGTCAAGACCCACATCGGGCGCATTCTCGGCAAGCTCGACCTGCGCGACCGGGCCCAGGCCGTGGTGCTGGCGTACGAGTCGGGGCTGGTGACCCCCGGCGAGTAAGGGGGGACATCCCCCTCATACCCGGGTAGCACCCGGGAGTTGGCCCCGCGGTGTGACGTCCGCGGGGCCGTCGCGTTCCTACCTTCCTCCCCGTCGGCAACCGAATCCGGTCGCCGGCCCAACGGGCAAGGGAAGGCAGGGACATGCGCAAGTTCCGGACCAGGCGGGCGATCGCCGCCACCGCGGTGGCACTGGCGGCCGTGCTCGGCGCGGGCGGCTGGGCCGCCGACACCCAGACCGCCGTCACCGGTCCGCCGCCCGGCAGCGCCGCCTGGACCGCCGACACCGCGCTCGGCCTCCACCTGCCCGACCCGGCCTCCGGCACACCGGCCCAAGTCGCCGCCTTCTTCGCCGGGTTGACGCCCGCGCAACAGGAGACCCTGGCCGCCCGGCACCCCCTGGTGGTCGGCAACCTGGACGGCGCCCCGGTCCGACTCCGGTACCGCGCCAACACCCTGGCCCTCACCGCCGAACGCACCCGGGAACTCGCCCGGGCCACCGACCCCGCCCTCACCCCGCAGGACCAGCAGGCCGCCCGCACCCGCGCCGAGCGCTACCGCACCCTGCTGGCCGGCGACCGGCAGATCCTCGCCTTCGACCCGCGCGGCCGCGGTCAGGTCGCCGAGGTGTTCGGCGACCTCGCCACCGCCGCCCGCACCGCCGTCATCGTCCCCGGCTCGGACATCGACCTGCGGACCTTCGACCGCGCCACCGACCCGTACGGCACCCCGGCCGGTATGGCCCGCGCCCTGCGGCAGGCCACCGACGGCGGGACGGCGGTGATCGCCTGGGCCGGCTACACCACCCCGGTCGGCGTCGGTGTCGACGCCGCCACCGAGGACCTCGCCCGGGCCGGCGCCACCCGCCTCACCCGGCTGCTCGACGGACTCGCCGTCAGCACCCGTCCGCAGGCGCCGCCCACGGTGTTCTGCCACAGCTACGGCTCGGTGGTCTGCGGCCTGGCCCGCCCCACCCCGGCCCTCGCCTCCGCCCTGGTGGTGCTCGGCTCGCCCGGCATGGGCGTCGGCTCGGCCGCCGACCTCGACCCGGGCGTCCCGCTCTGGGCCACCACCCGCAACGGCTCCGACTGGATCGGCAACGTGCCCAACGTCCGGCTGTTCGGCCTCGGCCACGGCGCCGACCCGACCGACCCGGGCTTCGGCGCCCGCCCGCTGCCCTCCACCGGATCCCACGGCCACACCGGCTACTTCACCCCCGGCACCGCCTCGCTCGCCGCCTACGCCGCCGTCGCCCTCGGGCGCTGAGCGCCCTCCGGCACCCGAACCGCTCTGCGCCCCGACACCCGCACCGGAAGGAGCACCGCCATGGCCCACCCGCTCGCCACCCTGCGCCGCGCCGCCGAGAAGGTCGACGCCAGGACCCCCGCGACCCGCGACCGCGCCCTGGACGGGCTGCGCGCCCTCGCCCTGCTCTCCGTCCCCATCGGCCACTGGATGCTCGGCGGCCTGACCCTCTCCTCCGACGGCGCCCTGCACAACGCCAGCCCGCTCTCCTCGCTCGGCTTCTTCGCCCCGGTCAGCTGGGTGCTCCAGATGCTCGGGGTGTTCTTCCTGGTCGGCGGCCACTCCTCGGTCCGTTCGCTGGAACGGTCCAGGGAGAAGGGCCTGACCTACGGCAGTTGGCTGCGCGCCCGGACCGTCCGGCTGCTGCGGCCGGTGCTCGGGGTGACGGCGGTGTGGGCGCTGATGATCCCGCTGCTGCCCCGGCTCGGCGTGCCCGCCGACACCCTGCGCACCGGCGCGACGCTGGTGGTGCAGCCGCTCTGGTACATCGGGGTGTACCTGGCGCTGACCGCGCTCACCCCGCTCTGCCTGGCCTTCGGGCGCCGGCTCGGCCTGTGGTCGGCGGGCCTGCTGGTGGCCTCGGTCGCGGCGGTCGACCTGCTGCGGTACGGGCCGTGGGCCGAGGCGGTGCCGTCCTGGGTCGGGCTGCTGAACCTGCTGCCGGGCTGGATGTTCGGCTACCAGCTGGGTGTGCTGTGGGCGCGGGGCACGCTCGGCCGTCCGGCGGCCCGGGCCCTGCTGCTCGGCGGCGGCGCGCTGTTCGCGGTGCTGCTGGTCGTGTTCCACTACCCGGCCAGCATGGTGGGCGTGCCGGGCGTCGAGCGGACCAACTCGCACCCGCCGTCCCTGCTGGTGCTCGCCCTGGCGGCGGTGCAGTGCGGCGCCGCGGTGCTGCTGCGGGAGCGGCTGGGCCGGCTGCTGAGCCGCCGTCCGCTGCTCTGGCTGCCGGTGGTGGTGGTCAACCTGTCGGCGATGACGATCTTCTGCTGGCACCAGAGCGCGATGCTCGCGGTGGCGGTGCCCGGTGCGGCCGGCCTCGGCGCCCTGCCCGGGCTGACCACCGCGCCGGACTCGCTCGGCTGGGTCGCCGCCCGACTGGCCCTGCTGCCGCTGTTCGGCGCCGCCCTGGTGGCGATCGGGTGGGTCACCCGGCGCTTCGACGGCCCCTGGACGGGCTTCTCCCGGGCCGGCAAGGCACTGGCCGGTGGCGCGGCGGCGCTCTTCGCGGCGTACGCGCTGGGGATGGTGTGACGCACGCCGTCGACCACGGCACGGGAGGGGCGCGGACCAGCCGGTCCGCGCCCCCGGTGCGCCACCGCCCGCACCGAGGACGCGCTGTCGGCACTCTGCTCTAACCTGCCGTCATGGTGACGTTCGACGAGTTCCGCGTGATGGCCCTGGCCCTGCCGGAGGCCGCCCAGCAGCCGACCTGGGGCATCGAGACCCTGCGGGTCCGCGGCAAGGTCTTCGCGATGGGCGCGCCCGAGGGCGACAGCGTCACCGTCAAGGCCTCGCACGAGGACCAGGCCGAGCTGATCGCCGCCGAGCCCGAGGTGTTCTCCTTCGCCCGGTACGTCGGGCGGCACGGCTGGGTGAGCGTCCGGCTGGACCTGGTCGACCCGGAGGAGCTGCACGACCTGGTCACCGAGGCCTGGCGGCGGACGGCCCCGCGGCGACTGGTCCGCGAATTCGACGCCCGGCCCTCCGCCTAGCACCCTCCGAGGACCCCACGGGGACGCCGGCAGGACACGCGCGGTTCATGTGATCCATTCCACAGTTTAGGCGGGTCCGTCACCCTCTCGTGACCTCTACGCTTGCGCAGGGAAGTTCAGCAGTCCAATCGCACCCTCCGGGCACCGCCCGAGAAACGGTGACGGGCCCGAGGGAGTTGGTGCGGTGCGCAAGCGTCGACGCTGGAAGCGGGTACTGATCGGGGCGTTCGCGGGTTGTGCCGTGCTCGCCGACGCCGGCGCCTCGGCGGCCGCGGCAGCGGTCTCCTCCGAGCAGCTGGCGATCTCCACGCCCCCGGCCGGCAGCGCCGCCTGGGTGCAGGACCACTCCTTCGGCCGCTCCCTGCCCGACCCGGCCACCACCAGCCCGGCCGACGCCGCCGCCTTCTTCGCCTCGCTCGCCCCCACCGAGCTGGACCGGCTGATCAAGCAGTACCCGCTGGTCGTCGGCAACTACGACGGCGCCCCGCTGGACCTGCGCTACCGCGCCAACCGGATCGCCCTGGCCGACGAGCGCGACGCCGCCCGGCTCCGCGCGGCCGACCGGAAGCTGGACGCCGACACCCGCGCGCTGGCCGTCTCCCGCGCCAACGACGTCGACCACCTGCTCGCCCCCGGCCGGCAGGTCCTCGCCTTCGACCCGCGCGGCCGCGGCCTGGTCACCGAGGTCTGGGGCGACCTCGCCGACGCCGAGCGGATCTCCGTGATCGTCCCCGGCTCGGACGCCGACCTCGGCCACTTCGACCAGGCGGCCGAGCCGTTGCGCGGAGCCGCCGGCATGGCCCGCGCCCTGTACGCCGAGGAGCAGCGCCAGGCCCCGGGCACCCGCACCGCCGTGATCGCCTGGACCGGGTACGTCACCCCCTCCGGCCTCGGCCCGGACGCGGCCACCTCCCGGCTCGCCGACGTGGCCGCGCCCCGGCTGCAGCGCCTGCTGGCCGGCCTCAAGGAGACCACCCGGCCGGACGCGCCCCCCGCGCTGCTCTGCCACTCCTACGGCTCGGTGGTCTGCGGCACCGCCGGCCCGAAGATCCCGCGCGCGGCCGCCTCGCCGTCCGACACCTCGGGCATCACCGACATGATGGTGTTCGGCAGCCCCGGCATGGGCGTCCAGTCCGCCGGCGAACTCGGCGGCGGCGTGCACGTGTGGGCCACCCGCAACCCCAGCGACTGGATCGGCAACGTCCCGTTCCTGGAGGTCGGCAAGCTCGGCCACGGCGCCGACCCGACCGGCAGCGGCTTCGGCGCCGAGCAGATCTCCTCCGCCCGGGCCTCCGGCCACAACGGCTACTTCACCGAGGGCACCGACAGCCTGCACAACTTCGCGGCCATCTCCCTCGGGGACTACGGCGACGTGGTCCGGGCTCAGCCCAACTCCTGAGACACCTCGTCCTGGTAGAGCCGCAGGGCCTCCGCCGCCGCCCGGGCCAGCTCGCGCCGGGCGGCCGACGGGGCCAGCACCTCGACGTCCGCGCCGAAGGCCAGCAGTGAGCGGACGGCCGCCGCGGCCGGGAAGGCCAGCGCCAGCTCGACCCACTCCTCGGCCGGGCCGGCCCCCGGGTCCGGCGGCTGCGCCGTGACCCGGCCGCCGTGGATGCGCAGGAACATGTCCAGCCGCCCGCGCCGGACCCGCACCCGGACCGGTACGTCCTTCGGCAGCCGCTCGACCTGCTCGCGCAGCACCGCCCACACCTCGCCGAGCGCCACCCCGGCCCGGCGGCGCACCGTCTCCTCCGTGGTCCCGGCGGTCAGCACCCGGTCGACCCGGAACAGCCTCGGTTCGCCGTGCAGATCGGCCACCAGGTACCAGACCGCGGCCTTGTTCACCAGGCCGTACGGGTCGACGGTGTACTCCACCGGCGCGGGCGTGCCGCTGTGCCGGTAGCGCAGCCGCAGCCGCCGGTCGGCGAACACGGCGTACTGCAGCTCGCCCAGGTCCGGCCCGGCCGCGGCGCCCGCCTGGGAGTTCTGCATCCAGCGGGCCGGGTCGACCAGGATGCGCTCGCTGACCCGCTCGGCGGCCGGGCGGTGCGGGGCGGGCAGCGCCGCCATCACCTTGCGCAGCGCCGAGCCGAGCGCGCCGTCCAGCCCGAGGTCGCTGTGTGCGCCCTGGGCGGAGAGCACGAACAGCGCCCGGGCCTCGTCGGCGGTCAGCCCGGTGACGTCGGTGCGGTAGCCGGGCAGCAGGTTGATGCCGCCGTGCCGGCCGCGTTCGGTGAACACCGGCACCCCGGCGGCGGACAGCGACTCGACGTCCCGGTAGATGGTGCGGACGGACACCTCCAGCCGTTCGGCCAGTTCGGTGGCGGGCACCCGGCCGCGGGTCTGGAGCAGGAGCAGGATCGAGAGCAGGCGGTCGGCCTTCATGACACCAGGATCTCAACAATCCTGACGGCCGTTGTCAGGTTTTACTGGGAGATTGCGTTCCGGGCCCGCAAGGGCGGCCCGAACCACCGCACCGCACAAGGGAGCTGACCCATATGAGCGCCGTCCAGGACGCCCGCCCGCAGTACCGGACCGCCCTCGCCCAGCTGGACCGGCTGTTCGCCACCGTCACGCCCGCCGACCTCGACCGGCCCACTCCCTGCGAGGAGTACACGCTGCGTCAGCTGATGAACCACGTGATCGGCGGCATCCACCGCTTCGCCTACATGGGCGAGGGAGGTCACGCCGAGGATGTCGTGGCCGCCATCGACGACCCGTCGGACGACGGCTGGACCGCCGTGCTGGACCGCGCCCGCGCCCGGGTGACCGCCGCCTGGGCCGACGACAGCAAGCTGGGCCGCCCGACCTTCGCCCCCTGGGGCGAGGTGCCCGGAGCGGTCGCGGTCGGCGGCTACGTGATGGAACTCGCCACCCACTGCTGGGACATCGCCACCGCCCTCGACAAGGGCTTCGTGCTGGACGACGGGGTGGCCCGCACCGCGCTGGCCGTCGCCGAACTGGTGCTGCCGCCGGAGAGCCGGGTCGAGGGCGTCCCGTTCGGCCCGGTGCAGCCGGTCGCCGAGGACGCCGACGTCCACACCCGGCTGGCCGCCTGGACGGGGCGCAAGGCCTGAACGACCCGGGGCCCAGGGGCCGGGGGGCCGGGGGGGCCCCCCCCCCCCCCCCCCCCCCCCCGACCCCCCCCCCCCCCCCCGGGGGGGCCGGGGCCCCCCCCGGGGGCCCCCCCCCCCCCCCCCCCCCCGCCCCCCCCCCCCCCCCGCGGGGGGGGGGGGGGGGGGGGCCCCCGCCCCCCCCCCCGGGGGGGGGGGGGGGGGGGGGGGGGGGGCCCCCCCCCCCCCCCCCCCCGCCGGCACTACTCCCGCCCGACCGAGGTGTTGCGCATGTCCGCGTAGCGGTCGCCCGCCACCTGACCGGCCAGCGTCTCCAGCAGCGCCAGCTCCTCGGCGCTCAGCCGCAGGGTCGCCGCGGCGGTGTTCTCGGCCAGCCGGCTGCGCTTGCGGGTGCCCGGGATCGGCACCACGGTCAGCCCGTGCACCTCGGCCCGCTGGTGCACCCAGGCCAGCGCGACCTGGGCGAGCGTCGCCTCGTGGGCCTCGGCGATCTTCCGCATCGGGACGAGGAGTTCGCCGTTGGCGACGGCGTTCTCACCGGTGTACCGCGGGTGGGTGCGGCGGAAGTCGTCCGCCGCCAGCGCCGCGGCGTCCTGGAACGCGCCGGTCAGGAAGCCGCGCCCGAGCGGCGAGTACGGCACGAAGGCGACACCCAGCTCGGCCGCGGCCGGCACCGCCGAGCGCTCGACGTCACGGGCGAACACCGACCACTCGGACTGCACCGCGGCGATCGGGTGGACGGCGTGCGCCTCGCGCAGCTCGGCCCCGGTCACCTCGGACAGGCCCAGGTGGCGCACCTTCCCGGCCTGGACCAACTCGGCCATGGCGCCGACCGATTCGGCCAGCGGGACGGCCGGGTCGCGGCGGTGCATGTAGTAGAGGTCGATCACGTCCACGCCGAGGCGGCGCAGCGAACCCTCGACGGCGGTGCGGATGTACTCCGGGTCGTTGCGGATGGCGCGCTTGGTCGGGTCGGCCGGGTCGCGCTCGATGGCGAACTTGGTGGCGAGCACCACCTTGTCCCGGTTGGCCCGGACGAACGGGCCGATGAACTCCTCGTTGCGGCCGGCACCGTACATGTCCGCGGTGTCGAACAGCGTGACACCGGCCTCCAGGGCGGCGTCCAGCGTGGCGAGCGCCTCGTCGGAGTCGGTCGGGCCGTAGAACTCGCTCATGCCCATGCAGCCGAGGCCCTGGATGCCCACCAGCGGGCCGTCGGTGCCGAGGGGGGCGGTGGGAAGGAGGGGGTGGGTCATGCGCTCTGCTCTTCCTCTGCTCGGTGGTACTGGCATTGGACCGGGGCACCGGCGGCGTCGGTGATCCTCCCGGCGTAGAGATCGATCTTGTGGTCCAGGACGGCCAGGGTGGCCTGGAGGTCGACGATCCTCTGCCGGACCTCCTCGCGCTGCGCCTCCAGCAGCTGTCGGCGCTCGACGTAGGTCTGTTCGCCGCGGCGGACCATGTCCACGTACTTGAGCATGTCCGCCACCGACATCCCGGTCAGCCGCAGCCGGCCCAGGAAGGCCAGCCGGTGCAGGTCGCCGTCGCTGTAGCGGCGTTGGCCGCCGACCGCGCGGTCGACCGGGTCGAGCAGGCCGATCCGCTCGTACCAGCGCAGGGTGTGGGCGGTCAGCCCGCTGGCCGCCGCGACCTCGCTGATGGTGTGCCGTGCGGTCCGGTCCGGGTCGCCGACCGGGCGGTTGAAGACCTCGGCGCAACTGCGCAGACCGGCCTGGGCACGCGCGGGTGTGGCCATGATCGATTCCCCCTGTCCTGTGACGAGCACGACGCTACCGAGTTGGAGTGCACTCCAAGCAAGCCGCACAGCCGGGTGGCCCCACCACCCCCCTCCGGCCCCGGCTAGCATCGACCGCATGGAGAGCTTGCGGATGATCGAGAACTGGCCCGTGCCCCACGCCGCCGCGGCGGTCGTCCGGGGGTCGGACGGCGCGGTGCTGGGCGCCCACGGGCCCCAGCAGCACCTCTTCCCGCTGGCCTCGGTGACCAAGCTGCTCACCTCCTACGCGGCGCTGGTCGCCCTGGAGGAGGGAGTGTTCGAGCTGGACGACCCGGCCGGCCCGCCCGGCTCGACCGTCCGCCACCTGCTCGCCCACACCTCGGGCCTCGGCTTCGACGAGCACCGGCCGTTCGCCGAGCCCGGCAAGCGCCGGCTCTACTCCAACGCCGGTTTCGACGTGCTCGCCCTGACCCTGGCCGAGGCCGCCGGGATCGCCTTCCACCAGTACGTGGCCGAGGCGGTGTTCGAGCCGCTGGGCATGCACGACACCCTGATCAACACCGCGAGCAAGTCCCCGGCCGGCGCCGGCGGCCTGTCCACGGCAGCCGACCTCACCCGGTTCGCCGCCGAGCTCCAGTCCCCGAAGCTGCTGGACCCGTCGACCGTCCACCGGGCCACCCGCGAGGTCGCCTTCCCGGGCACCGGCGGCGTGCTGCCCGGCTACGGCCACCAGCGCCCGAACGACTGGGGCCTCGGCTTCGAGATCCGCGACGGCAAGAGCCCGCACTGGACCGGCACCGCCAACTCCCCCGGGACCTTCGGCCACTTCGGCCAGTCCGGCACCTTCCTCTGGGTCGACCCCGAGGCCGGCGTGGCCTGCCTCGCGCTCACCGACCGGGACTTCGGCCCCTGGTCGGTCGACGCCTGGCCGCCGCTGTCCGACGCCGTCCTGGCCGAGCTCAACAGCTGACGGCCCTGGCCGAGCTAGCCGTACGAGACCGGCGAGTGCATCTCCCAGAGCAGGAGTTCGGCGCCGGTCTCGCCCGCCGTCGGGTCGGCGAAGGCGTCCCCGGTGATCCGCACGCTGTCGCCGGGCACCATCGAACGGCCGCCGCCCTTGGGCCCGGGGACCGTCCGGTACCCCAACGAGCCGGCCGTCAGGTGCGCGTACCGCCACGGCGCCGCGGGCAGCTGCGGCAGCGGCTGCCACGGGCCGGCGGTGGCCAGCCAGAGCGCGGCGTCGCGGCGGCGCAGCCGCAGGGCGTCCGTCCCGGCGTCCCGCTCCAGCCCGGAGGCCAGCAGCGTCAACCCGCCGTCCGCAGGTTCCACCCTGCGCAGCCCGTACCCGGGGGCGACGTCGAACTCGTCCGGCTGCAACCACATCTGGACGAAGCGCACCGGCCCGGTGGCGCCGCCGAGGTTGCGCTCGGTGTGGGTGACCCCGGAGCCCGCGCTGAGGTGCTGGATCATGCCCGGGCGCACCACGCCGCTGTGGCCGTGCGAGTCCCGGTGGGACAGCGCGCCCTCCAGCACCCAGGTGAGGATCTCGGTGTCCCGGTGCTTGTGCTCCTCGAACCCGGCGCCGGGGGCGAGGAGTTCCTCGTTGCACGCGAGCAGCGCGCCGAAGTGGGTGTTCTTCGGGTCGTAGTGGCCGGAGAAGGAGAAGGCGTGTCGGGTCTCGATGCCCTCGGCGGGGGTGGAGCGGTAGCGCTCGCCGGTGCGGCGCAGGTCCGCGCGGGGGCGTTCAGGGGCGTCGGTCACGCCCCTCACCGTAACCGGTGTGACCGGGACCACCGCGCCCCGGCGCCGGGGGGTGTGCACGAGCAGTCACTCGCGTGAGGCAGTCTTGTCCTTGTGCCAGCCGCTTCCTCGAACCCCAAGAGCGAACCCAGTCCCGCAGCCGAACCCACCGGGAAGAGCCCCGCTCCCCGGGCCGGCCGCGACCGTCCCGGTCGCCCGGCGCCCCGCCTGACGGCGCAGGAGCGCAGAAACGCCGCCGAGCGGGCCGAGCGCCGGGCGGCGACCCTCAAGCGGCTGGAGAAGTCCTCGGGGAAGCTGGCCACCGCCGCGATCGCGCGGATGGACGACCAGCTCGGCTGGTACCGGCGGATGCCGCCGGAGCACCGCTCCTGGATCGGCCTGGTCGCCCAGGCCGGCATCGCCGCCTTCACCGAGTGGTACCGCCACCCCGAGGCCGCCCGGGCGATCTCCACCGACGTCTTCGGCACCGCCCCGCGCGAGCTGACCAGGGCGATCACGCTGCGCCAGACCGTCGAGCTGATCCGTACCACGATCGAGGTGATGGAGGAGGCCATCGAGGAGGTGGCCGCCCCCGGCGACGAGGCGGACATGCGCGAGTCCGTGCTGGTGTACGCCCGGGAGATCGCCTTCGCCACCGCCCAGGTGTACGCCCAGGCGGCCGAGGCGCGAGGCGCCTGGGACGCCCGGCTGGAAGCGCTGGTGGTCAACTCCCTGCTGTCCGGCGACGCCGACGAGGGCGTGCTGTCCCGCGCCGCCGCGCTCGGCTGGGGGCAGCCCAGCCAGGTGCGGGTGGTGATGGGCAGCGCCCCGGACGGCGACAGCGAGCTGGTGGTCGAGGCGATCCGCCGGGCCGCCCGGTACGCCAAGCTGAACGTGCTGACCGGGGTGCTGGGCAAGCGCCTGGTGGTCGTGGTCGGCGGCGACAAGGAGCCGGTGCACGCCGCCCGGGCGCTGATCGGCCAGTTCGCGCCGGGCCCGGTGGTGATCGGCCCGACCGTGCCGGACCTGCTCTCGGCGACCCGCTCGGCACACGCCGCCGCGGCCGGCCTGCGCGCCTGCGCCGCCTGGCCGGACGCTCCGCGCCCGGTGCTCGCCGACGACCTGCTGCCCGAACGGGCGCTGGCCGGGGACCACGCGGCCCGCCGCCAGTTGGTGGAGGAGATCTACACACCTCTGGACGAGGCCGGCTCCGCCCTGCTGGAGACGCTGAGCGTCTACCTGGAGCAGGCGTCCTCGCTGGAGGGCGCGGCCCGGATGCTCTTCGTGCACCCCAACACGGTGCGCTACCGGCTGCGACGTGTGACCGACGTCACGGGGTACGCCCCCTCCGACGTACGTTCGGCATTCACCCTGCGGATCGCACTGGCCCTCGGTCGGCTGACCTCCGCCGCCGAGCCCGGTCGGGCCGGGGTGTAGGGACCATACAATCCCGGATGGTTTTCTTCGTTACCGTCGCCTACCCGCCCCTGGGCGCCTGGCGAGAGAGGGTTGAACCGTGCTCGTAATCGTCGCCCCTGGACAGGGTGCCCAGTCCCCCGGTTTCCTCAGCTCCTGGCTGGAGCTCGACGGTGTCGCCGACCGCCTGCGCGGCTGGTCGGAGGTCGCCGGGCTCGACCTGGTGCACGCCGGAACCGAGGCGTCCGCCGAGGAGATCAAGGACACCGCCGTCGCCCAGCCGCTGCTGGTCGCGGCCGGTCTGGTGACCGCCCGTGAGCTGTTCCCGGACGAGGCGGACGCCCGCAAGCTGGTCGGCGCCGTCGCCGGCCACAGCGTCGGCGAGATCACCGCCGCGGCCGGTGCCGGGGTGCTCAGCGCCCACGACGCGCTCGCCTTCGTCCGCGAGCGCGGCCGGGCCATGGCCGAGGCCGCCACCGTCACCGAGACCGGCATGACCGCCGTGCTCGGCGGCGACCCGGAGGCCGTCGCGGCCAAGCTGGCCGAGCACGGCCTGACCGCGGCCAACAACAACGGCGGCGGCCAGATCGTCGCGGCCGGCACGCTGGCCCAGCTGGAGGCGCTGAAGGCGGACCCGCCGGCCGGCGCCAAGCTGATCGCCCTCAAGGTCGCCGGTGCCTTCCACACCGAGCACATGGCCCCCGGTGTCGAGCGGCTGGCCGCGCTGGCCCCCAGCCTGACCGTGGCCGACCCGCAGGTCCGCTACGTGTCCAACAAGGACGGCGGGGTCGTCGACTCCGGCGCCGAAGTGCTGGCGCGCCTGGTGTCGCAGGTCTCCAACCCGGTCCGCTGGGACCTCTGCATGGAGACCCTCGGCCGGCTGGGCGCGACCGCCGTGATCGAGCTCTCCCCCGCGGGCACGCTCACCGGGCTGCTCAAGCGCAACCTCAAGGGTGTGGCCACGCTCGCCCTGAAGACCCCGGCCGATCTGGACAAGGCCCGCGAGCTCGTCGCCGAGCACGGCGGTCAGGACCAGGAGGAGCAGGCATGACCAAGCCGCAGATCCGCCCCACCACCGGCGCGCAGTACTCCCGTATCCACGGCGTCGGCGGCTACCGTCCGGTCCGGGTCATCCCCAACTCCGAGGTCCTGGAGTGGATCGACTCCTCGGACGAGTGGATCCGCACCCGCAGCGGGATCGCCGAGCGCCGCTGGGCGGGCCCGGAGGAGAGCGTCGCCGAGATGTCGGTGCAGGCCGCCGGCAAGGCCATCGCCCAGGCGGGCATCGCTCCGGAGCAGATCGGCGGCGTGATCGTCTCGACCGTCTCGCACCTCAAGCAGACCCCCGCGATCGCCACCGAGATCGCCCAGCGGCTCGGCTGCGGCACGGCCCCGGCCTTCGACATCTCGGCCGCCTGCGCCGGCTTCGGCTACGGCCTGGGCCTGGCCGACGGCATGGTCCGCGGCGGCAGCGCCGAGTACGTGCTGGTGATCGGCGTCGAGCGGCTCAGCGACCTGACCGACACGTCGGACCGTTCGACCGCCTTCATCTTCGGCGACGGCGCCGGCGCCGCGATCGTCGGCCCGTCGGACACGCCGGGCATCGGCAAGCTGATCTGGGGTTCGGACGGCTCGCAGGCCGACGTCATCACCCAGACCCAGGCCTGGGACACCGCCTTCGCCAAGCCCGACGCCATCAACGGCCAGGGCGAGGAGCAGAAGTGGCCGGCCCTGCGGATGGACGGCCAGCCGGTCTTCCGCTGGGCGGTCTGGGAGATGGCCAAGGTGGCCCAGCAGGCGCTGGACGCCGCCGGGATCACCGCCGACCAGCTCGGCGCCTTCATCCCGCATCAGGCCAACATGCGGATCACCGACGCCATGATCAAGGCGCTCAAGCTGCCGGAGTCGGTGCCGGTCGCCCGTGACATCGCCGAGACCGGCAACACCTCCGCCGCCTCCATCCCGCTGGCGATGGAACGCATGCTGGAGTCCGGCGAGGCCCACAGCGGCGACCTCGCGCTGATCATCGGGTTCGGGGCGGGTCTCGTCTACGCCGCGGCAGTCGTTACGCTCCCCTAGGCGCGTTTCGCCCCATCCATCCACAAGCCCGTGTTCGGCCGAGGGTCGGACACGTTCAACACCGAAGAGGAGCAGCCAGTATGGCTACGCAGAACGAGGTCCAGGAAGGTCTCGCCGAGATCGT
This sequence comes from Kitasatospora sp. NPDC101108, assembly GCF_055584725.1. Lineage (NCBI taxonomy): Bacteria > Bacillati > Actinomycetota > Actinomycetes > Kitasatosporales > Streptomycetaceae > Kitasatospora > Kitasatospora sp. NPDC101108. The sequence goes on from NZ_JBVJLM010000002.1 coordinate 584,710, forward strand.
CAACGAGATCGCCGGCATCCCGGTCGAGGACGTCCAGCTGGACAAGTCCTTCACCGACGACCTGGACGTCGACTCGCTGTCCATGGTCGAGGTCGTCGTTGCCGCCGAGGAGCGCTTCGACGTCAAGATCCCGGACGACGAGGTCAAGAACCTCAAGACCGTCGGCGACGCGGTGAACTACATCCTCACCCACTCCGCCGCCTGAGCGACCGACTCGATCGAGTCGCCCAGTCCGTCCGGCGTGAGCCACGCCTCGGACGGCTGACCCGTCGGTCCGGCTCCCCCGAGCCAGGCCGACCCGCCGGCCGGGACGCCCCACCGGGCGCCCGGCCGGGCCCTTCTTCGGCTCGCCGCCGACCTCGCACGAACGTGAAAGAAGAGAAACCAGTGACCGCTGAGAACCGAGCCGTGGTCGTCACGGGTATCGGCGCCTTCACGCCGCTGGGCGGCGACGCCGCCACGACCTGGGAGAACCTGGTCGCCGGGCGCTCCGGCGTGGCGGCCCTGACCGAGGAGTGGGCCCAGGACCTGCCGGTCCGGATCGCCGCGCGCACCGCCGTCGAACCGGGCGAGATCCTGCCCCGCCCGCTGGCCCGCAAGCTGGACCGCTCCGCGCAGTTCGCGCTGATCGCCGCCCGAGAGGCCTGGTCCGACGCCGGCTTCGAGACCCCGGCCACCGACGAGTCCTCCAAGCTCGTCCCCGAGCGCCTGGGCGCCGTGATCGCCTCCGGCATCGGCGGCGTCACCACCCTCCTCGACCAGTACGACGTGCTGAAGGAGAAGGGCGCCCGCAAGGTCTCCCCGCACACCGTCCCGATGCTGATGCCCAACTCCCCGGCGGCCAACGTCGGCCTGGAGGTCGGCGCCCGCGCGGGTGTGCACACCCCCGTCTCCGCCTGCGCCTCCGGCGCCGAGGCGATCGGCTACGCGATCGAGATGATCCGCAGCGGCCGCGCCGACGTCGTGGTGGCCGGCGGCACCGAGGCGGCGATCCACCCGCTGCCGATCGCGGCGTTCGCCAACATGATGGCGATGTCCAAGAACAACGACGACCCCGAGCGCGCCTCGCGCCCGTACGACAAGGCCCGCGACGGCTTCGTGCTGGGCGAGGGCGCCGGCGTGGTCGTGCTGGAGTCGCTGGAGCACGCGGAGGCCCGGGGCGCCCGGATCTACTGCGAGGCGGTCGGCCAGGGCCTGTCCTCGGACGCCCACCACATCGCCCAGCCCGAGCCGACCGGCGCCGGCGTGGCCCGCGCGCTGGCCGACCTGTTCGAGCGCAACGAGCTGGACAAGTCCGAGATCGTGCACGTCAACGCGCACGCCACCTCGACCCCCCAGGGCGACACCGCCGAGCTGAAGGCGCTGCGCAAGGAGCTGGGCGAGGACCTCGACCACATCCTGGTCTCGGCCACCAAGTCGATGACCGGCCACCTGCTGGGCGGCGCCGGCGGCATCGAGACCGTCGCCACCGTGCAGGCGCTGTACCACCGGGTCGCCCCGCCGACCATCAACGTCGAGGAGCTCGACGACGAGGTGGACGCGAAGATCGTCACCGAGGCGACCCCGCTGCCCGAGGGCCGGATCGCCGCGCTGAACAACTCGTTCGGCTTCGGCGGCCACAACGTGGTGCTGGCCTTCCGCACCCGCTGACGCCCGAACCGAAGGGGCCGGCGCTCTCCGTGAGCACCGGCCCCTTCGTCGTACCCGTCGTACGCGTCGGCCGCGTCGTACCCGTCGGCCCTCGGGACCGCCCGGGTTCAGACCACCTGGTGCAGCCAGCGCACCGGGGCGCCCTCGCCCGCGTACCGGAACGGCTCCAGCTCGTCGTCCCAGGGCTTGCCGAGCAGCCTGGAGATCTCGGCCTCCAGGTCGGCCCCCTCGCTGCGGGCGCGCAGCAGGACGGCCCGCAGCCGGTCCTCGGGGATCAGGATGTCGCCGTGGATGCCCGTGACGGCGTGGAAGATGCCGAGCGAGGGCGTGCTGCTGTACCGCTCCCCCTCCGCCGTGGCGCAGGGCTCGCTGGTCACCTCGTACCGCATGAGCTGCCAGCCGCGCAGCGCGGAGGCGAGCTTCGAGGCGGTGCCGGGCTCCCCCTGCCAGGAGAGCTCGGCGCGCCAGTGCCCGGGTGCGGCCGGCTGGCGGATCCAGTCCAGGCTCACCCGTACACCGAGCACCCCCGCGACGGCCCACTCGACGTGCGGGCACAGCGCGCGGGGCGCGGAGTGGATGTACAGAACTCCACGTGTCGTCACCGGGACCTCCAGGCTGTGGACGAGGGTCGCCTTCCCCAGCTGCCTCGTGCCTGCAGTTGATCCACAGTTACCCACGTTAGCCGACATTAAGCTACTAAATTGAGCAAAACGGACAGGCTTTCGCTCAATGCTAGTCGAATCCTCAACGAGGTCTACCCCTCGGCCGGATCTCTCCCCCGAACGGCCCCATCGCCAGGCGGGACCACCGTACCGCGCGGCGCGGCGGGATGGATGACGCTCTTTCGGATCCGACCGGAATGCGGTAGTGCGACCGGATCCTCTGCGCCGTGCACGCGAACCGCCCCGCGCGCCCGGTCGGGGGCGGGCGGGGCGGCCAGGGCTCCTGACGGAGCGTCAGCCGTCCAGGCGGACGACCATCTTGCCGGTGTTGACGCCGCGCAGCAGGTCGATGAAGGCCTGGGCGGCGTTCTCGAAGCCGTCCACCACGGTCTCCTCGGTGCGCAGTTCGCCGGACTTCAGCCAGCCGGCCACCTCGGTGACGAACTGCGGCTGGAGGTCGGCGTGGTCGCGCACCAGCATGCCCTCCAGGCGCAGCCGCTTGCCGATGGCCAGCGCCAGGTTGCGCGGGGCGGCGGGCGCGGTGGTCTCGTTGTACTGGGCGATCGCGCCGCAGAGCACCGCCCGGCCGTGGACGCCGAGGGCGCCGATAGCGGCCTCCAGGTGGTCGCCGCCGACGTTGTCGAAGTAGAGGTCGATGCCCTCCGGGGCGGCCTTGGCGAGCTGCTCGGCGACCGGGGCGTCCTTGTAGTTGAACGCGGCGTCGAAGCCGTACTCGTCCACCAGCTTGGCGACCTTCTCCGCGGAACCGGCCGAACCGACCACCAGCGACGCGCCCTTGAGCTTCGCGATCTGGCCGACCAGCGAACCGACCGCGCCGGCCGCGCCGGAGACGAAGACCTTGTCGCCCTCCTTGAGGCCGCCGACGGCGAGCAGTCCGGCGTAGGCGGTCAGGCCGGGCATGCCGAGCACGCCGAGGTAGGCGGAGAGCGGGGCGGCCTCCGGGTCGACCTTGACCGCGTGCTTGGCGTCGAGGGTGGCGTACTCGCGCCAGCCGAGCCCGTGCAGCACGGCGTCGCCCGGGGCGAAGCCCTCCGCCTCCGAGGCGACCACGTAGCCGACGGCGCCGCCCTCCATGGCCTGGCCGAGCTGGAACGGGGGCACGTACGACTTCACGTCGTTCATCCGGCCGCGCATGTACGGGTCCACCGAGAGGTGGGTGTTGCGGACCAGGATCTCGCCCGGGCCCGGGGTCCGGACCGGGGCCTCGACCAGGGCGAAGTCGGCGGGAACCGGCCAGCCCTGGGGGCGGGCGGCGAGGTGCCATTCACGGGCGGTGGCGGGGGCGGCCTGCTCTGCCATGGCGGTGCTCCTTGGATGGGGTTTCGGCAGGTGAAAGGTTGAGCAACTGAAGTAACGATGGGCATGAAAGGTTCAGGTTGTCAACTTTTCAGGTAGACTCTGGGACATGGACACTCAGCCGACCGAGGTCGCCACGCCGCAGTCCGACGAGATCACCCGAGAGGTCGTCGACCTGATGGCCAACCTGGTCGCGCTCTTCCACCGCGAGTACGAGGAGGCCGCCGCCGCCCGCTCGCTCACCGGCGCCCAGGCCAAGGTGCTCGCCCTGCTGCGGCGCGGCCCGCTGCCCATGCGGCACATCGCCCAGACGCTCAGCTGCGAGCCCTCCAACATCACCGGCATCGTCGACCGGCTGGAGGCCCGGGGCTTCGTCACCCGGCAGGCCGACCAGCAGGACCGCCGGGTCAAGCTGGTCGCCGCCACCGAGACCGGCTCGGCCGCCTCCGAGGAGCTGCGCGAGTCGCTCAACTTCGCCCGCGAGCCGCTCGCCGCGCTCGGCCCGGAGGAGCGCACGGTGCTGCGGGACCTGCTCCGCCGGATGCTCACCGGCGCCTCCGGCCCGGGGGCGTGACCAGCATCACAGCCCCGTAGCCCGATTCCCCTCCCCTTCGGAGGTAACCGAACAGCCTTCCGGAACGTCTAACGTTCGAAACTCGAACGCTGGAAACTGAAGACGGGGGGCACGGAGGATGAGCAGCAGCACGCGTCGGCGCCGCTACCTGCGGACCGCCATCGGCCTGGCCGCCGTTCTGGTGCTGTCGGTCGTGGGCGCCGGGGCCTGGTTCTACCACCGGCTGGACAACAACATCACCACCTTCTCCGCGGCCGGCGTCGCCACCGAGCGCCCGCCGGCGCCCGTCCCGGCCAGCCCCGGTGCCCAGGTGCCGGTCAACGTGCTGCTGCTGGGCTCCGACACCCGGGACGACGGCAACAACTCGCTGGGGGGCGGCGACGAGGGCGTCGGCAACTCGGACACCGCGATCCTGGTGCACGTCTACGCCGACCACAAGCACGCCGTCGGCGTCTCCATCCCCCGTGACACCCTGGTCACCATCCCGTCCTGCAAGCTGGCGGACGGCACCTGGAGCAAGCCGCGCAACGACCAGATGTTCAACTCGGCGTTCAGCCTCGGCGAGCTCGCCAAGGGCAACCCGGCCTGCACCCAGAACACCGTGGAGAAGCTCACCGGGCTGCGCGTCGACCACACGATCGTGGTCGACTTCAAGGGCGCCGCCGCGATGACCGAAGCCATCGGCGGCGTGGAGGCCTGCGTGCCCAACGACGTCAACGAGTACGGCATACAGCTCAAGAAGGGGATGCAGAACCTCTCCGGGAAGTCGGCGGTGGACTACCTGCGGGCGCGCCACGGCATCGGCGACAACTCCGACATAGGCCGGATGAAGCGCCAGCAGGCCTTCCTCTCCTCCATGATCAAGAAGGTCCAGGACCAGGGCTTCTCGCTGCCCACCCTGCTGCCGCTGGCCGACGCCGCCACCAAGTCGCTCACCGTGGACGAGGGGCTCGGCACCGCGATGAAGCTCGTCGACTTCGCCCGTTCCCTGGAGGACATCAAGCTCTCCGACGTCACCTTCGTGACCGCCCCCTGGCGCTTCGCCGGGGACCGGGTGCGGCTGGTCCAGCCGGACGCCGACGACCTGTGGAAGCTGCTGCGCGAGGACCGCACCCTGGACGGGCGGAGCACCTCCGGCACCGGCGCGGCCACCGCCGCCGCCTCCGCGTCCGCCTCGCCCAGCGCGAACGTGCCGCTCAGCCCCGACCAGGCCGCGGCCCCGATCACCGTGGTCAACGGCGTCGGCACCGCCGGGCTGGCCGGCTCCGCCGCCGAGACCCTTAAGGGACGCGGCTTCCAGAACGTCGTGCTGGGCGCCAACCAGCCCGGCCAGCAGCACACCGAGGTCTCCTACGACCCGGCCCTGAAGGCCACCGCCGAGCAGGTCGCGGCGCTCTTCCCCGGAGCCCGCACGGTCGAGGCGGCCGGCTCGGGCGCCGTCACCGTCACCCTCGGCGCCGACTACCAGGCCGCCGGCACCCAGCTGAACTCCGTCTCCTCGCCCTCGGCGACCCCGGGCGGCACGCCGAGCACCGCGCCGAGCGGGGTTCCGACCGGCATTGCGGAGAACACCAGGAACGCCGACACCGACCCGTGCGCCGACCTGACCTTCGGGTCGTAGGGGCGTCCTACTCCGGGTCCGGCAGGCCCGTGACCACGGCCGTCAGGCGGGTGCCGCGCGGGAAGGCACCCGCCCCGGCCAGGTCGGCCAGTGCGGCGAGCAGCTTGGCGACGTACCGGCGCTCCACCGGGATGCCATGGCGGAGCTCGAACTCCCGCGCGAAGGAAGCCAGTTCGGCCGGGACCTTGCCGTAGCCGCCGCCGTGGTGGGCGTGGTCGATCCGCCAGTTGGCGAACTCGCGCCCGAACCCGTCCCGGTGCAGCCGGGCGACCTCCGCCTCCAGGTAGCCCTCGCCCCCGCGCAGCACGGCCACCCCGAGCGCCCGCGCGCCCGGCGGCAGGCCCGCCGCGATGCCGGCCAGGGTGCCACCGGTGCCGACCGGGCAGCAGACCACGTCGCGCCCGTCCAGGTCGGGGAGTTCGGCCGGGATCGCCGCCGCGCCGACCGCGGCCAGGGCGTTGGAGCCGCCCTCCGGGAGCACCAGGCAGGGGCCCCAGCGGCGCCGCAGCTCCGCGCCGTCCCCGGCGCCGGCCCGGCCGGTCGCCTCCCGGTAGGCGGCCCGGGTCAGGAACTCCAGCCGCATGCCGGACTCCTCGGCGGCCCGCAGCGACCAGTTGCGCGGCCGGTCGGCCAGCTCCTCGCCGCGCACCAGCCCGACGCTCTCCAGCCCGAGCACCCCGGCGGCGGCCGCGACCGCCCGCAGGTGGGTGGAGTAGGCCCCGCCGAAGGTCAGCAGCCGGGTGTGGCCCTGCTCGACGGCGGCGGCCAGGTTGGGAGCGAGCTTGCGCCACTTGTTTCCGGGGACGCTCGGGTGCAGCAGGTCGTCCCGCTTGAGCCGCAGCTCCACCCCGGCCCGGACGAAGGCCTCGTCGGTGCAGTCCACCAGCGGGGTCGGCAACAGGGCGGGTTCGAGCACCCGGCCAGCTTAGGGCGTCTCCCGCGGACCTCCGCCGGGCCCCGGACGGACGGGAGCCCGGCCGCCTGTCCGGCGACCGGGCTCCGCTGCCCCGGGACGGGCCGTCACCCCCGTGGACGGCCCGTCACCCCGCGGCCGCGCTCTGCGCCGCGTGGCCCGCCATCTGCCAGGCCAGCGCCTTGCCGAGGGCGCGCGGGACCGGGCCGGCCGCGGGGGCCAGCTTCGCGATCCGGGCGCGGTGCTCCCGGCGCTGCCGGGCGTTCAGGACGGAGCACAGCCGCCCGGCCGCGACCAGGGCGGTCAGCGCCGCGTCGGCGGGGTCGACCCGGCTGAGCGGGCCCTTCAGGGCCCCGGCGACGGCGGCCGCCACGGCCTCGCGCACCCCGGGGTCGTCCAGGGTGGCCAGGGTCACCGGGAACAGCCCGGCCACCCGGTGCTGCCGCAAGGCGATCCGGCCGGCGTCCGCCAGGCCGTCCCGGACCCAGCGGACGGGCTGGTCGCGCCCGGTGCTCCTGGCGCGGCCGACCCAGGTGCTCCAGCTGTGCGGCCGGGTGGCCCTGATCTGTTCCAACAGCCGGGCGCTGTACGGGTCGAGGCCCGCCTCGGCGGCCCCGCCGCGGACCCTGGCGACCGCCTTGCGGCCCTCCTCGTACAGCAGGCCCCGGCGCAGCAGTTCGGTCAGCGCCGCCGCCTGGAGCAGCAGGTTGAGCGAGGAGTGCCGGGTGGTCCGCCCGCGGCGCGGGTCGAGGGCGAGCAGGTAGAGCTTCTCGGGCAGGTTGACGGGCAGGTCCATCTCGTTCTCCGAAAGATCTCGACGATCCAACAGATCGGTGGGGCGGCCCGGCCGGTGCGGTCAGTCCCCTCCGGGACCGCCGCTCCCCGGGTCCTCCTTGGGCGGTCGGCCACGGCGGGGAAGGCCGGCCGCGCCACTGGGCATCCGGCCGGCGTCGGTGAGGGCGCGTCGGAGCACGAACTCGATCTGCGCGTTGGTGCTGCGCAGTTCGTCCGAGGCCCACCTGGCCAGTGCGTCGTGAACTGAAGGGTCCAGTCGCAGCAGGAGCTTCTTCCGTTCCGTCGCCAACGCCACGCCCTTACTGGTAGAGGGAGCCCGTGTTCACTACGGGCTGGGTGCCCCGGTCGCCGCAGAGCACCACCAGGAGGTTGCTCACCATGGCGGCCTTGCGCTCCTCGTCCAACTCCACCACGTCCCGCTCGGCGAGCCGGTCCAGCGCCTCCTCGACCATACCGACGGCGCCCTCGACGATCAGCCGCCGGGCGGCCACCACGGCCCCGGCCTGCTGCCGCTGGAGCATCACCTGGGCGACCTCGGGCGCGTAGGCGAGCCGGGTGATCCGCGACTCGATGACCCGCACACCGGCCGAGGCGACCCGGGCGGCGATCTCGGCGGAGAGCTTGCGGGCGACCTCGTCCGCGCCGTCGCGCAGCGACAACTGCCCCTCGTGGTGGGCGTCGTACGGATAGCTGGTGGCGATGTGCCGTACGGCCGTCTCGGTCTGGATGGCGACGAAGTCGACGTAGTCGTCCACCTCGAACACCGCCATCGCGGTGTCCTCGACCTGCCAGACCACCACGGCGGCCATCTCGATCGGGTTGCCGTCCGCGTCGTTGACCTTGGTGGTCTCGGTCTCGTGGTTGCGGATCCGGGTGGAGATCCGCCGGCGGCTGGTGAACGGGTTCACCCAGGTCAGCCCGGCGGCGCGGATGGTGCCGCGGTAGCGGCCGAGCAGCTGTACCACCCGGGCCTGCCCGGGCGAGACGACCGTCAGCCCGCACAGCAGCAGCAGCGAGCCGAGCGCCAACAGCGGCCCGACGACCACCAGCGGAATCCCCACCCCCTTGCTGCCCCCACCGATCTGCACCCCTCCGGCGATCAGCGACCCGAACCCGGCGAGCAGGCCGAGCAGCGCCCCGCCGAGCACGGGCAACCCGGCGGCGCCGGTGATGACCCGTTCGGTGATCTTCGGAGCCGGAAGGTCGATGGCAGGGCCGTCCTCGACGGCGAAACGCGGTGTGGTCATGTGACCGTCCCCCAGTGCGAGTGTCCGCTTGAGCTGTCAAAGTGATATCACTTTTTTCGCGCAGAGCACCAGGGGTCATCACATGATCCGTACGCAAGGGGGGTCCGCAGGGGCGGGAGGCGGCCGCCCGGCGGCTCCGGGCCGATGCCCACGGGCGGGTGAATTCCGGCGCGCCACGGGCCGGGAGAAGGCGGCCGGGCTCTAGACTTCCGTCGTCACGGACGGCGGAGCTCCAGCTCAGGAGCCGTCCGCGGGCGGTCTGACGACACTCGTCACGCGTCGCAGAGGTGGGGCGGGTGGGACTCGAACCCACGACCAAGGGATTATGAGTCCCCTGCTCTAACCGGCTGAGCTACCGCCCCGGTTCGCCGCGCGCGCCGGTTCCCGGCCACGGCAGCAGCAGACGGCCCCGCGAGGCCGTCCCGGGCAGCATAGCCGGTCGATCACCCGTGGTGCGCGCCGGGGGCGCACCTGGGTGCCGAGTGCGCGGGCCGCTCCGGGCGGCGGACCCCGGGTGGCGGGCGAGGGGCCCGGCAGGGCAGCCTGGGCTGATGACGATGCGTGGGACGGCAGCGGCGGCCGGGGCCCTGGTACTGGCGCTCGCGGCGGCGGGCTGCACCACCGCGACGCGGCCCGGCAGCATCGCCCCGATCGTCACCTCGGCACCGCCGACCGGCACCGCGAGCGGCCACGGCTGGACCAAGCAGCGCTTCCGGGGCGCGGCCGGCCGGCACGCCGGGGTCACCCGCACCGCCAAGCCCACCGTGCTCAACGGCCTGGTCGGCGCGGTGTTCACCCGCAACGCGGACGGCGACCACTTCTGCACCGCCAGCGTGGTGGACAGCGCCGGGCTCAATCTCATCGTCACCGCCGCCCACTGCGTCTGGGACCCGAAGATCGGCCGGCGCAGCGACCTGGTCTTCGTCCCCGGCTACCGCAACGGCGACACCCCGAGCGGCGTGTGGCCGCTGGTGGCCGTCACCGTGGACGACGGCTGGAAGGACCATGCCGACCCGGACGTGGACGTCGCCTTCGCGGTCGTCCAGGCCCAGAACGGGCAGCAGGTGCAGCAGGTGCTGGGCGCCAACAAGCTGGGCGTCAACCGCGGCTACCGGCTGCCGGTGCGGATCACCGGCTACCCGGGCAGCAGCGACGTCCCGATCGCCTGCTCCAACACCACGACCGAGCAGAGCGCCACCCAGCTGCGGATCGACTGCCCCGACTACACCGGCGGCACCAGTGGCAGCCCGTGGGTCACCGACTTCGACCCGGCCACCAGGACCGGCACCGTGGTCGGCGTCATCGGCGGCTACCAGGAGGGCGGCGACAGCCCGAACACCTCGTACAGCAGCTACTTCGGCGACCGGGTCCAGGCCCTGTACGACCGGGCCACCGGCTGAGGGAGCGCGGCGGACCCGGGGCGGACCCGGCCGGGCAGCCGGCAGTGGCGCCGCCGGGCACGGCCTGGTAGATCTTCCTCTCGAACGGCGGAACGCACGGCCCGGATGCCCGCCCCGAGGAACGAGACGGAGCGCCGATGGCCCCCCGCCCGGTGCCGCCCCCGCGCGCGGCCGGAGCGACCGCGCTGGCCGCCCTGCTGCTGGCCTCCGGCACCGCGTGCGGCGGCGGGTCGGACGCCCCGCCGAACGCCGAGATCGCCCAGCAGAGCCCGGTCCGCGACCGGATCGGCACCCTGTCCGTCCGCGGCCCGCAGGGCTCCCGGGCCTGCACCGCGAGCGTGGTGCACAGCCCCGGGCACAACCTGCTGGTCACCGCCGCGCACTGCGTGCAGAACCAGCGGATCGGCCTGCTGGACGGCCTGGTGTTCACCCCCGGCTACCGCAACGGGTACTCCCCGTACGGGAGTTGGCAGGTGGAGTCGATCACCGTCGATCCGCGCTGGGCCTCGGACGACGACCCCGACTACGACGTGGCCTTCGTCACGGTCAGCCCGACCGACGGCCGGCAGGTCGAGGACGCGGTCGGCGGCAACCCGCTCGGCACCGGCCGGGGCGTCGGGCTTGCGGTCTCGGTGACCGGCTACCCCAACGAGAGCGACGAGCCGATCACCTGCTCGGTCCGCACCAGCTCGCAGAGCGCCACCCAGGAGCGCTTCGACTGCGGCGGCTACACCGACGGCACCAGCGGCAGCCCATGGGTGGCCGGCGACGGCGCGGTGGTCGGCGTGATCGGCGGCTACCAGGAGGGCGGGGCGACCCCGGGCACCTCGTACAGCGTCGCCTTCGACCAGCGGGTCTCCGACCTCTACCGGAGGGCGACCAGCTGATCCCGCCCGGGGCGCCCCGGGATGACCCGCCCCAGGGTGACCCGCCCCGGACGATCCGCCCGGGGTGACGCACACGACACCGGCCCGGGCAACACGAAGGCCCCCCGGTCGTCCGAGGGGCCTTCGCTCTGAGCAGTCACCGGGCGGACCCGGTGCAGCTCCCGCAATTGGACTCGAACCAATAACCTGCCGGTTAACAGCCGGCTGCTCTGCCAATTGAGCTATGCGGGATCGCGGTACTCAACTTCCGTACCAGACACAGGAGACGGGCTCCCGAAGAGCACTCCTCCTGAGCTCCCCCAATTGGACTCGAACCAATAACCTGCCGATTAACAGTCGGCTGCTCTGCCAATTGAGCTATGGGGGATCGGCTTCCGCCTCGGTTCCCGTGACCCGGGCTCCTCGGCGCTCGCTGCGGGACATACATTAGCGCACTCGGGGGGGTGGTCCGCCAATCGCTTTCCCCGGCCACCCCCGGACCGCCGGTCCGGCGTGCCCCGCGCGCGCCCGCGACGGCACCCGGGGATGCTGGGGGCGCGGACGGTTCGCCGTCCCGTTCAACGGGTAGGGCAATGCGGCAGAAGGCCGCCAGGAGAGGGTGGGTCCGATCATGTGGAAGCTGTCGTTGGCCGTGGGTTTCGCGGCCGGCTACGTCCTCGGCTCGAAGGCCGGGCGCCAGCGCTACGAACAGATCGCCAAGGTCACCCGGCAGATCGCCCAGACCCCTGCGGTGCAGGGGGCGGCCGACCGGGCGCGGCAGCAGGCCGGCGCGGTGGCCGGGAAGGCGGCCGGCGCCGTCGCGGACCGGGTCGGGGACCGGCTGCCGAGCGCGGTCACCGACCGGCTGCCGTACTTCAGCCGGTCCCGGCCGGAGGACGACGGCTGGGGCACCTTCCGCCCGTGACGGGGTGGTGATCCGGGGGCCTGCTGACGGGCCCCGGGCAAAGGAGACCCCAACCAGGGGTCCCGAACCGGCAACGGCTCACCCGGCCCGGACGCGTACCGGGCCGGGCTGAGGCATGATCTCGACATGGCCATCGTCGCGGGGATAGACAGCTCGACCAGCCGCACCAGGATCGTCGCGTGCGACACCGACACCGGCGCCGTCCTTCGCTCCGGCAAAGCGCCGCACCCCGTCCCCGAGGACCAGGACCTGCGCCCCGGCGAGACCGACCCGCAGGTCTGGCTGCACTCGCTCGGCGACGCCGCGGCCGGCGGCCTGCTGGAGGGTGTCCGGGCGATCGGCGTCAGCGCGCAGCAGCACGGCATGATCGGCCTGGACGCGGGCGGCGTGCTGGTCCGGCCCGCGATCCTGTGGAACGACCCGCGCTCCAGCGGCGCCGCCGCCAAGCTGCTGGACGCCCTCGGCGGACCGGCCGCCTGGACCGCCGCGATCGGCGCGGTGCCCAGCCCGACGTACACCATCGCCAAGCTGCGCTGGCTGGCCGAGTTCGAGCCGGTCAACGCCCGCCGGGTCGCCGAGGTGCTGCTGCCGCACGACTGGCTGGTCTGGCAGCTGCTCGGCCACCCCAAGCGCCGCACCACCGACCGCGGCGACGCCTCCGGCACCGGCTACTGGTCCCCGATCACCGGCGAGTACCGGCAGGACCTGGTCGAGCTGGCGCTCGGCCACGAGCTCAGGCTGCCGGACGTGCTCGGCCCGGCCGAACCCGCCGGGCACACCCCCGAGGGCCTGCTGATCTCGGCCGGCACCGGCGACAACATGGCCGCCGCACTGGGCCTCGGCCTCGGCCCGGGCGACGCGGTGGTCTCGCTCGGCAGCGCCGGGACGATCTTCGCGGTGCACGAGAAGGCCGTGGTGGACGCCACCGGCCTGGTCTCCTCCTTCGCCGACGCGAGCGGCCGCCACCTGCCGATGGTCGCCACCCTCAACGCCGCCCAGGTGCTGCGCTCCACCGCCGCCATGCTCGGCGCGGACCTGGACGGGCTGAGCGACCTCGCCCTGCACTCCTCCCCCGGCGCCTACGGCCTGGTGCTGCTCCCGTACCTGGACGGCGAGCGCACCCCCGCGCTGCCGCACGCCGCCGGCACCCTGACCGGCCTGCGGGCCGAGGCGATGACCCCTCAGCACCTGGCCCGGGCCGCCGTCGAGGGCATGCTGTGCAACATCGCCGACGCCCTGGACGTGCTGCGCGCGCAGGGCGTCGAGATCAAGCGGGTGTTCCTGCTCGGCACGGCCGGCCGGCTGCCGGCCGTACGGCACGTCGCCCCGATGCTGTTCGGCGTCCCGGTCGTGGTGCCCCCGCCGGGTGCCCACGCCGCCCGCGGCGCCGCCCGGCAGGCCGCCTGGGCGCTGGCCGGCACCGCCGAGCCGCCGGAGTGGGAGCTGCCGGACGCCGAGACGGTGGAGCCCGAGGGCGAGCAGGACCTGGCGATCGGTTCGGCGGTGCGCCAGCAGTACCGCGCCGCCCGGGACCAGATCCACCCGGAAGCCGCCTCCGCGTAGGGCCCTGCCGTGCGGACCGGCCGCCACTCGCCCCCCGGACAGGGCACCGGCCGGGGGGCGACGCTGAAGATGCGTCACCCCGCGCACGGTGGCAGCGTGGGTCGGGACACGGCCACCGAGGCGAAGGGCGGCAGGATCCCATGGCCCTGCACAAGGGGACCGGCAGCGACCGCCGGCTGAGCGTCAATCCGTTGCTCGGCATCGCCGACCCGCTGGGCGCGATGGAACTCGCCCCACCGGTGCACCGGCTCGGCGAGGGCCCGGTCGCCGCCGACACCGCGTACCAGCTGATCCGCGACGAGCTGATGCTGGACGGCAGCGCCAAGCTCAACCTGGCGACCTTCGTCACCACCTCGATGGAGGTGCAGGCCACCCGGCTGATGACCGAGTGCCTGGACAAGAACATGATCGACAAGGACGAGTACCCGCAGACCGCCGAGCTGGAGCGGCGCTGCGTGGCCATCCTCGCCGACCTCTGGCACGCCCCCGACCCGGACACCGCGGTCGGCTGCTCCACCACCGGCTCCAGCGAGGCCTGCATGCTCGCCGGCATGGCGCTCAAGCGCCGCTGGATGCTCCGCAACGCCGAGCGCTACGCGGCCGGCGCCCGGCCCAACCTGGTGATGGGCGTCAACGTGCAGGTGTGCTGGGACAAGTTCTGCACCTTCTGGGAGATCGAGGCCCGCACCGCGCCGATGGAGGGCGAGCGCTTCCACCTCGGCGCCGAGCAGGCGGCCGCGCTGTGCGACGAGAACACCATCGGCGTGGTCGGCATCCTCGGCTCGACCTTCGACGGGTCGTACGAGCCGATCGCGGAGATCTGCGCGGCCCTGGACGAGCTCCAGGAGCGCACCGGCCTGGACATCCCGGTACACGTGGACGGCGCCTCCGGCGGCATGGTGGCGCCCTTCCTCGACCCGGACCTGGTCTGGGACTTCCGGCTCCCCCGGGTGCAGTCGATCAACACCTCCGGCCACAAGTACGGGCTGGTCTACCCCGGCGTCGGCTGGGCGCTGTGGCGGGACCACCAGGCGCTGCCCGAGGAGCTGGTGTTCAAGGTCAACTACCTGGGCGGCGAGATGCCGACCTTCGCGCTCAACTTCTCCCGGCCCGGCGCGCAGGTCGCGGCGCAGTACTACGTCTTCCTGCGGCTCGGCCGGGCGGGCTTCGAGGCGGTCCAGGGTGCCTGCCGGGAGGTCGCCACCTACCTGGCCGGGGAGATCGGGAAGCTGGACTGCTTCCGGCTGCTGACCCGCGGCGACCAGGTCCCGGTGTTCGCCTTCACCACCACCGAGGACGTGCCCTTCGACGTGTTCGACGTCTCGCGGCGGCTGCGCGAGCGCGGCTGGCAGGTGCCCGCGTACACCTTCCCGCCGGACCGGCAGGACCTGTCGGTGCTCCGGATCGTCTGCCGCAACGCCTTCACCCGGGACCTCGCCGACCTGCTGCTGGCCGACCTCCACCGGCTGCTGCCGGAGCTGCGGCGCCAGCCCGTCCCGCTCAAGGAGCTGGGGGTGCCGGCCAGCGCGGGCTTCCACCACTGAGCTGCGAGGCCGGGAGGACGGCCCGGGAACGCCGCGACGGGAGGGCGCAGGGAAAGCGCCCTCCCGCCGGGTGGTCCCGGTCGGTCGGGGCAGCCTCCCCCCGCGAGGCTGCCCCGACCGGTGGGGGTGTCCGGGACCCCGTGTCGGGCCGGCCCGGCCGACCGGCCGGTGCCCGAACGAAGCGGCCGGGGCTGCGAAAACGCCCGGCGAGGAGAACTCTGCACGACGAACAGGTGACTCTTCGACGATCCGGGGGGTTGTGAGACACTTCCGTCCGTCTCAACGCCATGACCTGGAGTTTGGGACACCGGGCCGCTGAGGTTGGAGAAGGGGAGACACCGAACGGCCGGACCGGGCGCGCGCACCCTCCCGCCCCCGTCCACCGTCGTCCCGTCTCGCGAGTCATGGAGGGCCGCATTGGCTTCCGCCTGGAAGGACCTGCCCGAGGAGCTGCCAGAGCCCGCCCGGCTGCTGGCGCAGGAGCTCCGGACGATCAAGGACGCCGCCGGACTCTCGCTCTCCGAACTGGCCGGCCGCACCCACTACAGCCGGGCCTCCTGGGAGCGCTGGCTGAACGGCAAGCGCGTGGTCACCGAGCAGGCGCTGGAAGCGCTGATCGGGGCGGTGGACTGCGACGCGGCGGCGCTGCGGCGGCTGTGGCGGCAGGCGACGGAGCGCGCCGCCGAGGCGAGCACCGTTGGGGCGAGCACCGCCGGGCCGGCCCTCACCGGGGCGCCCGCCGCCGCTGAGACCCCCGAAGAGGCGGCCACCGTCGAAGAGCCGGCCGCCGAGCCCGCCGACGGGGCGGTGTCCGGGGAGCCGGCGCCGACGGCCGAGGAGACTTCCGGCCCCGCCCCGGCCGAGCCCGCCCTCGTGTGGTGGCGGCGCCCGGTGGCGCTGGTCTCCGGCGCCGTGGTGCTGGCGTTGCTGCTGGCGCTGGTCGGCCTGCGGGTCAGCCGGCACGACGACGAGGCCTCGGCGGCCGACGCACCCACCCCGACCGCCCCGGCCGTGGCCAGGCCCGCCCCCTCCGACCCGCCGTGCCGGGCCGTCGGCTGCGCCCACAAGGACCCCAAGAGCACCGGCTGCGGCAAGGACGCCCGGACCCTGCAGACCCAGGTCATCGGCAAGGTCGTCGTCTACCTGCGGTACAGCCGGACCTGTCAGGCCGCCTGGGCGGCGATCACCGAGGGCGAGCCCAAGGACTACGCGGTGATCACCGACAGCACCGGGGACAGCGAGACCGCGATGATCCACTGGGGCTACGACAACTACTCGGCGATGCTGAACGCGGCCGACCCGTCGATCGGCTTCCAGGTCTGCGGCTTCCAGCCCGCCGGGCACGACTGCACCGCGACCGTCACCGACCTGGCCTCGGTGGTGGCCTCCACCCCGATCCCGATCGGCCCGGCCTCCCCGCCCCCGGGCGCCGGGGCCGCGGCGGCGACGCCCGGCGACTCGGCCACCCCCTCGCAGGCCACCCCCTCGCAGGCCGCGCCCTCGTCGGCACCGCCCAGCGACCAGCCGTCGCCCGGCCCGTCCACTCCGTAGGGCTCCTCTAGTCCAGATAGCCGCGCAGCTGCGCGGCGTAGGCGTGGTCGCGGAGCTTGACCAGCGTCTTGGACTCGATCTGGCGGATCCGCTCCCGCGTCACGCCGAACACCGCCCCGATCTCCTCCAGGGTGCGCGGGCGGCCGTCGTCCAGGCCGTAGCGGAGCTGGACGACCTGGCGCTCCCGCTCGCCCAGGGTGGCCAGCACCGCCTCCAGGTGCTGGCGCAGCAGCAGGAAGGTCGCGGACTCGGCGGGCGAGGCGGCGTCGGCGTCCTCGATCAGGTCGCCGAGCGCGACGTCGTCCTCCTCCCCCACCGGGGTGTGCAGCGAGATCGGCTCCTGGGCCAGCCGGAGCAGTTCGCGCACCCGCGCCTCGGTGAGCTCCAGGACGGCGGCGATGTCGGCCGGAGTCGGTTCCACGCCGCGTTCCTGCAGCAGGGCGCGCTGCACCCGGACCACCCGGTTGATCAGTTCGACCACGTGCACCGGCACCCGGATCGTCCGGGCCTGGTCGGCCAGCGCCCGGCTCATCGCCTGCCGGATCCACCAGGTCGCGTACGTCGAGAACTTGTAGCCGCGGGCGTAGTCGAACTTCTCCACCGCCCGGATCAGGCCGAGGTTGCCCTCCTGGACCAGGTCCAGCAGGGTCAGCCCGCGGCCGACGTAGCGCTTGGCGACGGACACCACCAGCCGCAGGTTCGCCTCGATCAGGCGGCGTTTGGCGATCCGGCCGAGGACCACCAGGGTGTCCAGCTCGCGGGCCAGCGGGTCGAGCGGCGGCGGATCGCCGTTCAGGCGCTCCTCGGCGAACAGGCCGGCCTCGATCCGGCGGGCCAGTTCGACCTCCTCGGCGGCGGTGAGGAGTCTGATCCGGCCGATCTCGCGCAGGTACTGGCGCAGCAGGTCGGCGGCCGGGCCGCCGCCCTCGGCGGGTACGGGCGGATCGTCGCCGCCTTCGTCGGCCTCCGGCCCGGCCTCCGGCTCCGGACTGTCGGGGTGGCCTTCCGGCAGCCCCTGGGCGGGGATCCGCGCGCCGTCCGGGGGCGTGGCCCCGGCCCGGCCGTGGTCCGTCCCCTGCTCCCGGGCCGGCGGTCCGGCGGGATCGGTTCCTCTGGTGGCGGTGGTCGCTGCGGCAGGGCCTCGGTCCACGGGCATCCCCTCGGGGCGGGCGCGACTCTGGCGGACCCGCGCTGTACGGAGGTGGGACGCCCTCCAGTGTGGGGTACGCCACGCTCCGTGGCCGAGACTCGTGCGCCGACTTTCTGCGCAGGACTTCCGTCGCTCCCCGGCACCACCGGGCCCGGCGGGCCTACAGCGCCGCCGCGCCCCGGCTGCGGAGCTGCTGCCCGTACTGCTGGAGCTGCCACAGTTCGGTCTGCACCGCGTGCAGCTGCTCGGCGTCGGCGCGGTGGCCGAGCCGCTGGAGGTAGCCGCGGACCTCGGTGATCCGGCGGTCGACGGCCAGCAGGCGCAGCTTGACCAGGAACTCGCCCGCGTAGACCGCGTCCGCCTTGCGCAGTGAGCGCACCGGCTCGACGGTCAGCTCGGTCACCAGCGAGCGCACCTGGTCGTCCGGGGCCGCCTCGCGCACCGCGCTGATGAAATCGGGCAGGGTCGCCCCGTACGCGGCGCCGCCGGCCTTGGCGATGGCCTGCCGGACGGCGGTGTACGGCGGCGTCGGGAACTCGTCCTCGCCGTAGTGGTCGAAGGCCGGGCTGACCAGGTCCGGGTGCTGGAGCGCCAGCTTGAGCAGCTCGCGCTCGACGAACTGGGCCGGGTCGCGCGGGTTGAGCCGGAACGCGGGCCGGGCCGGGCGCGCCACCGCGGCGGGCTGCTCGGGGCGCCGCTGCTGGCCGTTGCCGCGGGGGTTCTGCTGCTTCTCGCGCTCCCAGCGGGCCAGCTGGGAGATCCGGCGGACCACGAACTGCTCGTCACCGGGGTTCACGCCGAGCATGCCGGCCAGCCGGATCGCGTAGCCGTGGCGGATCGACGGGTCCTTGATCTTGGCGACGATCAGGGCCGCCTCCTCCATCGCGGCGGCCTGCCCCTCGGGCGTCTCCACCCGGTGCTTCGACACCGCCGTGTTCAGCGCGAACTCGAACAGCGGGACCGGGTTGTCGATCAGCTGCCGGACCGCCTCGTCGCCCTGGGCCAGCCGCAGCTCGCAGGGGTCCATGCCGCCCGGAGTGACCGCGATGGAGGTCTTGGCGGCGAACTTCTGGTCGTCCTCGAAGGCGCGCAGAGCGGCCTTCTGGCCGGCCGCGTCGCCGTCGAAGGTGAAGACCGTCTCGCCCCGGTACTGCGAGGTGTCCATCAGCAGCCGGCGGATGATCTTGATGTGGTCCTCGGCGAAGGCGGTGCCGCAGGTGGCCACCGCCGAGGTGACTCCGGCCAGGTGGCAGGCCATCACGTCGGTGTAGCCCTCGACCACCACCGCGCGGCCCGACTTGGCGATCTCCTTCTTCGCCAGGTCGATCCCGTACAGCACGTGGGACTTCTTGTAGATCGGCGTCTCGGGGGTGTTCAGGTACTTCGGACCGTTGTCGTCCTCGCGCAGCCGGCGGGCACCGAAGCCGACCACCTCGCCCGCGATGTCCCGGATCGGCCAGACCAGCCGGCCCCGGAAGCGGTCGATCAGACCGCCGCGCTGGCCCTGCGAGGCCAGGCCGCCCTGGAGGATCTCCTTGTCGGTGAAGCCCTTGCCGCGAAGGAAGCGGACCAGGTGCTCCCACCCCGCCGGGGCGTAGCCGACGCCGAAGGCCTTGGCGGCCTCCTCGTCGAAGCCGCGCTCCGCCAGGAAGCGGCGGCCGATCTCCGCCTCCGGCGAGGCCAGCTGCTCCTGGTACCAGGCCGCCGCCACCTTGTGCGCCTCGACCAGGCGGGTGCGCTCGCCCTGCTGGTGGCGGGGGCTGTAGCCACCCTCCTCGTAGCGCAGGGTGATGCCGGCCTGGGCGGCCATCCGCTCGACGGCCTCGGCGAAGGTGAAGTGCTCGATCTTCATCAGGAAGGCGATGGTGTCGCCGTTCTCCTGGCAGCCGAAGCAGTGGAAGACGCCCTTGGCGGGGTTGACGTAGAAGGAGGCGGACTTCTCGTCGTGGAAGGGGCAGACGCCCTTGTACTCGCCGCCGCCACCGTTGGTCAGCTGTACGTAGTCGCCGACCACCGCGTCGATCGGCAGTGCGCTGCGCACCGCCTGTACGTCTTCGTCCCTGATCCGCCCGGCCACCCCGGAAGTCTACTGGGGCGGCCGGGGTTTCGAGCCGGGGTCCGGGCCGGGGTCCGGGCCGGGGTCCGAACCGCGGGCTACGCCCAGGCGGCGCCGACCAGTCTGGCGTGCAGGGCGAGGGCCGAGGCGTCCGTGAGGGTGGCGATCTGGTCGACGACCGTACGCAGGGCGGCGCGGTCGTCCTCGGCCTCGTGGTACATCGCGGCGAACACCGGGTCCAGCCCCTCGGGCGCGCGCTGGGTCAGGACGTACGCCAGCTCGGCGATCACGATCCGCTGGCGGGCCCGCAGCTGGGCCTGCTCGTCGCGCATCATCACGAAGCGGACGGCGACCGCCTTGAGGACCGCGCACTCCAGCCGGACGCCCCTCGGCACCACCAGCTCGGCGGCGTAGCGGGTGAGCCGGCCGGGGCCGTAGCGGGCCCGGGTGGCCTGCTCGGCGGCCAGGCAGAAGCGGCCGATCAGCTGGCTGGTGAGGTCCTTGAGCCCGGCCCGGGCGCGCGCCGTGCCGTCGTAGGCCTGCGGCCACCAGTCCTGGGCGAGCAGCCGGTCCAGCGCGGCGGCCAGCTCCTCCGGCTCGGCGTCGGGGGCGTAGCGCTCGGCGACCTTGAACAGTTCCGCGCGCTCGCTGGGGGCGCGCAGCGCGGCCGGGTCGATGTGGCCGGCCTGGAGGCCGTCCTCGACGTCGTGGGTGGAGTAGGCCACGTCGTCGGACCAGTCCATGACGGTGGCCTCGAAGCACTTGCGACCGGTCGGGGAGCCGGCCCGCAGCCAGCGGAAGACCGGCAGGTCGTCGGCGTAGACGCCGTACTTGGGCGAGGCCGGGTCGACGGGGTGGGCGCCCTTGGTCCACGGGTACTTGGTGGCGGCGTCCAGGGCGGCCCTGGTCAGGTTGAGGCCGACGCTGCGGCCGGGCCAGGGGGCGAGCCGGGCGGCGGGCCGGTCCTCCTGGGGCGCGAAGCGCTTGGGTTCGAGCCGGGTGAGGATGCGCAGCGACTGGGCGTTGCCCTCGAAGCCGCCGCAGGCCTCGGCGGCCTGGTCGAGGGCCTCCTCGCCGGTGTGGCCGAAGGGCGGGTGGCCGATGTCGTGGGCCAGGCAGCCGGTCTCCACCAGGTCCGGGTCGCAGCCCAGCGCGGCGCCCAGTTCCCGCCCGACCTGGGCGCATTCGAGCGAGTGGGTCAGCCGGGTGCGCGGGAAGTCGCTGCGCATCGGGGCGACCACCTGGGTGGTGCCGGCCAGTCGGCGCAGCGCGGCGGAGTGCAGCACCCGGGCACGGTCGCGCTGGAAGGCGGTGCGGCCGGGGCGCTTGTCCGGTTCGGGGACCCAGCGGGCCTCGGCGGCGTGGTCGTACGGGATCGGGGCGGCGAGGCGGTGCGTGGTGTCATCCATATGGGGCTCACGGTACGCCGCGCCCCCGACACGCGGGGGGTGCCGCGCGCGAAGGAGTGCGGACCGGGGCGTGAACCGTGGGAGGCGCGCCGGTGTCCGCCGCAGCGAACCGCTCGTACCCGGACGGCCCCCTCCCGGAGCCGGAGCCGGAGCCGCCCGTCAGCTCCGGACGGCCTTCAGCACGACGCCGGCCACCGCCTCCTCGCCCTTGGCGTTGGGGTGGATCGGGGTGAGCCCGTGGGCCGGGAAGGGCGGCTCGATCCAGCGGGAGTCCTCCCCCGCGCACATGTCGTGCCCGGCCGAGGGCCCGGCGGTGTCCACGAACACCGCCCCGGCGGCCTCCGCGCGCTGCTTGAGCATCCCGTTGAGCTGCTGCTCCTTCTCGGCGAGGAAGCCGAGGTCCGCCGCCGCGATCGTGGTGCCCAGCACCGGTCGGCAGCTCACCGGGTCGGCCGGGAGCAGCGCCGGGTAGCCGACGACGTACACCCGGGCCTGCGGGGAACGGCGCTTGATCTCCCGGAGGACGTCGGCGACCTTGCCGCCGGCCTCGTCCACCCGGGCCCGCAGCTGGTCGGAGCCGCCCGAGGCGTAGCGTCCCCGGCAGGGCGCGACCGAGGCGCCCTCGCCGACCAGGTCCTTCACCGCGCCCACCAGGGTGTCCTTGGCACAGTCGGTGACGACCTGCATGAAGCCCGCGTCGTTACCGCCGATGCCCAGGGTGACCAGCCGGGTGGCCGGGGTCAGCGCGTCCAGCTGGGCCGGATTGGACCCGTCGGCGGTGCTCTGCGCGGCCTTCAGGTCCCCGGTGCGGGCGCCGCTGCAGCTGACGTCCCGGAACTGCCCGGGTGCCAGGGCGAGCGCCTTCGCCACCAGGGCGGGGTAGTTGATCCCGGAGCGGCCGCAGCCGCCCGGCTCGCCGACCTGCGGATCGATCTTCGGCCCGGCGGTGTAGGAGTCGCCGAGGGCCACGTACGGGCCGCTGGGCGGGGTGGGGGTCGGCGTCGGGGTGGCGGCCGCCGGGGCCCGGCCGGGCAGGGCGCCCGCGAAACCCCGGTCCGAACCGTCCGACCCGCCCCCGCCGCTGCACCCGGCCAGTCCGGCCAGCAGCAGGGCGGCGAGCCCGGCCGTCACGACGACGGTCGGGCGTGTGGTCCTCGGCATGGCATCCCCCCGGGGGTGCGAGTCACGGGCAGCTCCCTACGGCGACCCGTCCCCCGGGCACCGCCGGGTCCAACGTACGGGCGGCGCCGATGACTCCCGCCGGCGCCGCGCCTCTCGGGGAAACCGGCGCCCGCTACTCCGCGCCGCGCTCGTGCTCGGCCAGGAACTCCTCGAAGCGGCGCCCCAGCTCGTCGGCCGACGGCAGGTCCGCCGGCTCGGCCAGCAGGCTCTCCCGGCCCTCGGAGCCCGCAACCGCGTCGTACTGCCCCTCCATGCCGCGGATCGCCGAGCGCAACTCGCCGTCCCCCTGGGCCAGCTGCTCCTCGATGTCGGCGTACACCTCGCCGACCCGCTCGCGCAGCCGGGTGCCGGGCAGGACGAGGCCGGTCGCGGACTGCACCGCCTCCAGGATCAGCACGGCGGCGGCCGGGTAGGCCGAACGGGCCACGTAGTGCGGGACGTGCACGGCGAAGCCCAGCACGTCGTGCCCGGCCTCGGCGAGCCGGTACTCCAGCAGTGCCTGGGCGCTGCCCGGGACCTGCGCCTGCTCGAACCACTGCGGGTAGCCCGGCGCGAGGTCGAGCCGGTTACCGTGCGGCGTCAGCCCGACCGGGCGGGTGTGCGGCACGCCCATCGGGATGCCGTGGAAGTCCAGGCTGAGCCGGACCTCGAAGCGCTCGACCAGCGCGCGGACGGCGCGCGCGAAGCGCTCCCACTCGACGTCCGGCTCGGGGCCGGTGAGCAGCAGGAACGGGGCCCCGGCGGCGTCGCGGACCAGCTGCAGCAGGATCTCCGGCGGGTCGTAGGCCGTCCAGTGGTCGTGGTCGAAGACCATCGCGGGGCGGCGGGCCCGGTAGTCGACCAGCCGGTCGTGGTCGAAGCGGGCCACCACCTGCGGCGAGCCCGTCTCCAGCAGGTGGGCCACCACCTGGCCGCCGGCCTCGCCAGCGTCCATGAACCCCTCGAAGTGGTGGAGCAGCACCAGACCGGCGCCGGTGTCACGCAGCTCCGCGTTCGCCTCGGCGACGGCTGCCACGCCCCGCTCATCCAGCTCGTACAGCGCCTGGAAGTCTCGCACCGCGAACCCAACCCCGTTCTCTGCTCGTCCCGATCCGACCGGCTTCTCGTCCTGTCCAGCGTGCCGGGGCGCGCCGGAATTCCCGTTCCGGCCGACCGCTCGGCGCGCGACCCGCCCGACGACGCGGCCGGAGGCCGTCGCCGACCGCTCCGGACCATGATCGCACCGGAAGGAAAAGCCCCTGGTCACGGGTGTTCAACAGCCCGGTCCGGAGCGCGCGGTGGCGGCCCGCGCCGCCATTCGCGTGCCGCGAAGTGACGCACCGCGTTCTGGCGGGTATCGTCCTCTCGCTGCCTCGCATCGTCGCGTCGTCGTCACGTCGTCCGTAACGCCGTCGACCACGACCCGGATCGCTGCTCGGACAGCCACCCACGACGCATCTTGCCTTCACCTGGCCGCCTGCTTCCCTTCGCGCTCTCGTTTCCTCCTCGGCCATTTCGCGGACGCACACTGTCCCCTCGCTCTCCCCGCCGGACCGGTCCGAGGACCCGTGTCCGTTCCGGCACCACGCGCCGCCCGTTCCGGGCCGCCGCCCCCGCCCCGCCCGACCGGAATCCTCCGGCGCGCACGGGTACCCGGAGGCGGAAACCGGGCCGGGGCGAAGCCAGTCCCCCGCAGCCCGCGCCGCACCCCGGCGCGGGCCGCGCCCTACGACCGATGAAGGACCGAAGGTTCCGTGCCCGTACCTGTCATCCTCACCGGCCGCACCGTGCGGCTGGAGCCCCTCGCCGCGCACCACGCCGAGGCCATCGCCGAGGCCGGCGCCGAGGACCGTACGACCTACGCCTTCACCACCGTCCCGCACGGCCTGGAAGCGGCTCGCGACTACGTCGCGCGGGCCCTCGCCGACCAGGCCGCCGGACGGTCGATGGCGTTCGCGACGGTGAACGTCGCCGACGGCCGGGTGGTGGGCTCCACCCGGTTCCTGGAACTCGACTACTGGCAGGGCCCGCTGGTGTGGCCGCCCACGCCCGGCGTGCCGTTCGGCGATCCGGCGACGGCCGTCCCGGACGCCGCCGAGATCGGCAACACCTGGCTCTCGCCGCGCGCCCAGGGCACCGGCATCAACACCGAGGCCAAGCTGCTGATGCTCCGGCACGCCTTCGAGACCTGGGGCGTACAGCGGATCTCGCTGCGCGCGGACGCCCGCAACCTGCGCTCCCGGGCCGCGATCGAGCGGCTCGGCGCGACCTCCGAGGGGGTCCGCCGGGCGCACTCGCGCGGGCTGGACGGCGTGGTGCGCTCGACCGCGTTCTACTCGATCCTGGACTCCGAGTGGCCCGCCGTCCGGGACATCATCGAGCTGCGGATCGCCGCCGCCACCTCGCCGAGCGCCCCGGATCCGGCGATCAACCAGGAGTGTCTTAGACAGGGCGGCAGCGGCGCCGGGCAGCTGATGATCACGGCCTGAGGGGGGATCGTTCGCCGGTCGCGGCGGTCCTCAGGATCCAGCTCAGTGTGGTCAGGCCGTGGGGGTCCGTGGGCAGCACGGACCACCGGGGGTGGCTCGTTTCGACGGCCGCCGAAACCGGACGCCAGCCACCCCGGACCCTGGTGACCGCCACCTCCCAGACCGGGTGGCCGTCCCCGGGGCGGCAGATCCTGACCGAACCCTCGTGGGTGTGCACCGCCCAGCGGTGGTCCAGCGTGTCCGTGTGCCTCCCGGCCCGGATGCGCTGCCACTGTTCGTCGGTCCACTCCACGTCGGGGATGGGATGCGGGCGCGGAACCAGCATGTCCGCGCGACCCCGGCCGCCGGTGACGCCGCCCGGCTCCGGGAACGCCCAGCCGGGCAGCGGCTCGCGGGCGGCCATCCACCCGGCCGGGACGCCGCGCGTGCCGGTGCACGAGGCGACGACTCCCCCGGTGATCGCGGCCACGGTGTCCATGTCGCCACCGGGCGCGATCGCCTCCCACACGGCCGCCCGGTAGTCGGTCAGGTGGCGGGCCGCGCACCAGAGGGCGTACGGGACGGTGTCGACGGCGGAGGTCCGGCTGCCGTTGCCGAGCACCTCCGCGGCGGCCAGCGGGTCCGGTTCGGCGATCAGCAGGCGGACCGCTTCGTCCAGGCCGTCGTGGACGGCACCGGACGGAGTGAAGTGCCGGACCCGTTCGAGGAAGGTGACCGGCGTCATCCGCGTTCCCCGGCCCACCTGGACGGCGAAGGCCGCCGCCACGGCGACGGCGATCGCGCCGTCCACGGCCTGCGGGTGGGTATGGGTGATCACCGCCGTACGGGCGGCCAGCCGGACGACCTCGTCCAGGTCGTCCGCGTACGCCGCCCCCAGCGGGGCGACCCGCATCGCGGCGCCGTTGCCGTACGAGCCCCGGCCGTCGAAGAGACCGGCGGCCAGCGTCTCCGCGTCGCCGCCCTCGCGGATCAGCCGGAGCATCCGGTTGGCGGCCGGACCGTAGCCGCGGTCGAAGTCGTGGCGGAGGGCGAAGGCGTGGGTGAGGTCGAAGGTGTCGATGCTGCCGCGCTCGCGCTGGGCGGCGTACACCGAGCAGGCCATCTCGGTGTCGTCGGTCCACGGCCAGGGGCCGGGCGGGTCGGTGCGGGTGGTGAAGTGGGCCCGGGCGGTTTCCGGGACGAAGAACTGGGCGCCGAGGGCGTCACCGACGGAGAGGCCGTTGAGCGCGTCGAGCGCCGGGCCGTTGGGTTCGGTCATCATGTGGGATCGAGTTCAGCCGGTCGGCGGCGGTCCCGTCAACCTGCGCAGCGTCAACCTCCGCGCCGAGGGGCCCCTGACGAGGGACGTTTCGCATACCGCCGATCCGGGCGGGCAGCACCCGGGTATGACCCGCGCGAACCCGCTCGACCCCGTCGCCCTGCTCGGCGCCGACCAGCAGCACATCGCCACCCGGGCGCAGCTGCGCCGGCTCGGCGTGCCCTCCGGCACGATCGCCCACCGGCTGCGGCCGGGCGGGCCCTGGCAGCAGGTGCTGCCGCGGGTGATCTGCCTGCAGAGCGGAAGATTGACGGTGCATCAGAAACTGCGGGCCGCCCTCGCGTACGCGAGCCCGAAGGGGCGGCAGCCGCAGCCCGGTGAGGTGCTGCTGACCGGGTTCACGGTGCTGGCGGAGGCCGGGCTGCCGAGCGCCGGGCACCCGGCCGACCTGACCGAGGTCGATGTACTGATCCCGACCCAACGCCGGGTCGGGAACCGGGAGTTCGTCCGGGTGCACCGGGCGTCCGGGGCGATGCCGGGCGGCTTCGAGCGGGACGACGGGCTGTGGAGCGCCACGGTCGCACGGGCACTGGCGGACGTGGCGCCGCGGGAGACCGGGCCGCGCCGGTTCCGGGCGCTGTGCGCCGAGGCGGTGCAGCGGCGGCACTGCGAACTCGGCGAACTGCTGGACCAGTTGCTCGCCCGGCCGGGGGCGCTGGCGCAGCCGCAGGTGGCCCGGGTGGTGGAGGACCTGACCGCCGGGGTGCGCTCGGTGGTCGAGGGCGAGGCCCGCGAGGTGCTCGCCCACGCGGGCCTGCCGGAGCCGCTGTGGAACCCGGTGCTCTTCCTGGACGGCCGGTTCCTCGCCGTACCGGACGCCTACTGGCCGCACGCGTGCGTGGCCCTGGAGATCGACTCCCGCGCCTACCACCTGCGCCCGGCCGACCACGAACGCGGCCTGGCCCGCGCCAACCGCCTCACCGCCGCCGGCCTGCCGGTGGTGCGCACCACGCCGGTCCAGCTCCGACGCGACCCGGCACCGGTGCTGCACGAGCTGACCGCCCTGGTCACCACCGGCCCGCACGGCCCGCACGGCCGGATCAGCTGGCGCCGGGCGCGGTGAACTCACCGCAGTGTCAGGCGTGCTGGGCCCCGGCCGCCTCGGCGGCGGCCACCACCCGCTGGAGTTCGGCGAGGTGGGCGGCGAGCGCGGCGCGACCCTCCCGGGTGGCGGGCCTGCCGGTTCAGCAGCGCGGGTCGATCTCCTGGAAGGTCGCGTAGTGGTCCGGGGACCAGTACTGCTCGCCGGAGCCGCCGGTGACGACCCGGCGGGTGCCGCGGTCGTTGGAGCCCGGGGTGACCACGGTGAACTCGTGGTAGTAGCCGTTGCCCTTCTTCGGCAGGCGGCTCTCGCGGTTCTCGAAGACGATGCCGTCCCGGTTGTACGGGTAGGGGCCGTTCTTGGCGATCAGGGCGAGGGTGTCCTGGGCCTGGCTGGGCAGTTTGGTGCGGCAGACGTCGGCCAGCGCCGGGTCGGCGGGCGTCCAGGCGCCGCTCGGGGAGTTCGGGGCGGAGGGGCCTGCGGCCGGCGCGGACGGCTTGGGGGCCGAGGGCTTGGGGGCCGAGGAGCCCGCGGCGGCGGTGGAGCTCGCGGCGGCCTTGGGGTGGCTGCTGCCGCCCTTGCCGGCGAGCAGGTACCCGACCCCGGCGAGCACGGCCAGGATCAGGACGGCCACGACGACGAGCGGGCTCTTGCTTCTGGTCATGCGGTCCAGCTTGGCAGGCGCCCGGGCCCGGACGGCCGTGGCACACACATGACGGACGCCACAACGACGTACGGCCGGGCGGGAACGGACGCCGTTGTCCGTTCCCGCCCGGCCGTGTCACGTACGCCGGTTCTCCTGCGCCGAGCTCCGGTGTACGCCCTCCCGACGGGAGGGGAAGCGGTCAGTCGTACCCGCGCGTGAGTAGGGGATGCCTACCCTCTCAACGCGAGTCGCTGCCCGCCGACTCGATGGCGGCGCGGCCTGCCTCCAGGCGCGCCACCGGGATGCGGAAGGGGGAGCAGGAGACGTAGTCCAGCCCCACCTCGTGGAAGAAGTGGACCGAGTCCGGGTCACCGCCGTGCTCGCCGCAGACGCCGAGCTTGAGGTCCGGGCGGGTGGCCCGGCCGGCCTCGACGGCGTGCCTGACGAGCGAGCCGACGCCGTCGCGGTCGATGGTCTCGAACGGGGAGACCCCGAAGATGCCCTTCTCCAGGTAGGCGGTGAAGAACGAGGCCTCCACGTCGTCCCGGGAGAAGCCCCAGACCGTCTGGGTCAGGTCGTTGGTGCCGAAGGAGAAGAACTCGGCGGCCTCGGCGATCTGACCGGCGGTCACCGCGGCGCGCGGCAGCTCGATCATGGTGCCGAGCTTGATGTCCAGCGTGACGCCGGTGGACCGGGCGACCTCGGCGAGCACCCGCTCGCACTCGTCGCGGACCAGCTCCAGCTCCTGGACGGTGCCGACCAGCGGGATCATCACCTCGGGGCGCGGGTCCCCGCCGGCCAGCTTGCGCTCGGCCGCGGCCTCGGCGATGGCCCGGACCTGCATGCCGAACAGGCCGGGGATGACCAGGCCGAGGCGCACGCCGCGCAGGCCCAGCATCGGGTTCTGCTCGTGCAGCTTGTGCACCGCCTGGAGCAGGCGCAGGTCGTTCTCGTTCGGGTCCTTGCGGGCCTCGGCGAGGGCGACGCGCACCGACAGCTCGGTGATGTCGGGCAGGAACTCGTGCAGCGGGGGGTCGAGCAGGCGGACGGTGACGGGCAGGCCGTCCATCGCCTGGAAGAGCTCCAGGAAGTCGCCCTTCTGCAGCGGCAGCAGGGTGGAGAGGGCGAGCTCGCGGTCCTTGTCGTTGTCCGCGAGGATCAGGTGCTCGACCTCCTTGCGGCGCTCCTCACCGAGGAACATGTGCTCGGTGCGGCACAGGCCGATGCCCTGGGCGCCGTAGCGGCGGGCGCGCGAGCCGTCCTCGGCGTTGTCGGCGTTGGCGCGCACCGCGAGGCGGCGGCGGCCGTCGGCGTGCGACATCAGCCGGTGGACGGCCTGGACCAGTCCGCCCTGGACGTCGGCGCCGGCGTGCAGGGTGCCCTCGAAGTACTCGACCACGGGGGACGGCAGCACGGGTACCTCGCCGAGGTAGACCTTGCCGCTGGCGCCGTCGATCGAGACGACGTCGCCCTCGTGGACCACCAGGCCGTCGGCGGTGGTGAACTTGCGGCCCTTGGTGTCGACCTCCAGCTCCTCGGCGCCGCAGACACAGGTCTTGCCCATGCCGCGGGCGACGACGGCGGCGTGCGAGGTCTTGCCGCCGCGCGAGGTGAGGATGCCCTCGGCGGCGATCATGCCGTCCAGGTCGTCCGGGTTGGTCTCGCGGCGGACCAGGATGACCTTCTCGCCGGAGCGGGACCACTTGACGGCGGTGTAGGAGTCGAAGACGACCTTGCCGATGGCGGCGCCGGGCGAGGCGGCCAGGCCCCAGCCGATCTGCTTGGACTCGGCGGTCGGGGCGAAGCGCGGGAACATCAGCTGGGCCAGCTGGCCGCCGGTGACGCGCATCAGGGCCTCGTCCAGGTCGATCAGGCCCTGGTCGACCAGCTGGACGGCGATCCGGAAGGCGGCCGCGGCGGTGCGCTTGCCGACGCGGGTCTGCAGCATCCAGAGCTTGCCGCGCTCGATGGTGAACTCGATGTCGCAGAGGTCGCGGTAGTGGTTCTCCAGCGTCTGCATGATCGCCATCAGCTCGTCGTACGACTTCTTGTCGAGCTTCTCCAGCTCGGACAGCTGCAGCGTGTTGCGGATGCCGGCGACGACGTCCTCGCCCTGGGCGTTGGACAGGTAGTCGCCGTAGACGCCCTGGGTGCCGGTGGAGGGGTCGCGGGTGAAGGCGACGCCGGTGCCGGAGTCCTCGCCGAGGTTGCCGAAGACCATGGTGCAGACGTTGACCGCGGTGCCCAGGTCGTTCGGGATGCGCTCCTGGCGGCGGTACAGCCGGGCGCGGTCGCCGTTCCAGGAGTGGAAGACGGCGTGGATGGCGAGGTCCATCTGCTCGCGCGGGTCCTGCGGGAAGGCCCGGCCGGTCTCGCGCTCGACGATGCCCTTGAACACCTCGACCAGTTCCCGGAGGTCGGAAGCGTCCAGGTCCAGGTCGTTGGCGGTGCCCTTGGCGTGCTTGGCCTCGTCCAGGGCCTCCTCGAACAGCTCGCCGTCGACGCCCAGCACGGTCTTGCCGAACATCTGGACCAGGCGGCGGTAGGAGTCCCAGGCGAAGCGCTCGTTGCCGGACTGGGCGGCGAGGCCGACCACCGAGGCGTCGGAGAGGCCGATGTTGAGGACGGTGTCCATCATGCCGGGCATGGAGAACTTCGCACCGGAACGGACGGAGACCAGGAGCGGGTTGTCGGCCTGGCCGAGCTTCTTGCCCATCTCCTGTTCGAGGGCGTCCAGATGGGCGCTGATCTCCTCGTGCAGCGAGGTGGGCTCGCTACCCGTCTCCAGGAAGACCTTGCAGGCCTCGGTGGTGATGGTGAACCCGGGAGGGACAGGGAGCCCCAGATTGGTCATCTCGGCCAGGTTCGCGCCCTTGCCGCCAAGAAGATCCTTGAGGTCCTTGTTTCCTTCGGTGAAGGAGTAAACAAACTTCTGCTGGGACGGCACGGGTCGGTCTCCTCGTACGCGGTTGCCCTGACGCCGGAGAACATACCCATTTCGAAGGCACTTCTCTGCCCTGAATAGGCCACACGAGGCCGGTACCGAGGGGTAACCCGCTAGATCGAATGCACATAAAGGCGTTCACCTCTGTTGGTGAAATCGTCCCCCTGACGCGAGGTGGCGTTCAAGTCTTGAAGACAACGACACGGGAAGATCGCCCGATCCGGACGCTGGGTAGCGGCCGTGGGTCGCCCGCGTTGCCCCGGCTTGATTTCCTGCAACCGGATCGGCCGATCCGCGGTGAACCGGCTTCGGGAAGCGATCCACCCTCGACCTGTCCATTTCGTCCACTGACCCGCCGTCAGCCCCGGCCGCGTGTGGCAAGCGTCACCAGCCCGCCTCCCGGCTCGAACGTAGGGCGCCTGCGCCAATCGTCGCACTGTGTCCAGAACCGTGCTCACCGAGTGAGGTCGATGGGCCGAAAAGGAGCCCTCTTGTCCAGGATGGACAAGAGGGCTGCGACCTGGTGGCCAGGGGGCCCGAAGGGCCCATTTAGCCGCTTCGGCTAGATCATCCGCCGGAGGTGTCCGATTCGGCGTCCTCGCCCGGACGGGCGCAGTCGTACGGATCGTCCAACCAGCCCTCGGGCAGGACGACCCGGCCGTTGCCGCTGGTGCGACCGCGCGGGCCGTCCGCACCGATCGGCCAGGTCTGGGTCTGCTCCACCTGGTCGAGGGTTTCGGCCAGTTCGGCCAGCGAGGAGGAGTTCGCGAGCTTCACCCGCAGCTCGGAGCCGACCGAGAAGCCCTTGGTGTACCAGGCGACGTGCTTGCGGAAGTCGATGACGCCGCGGGTCTCGTCCCCCAGCCACTCGCCGAGCAGCTGGGCGTGGCGCACCATCGCCCGGGCCACGTAGCCGAAGTCGGGACGGGCGTAGTCGACGTCGCCCTCGAAGATCGACACCAGGTCCTTGAACAGCCACGGCCGGCCCAGGCAGCCGCGGCCCACCACGACGCCGTCGCAGCCGGTCCCGCGCATCATCCGCAGCGCGTCGTCGGCCGACCAGATGTCCCCGTTGCCCAGCACCGGCACGTGGGCCGGGACGGCCTCGCGCAGCCGGGCGATCGCCGACCAGTCGGCCGTCCCCCCGTAGTGCTGGGCGGCGGTGCGGCCGTGCAGGGCGATCGCCGCCACGCCCTCCTCGGCGCCGATCCGGCCGGCGTCCAGGTAGGTGAGGTGGTCGTCGTCGATGCCCTTGCGCATCTTCATGGTCACCGGAAGGTCGCCGGCGTTGGCGACGGCCTCGCGCAGGATCTCGCGCAGCAGGTTGCGCTTGTACGGCAGCGCCGAGCCGCCGCCCTTACGGGTGACCTTGGGGACGGGGCAGCCGAAGTTGAGGTCGATGTGGTCGGCCAGGCCCTCGTCCGCGATCATCCGGGCCGCCTTGCCGACGGTCGCCGGGTCCACCCCGTAGAGCTGGATCGAGCGCGGCTTCTCGCTCGGGTCGAACTTGATCAGCTGCATGGTCTTGGCGTTGCGCTCGACCAGCGCCCGGGTGGTGATCATCTCCGAGACGTACAGCCCCTTGCCGCCGCTCTGCTCCCGGCACAGGGTGCGGAACGGGGCGTTGGTGATGCCGGCCATCGGCGCCAGCACGACGGGCGGCCAGACCTGGATCGGGCCGATGTCCAGCGGCGCGAACTCGGTCTCGGGCGCGGTGGGTGCGGGCGTGGCTGTCATGCGCGGCTGACCTCGGGTAGGGGGACGGGACTCTCCATTGTCCCCCACCCGGGTGAGCGGCCGCCGCCCCGGCCGCGGGGCGGCCCGCTACGGAGCCGGATTGATCGCGAGCGAGCCCGAGGTGACCTCGGCGTGGATGGTGTCCGGGCTCGTCGCGTCCGCCAGCGCCGGGTCGATCTGGCCGCTGCCGCTGCCGACGTCGCTGGAGAAGGAGTAGCGGCTGTTCCTCGGCACGCTCACGATCACCGAGCCGGAGGTCGCCCGGGCGTCCACCGCGTGCGGGGCCTTGGCGAAGTGCAGCTCCACCGAGCCCGAGCCGGTCGCCGCGGTCACCCGCGGGGCCCGCAGGCCGGTACCCAGCAGCTCACCGGAGCCGCTCCGCGCCCACACCTCGCCCGAGGTGCCCACCAGCGACAGCTGCCCGGAGGTCAGCTCCATCCGCACGCTCCCGCTCAGGCCCTCCACCGACACCGAGCCCGAGCCCACCGACCCGGTCACCTCGGTCGCGGCGGGCACCTCCAGATCGATCTCGGCGCCGCAGCCGAAGTCGGAGAACGGCAGCAGCACCTGCCGGCAGCGCATCCCGACGGTGAGCACGTCGCCGACGACGGTGCTCGACACCACCGGCTTGCGGACCGTCCAGTCCAGCCGCTGCGTGACCACCACGCGGCCCTCCCGGCCCGCGTGCACCCGCACCGCGGCGCTGCCGGTCTCCAGCCTGAGCTGGTGGACCACCACGTCGTACGGCTTGGTCGAGGTGGTCTGCTGGTGCACCACCAGCGACCAGGTCTGCAGCCCCGCGGCGAGCATCACCAGGACGACCGCGAGCGTCCCGGTGACCCGCCAGGCCTTCGCGCCGTCCACGGCTACCCGACCTCCAGGAACCGCAGCACGGCCATCACCCGGCGGTGGCTGTCGTCGGCCTGCGGGAGGTCCAGCTTGGTGAAGATCGAGTTGATGTGCTTGGCCACCGCGCTGTCGCTGACCACCAGCGCCGCCGCGATGGCCGCGTTGGAACGCCCCTCCGCCATCAGCGCCAGCACGTTCCGCTCGCGCGGGGTCAGCCGCTCCAGCGGATCCCGGTGGCGGCGCACCAGCAGCTGGGCCACCACCTCCGGGTCCAGCGCGGTGCCGCCCTCGGCGACCCGCTGCAACGCGTCCACGAAGTCGTCCACGTTGGCCACCCGCTGCTTGAGCAGGTAGCCGACGCCGCTGGTGTTGGTCGCCAGCAGATCCGCGGCGTAACGCTCCTCCACGAACTGGGAGAGCAGCAGCACCGCGACCTCCGGCCACTGCCGGCGGATCACCATCGCCGCCTTGACGCCCTCGTCCGAGAAGCCCGGAGGCATCCGGACGTCCGCGACCACCACCCCCGGGCGGTGCTCCTCAACGGCGGCCAGCAGTTCCTCGGCGTCCCCGACGGCGGCCACCACCTCGTATCCCACCGCCTCCAGGACCTTGACCAGGCCGACCCTCAGCAGGACCGAGTCCTCGGCGATCACAGCACGCACGGCAACTCCACGGTGATGGTGGTGGGACCCCCGAGGGGGCTGAGAACGGACAGCGTGCCGTCGACCGAGGCCGCGCGCTTGCGCAGACCGGTGAGCCCGGTGCCGCGCGAGGGGTCCGCGCCGCCCACGCCGTCGTCGCTGATGATCAGGCGCAGCCGGTCGCCGATGGTGCGCACCGACACGTCGACCTGCTCGGCCCTGGCGTGCTTGGCCACATTGGTGAGCGCCTCGGAGACGGTGAAGTAGGCGACCGCCTCGACCGTCGGGGCGATCTGCCCGGACAGCTCGACGTCCAGGCGCACCGGCAGCGGGGCACGGGCGGCGATCCCGGACAGCGCCGCGTCCAGACCGCGGTCCTCCAGGACGGCCGGGTGCAGGCCGCGGACCAGGTCGCGCAGCTCGTCGATGGCCGCCTGGGCCTCCTCGTGCGCCTCCACGATCACCTGCATCACCTCCGGCGGCACGTCCTTGAGGGTGCGCCGGGCCAGGCCCAGGTTCATCGCGAGGGAGGTCAGGCGCTGCTGGGCGCCGTCGTGCAGGTCGCGCTCGATCCGGCGGCGCTCGGCGTCCACCGCGTCGACCAGGCCGGCCCGGCTCTCCGCGATCTCCTCGACCCGCTGCTCCAACTGCTCCGCCCGGTTGGGACCGAGCAGCCGCCGCGCCGCCCACACCTCCAGCCAGGCCGACAGACCCGCCAGCCAGGGGGCCGCCGCCGCCAGCCCCAGGCCGGCGACGGTGAGACCGAGCAGCACGGGCCACTCCCCGCGCAGCCCGCTGGCGGGCGGCATCAGCCAGCTCCAGCCGAACACCGTGCTCAGCACCAGGGCCGCGCCCCAGGCGTACACCGTCGCCAGCGCGCAGAGCGCCAACAGCGGGCCGACCGCCAGGTGGTACACGGCCTGCCGCCAGGTCACGACCAGGCGCAGCCGGTCCAGCAGCCGGCTCGGGGACTCCCCGGGGCGCGGCGGCGGCACCTCCACCCCGTACAGGGAGCGCAGCCGGCCGCGCTGGGCGGCGGTCAGCGGGCGGGTGCAGACCAGCGCCGCCGCGAGGACCGGGAA
Source organism: Kitasatospora sp. NPDC101108 (assembly GCF_055584725.1). NCBI lineage: Bacteria > Bacillati > Actinomycetota > Actinomycetes > Kitasatosporales > Streptomycetaceae > Kitasatospora > Kitasatospora sp. NPDC101108. The sequence goes on from NZ_JBVJLM010000002.1 coordinate 619,862, forward strand.
CAGCAGCTTGGATTCGGTGACGGCCAGCCAGACCGGCACGGCCATGGGCATTCCGGCGGCCGTGAACCGGGTGTCCCGCCAGGCCGCGGCCGACCACGGTGGCCGCCGGAGGCTCCTGACGAGCGCTCGGCGCAACGTGGTGGAGGGCATGCCGGACAGCGTAGGGCCCGGTGATCAACGTCCACCATGAAGGGGGGTACCGGGCGGGGGTGTAGCTGGATACACCCTCGATTCGGTGTGGAGCACCACCGACAACGGCCCCCTCCCGGCGGAAAGCTGGGGGGCATGACGAGCACCGCATCGCACTCCGCCACTCCGCCGCACGGGCGGCCCGTCCCCGGGGACCACGGGGGTGTTCCCGGGGGCGCGCTCCGCCCGGCGCCGGGGCCGGAGGGGACGCTGTCCACCGGGGCCGGCCCCTGGTCGGTCCGCAGCGTCGGCTCCGGTCGCGGCCGGGCCGCGTTGGAGCTGTACCAGCACGGCGAGCTGGCCGACGTCCTGGTCGCCGCCCGGCTCGCGCCGCAGCTGCTGCGCGGCGCGCGGCGCAGCCCGTCCGCCGGGCGCGACTCGCACGTGCTCGCCTGGGGGCGGCTGCCCGCCGACGGCGCGGCGCCCTCGGTGCTGTTCACCGGCGGGTGGCGGCCGTTCCGCACGTCCCGGGCGGCGGCGGGCGAAGTGGTCACGGTGGCCGGGGTGTTCTGGCTGGCCCGGGCCGAGGGCCCGTACGACACGGTGCTGGTCGAGCACCCGGCGGGCGGCGGCGTCGAGCGGCTGGCGCTGCAACGGGTGCGGGTGCCGCGGGTTCGGGTGCGGCGGGTGGCCGCCGTCGGGGGTGCGGCATGACCACGGCCGTCGTCTCCGGCGCTCCGGCGCTCGCGCTGCCGGAGCGGTTCCGGCAGCTGCCCCGGCTGGCGGCCTTCGGACTGCTGCCCTGGCTGATGGTCCTGGCCGTCAACCACGAGACGCCCTGGGTGGTGCTGGACCTCGCGGAGTTCGCCGCCCTGCTGTCGCTGGACTCGCTGCTGCGCCGGCGCAGTGGCGCCGCCCCCTGGCTGGGCGGGGCGGCGGCACTGCTGCTGGCCGGGGACGCGCTGGTCGACATCGCCTGCGCCGGGCCGGGGCACGCGGTGCTCGCCGCGCTGCTGATGGCCTGCTGCGTCGAACTGCCGCTGGCGGCGGTGTGCGTGCTGCTCGGGCGCGAGGTGATACGCGGCTGACGGCGCGGCCGCCCGGCAGGATCCGCTGGGCAGGCAGGCTCTAACGCCGAGCCGGGAGCTTGTCCATCAGGACGCGGGTCTCCTCGTCCAGCGGGGTGTAGCTGATCAGGCGCGTGCCGAGCCGGGGGCCGAGCCAGAAGTTGGTGTACTCGCAGCGCAGCAGGCCCACGCCCGGCACCTGGAAGCGCTTGATCCCGTTGCCCGGCCGCATCACCTCGTGCCGCTGCCACTCCTCCTCGAAGTCCGGCGAAGCCTTGCGCAGCCGGGCCAGCAGCGCCTTCCAGGCCGGCTCCGCGGAGTGGTCGGCCATCGCGGCGCGGAACCGGGCCACCATGCCGAGGCGTTCCGTCCGGTAGTCGATCAGCACCTCGCGGAAGCGCGACTCGGTGAACGCCAGCCACATCAGGTTCCGCTCCTCCGGCGGCAGTTCGCGGAGGTCGCCGACCACGGCGGTGTACGGCACGTTGTGCGCCAGGATGTCGTAGCGGGAGTTGACCACCGCGGCCGGGTACGGCGCCAGCTGCTCCAGCACCAGCCGCACGCTCGGGGTCACCGAGGGGCACTCCGTCACCGGCGCCGGGTCCTCCGCGCCGGCCAGGGTGAACAGGTGCGCGCGCTCGCTCGGATCCAGCAGCAGCGCCCGGGCCACCGCGTCCAGCACCTGGGCGGACACCTGGATGTCCCGTCCCTGCTCCAGCCAGGTGTACCAGGTCACCCCGACGGCGGCCAGCTGCGCCACCTCCTCCCGGCGCAGCCCCGGGGTGCGGCGGCGGCCGGTCATCGGCAGGCCCACCTGCTCGGGCGCGATGCGCTCGCGGCGGCTGCGCAGGAACGCCGCCAGGTCGTGCCGGCGGGCCTCGTCCGGGGTGCCGCGGTGCGGTCCGGCGAATGCGGGACGGCCTTGCGCGGCCGGGGTCATCAGGCTCATGCTCCCCAGCATGCGGCACGCCGCAGCCTGTTGCCAGGTACTTCTTATACCTGGATAACCACACTCTGGTACCAGGGTACGAAGCGGCGGATCGTATGACCCGTGACTCAACAACTCGCCGTCGCCCAGGCCCCGACCCGGACCGTCCCCGAAGCCGCTCCCCACACCCCCACCCTCGGCACCGCCGGGCTGGTCACCGTCCTGCTCGGCGCGTTCCTGCCGATGCTCGACTTCTTCATCGTCAACGTCGCCCTGCCCACCATCGACAAGGACCTGGCCGCCGGACCCGCCGTCCTGGAACTCGTCGCCGCCGGCTACGGCATCGCCTTCGCCGTCCTGCTGGTCCTCGGCGGGCGGCTCGGCGACATCTTCGGCCGCCGCCGGCTCTTCGTCGCCGGCGCCGCCGCCTTCGCCCTCACCTCGCTGGCCTGCGGACTCGCCCCCGACGCCTGGTCCCTGGTCGCCGCCCGGGCCGCCCAGGGCGCGTCGGCCGCACTGCTGATCCCGCAGGTGCTCGGCACCATCACCGCCGCCACCGACGGCGCCCGGCGCGGCCGCGCGCTCAGCGTCTACGGCGCGGTCGGCGGCATCTCCGTGGTGATCGGGCAGGTGCTCGGCGGGATGCTGGTCGCCGCCGACCTGTTCGGCACCGGCTGGCGCTCGGTCTTCCTGCTGAACGTGCCGTTCGCGCTGCTCGCCGTCCTCCTCGCCGTCCGGTACGTGCCGGAGAGCCGGGCCACCCAGGCCGCCGCAGTGGACGTGCCCGGCACCGCTCTGCTCACCGCCACCCTGCTCGCCCTGCTCGTCCCGCTGATGGAGGGCCGCGCGGCCGGCTGGCCGCTCTGGTCCTGGGTGCTGCTCGCGCTGTTCCCGGTGTTCGCCGCCGCCTTCGCCCTGGTCGAGCGGCGCGCCGAACAGCGCGGAGCCGTCCCGCTGGTGCCGCCCACCCTGCTGCGGATCCCCGAGATGCGGCGCGGCCTCGGCATCGCCGTCCCCTACTTCGCGGGCTTCGGCGGCTTCATGTTCGTCATCGCCGTCGCCCTCCAGCAGGGCCTCCGGCTGGGCGTGGTCGCGGCCGGCTGGGCGCTCGTCCCGATGGCCGTCGGCTACTTCACCGCCTCGCTCTCCGGCCCGCGGCTGATCGGCCGCTGGGGCAGCCGGGTGCTCAGCGCCGGCGCCGTCGTCCAGGCCGTCGGCCTCACCACCATCGCGCTGACCGTCCTCGCCGACGCGGACCACTTCTCCCCGCTGCGGATGGCGCCCGGCGTCGCCCTCGCGGGCATCGGCCAGGGCCTGATCGGCACCCCGCTGTTCCGGGTCGTCCTCTCCAAGGTGCCCGCCGCCCGGGCCGGCGTCGGCAGCGGCGTCCTCGCCACCAGCCAGCAGTCCAGCCTCGCCCTCGGCGTCGCCACCCTCGGCACCCTCTACCTCTCCCTCTCCCCCAGCCTCGGCATGGGCCGCGCGCTCGCCCTGTGCCTGGGCATCCAGCTGCTCGGCTCCTTCACCGTCCTGTACCTGACCACCCGCCTGCCCCGCTCCATCGGCTGAGCCCCCGGGCCCACGGGGCCCCGGGCGACGGCGAACGGCCCCGCGACCGGTTCCTCCGGTCGCGGGGCCGCTTCCTTCGGTGTCCCCTTCTTCGTACGGGCAACCCGTCGAGCCGGCGGCCGACGAACGCGACCTGCCGGTCACCGCGCCGGGCTCGCTGCCGGGCGCCGAGCCCGGCGGAAGTCCGGCACGGCAACCATCAGCCCGGTGTCGGGCCGTCGCCGCCCGCCAGCGAGCCGATGAAGCCATCCAGTCGTGCGACGACCTCGCGCAGGGTGTCGAGCGAGCCGATCGGGTCGTGGGGCAGCTCCAGGCCGTGGTCCGCGGCGGGGAGTTCCAGCACCTGGTGGCCGGTCGAGTCGGCGGTGGCGCGGTTCCACAGCTCGTCGGCGCCGCCGCCGATCAGGAGGGTCGGGGCGGAGGCGCGGCGGAGGGCCCGGGTCACGTGGTCGAGGGTCAGTACGGGGGTCAGCCAGGCGGCCGCGAGGTCCCGGTCGGCGGCGAGGCCGGCGGCGAAGCTGCCCAGTGACTTGCCGACCAGCAGTCGGCAGGCGCCGTGTTCGGCGTCGACCGCTTCGGCGACCTGCCGTTCGACCCAGTCGATCCGATCGTCCGTCGTGAACTCGCGGAAGGCGTCCGGAACTTGCCACCACAGTTCCTGGACCGTCCAGCCGTGCCGCTGGAGCACGGAGCCGGCGAAGTGCAGCAGCGGGCGGGCGGGCGAGTAGCCGACACCGGGGATGACCAGGGCGACCCGGTCGGGGTCGCCGTCCAGACGGGTGGGAAGGCCGAGGGCGGCGGGAGCGGACATGGGCGCAGGCTACCCGCCGAACCTTCCTGCCAGGCAAGCCTTTTGGCCCGTCACGCCCGACTGGCCCCGGGCAGGGCCGACCGGGGCCGGGTGGCGACCACCGCGAGGGTGCCGGCCAGGGCGATCGAGGCGAAGACCGCCAGCGCGCCGGTGGTACCGACCGCGCCGGCCAGTGCACCACCCAGCAGCGCGCCGACCGGCACGACCAGTTGGCCGATCGACCGGGAGAGGCCGAGCACCCGTCCCAACTGCTCCGGCGGGGCGAGCTGTTGCTGCAGGGTCACCCAACTGACGCCCCAGACCGTCGCGCAGAAGCCGAACACCAGCTGGTAGGCGATCAGCACCGGGAGCGCGGCTCCGAGCGAGGCCAGCGGGATCAGGAACAGGGCGCCGGCGGCGAGCGGGCCGAAGACCGGGATCACCCTGGTCAGGCCGACGCGCCGGATGACCCGCTTGGCGGTGAACACGGCTGTCACCGCGGCGACGCTGTAGACGGCCTGGGTCAGCCCGAGTTCGCCGGGGCCCAGGTCCACGACCTGGTAGGCGTAGTAGGCGAAGAGGCCGCCGAGCCCGGCCCCGCCGAGGTTGAGGGCGGCCGCGGCGACGGCGAGCCGGGCCAGCAGCGGCCGGTCGCGCAGGACGTCGATCCCCTCCCGCAGTGACTCGACGATCCCGGGGCGCGCGGCCGGCCGATCCGGTTCCTCGTCCCGCCGGAGCCGGGGGAGGCTCATGGCCAGCGCGGACAACCCGTAGCTGACCGCGTCCGCCACCATCGCGGTGGCCGCGCCCACCGCCTGCACCAGGGCGGCCGCCAGCCCCGGTCCGGCGATCTGGCCGACCGAACGGGCCCCGGCCAGCCTGGCGTTGACCGCCACCAGGCCGTCCTTGGGCACGAAGTCCGCCACCACGGTCGGCACCGCGATGGCGGACACCCCGCCCAGCGCACCGGAGACGGCCGCGACCGCGTAGAGCTGGACGAGCGTGAGCGCACCGGCGGCGTGGGCCAGCGGGACGGTGGCGATCAGCAGCAACTGGACGACGTCCACCGCGACCAGCAGCCGCCGACGGGAGGCGACCCGGTCGACCAGCACCCCGGCGAACGGCCCGGTCAGGCCCTGGATCCCGTACTCCAGGGCGAAGACCAGCGAGGCCGCCGGCGGCCCGGCGTCCAGCAGGAGGATCGCCAGCGTGGGCAGGGCCAGAGCCGTGACCTGGGTGCCCGCCACGCTGACGCCCTGGGAGAACAGCAGGGCGGGCACGGCGCCGCGGGAGGACGGAGGAGTGGCTCCGGGGCCGGCTTCTGAGCTCTCATCTGCCATGCGCCTCAAGCTACTTCATCCGCGCGAGACGCCGCAGGCCGTACCGCACCGCACCGGTTCGTGCAATGATCAGGCCCGGAGGAAGGCGAAGGGGGATTCCATGGGCCTCGTTCTGGTGTTCCTGGTCGCCCTCGTGGCCACCGTCGTCGGCACCACCCTGTTCCTGGTGCGCCGGGAGCGGGCCCGCCGGCGCTGGGCGGGCGAGACCGAGGGCCTGTCGGTCGAGCAGCACCGGACCGCCCAGGCCGCCCTGATGCGCAGCACCTACACCAGCGTGGCCGTCCACAACGGCCACGGCCTGTACACCGACGACCTGCACAAGCACCACCACTGAGGGCGCGCGCGGGGCACGGCACGGGGCCCGGCGCGGGCGGGCGGAAACCCGCGTGCGGTGGGCCGGTCGGCCCGGGGACACTGTCCGCATGACCTCCGAAGCCGTCCGGACGCCGCAGCAGCGGGCCCTCGCCCACGTGGCCGCGCTGTCCTCGGGCCCGCCCGTCGATCCGACCCTGCGGGTGACCCTCAACTTCCACCCGGACCGCTCCTCCCGCGGCAGGTCGATCCTGGACGCCCTCGCCGAGGGCGGCGTCTACCTCTCCCAGTTCGCCACCGGCACGAGCAACGGCGGCCTGACCGCTCACCCGGGCGGGGACCGGTGGCGGTGGGAGAGCAGGATCTTCGACGGCGCCTACGACGAGGCCCTGCCCGCCGAGCGGCCCGCCTACGGGGCGCTGAACTACCGCCGCAACCCGGTCGGCGCCGCGCCCCGCTTCGGCTCCGCCCACTTCCGGCTCACCGCCCCCGCGCTGGGGCGCACCACCTTCTGCTACCCGGACAGCTTCCTGGAGCCCATGGACTTCGGCACCTCGGGCCGCATGCGGCTGGTCGAACTCGCCCTGGCCGACCACCAGGACGCCCTCGACGACTACATCGAGGCGCAGGTCCACGGCCCGGTTCGGCTCGCCCACGACATCGAGGCGCTGGTGCTGGACCCCTGCTACCGGGGCACCACCGTCGAGGAGGCCGCCCGCCGCCTCCCCTGCCCGGTGGAGTGGCACCCCGGCTTCCGGCTCACCGTGCAGGAGCTCCGCCGCCATCCCGACTACCGCGGGCGGGAGTTCGTCGACCTGGGCGCCGCGATCGCCGTGGACGGCGTGCTCGATCCGGGCATCGTGGGCGCCGCCGCCGAGACGGGCCGCCACGACCCGCAGGCCGTCAAGAAGGTCTGGCACTACCTCGCCCGCTTCGGCTCTCCCGCGGCGCGCACCGCCGCACCGAGCTGAGCGGGCTCCACGGCGCGAGCGGGCTCCACGGCGCGAGCGGGCTCCACGGCGCGAGCGGGCTTCACGGCGCGAGCGGCGAAAGCGCCGCCGGGCGGACCGCGCCGGCGGCGGCCGAGCCGAGCAGCAGGGCGGCCAGGTCGTGCGGGGGCGCCGGTTCGCCGGTCGGGGCCGCCGCCGCGATGCGGTCCAGCCGGAAGCCCCGGCCGGCCTGCCGGGTGCGGCACCAGGCGATCAGGTACCACTTGCCCTCCGCGGTGAGCAGCCCGGCCGGTTCGACCATCCGGTCGCTCTCCCGCCCGGCCGCGTCCAGGTAGGACAGCCGCAGCACCGTGCTCTCGGTGAGGGCCCGCTCGACGGCCGTCCGGATGGACTCGGCGGTGCGGGTCGGCAGGGCGACGATCCGGGCGGCGAGCTGCTGGGCCGCCGTGGAGGCGGGGCCGGTCATCGAGGCCGCGATCTTCTGCGAGGCCGTACGGGCCGCCCCGGCGTACGGGGCGGAGGCGTCGGCCGCGGCCAGTGCGGCGACCAGGGCCGAGGCCTCGTCGGGGGTGAAGCGGATCGGCGGGAGGGTCATCGCCGGGTCGATCGACCAGCCGCCGCCGCGCCCGGTGGTGGCACGCACCGGGACGCCGGCCTCCATCAGCGCCTGGAGGTCGCGCTGCACCGTACGGGTGCTCACCTCGAAGCGTGCGGCCAGCGCGCCGACCGTCAGTGACCGGGGCGCCGCCGCGCGCAGTTCCTCCACCAGTGCGTAGAGCCGAGGGGTGCGGTCCATGCGGCCGACGCTACCGTCCCGCAGCGGCCAGGAAGTTCCGCTCGCGCTGGTGCTCGCGCTCGGTGACGGTCAGCGGGAACAGGGTGAAGCCGTGCATCGCGCCGGCCACGATATCCAGCCGGACCGGCGCGCCGGTCGCCTGCCACCGCTGGGCGAGGAAGCGCGAGTCGTCCAGCAGCGGGTCCTCGGTGCCGACGACCATCCGGGCGGGCGGCAGGCCGGTCAGGTCCGCGTACAGCGGGGAGACCTCCGGCTCGCGGCGCTGCTCGGGGGTCATTCCGGGCGTGAAGAGCTCGTAACTCCCGCGGATCGACTCGGTGTTGCTCAGCAGCTGCCGGGAGCCGAACAGCCGCTGGCTGGGCGTCATCGACAGGTCGTACGACCCGAAGGCCAGGTGGGCGGCCCGAAAGGCACCGGTGATGCCGTGCCGGTCGCGCAGGCGGAGCAGGGTCAGGACGGTGAGGTGGGCGCCGGCCGACTCGCCGCCGATCAGCAGCCGCCGGGTACCGAACTCGGCCTCCGCGTGCTCCACCAGCCAGCGGGCGGCCGCCTCGCAGTCGTCGGGTCCGGCGGGGAAGGGGTGCTCGGGCGCCAGCCGGTAGTCCACGCTCACCACGGCCAGCCGGGCTTCGGCGGCGAGGCGCCACAGCTTCTCGTCCTGTCCACCGGCCGAGCCGAAGGTCCAGCCGCCGCCGTGGATGTGCAGGTACACACCGTCGACGCGCTCGGGCACGAAGGTCCGGAGCCCGACCCCGTCCGGCAGGACCCGGTCGCGGCCCTGCGGCAGTCGCACCGGGGGCGTGTCGCCGCCGAGGCGGTTGGTCCGCAGGCGTTCGAGCGTGGCGGCGTCCACGGTCCGGGCGCGGGTCGGGCGCAGTGCGGCGGCGGCCTCGAACCGCTCGTTGAAGGCCAGGGTCTCGGCGAGACAGTCCTCGTCGGTGATCGTCATGGGTCCATCCTGGCGACCGTCCGAGACAACCCCGTGTCACCCTTTTCCGGTGACCCGCGTCACAGCGACCCCTTCGACTCCCCCGCCGGACTTTCGGCCACGCGCCGGAGCACGATCCGTCGCCGCCACCCGTCACCACCGCCCGTCACCACCGCCGTGGCCGCCGCCGCCACAGCCGACAAAGGGTTGGCGGGCGCCCGACCCTTCGTGTCAGAATGACGATTATGAGCAAGCAGCATGTGGGGGACTTCGCCGACGTCCGCGACCGCGAGGAGCTGGCGGCCCTGATGGCCACCGGGGCGCGGCCGAAGTGGGTGATGTTCTGGGGGCACACCGTCCGCAAGGGCGGCGCGGTGCGGCACGAGTGCCTGAGCCAGTGGTGGCCCGGGCGGTTCACCGTCGACGGGGTGACGTACGCCTCCGCCGAGCACTGGATGATGGCCGGGAAGGCCCGGATGTTCGGCGACGAGGACGTCGAGCAGCGGGTGCTGGAGGCCCGCACGCCCGCCGAGGCGAAGAAGCTGGGCCGACTGGTCAGGGGCTTCGACAACGAGGCCTGGGTGGCGGGCCGGTTCGACCTGGTGGTCGAGGGGAACGTCGCCAAGTTCGGCCAGGACCAGGCCCTGCGGGAGTACCTGCTGAGCACCGGCGGCCGCGTCCTGGTCGAGGCCAGCCCGGTGGACCGGATCTGGGGCATCGGGCTCGCCGCGGACGACATCCGCGCCGAACGCCCGCTGGAGTGGCGTGGGTTGAACCTGCTCGGCTTCGCCCTGATGGAGGCGCGGGCACGACTGGCCGGCTGAGGCCGCTCGCCGCACCGCCGGACCGCACCGCGGCGCCGCACCGTCGTTGGAGCGCGCGACCGGCGCACTTCGCTCAACGTCCGCCCCCTGCACGCTCCTTGACACCACTCGGGCACCGCTGGTCGCGCTGCCGTAACTCCTTCGCCACATTCCGACGCCAGGATGGCCCGCAGTCAGGGTTGAGATGGACAGGTTGGGGCGATCATGCGCATGCGGTCGACGGAAGAAACCGCAGGCCGGCAGTCGGAGGGCGAGCAACGGGCCGCCGAACTCCGGGCAGAACTGGACGAGTTGATCAACGCGAGCCGCTACGCGAGCCAACGCGAACGGCGACTGAACGAGGCGATACGGGCGGCCCCCGGTCGCCGGCGCCCGGACGGCGACCTGCTCCGGCAGCTCGCCCAGGCCCGCACCCTCCGCGAGGGCCTGGGCGCACGCTGCCTCCAACTGAGCGACGAACTCCACGCGTTGGAGGCCGAGCTCAGACAGCGGCAGCACCCGCAACCCCCACCGGAGCCGCACCCCCACCACACCCCGCCGCCCCCACCGCCGCCGCCCGCCCGGCCCGACCTCGGCGCCCTCACCGAGCGGATCACCGGCCTCCACCGGCGCGGCGCCTTCCCCGAGGCCGAGGAGCTGCTGAACCAGGCCGCCGCCCGCCTCGCCCCCGCCGACGCCGCGCTGCTGGTCGGGATGCTCTCCCAGCGCGGCCCGACCGGCGCCTCGCTCCACCTGGCCCGAACCGCCGCCGACGGCACCCCCGACCACGCGGTCGCCGTACTGACGGAGCTGCGCGAACTCGGCCTGGCCGAGGAGGCCGCCGAGCTGTTCCACGCGTTCTGGACCTACCCGGCGTCCGCCGTCCCGGCCCTGCTCACCGCCCTGGAGCGGGCCGGCCAGCACGCCGACTGCGCCACCCTGCTCTGGGAGTGGGGCTCGGCCCCGACGCCGGAGCTGACCTCCCTCACCGCCCACCTCCAGCAGCACGGCCGCCCCGCCGACGTCCGGACCCTGCTGCGCCAGGCCGCCGGGCGCCCGACCGCCGACCTCGCCGACCTCGCCACGGAGCTGCCGCCCGGGCTCGCCACCCAGCTGCTGCACGAGCTGGCCCCCCTGCGCCCGCCGCTCGAACTGGTGCGCCTGGCCACCGCGCTGGACGGCCGCCCGGACCTCTACGGGCAGCTGCTGGGCGCGCTGCTCGCCGACGGCTCCCGCCACCGCACCACCCTGGCCGCCCTGCGCAGCGCCGGACTGCCGACCGCCCCGCCGGGCGCCCAGCGCTCCCGCTGGGGCCGGCGCTGAGGCCCCGCGAAAGCAGGGAGCCCCCGCCCGTCCCCACGGAGGGGACGGCCGGGGGCTCCCGGAGCTCCGGACTCAGCAGCCGATCAGACGGGCCGCCAGGTAGCCCTTCACCTGGTCCAGCGACACGCGCTCCTGCGACATGGTGTCGCGGTCGCGGACGGTCACCGCGTTGTCCTCAAGGGTGTCGAAGTCGACCGTGACGCAGAACGGCGTGCCGATCTCGTCCTGGCGGCGGTAGCGCTTGCCGATCGCGCCCGCGTCGTCGAACTCGACGTTCCACGCGGTGCGCAGGTCGGCGGCCAGGCCGCGGGCCTTCGGGGAGAGGTCGGCGTTGCGCGACAGCGGCAGGACGGCGACCTTGACCGGGGCCAGGCGCGGGTCGAGCCGCATGCCGACGCGCTTCTCCATGACGCCCTTGGCGTTCGGCGCCTCGTCCTCGAAGTAGGCGTCGATCAGGAAGGCCAGCATGGCGCGGTTGAGGCCGGCCGCCGGCTCGATGACGTACGGGAAGTACCGCTCGCCGCTCTCCTGGTCGAAGTACTTGAGGTCCTGGCCGGAGGCGTTGCTGTGCACCGTCAGGTCGTAGTCGGTGCGGTTGGCGATGCCCTCCAGCTCGGAGAACTCGCTGCCGCCGAAGTTGAAGCGGTACTCGATGTCCACCGTGCGCTTGGCGTAGTGGGAGAGCTTCTCCTTCGGGTGCTCGAAGAAGCGCATGTTCTCGGTGCGCAGGCCGAGGTCCACGTACCAGTCCCAGCGCTGCTGGAGCCAGTACTCGTGCCACTGCTCGTCCTCGCCCGGCTTGACGAAGAACTCCATCTCCATCTGCTCGAACTCGCGGGTGCGGAAGATGAAGTTGCCGGGGGTGATCTCGTTGCGGAAGCTCTTGCCGGTCTGGGCGATGCCGAACGGCGGCTTCTTGCGCGAAGTGGTCTGGACGGCCTTGAAGTTGGTGAAGATGCCCTGGGCGGTCTCCGGGCGCAGGTACGCCAGGCCGGCGGCCTCCTCGGTGACGCCGAGGTGGGTCTTCAGCATGCCCGAGAAGTCCTTGGGCTCGGTGAACTGGCCCTTGGTGCCGCAGTCGGGGCAGTTGACGTCCTTGAGGCCGTTCGGCGGCGGGAAGCCGTGCTTGGCCTCGTACTTCTCCTCCAGGTGGTCGGCCCGGTGGCGCTTGTGGCAGGACATGCACTCGGTCAGCGGGTCGTTGAAGGTGGCGACGTGGCCGGAGGCCTCCCAGACCTCGCGGGCCAGGATCACCGACGAGTCGAGTCCGACGACGTCCTCACGGGCCTGGACCATCGCGCGCCACCACTGGCGCTTGATGTTCTCCTTGAGCTCGACACCCAGCGGTCCGTAGTCCCAGGCGGCACGCGTGCCGCCGTAGATCTCGCTGCAGGGGTAGACGAAGCCACGGCGCTTGCTCAGGCTGACGATCGTGTCGATCTTGTCGGCGGCCACAGTGCTCTCTTCAGTACGTACGGCACGGTCAGGGCACGGCTGGTTGCGCGTACCCGAATACCTCAGGTTACCGGCCAGACGGGTACGGGGTTCAAATCGGTATCGTCCGGCTCCCTCCAGCCCCGGCCACCTCCCGTTCACCCGTCCGAGTGATTTGACAATCATTTCCACTTCAGTTGAGAATGATTGTCATGATGATCGGACTGACTGGACGCCGGGCCCGTACCACCGCCGCCCTGACCGCCACCGCCATCGCGGCCTCGCTGGCCCTCACGGCCTGCGGCGGGAGCAGCAGCGCCAAGGGCGCGGACGGCAAGCTGAACGTCGTCGCCTCCTTCTACCCGATGGAGTTCCTGGCCCAGCAGATCGGCAAGGACCACGTCTCGGTCACCGACCTCACCGCGCCCCACGTCGAGCCGCACGACCTGGAGCTCACCGCCAAGCAGGTCGCCGGCGTCCAGAAGGCCGACGCGATCGTCTACCTCAAGGGCCTGCAGCCCACCGTCGACCAGGCCGTCGACCAGTCGTCCGCCAAGGCCAGGATCGACGCCGCCACCGCCAGCCCGCTGGTCGACCACCACCTCGACGAGGGCGCCGAGGGCGGGGACGCCCACCAGGCCAAGGGCCCGGCCGGCGACCCGCACATCTGGCTCGACCCGGCCCGCTACGCCGCGATCGCCAAGAGCGTCGGCGACGGCTTCGCCAAGGCCGACCCGGCCCACGCCGAGGACTACCGGAAGAACACCGACGAGCTGGTCACCAAGCTCACCGCCCTGGACCAGGAGTTCCAGGCCGGGCTGAAGGACACCAGGACCAGGACCTTCGTCACCAGCCACGCCGCCTTCGGCTACCTCGCCGACCACTACGGCCTCACCCAGGTCGCCATCAACGGCGTCGACCCGGAGTCCGAGCCCACCCCGGCCCGCCTGGCCGAGGTGCAGAAGGCCGCCAAGGACAACGGCGTCACCACGATCTTCTTCGAGACCCTGGTCAGCCCCAAGCTCGCCGACACCGTCGCCAAGGACCTCGGCCTCAAGACCGCCGTGCTGGACCCGCTGGAGGGCGTCGCGGACCCCTCCAAGGACGACTACCTCACCGTCATGAAGCAGAACCTGGCCAACCTCCGGGCCGCCCTCGGCGCACCGAGCACCACCCCCACCCCCGCGAGCTGACGGGACACACCGCCATGACCGACCCGATACCCCCGGCCGTCCGCCTCCGTGACGCCGTCGCCTCGCGCGGCGGCCGGCCGGTGCTGCGCGGTGTCGACCTCACCGTCCGACCGGGCGAGGTCGTCGCCCTGCTCGGCGCCAACGGCTCCGGCAAGTCGACCACCGTCAAGGCCGTGATCGGCTCCGTGCCGCTGGAGCAGGGCACCCTGGAGCTGTTCGGCACCCCGTACGGCTCCTTCCGCGCCTGGCACCGGATCGGGTACGTCCCGCAGCGCACCACCGCCGCCTCCGGCGTCCCGGCCACCGTGCGCGAGGTGGTCTCCACCGGACGGCTGGCGCAGCACCGGCTGCTGCCCTTCCGCCGCAAGGACCGCGCCGCGGTCGACCGCGCCCTGGACGCCGTCGGCATGCTGGACCGGGCCGGGGACGGCGTCGCCGACCTGTCCGGCGGCCAGCAGCAGCGGGTGCTGATCGCCCGCGCCCTGGTCGGCACCCCCGACCTGCTGATCATGGACGAGCCGATGGCCGGCGTGGACGCCGCCAGCCAGCAGGTGCTCGCCGACACCCTGCGCACCGAGGTCGGGCGCGGCGCCTCCGTCCTCCTGGTGCTGCACGAACTCGGGCCGCTGGAGCCGCTGATCGACCGCGCCGTGGTGCTGCGGGACGGCTGCGTCGCCCACGACGGCCCGCCCGTGCCCAACACCGGCCTGCACGCGCTGCCCGGCCACGACCACGTCCACCCGCACGCCGACCTCACCCCGCCGAGGCTGCTCGCATGACCGAGATGCTCTCCTACGACTTCATGCAGCGCGCCCTGCTCGCCGCCGTGCTGGTCGGGATCACCGCCCCCGCCGTCGGCATCTACCTGGTGCAGCGCCGCCAGGCCCTGATGGGCGACGGCATGGGCCACGTCGCGATGACCGGCGTCGGCCTCGGCTTCATCTTCCGGACCAGCCCGGTCTGGATGGCCGTGCTGGTCTGCGTGCTCGGCGCGATCACCATGGAACTCGTCCGTTCGCGCGGCAACCAGCGCGGCGACATCGCCCTCGCGATGCTCTTCTACGGCGGCATGGCCTGCGGCAAGCTGCTGGTCTCGATGTCCGCCCAGGCCGGGGCCGGCTCGCTGGAGAGCTATCTGTGGGGCTCGATCCTCACCGTCGCCCCCGAGGACCTGGTCACCATCGCGGTGCTCGGCGCCGTGGTCATCGCGGTGGCCGTCGGCCTGCGCCGCCAGCTCTTCGCGATCTGCCAGGACGAGGACTTCGCCCGGGTCACCGGCGTGCCGGTGCGCACGCTCAACCTGCTGCTCGCCGTGATGGCCGCGGTCACCGTCACCGTCGCCATGCGGGTGGTCGGGCTGCTGCTGGTCAGCGCCCTCATGGTGGTCCCGGTGGTCGCCGCCCAGCAGCTCACCCGGTCCTTCGCCGCCACCCAGGCCGCCTCGATCGCGCTCGGCGTGGTGGTCTCGCTGGCCGGTGTGACCGGCTCCTACCAGCTCGACGTGCCCTCCGGGCCGGCCATCGTGCTGCTCGCCATCGCGGTCTTCGCGGTGTTCAGCGTGATCGCCGCCCCGCTCGCCCGCCGCCGCCACCGCCGCGGCGGCGACACCGAGCCGGGACCGCAGGTCTGCGACGTCCGGCTCCCCGATCGCGCCCGAAGCCGAATCCCCGGCCAAATTCCCGGCCAAATCCCCGGCCAAGCCCCGGAAAAGACTTCCTCCGACACGACCACCCCGGAGCGGCGGGCCGGGCTGGCACAATGAGGTGCGTGACGCCCACGACCCCAGGAGGACCCACGGTGACCACCGCAGGCCCGTCGCCGCGCGCCCGCTCGACCCGGCAGCGTGCCGCCGTCTCGGCGGCCCTGGACGAGATCGCGGACTTCCGCAGCGCGCAGGAGCTCCACGACCTGCTCAAGCACCGCGGGGACTCCGTCGGTCTGACCACGGTCTACCGCACCCTGCAGTCGCTCGCCGACGCCGGTGAGGTCGACGTGCTGCGCACCGCCGACGGCGAGGCCGTCTACCGCCGGTGCAGCAGCGGGCACCACCACCACCTGGTCTGCCGGCACTGCGGCGCCACCGTCGAGGTCGAGGGCCCGGCGGTCGAACGCTGGGCCAACACGGTCGCCGCCGAGCACGGGTTCAGCGACATCGCCCACACCCTGGAGATCTTCGGCACCTGCGCGGACTGCGCGAAGAAGGACTGAGGCCCGTACCGGGGCAGCCGGTACGGACGAACGGGAGGGGCCCGCAGGAATCGTTCCTGCGGGCCCCTCCCGGTGCCTGGGTGGCCGTCAGCGCCGGCCGGCCGTCAGCGCTGGGCGGGCAGCGCGCCGGGCGCAGGCAGCTCGTTGGGGATGGCCCCGCCGAAGCGGCGGTCGCGCATCGCGAACTGCTCGCAGGCGCGCCACAGGTCGCGGCGGTCGAAGTCCGGCCAGAGCACGTCCTGGAACACGAACTCGGCGTACGCGGACTGCCAGAGCAGGAAGTTGGAGGTGCGCTGCTCGCCGCTGGGGCGCAGGAACAGGTCCACGTCCGGCATGTCCGGGTGGTACATGTACTTGGCGAGGGTCTTCTCGTTGACCTTCTTCGGGTCCAGCTTCCCGGCCGCGACGTCCCGCGCGATCGCCTGCGCCGCGTCGGCGAGTTCGGCCCGGCCGCCGTAGTTGACGCACATGTAGAGCGTCACGGCGTCGTTCTCCTTGGTCTGCTCCTGGGCGATCTGGAGCTCCTGGACGACGCTCTTCCACAGCTTCGGCATCCGGCCGGCCCAGCGGATCCGCACGCCCATGGCGTCCATCTCGTCGCGGCGGCGGGCGATGACGTCCCGGTTGAAGTTCATCAGGAACTTCACCTCGTCGGGGGAGCGCTTCCAGTTCTCGGTGGAGAACGCGTACAGCGAGATGTTCTTGACGCCGAGCTCGATCGCGCCCCTGAGGACGTCCAGCACGACGGACTCGCCCACCTTGTGGCCCTCGGTGCGGGGCAGCCCGCGCTCCTTGGCCCAGCGGCCGTTGCCGTCCATCACGATGGCGACGTGGTCGGGGACCAGCTCGCCGGGGATCTTCGGGGGCTTGGCGCCGCTGGGGTGCGGGGTCGGGGGTTCGTAGACCCGCTGCTTGCCGCCGCCGAAGAGCCGTCGCGCTGCCATGTGCTCACTTCTCCACGTATCTCATCGAGCGGATGCCCCGCTCCAGGTGCCACTGCAGATAGGCCGCGACCAGGCCGCTGCCCTCCCGCCAGTACCGCGGCTCGCAGGCGTCGGCCGTCCGCCAGTCCCCTGACAGCAGCGCCCCGAGCAGTACCAGTGTCTCAGGGGAGGGTACGGCACATCCGGGCACTCGGCAGTCCGAGCAGAGGACCCCCCCTGCGGGGAGGGAGAAGAAACGGTTCGGCCCGTCCAGGCCGCATTTGGCGCAGTCGGTGAAGCTCGCGCCGTACCCGTTCACCGCGAGCGAGCGCAGCAGGAAGGCGTCCAGCACCAGGTGCGACTCGTGCAGCCCGGCCGCCAGCGTGCGCAGCCCGCCCACCAGCAGCAGGTACTGCTGGACGGCCGGCTCGCCCTCGTTCTCGGCGAAGCGCTCGGCCGTCTCCAGCATCGCCGTGCCGGCGGTGTACCGGCCGTAGTCGGTGACGATCGAACCCCCGTACGGGGCGATGGTCTCCACCTGGGTGCACAGCGGCAGCCCGCGGCCGACCAGCTCGCTGCCCCGGCTGAAGAACTGCACGTCGACGTGCGAGAACGGCTCCAGACGGGCGCCGAACTTGGACTTGGTCTTCCGCACCCCGCGCGCCACCGCGCGCACCTTGCCGTGCTGGCGGGTCAGCAGGGTGATGATCCGATCGGCCTCGCCGAGCTTCTGCGCCCGCAGCACGACGCCGTCGTCCCGGAAAAGACTCATGGGAACCATTGTCCCCCAGCCACGGACAGCCGGGGACGGCCCCGCACGCCGCCGGACGGCCACGGACAGCCGTGTTGCCCGCACCGGGGGCCGTGGGGGAGGACCACTGCGGTGCGGGTCACGGCGGGCCCGGAGGGGGGATCGGACCCGTTTGTGGGGGATGCGGAAGGTCTAGGGGCGCCCGGGCGCCGGGTCCTACAGGTTCTCGTACGGCGCCCGGGTCGCCGCCTCCAGCAGCGCCGGCACCTGGCTCTTCGGCAGGTCCAGACAGCTCCCGACCGCGGCCAGCGCCTCGCGCTCCTGCGGCAGGTAGTGCCCGTCGGCCAGGGCGATCGCGGCGCCCTGCAGCAGCAGCCGCTCCCGGCCCTGCTGGGCCAGGTGCGGCGCGAGCGGTTCGAGCACCGCGTGCAGCTCCACGGCCAGGCCGCCGGCCTCCCCCAGCCGTTGGCCGGGAGGTGCCCCCAGTTCGCGGGCGTCGTGGAGCTCTCCGCCGAGCCCGGACAGCGCGGCGAGCGCGGCCAGCACCTGGGCCTCGCCCCAGTCCTCGAACCCGGCCTCGCGCACCGCCGTGCAGGCCGCCTCGCGGGCCGCCCGGTGGGCGGTGCCGCCCGCCGCCAGCAGGGCCAGCGCGATCGTGTACTGGGCGTCCCGCAGCATCGCGCCGAGGCGCACGCTGGTGGGCTGCTCCAGCGCTTCGACGCCGTAGCGCCCGTGGCAGCTGGTGCACTGCACGCTGCCGATCACCGGCCCGAGCGGGAGGACGGGCGTCCCCAGCAGTCGCAGCCACCGCCGGCCGTGCTGCCGCCGGTAGTTGCGGTCCCCGCCGCAGCCGGGGCAGAAGAAGTCACCGAGAACGTCAGTCCGCCACCTCGGGCGAACACCCCACAACCTGGTCACGGCGCCACTCCCCAGACATGGCAGGCGGCCTGCACAACTATGGGCAGGTCACGCGTCCGGACACCGGGCCGTCCCACCGACCCCGGCTTTCCGGTGGATCGATGTTGCCATGGTTACCGGCACGTGTCAGTACCTCGAACGGCTTCCGATCGAAAAAGTGTGGCGCAGGCCACAATCGGCGCCGGGCAGGGCGAAGGGCCGCCCGGGGGGACGGCCCTTCGCGTACCACCCTTACGAGTTAGCCGCGCTGCGAGCGGTTGACGGCACTGATCATCGCCTTCAGCGAGGCCAGCACGGTGTTGCCGTCGATGCCCACGCCCCACAGCACCTTGCCGTCCACGGCGCACTCCACGTACGCGGCGGCCTGGGCGTCGCCGCCCTCGCTCAGCGCGTGCTCGGCGTAGTCCAGCACCCGTACGTCCACACCGATCCGGGCCAGCGCGTCCGCGAAGGCCGAGACCGGGCCGTTGCCCGCGCCGGACAGGGTCACCGGGGCGCCGTCCACCACGGCCTCGGCGGTCAGCGCGTCCCGGCCGTCCTCGGTGGTCAGGCTGCGCGAGCCGGTCAGCGACAGCCGGCCCCACGGGTTGTCCGGGGTCGGCAGGTACTCGTCCTCGAAGACCCGCCAGATCTCGGCCGGAGTGACCTCGCCGCCCTCGGCGTCGGTCTTGGCCTGGATGATCCGGGAGAACTCGATCTGCATCCGGCGCGGCAGGTCCAGCTTGTGGTCGTTCTTCAGGACGTACGCGACCCCGCCCTTGCCGGACTGGCTGTTGACCCGGATGACCGCCTCGTAGGTGCGGCCGACGTCCTTCGGGTCGATCGGCAGGTACGGCACGCCCCAGGTGTGCTCCTCCACCGGGACCCCGGCCGCCCGCGCGTCCGCCTCCAGGACCTCGAAGCCCTTCTTGATGGCGTCCTGGTGCGAGCCGGAGAAGGAGGTGTACACCAGGTCACCGGCGTACGGGTGGCGCGGGTGCACCTCCATCTGGTTGCAGTACTCGGCGGTGCGGCGCACCTCGTCGATGTCGGAGAAGTCGATCTGCGGGTCGATGCCCTGCGAGAACAGGTTCATCCCCAGCGTCACCAGGTCGACGTTGCCGGTCCGCTCACCCTGCCCGAACAGACAGCCCTCGATGCGGTCGGCGCCCGCCATGTACGCCAGCTCGGCGGAGGCGACGGCGGTGCCGCGGTCGTTGTGCGGGTGCACCGACAGGCAGACGAACTCGCGGCGGGACAGGTTGCGCGACATCCACTCGAACTGGTCGGCCTGGACGTTCGGGGTGGCCCGCTCGATGGTGGCCGGCAGGTTCAGGATGATCTCGCGGCCCTCGCCCGGCTGCCAGACGTCCATCACCGACTCGCAGACCTCCAGCGCGAAGTCCAGCTCGGTGTCCACGAAGATCTCCGGCGAGTACTGGTAGCCGAAGACGGTGTCGTCGCCCAGCAGCTTCTCCGCGTACTCCATCACCAGCCGGGTGCCGTCCACGGCGATCGCCTTGGTGGCCGCCCTGTCGTTGCGGAACACCACCCGGCGGAACAGCGGCGCGGTCGCGTTGTACAGGTGGACGGTCGCCCGCGGGGCGCCGACCAGCGCCTCCACGGTCTTCTCGATCAGCTCCTCGCGGGCCTGGGTCAGCACCGAGATGGTGACGTCCTCCGGGATCGCCCCCTCCTCGATCAGCGACCGCACGAAGGCGTGGTCGGTGGCGCCGGAGGACGGGAAGCCGACCTCGATCTCCTTGTAGCCCATGGCGACCAGCAGGTCGAACATCTTCCGCTTGCGGGCCGGGGACATCGGGTCGATCAGCGCCTGGTTGCCGTCCCGCAGGTCGGTGGAGAGCCAGCGCGGCGCCTTGGTGATCACCTTGTCCGGCCAGGTGCGGTCCGGCAGGTCGACGGTGCCGAACGGCAGGTAGCGCCCGTGCCGCATGCCCGAGGGCCGCTGGCGGACGGAGGCGGCGGTGATCGGGGTCGGCCGGTCGACGAAGGCGCGAGCGGCGGGGACGGACGCGGCGGAGGTCTGCTCGGTCATGGAGGTGACTCTCGGCTTCCTGTGGATGCGTGGTGCGGGCGGGTCGGGAGGGGTCAACACCGACTGGCCGGCCTCTGCTGCCGCTCGCGATACGCCGTTGCATCGCCGATTCCGCGCACAGCTCGTTCCCCGCGGCGAGGGAGCCGGCCCCAGTGGACTACAGGCCCTCGACGCGGCAGCTAAGAAGAAGCAGCCCGTTGCGCATGATGGGACCCAGCGTAACCCAGGGCCGCGCGCCCCCGAAGTGATCCGGGCTTCCGTTCCACTCCTTGAGACGTCGACCGGTCACGCCGAACCTGGTGACAAAGCGTCATCGAAGCCTCACCCTGGGCCACATGACTGCAGCAGTACCGATCTGCACGATCGTCCCGCCGTACGTCCTGGACCGCCTCGCCGAGGCCGGTCACGAGCCCGCCGTCCGCTCCCTCGCCCTGGACACCGCGCACCGCGCGGCCCGTCTCGCCGCTCCCCCGCCGGCCGCCGGCGCCCCCGGGCTGAACCGGGTGATCTCCGACGCCGGGCACGGCCAGCGGCTGCCCGGGCGCACCGTCCGCACCGAGGGCCACGCCCCGGTCACCGACGCCTCCGTCAACCACGCCTACGACGGCCTCGGCGACACCTTCACGCTGTACTCCCAGGTCTTCGGCCGCGACTCGATCGACGGCCGCGGGCTGCGCCTGGACGCCAGCGTCCACTACGGCCGGAACTACGACAACGCCTTCTGGAACGGCCGGCGGATGGTCTTCGGAGACGGCGACGGCCAGATCTTCGGCGACTTCACCGCCTGCGTCGACGTCATCGGCCACGAACTCACCCACGGCGTCACCCAGTT
Organism: Kitasatospora sp. NPDC101108; assembly: GCF_055584725.1. NCBI lineage: Bacteria > Bacillati > Actinomycetota > Actinomycetes > Kitasatosporales > Streptomycetaceae > Kitasatospora > Kitasatospora sp. NPDC101108. The sequence continues at coordinate 641,091 of NZ_JBVJLM010000002.1, forward strand.
CACCGCCAACCTGGACTACCAGGACCAGCCCGGCGCGCTGAACGAGTCCGTCTCCGACGTCTTCGGCTCGCTGGTCAAGCAGTACGCGCTGCACCAGAGCGCCGCCGACGCCGACTGGCTGATCGGCGCCGGGCTGCTCGCCCCCGGCATCCAGGGCGTGGCGCTGCGCTCGATGAAGGCCCCCGGCACCGCCTACGACGACCCCCAGCTCGGCAAGGACCCGCAGCCCGCGCACATGCGGGACTACGTGGACACCACCGAGGACAACGGCGGGGTGCACATCAACTCCGGCATCCCCAACCACGCGTTCTACCTGCTGGCCACCGCCCTCGGCGGCCAGGCCTGGGACCGCGCCGGGCGGATCTGGTACGACGCCCTGACCGGCGGCGGGCTGTCCACGGCCGCCGACTTCACCGCCTTCGCCCGGGCCACCGTGGCCGCGGCCAGGGCCCGTTACCCCGACCAGTCCTCGATCGCGGACACCGTGACGGCCTCCTGGGCCCAGGTCGGCGTCAGTCCCGGTTGAGAGCGGGTCGGGTCGCCCCCAAGGTCACGGTCCGGAAAAAGTGCCGCAAAAGCCTTCTCTGCGGAGCACCATGGACACCATGCGCATCCAGGTGACCCGGACCGGCGGCCTCGCCGGAATCGTCCGCCACGCGGAGCTCGACACCGTCGACCGCACGGACGCCCCGCACGTCCACGCGCTCGCCCGCGAAGCCGTCGCGGGCGGGCTGCGCGCCCCCTCGTACGGGGTGCCGGACGGCTTCCACTACGAGATCACCGTCGACGGGCGGACGGTGCACTGCGCCGACCCCAAGCTCACCGACTCCCAGCGGGAGCTGGTGTCGCTGGTGCTGCGCGAGGGCGCCTGACCCCCGCGCGGCACCGGCCGCTCCGCACCGGGCTCCGAGGCCTCCCGACCCGTCCGCCGGGAGGCGGAGTCCGTCAGAAGCCGAGCTTGCGCAGCTGCTTGGGGTCGCGCTGCCAGTCCTTGGCCACCTTGACGTGCAGGTCCAGGTAGACCGGCGTGCCGAGCAGCGCCTCGATGTGCTTGCGGGCGGTGGTGCCGACGTGCTTGAGCCGCGCGCCCTTGGCGCCGATCACGATCGCCTTCTGGCTCTGCCGCTCGATGTAGACGTTGGCGTGGATGTCCAGCAGCGGGCGGTCGGCGGGGCGGCCCTCGCGCGGCAGCATCTCCTCGACCACGACGGCCAGCGAGTGCGGCAGTTCGTCCCGCACGCCCTCCAGGGCGGCCTCGCGGATCAGCTCGGCGACCATGATCTGCTCGGGCTCGTCGGTGAGGTCGCCCTCGGGGTACAGCTGGTCGCCCTCGGGCAGCAGCTTGGTGAGCAGGTCGGCGACCAGCTCGACCTGCTTGTCGCCGACGGCGGAGACCGGGATGATCTCGGCCCACTCGAAGCCCAGCTCCACGCCGAGCTGCTGGATGGCGATCAGCTGCTCGGCCAGCCGCTTGGAGTCGACCAGGTCGGTCTTGGTGACGATGGCGACCTTGGGGGTCTTCTTGATCCCGGCGATCTCCTTGGCGATGAACTTGTCGCCGGGGCCGATCTTCTGGTCGGCGGGCAGGCAGAAACCGATCACGTCCACCTCGGCCCAGGTGGTGCGGACCAGGTCGTTGAGGCGCTCGCCGAGCAGGGTGCGCGGCTTGTGCAGACCGGGGGTGTCGACCAGCACGAGCTGGGCGTCCGGGCGGTGCACGATGCCGCGCACGGTGTGCCGGGTGGTCTGCGGGCGGTCGGAGGTGATCGCGACCTTCGTCCCCACCAGGGCGTTGGTCAGGGTCGACTTGCCCGCGTTCGGACGGCCGACGAAGCACGCGAACCCGGAGCGGTACGAGGAGGAAGGGGCATTCATGGGCTCCATTCTCCCTGATCACCGGAGCCCCGCCGTCCCGGGCCGGTCGTCACGCTCCGCTCACCCCTTGTCGCCGCCCCGGCCGACCAGGGAGAACAGCACCAGCAGCGCCAGGAAGGCGAGCGAGCCCCAGAGCCAGTAGACCGTGCCGGTCTCCTGCCACTTCCCCATCCCCATCACGAACAGCACCAGCCCGGCGACGAACGCCAACGCCCCCATGCCCCAGCCCCTCACCGAGTCCACTCCCCCGGTGAGATTATCGGCTGAATGCATGGGGGCAAGGGCCGTCGTGGCCCCTCAGCGGGCCTCGGCCGACAGCCGCAGCGTCCCGTCCGGACCGGCCAGCAGCACCGGCGTCCCGGCCCCGCCCAGGTCCCGCACGGCCGCCAGGTCGGCCTCGGCCGGCTGCTCGGCCTCGCTCACCACGGCGGCCGCCTCCAGCGACTTCGCGCCGCTGGCCACCGCCATCGCCACCGCCGTCTGCAGCGCGCTCAGCCGCAGCGACTCCAGCGCGACCGTCCCGGCCACGTAGGTGCGGCCGGTCTCGTCACGCACCGCGGCCCCCTCGGCCACGCCGTTGCGGGCGCGGGCCGAGCGGGCCAGGGTGATGATCTTCTTGTCCTCGGGGTCGAGTTCGACGATGTCACTCATGCGCCGAGCATAGGCGGCGCCGGCGAGGCACCACTCAGTGGCCGACCGGGTGGGTGCGCCCCGGGTTCGGACGGAGCACCTTGACGAAGGTCTTCGCGGCCCCGGACGGCAGCGGCTCCTCGTCCGCGATCCGCTTGCGCCAGAACGGGTTGTCGTGCGGCAGGTGGCTGCTCACCCGGCCGTACATGCCGAAGGTGGTGATGACGATCCCGAAGACGAACGCGAACAGCACGTTCGACATCCGGAAGTTCAGGATGTTCGCCTCCGGCCGGCCGAGCACCGTCAGTCCGTAGAAGCCGGACAGGACGAACAGCACACCGACGATCATGTTGAGGTTGGACGCGAAGTTCCCGCCGATCACCGCCCCGAGCACCAGGACCGCGCCCGCCACGATGGACAGGACGGCCAGCGCCCCGTTGGTGGACAGCCCGGCGATCCGGTCGCCGTGGGTGGCCAGGAAGCCGGGGTGGTCGGCCAGTCCGAGGATCCCGAACACGATCAGGAAGATCCCCCCCAGCCCCGCCCCGACCCGCCACACCAGGACGAGTCGGCGATCGACGGTCGGCAGTTCGTCTTGCAGCTTCATGGAGACCTCCAGAGCTTCAGGGCTTCGGCGACTCGCCAGCCGTACGGACGGCTAGCTGTACGGGTGGCTCCCCTGCAGGTGCGGCGTCTCGTGCATGTAGAGCGAGCCGCACTGCTGGCAGCAACGCAGCCCGGTGCCCCACTCCTGCTCGGGCCGCGTCTCGGCGTCGTCGGGCATGGTCCGGCCGCAGAGGGCCGTCGCCGGGTCCTCGTCCCGCACCACGTGCCAGGACCTGACCCCGCCGGCCGGCCCCTGCGGGCCGTACTCCGCGCGCAGTTTGTGCGTCATGCCCTCCATGGTCGCGCGGCGGCCGCCCACCCGCTACTCGCCCGGGGCCTGCGCCGCCTCCGCCCCGCGCACCGGCGAGGCGACCATCGAGCCGATCCGGTTGCGGCGCCCGGCCGAGGACTCGGCGGTCAGCATGATGCCGGTCAGGCCGTCCGCGACCGGCTCCGGCAGCGGGATCTCGCAGGAGGAGCCGGGGATCGGCACCCGGCCCAGGTGCTTGGCCAGCAGCCCGCCGACGGTCTCGACGTCCTCGTCCTCCAGCTCGATGCCGAACAGCTCGCCCAGGTCCTCCACCAGCAGGCGGGCGGTGATCCGGTACGAGCCGTCGCCGAGGTCCTCGATCGGCGCGATCTCCCGGTCGTACTCGTCGGTGATCTCGCCGACGATCTCCTCCAGGACGTCCTCGATGGTGACCAGGCCCGCCGTGCCGCCGTACTCGTCGATCACGATGGCGACGTGCGAGCGGCGCTGCTGCATCTCGCGCAGCAGGTCGCCGGCCGGCTTGGAGTCCGGGACGAACACGGCCGGGCGCATCACCGCGCCGACCTCCTCGGCCTCCGCCTCGCGGTTGATGTGGGTGCGGCGCACCAGGTCCTTGAGGTAGACGATGCCGACCACGTCGTCCTCGTTGTCGCCGACCACCGGGATCCGCGAGAAGCCCGAGCGCAGCGCCAGGGTCAGCGCCTGCCGGACGGTCTTGTGCCGCTCGATCATCACCAGGTCGGTGCGCGGCACCATCACCTCGCGCACGATGGTGTCGCCCAGCTCGAAGACCGAGTGCACCATCCGGCGCTCCTCGTCCTCGATCAGGTCGTCCTTCTCGGCGAGGTCGACCAGCGCCCGCAGCTCCGCCTCGGAGGCGAACGGCCCCTCCCGGTAGCCCTTGCCCGGGGTCAGCGCGTTGCCCAGCAGGATCAGCAATCGCGGGATCGGGCCGAGCACCGCGGCCAGCGGCAGCAGCACGAAGGAGGCCGCGGTCGCGGTGGAGATCGGGTGCTGGCGCCCGATCGTGCGCGGCGAGACGCCCACCGCGACGAAGGACACCAGCACCATCACGCCGAAGGCCAGCAGCACGGCCTGCCAGGTCGGGTGGATGTTGCGCACGGACACCGCGGTGACCAGCACCGCGGCCGCCATCTCGCTGGCGACCCGGATCAGGGTCGCCAGGTTGAGGTAGCGGAACGGGTCGGAGGCGACGGCCAGCAGCCGGGCGGAGCCGCGCCGCCCGTTGCGCACGGCCTCCTCGGCCCGGAACCGGGAGACCCGGGAGATGCCCGCCTCGGCGCACGCCGCCAGCCAGCCGAGCACGACCAGGGCGACGGCACCGAGGATGTAGCTCGTACTCTCACCACTCACAGGGGTTCGGGCTCCGCGCTCAGTGGGTGGTGGGGGCCGGCGAGATGCCGCCGAGGCCGCGGCCCGCCCGCCAGTCGTCCAGGATGCGCTTCTGGAGGGCGAACATCTCCTCCTCCTCCTCCGGCTCCTCGTGGTCGTAGCCGAGGACGTGCAGCACGCCGTGGACGGTGAGCAGCTGCAGCTCCTCGTCCATCGAGTGCTTGGAGGGGGCCGCCTTGCCCTGCTGCTCGGCGACCTCGGGGCAGAGCACGATGTCGCCGAGCAGGCCCTGCGGCAGCTCCTCGCCCTCCTTGCCGGGACGCAGCTCGTCCATCGGGAACGACATCACGTCGGTCGGGCCGGGCAGGTCCATCCACTGGATGTGCAGCTCCTCCATCGCCGCACCGTCCACCAGGATCACGGACAGTTCGGACTGCGGGTGGATCCGCATCTTGTCCAGGGCGAAGCGGGCGACGTCGAGGATGGCTTCCTCATCGGCGTCCCAGCCGGACTCGTTGGCGATGTCGATCGACATGACGGGCTGTGTGCTCAGCTTTCGGTGCGGTGGGACTGTCGGGGTGCGCGCGCCGCGGCGGTCTTGCCGGGGCGCCGCTGGGCGGGCTTGCGGGCGGCCGGGGCGTTCTCCTCGGCCTCCTGCCGGGCGTCCCAGCGCTCGTAGGCGTCCACGATCCGGCCGACCAGCTTGTGGCGGACCACGTCGGTGCTGGTGAGGACGGAGAAGTGGATGTCCGGGACGTCGGCCAGGATCTCCTGGACGACCTTGAGGCCGCTGCGGGTGCCGCCCGGGAGGTCGATCTGGCTGGTGTCGCCGGTGACCACCACCCGGGAGTTGAACCCGAGGCGGGTGAGGAACATCTTCATCTGCTCGGGCGAGGTGTTCTGGGCCTCGTCGAGGATGATGAAGGCGTCGTTGAGGGTGCGGCCGCGCATGTACGCGAGCGGGGCGACCTCGATGGTGCCGGCCGCCATCAGGCGCGGGATGGAGTCCGGGTCCATCATGTCGTGCAGCGCGTCGTACAGCGGGCGCAGGTACGGGTCGATCTTCTCGTAGAGGGTGCCGGGCAGGAAGCCCAGCCGCTCGCCCGCCTCGACCGCGGGGCGGGTCAGGATGATCCGGTTGACCTCCTTGGCCTGGAGGGCCTGGACGGCCTTGGCCATCGCCAGGTAGGTCTTGCCGGTGCCGGCCGGGCCGAGGCCGAAGACGATCGTGTGCTTGTCGATCGCGTCGACGTAGCGCTGCTGGTTGAGCGTCTTGGGGCGGATCGTGCGGCCCCGGTTGGACAGGATGTTCGCGGTGAACACCTGGGACGGCGCCGGGCTGTCCGGGTCCTCCTCACGGAGCATGGCGATGGAGCGCTCCACGGAGTCCTCCGTCAGGGGCTGGCCGGTGCGCAGCACCAGCATCATCTCGCTGAAGAGCTTCTGCACGAGGGCGACCTCGGCACGTTCCCCGGTGGCGGTCACCTCGTTGCCGCGGACGTGGATGTCGGCGGCGGGGAAGCCCTGCTCGATCACGCGCAGCAGCGAGTCCGCCGTGCCGAGCAGGGTGACCATCGGGTGCTTCTCGGGGATCACGATCCGGGCGCTCACCCGGCCGTCGTCGGCCGGTTCGGGGCGCGACTGCCCGTCGGTACGGGTCTGCGATGTGTCACTCATAGGTCGGCGCTGGGGCCTGCCTCATCCCATCCGTGGTCTCGTGTGCCGCTCGGTCTCCGGGGCACCAGGGTACGCCGCGAGCGTGATCGCTGCGGCGGGCGGCGGGGCCGCACCCGACGATGCTGCGGCAGATCGCGGAGCGGCGCGAACCCTTTTTCACGGGTGGCGGCGGGCCGGGACGGGGACCCGGGCGAGGTCCTCGGCGAGCACCAGCTCCCCGTCGAAGTGCTTGCGGGCGTCGGCCAGGTGCTGGCCCAGGTCCGGGTAGCGCTGGGAGAAGTGGGTCAGCACCAGGGTGCGCACCCCGGCCTCGGCGGCGGCCTTGGCGGCCTGGCCGGCGGTGAGGTGGCCGTGGTCCTCGGCGAGCCGGGCGTCGGCGTCGGTGAAGGTGGCCTCGACCACCAGCAGGTCGGCGCCCTCGGCGAGTTGGTGCACCCCCTCGCACAGCCGGGTGTCCATCACGAAGGCGAACCTCTGGCCCGGCCGCGGCTCGCTGACCTCGTCCAGGGTGACGGTGCGGCCGTCCACCTCGATCGCGCCCTCGTGCTGGAGCCGGCCGACGGCCGGGCCGTGCACGCCGGCCGCGGCGAGCCGCTCGGGCACCAGGCGGCGGCCGTCCGGCTCGGAGAGCCGGTAGCCGAAGGACTCCACCGGGTGGTCCAGCCGGACGGCGTCCAGCGCGAAGCGGGCGCCGGGCGCGGGCAGCGGGCCCGGCTCGTCGATCGGCCGGGGCCGCAGCACGGCGGTCTCGTGGTAGGCCGTGGCGTGCCGCAGCCGCTCGAAGTAGACCTCGCCGGAGGCCGGGAAGTAGACGTCGACCGGGTGCGGGACCCGGTCAAGGTTGATCCGCTGGATCACCCCGGCGAGGCCAAGGCAGTGGTCGCCGTGGAAGTGGGTCACCGCGATCCGGGTGATCTGGGTGGCCGAGACCCCGGCGTGCAGCATCTGCCGCTGGGTGCCCTCGCCAGGGTCGAACAGCAGGCCCTCGCCGTCCCAGCGGAGCAGGTAGCCGTTGTGGTTGCGGTGCCGGGTGGGCACCTGGCTCGCGGTGCCCAGGACGACGAGTTCGCGCTGCGACACCTGGGATCAGACCATGCTCTCGGTCATGCGCTTGCCGCCGAGCACGTGCACGTGGGCGTGGAAGACGGTCTGGCCGGCGCCCGCACCGGTGTTGAAGATCAGCCGGTAGTCCTCGACGCCCTCGTCCCTGGCCACCGCGCCCGCCTCGGCGAGCAGCTCACCGGCGATCTCCGGCTCGGCGGCGGCCAGCGCCGCGGCGTTCGGGTAGTGGACGTGCGGGATGACCAGGACGTGCACCGGGGCCTTGGGCGCGATGTCCCGGAAGGCGAGGACGCGGTCCGTCTTGCGCACCACGGTCGCCGGGATCTCGCCCGCCACGATCTTGCAGAACAGGCAGTCGGGCTGCGGCTCGCCGGCCATCGGCTTCTCCTCGGGTCACTGGGTCTTCGTTGACGTGGGCCGTACTGGCGGCAGCCTAGCCGAGCCGCCCGACCGCCTGCTGGTACTCCTGCAGGTGCTTCCAGCGCACCGAGCGCATCCCGACGACGTCCCCCTCGGACAGGTCGAAGTCCTCGGAGATGAGGACCACCGCCAGGAAGACGAAGCCGACCAGCCAGCGCCGGGTCAGCCGCCATGTGTTGGGACGCATCACCCGCTTGCGGCGCACCACCCGCATCGCCAGGATCCCCTTGCCCACACTGAAGCCGGTCAGCCGTGCCAGCACCACCTGGTTGAGGAAGGAGGCGAGCAGGCCCGCTCCCAGGAACGCCACCCAGAACGGCACCACCGGGCTCTGGACGGCGGCGTGGCCGGCCGCGTGCACGACGGGCTTGGCGTGCTTCGCGGTGTTGTCGTCGGCGATGGCGGTGGCGAAGCCGAGGCCGAAGGCGAGGACGAAGTCGAGCACGATCGCCAGGAACCGCCGTCCGGCGTACGCCTCCGGGGGGCACGGCGGCAGTGCGGGCTGCGCCTGCGGGTAGGGGTCCTGCCCGTGCGGCTGCTGGGCCTGCGGGTACGGCTGCGGTTGCGGGTACGGCTGGGGCTGGGGCTGGGGCTGGGCGTACGGCTGGGGCTGGGCGTAGGGCTGCTGGGCCTGCGGGTACGGCTGCGGAGGCTGGGCGTACGGCCCCTGGCCGTACGGGTTCGCCCCGTAGCCGTTCGGCGGACCTTGCGGGTGCTGCGGATCCTGCGGGTACTGCGGGTACTGCGGCGGCGGGTAGCCCTGGGCCATGGTGTGCTCCCCCGTGAGCTGTCGGTCAGATCAAGATCGCGATCAAGGACAGCCCCGCATCCTACCCACGCCCCGGGGCGGGAGGTCGGCCCCGACCTCCCGCCCCGGGCACCGCCGCTACGCCCAGGGCAGCCGCGGCCCCGAGCGGGCCGGGGTGCCGGCCAGGGTCTCCAGGGCGATCCGCACGCCCTCGGCCAGCTGGGGGTCCTCGCCGGCCGCCCAGTGGTGCGGGGCGAACGGCACCTCGACGTCCGGGTCGACGCCGTGGTTCTCCAGGCCCCAGCCGTAGTTCTCCAGCCACATCGCGTACTTGGGCTGGGTGACCAGGGTGCCGTCGACCAGCTGGTACCTGCTGTCGATGCCGATCACCCCGCCCCAGGTGCGGGTGCCGACCACCGGGCCGATCCCGAGCGCCTGGATGGCGGCGTTGACCACGTCGCCGTCCGAGCCGGACAGCTCGTCGGCGAGCGCGACCACCGGCCCGCGCGGGGCGTCCATCGGGTAGGGCACCGGGTGGTCGGTGTCCCGGATCGCGTACCAGCCGACGATCCGCCGGGCCAGCTTCTCGATCACCAGCTGCGAGGTGTGGCCGCCGCGGTTCTCCCGGACGTCCACGATCAGGCCCTCCCGGGCCATCTCGGTGGACAGGTCGCGGTGCAGCTGGGCCCAGCCGGCCGTCTGCATGTCGGGGATGTGCAGGTAGCCCAGCCGGCCGCCGGACAGCTCCCGCACCGCGGCCCGCCGCCCGGCCACCCAGTCGTGGTAGCGCAGCGCCTCCTCGTCGGCGAGCGGGACGACCACGGGGTGGCGCTGGTCGGTGCCGTCCTTGCCGGCCACGGTCAGCTCGACCGGCTGCCCGGCGGTGCCGGCCAGCAGCGGGGCCGGGCCGGTGACCGGGTCCACCGGGCGGCCGTTGACGGCCAGCACGGCGTCGCCCGGCCGGACGGCGGCGCCGGGAGCGGCCAGCGGCGAGCGGGCCCGGGGATCGGAGGACTCGCCGGGTAGGATCCGGACGATCCGCCAGCGATCGCCGTCCTTGACCAGGTCGGCGCCCAGCAGGCCCTGGCGCCGGGCGGGTTCGGTGTAGCGGCCGTAGGGGACGACGTAGGCGTGCGAGGTGCCGAGTTCGCCGTGCACCTCCCAGAGCAGGTCGACCAGTTCGTCGTGCGAGCCGACCCGCTCGACCAGCGGCCGGTAGCGGTCCAGGATCCCGGCCCAGTCGAGGCCGCCGAGGTCCGGGCGCCAGAAGTTGTCCCGCATCAGGCGGCCGTTCTCGGCGTACATCTGCCGCCACTCGGCGGCCGGGTCGACGGTCACCCGCAGCCGGGTGAGGTCGACGGCGGTCTCGTCGTCCTCGCCGCCCGCCTTGTGGCCGGCCGGGACGATCCGCAGCTCGCCCTCGTCCAGCACGGCCACCCGGGTGCCGTCCCCGCTGACCGCGAAGCCGTCGACCCCGTGCACCAGTTGCTCGGCCCGGCGCTTCCTGAGGTCGAAGCGCTCCAGCACCGGGCGGGGCCGCTCGTCCTCCAACGAGGCCGCCTCGTCGCCGAGTTCGCCCAGCAGCGGCGCCCTGGTCCACAGCACCCCGTCCTTGGCGGCGCGCAGCGTGTGGAAGCGGCCGCCCTCGACCGGGAACGGCAGGATCCGGTCGACGATGCCGTCCAGGTCCACCCTGGTGGCCGGCGCGGCCCCGTCCGCGCCCTCCTCGCCGTCCGCCTTGCGGGCCCTGGGCTCGTCCTCCTCCCCGCCCGGCGGGCGACCGGCCCGCTGCGGCCCGAACGGGGACGGCGTGTCCGCGGCGAGGGTGACCAGGTACGGGCGGCAGCCGTTCGGGAAGGACAGGTCGAAGGCGTGCGCGTCGTAGACCGGGTCGAAGTTGCGCACCGACAGGAAGGCCAGGTAGCGGCCGTCCGCGGTGAAGGCCGGCGAGGTGTCGACGAAGCGCTGCTGGGTGACCTCGCTGACGGTGCGGGTGGCCAGGTTCGCCAGCACGATCTGGCGCAGCGAGTACGGGCCCATCCGGTGCACCGGGCGGGACCAGGCCAGCCAGGCCGAGTCCGGGCTGAACGCCAGCCCGCTGACCTCGCCGTCGGTGCTGCGGTCCAGCTCGTGCACGGCACCGTCGGCCAGCGCGACCAGCAGCACCCGGCCGTCGTGCACGCCGAGCGCCGCCTGCTTGCCGTCCGGGGAGACCACCAGCGAGTTGACCCGGCCCAACCGCCCGGCGGCCAGCCGGCGCCGCTCGGGCTCGTGGACCGCGGGGGCGTACTCCAGGGCGTCCTCGCCCTCGGCGTCGGACACCCACAGCACGCCCTGGCCGCCGTCCTCCCCCGGCACCACCCGGACCAGCCGGGCGCGCACGCCCGGGGTCTCGTCCAGCACCCGGGCCGGGCCCTCCCGGTGGGTCAGCCAGTGCACGCTGCCGCGCACCACCACGGCGCTGGCCCGGCCGGTGCGGTCGGGGGCGGCGGACTCCAGCCAGTGCGCGGCGGGCACCGGGCGGGGGCGGCGGCCGGTGCGCGGCCCGGCCAGCCGGATGTCCAGGCGGCGGGGCACGGCGGTGTCCAGGTCGTCCAGCAGCCAGAGGTCGCCGGCCCGGTGGAAGACCACCCGGGTGCCGTCGGTGGCGGCGTTGCGGGCGTAGAAGCCGTCCGGGTCGGTGCTGTGGCGGCGCAGGTCGGAGCCGTCCGGGCGGCTGGACCACAGCTCCCCGACGCCCTCGTGGTCGGACAGGAAGGCGATCCGGCCGCCCGGCGCCCCCTCGCCGGCGACCCACAGCGGGGAGTCGAGCTGCCCGTCCAACTCCTCGTGGACACGGGTGAACCGGTCCCGCCCGATCCACAACTTGCCCGCCCGGCCGCCCCGGTAGCGCTTCCACCAGGCCGGCTCGCGGTTGTTGACGGTCACCAGCAGCGCGCGCTCGCCGTCCGGCTCGAAGGCCAGGCCGCCGACCGGCCCGTACGGCAGCCGCGCCGCCTCGCCGCCGTCCAGCGGGACGGCGTGCGCCCAGGTGCGCCGCACGCCGGAGCCGCCCGCGCCGGTGGTGGCGATCGGGCGTCCGTCCGCGGTCCAGCCCTGCACCCGGGTCTCGCCGTTGCCCCAGTACGTCAGCCGCCGGGACGGCCCGCCGTCGACCGGCACCACGTGCACCTCGGGGGCGCCGTCCCGGGTGGAGGTGAAGGCGATGAGCCGCCCGTCCGGGGAGAACCTGGGGTGGTGCACCGGCAGGTGATCGGCGGTCAGCCGCCAGGCCCGGCCGCCGTCCAGCGGGGCGAGCCACAGGTCGTCCTCGGCGACGAAGGCGACCAGGTCACCGTGCAGATGGGGATGGCGCAGATAGGCGCCCGGGGAGGTGCTCACGGAGTCCGTCACCCGGTCAGCGTAAGCAGGTGCGGGTACGAGCCGCTCCGATTTCCCGAGAACTCCGGTCGGGCGCGCGGGAGTTACGCCCAGCGGCCGGTGCGCCCCAGCAGCAGCGCCCCGGCGGCCACCCCGGCGGTCGAGGTGCGCAGCACCGAGGGACCCAGCCGGTACGGCGCGGCGCCCGCCTCGGCGAAGGCGGCCAGCTCCTCCGGGGAGACCCCGCCCTCCGGGCCGACCACCAGCACGATGTCCCCTTCGGCGGGCAGCGCGGCCTGCGCCAGCGGCTCCGCGCCCTCCTCGTGCAGCACGGCGGCCAGGGCGGCCTGGGCCAGCAGCGGCGCCAGCTGCCGGGTGGTCATCGGCTCGCGCACCTCGGGGAAGCGCAGCCGGCGGGACTGCTTGCCCGCCTCCCGGGCGGTGGCCCGCCACTTGGCGAGCGCCTTCGCGCCGCGCTCGCCCTTCCACTGGGTGATGCACCGGGAGGCGGCCCAGGGGACCACCACGTCCACGCCGACCTCGGTCATGGTCTCCACGGCCAGCTCGCCGCGGTCACCCTTGGGCAGCGCCTGGACCACCACGATCCGCGGCACCGGCTCCGGCTCCCGCCGCACGGCCTCCACGGTGACGTCGATCGCGTCCTTGCCGAGCACCTCGGCGACGGTGCCGTCCACGCCCAGGCCCAGCCCGTCCGCCAGGGTCACCGCCTCGCCGGCCGTCAGCCGCTTCACCGCCGCCGCGTGCCGCCCCTCCGCGCCGTCGAGCCGCACCACGGCCCCGGGCGCGGCGGCGGCGATCCGCTCGGTCTCGACGACGAAGACGGGCGCGGTCATGAGGGGGACCTTTCCGGAAAGGGGCCTGCGGCCGAATGGGGACAACACGGAAGGGGTGCCGGGGAACCGCCCCCGGCACCCCTTCCGGGACGGCTACCGGCCGTTGAAGGCGTCCTTCAGGCGCGAGAACAGGCCCTGCTGGCCCGGCGCGAACTGGCCGGACGGCCGCTCCTCGCCGCGCAGCATGGAGAGCCGGCGCAGCAGCTCCTCCTGCTCGGCGTCGAGCTTGGTGGGCGTCTGCACCTCGACATGCACTATCAGGTCGCCGCGGCCGCCCCCGCGCAGGTGGGTGATGCCCCGGCCGTGCAGCGGGATCGACTGGCCGGACTGGGTGCCGGGCCGGATGTCGACCTCCTCCAGCCCGTCCAGGGTCTGCAGCGGCACCTGGGTGCCGAGCGCGGCCGCCGTCATCGGGATGGTGACGGTGCAGTGCAGGTCGTCCCCGCGCCGCTGGAAGACGCTGTGGGAGGTCTCGGCGATCTCGACGTACAGGTCGCCGGCCGGGCCGCCGCCGGGGCCGACCTCGCCCTCGCCGGCCAGCTGGATCCGGGTGCCGTTGTCCACACCGGCCGGGATCTTGACCGTCAGGGTGCGGCGGGCCCGCACCCGGCCGTCGCCGGCGCACTCGGGGCACGGGGTCGGCACGACGGTGCCGAAGCCCTGGCACTGCGGGCACGGACGGGAGGTCATGACCTGGCCCAGGAAGGACCGGGTGACCTGGGAGACCTCGCCCTTGCCGCGGCACATGTCGCAGGTCTGGGCGGAGGTGCCGGGGGCCGCGCCCTCACCGTTGCAGGTGGTGCAGGTGACGGCGGTGTCGACCTGGAGTTCCTTGGTGGTGCCGAAGGCGGCCTCCTCCAGGGTGATCTCCAGCCGGATCATGGCGTCCTGGCCGCGGCGGGTGCGCGAGCGCGGGCCGCGCTGGCCGGCCGCGGCGCCGAAGAAGGCGTCCATGATGTCGGAGAAGCCGAAGCCCGCCGCGCCGGCGCCGAAGCCGCCCGCGCCACCGCCGCCGCCGGGCGACAGCGGGTCGCCGCCGAGGTCGTAGACCTGGCGCTTCTGCGGGTCGGAGAGCACCTCGTAGGCGGCGTTGATCTCCTTGAACCGCTCCTGCGTCTTCGGGTCCGGGTTGACGTCCGGGTGCAGTTCGCGTGCCAGGCGCCGGAACGCCTTCTTGATCTCGTCCTGCCCCGCATCCCGTCGGACGCCGAGTACCGCGTAGTAGTCCGTGGCCACCAAATGCTCCGCTTGTTCCGCCTGTAGTAGTGCGACTGGACACCGCCGCCGGACATCCGGCGACGGCTGTTTGCTACGACTCGGCCAGGATCTGGCCCACGTACCGTGCCACCGCTCGCACCGCCCCCATTGTGCCCGGGTAGTCCATCCGGGTCGGACCGATCACACCCAGTTTGGCCACGCTCTCGTCGCCCGAACCGTAGCCGACCGAAACGACCGAGGTGGAATTCAGCCCTTCGTACGCGTTCTCCCGCCCGATCCGGACCGTCATCGCGGCGTCCGCGGTCTCACCCAGGAGGCGGAGCAGGACGACCTGCTCCTCCAGTGCCTCCAGCACCGGCTGGATGGTGAGCGGGAAGTCGTGCCCGAAGCGGGTCAGGTTGGCCGTGCCGGCCAGCATGATCCGCTCCTCGTTCTGTTCGGCGAGCGCCTCGAACAGCGTCGCCAGGACCGTACTGACGGTCGGCCGGTCGGCCTGCTCGAAGGCCGCCGGCAGCTCCTCCAGCAGGCCCGGGACGTCCGGCAGCCGCTGGCCGGCCGCCCGCGCGTTGATCCGCGACCGCAGGTCCGCCAGCACCGTCTCGCCGACCGTGCCCGGGCAGTCGATCATCCGCTGCTCGACCCGGCCGGTGTTGGTGATCAGCACCAGCATCACCTTGGCCGGGGCCAGCGCCACCAGTTCGATGTGCCGGACGGTGGAGCGGGTGAGCGAGGGGTACTGCACCACGGCGACCTGCCGGGTCAGCTGGGCGAGCAGCCGCACCGTGCGTCTGACCACGTCGTCCAGGTCCACGGCGCCGTCCAGGAAGTGCCGGATCGCCCGGCGCTCGGGGGAGCTCATCGGCTTGATCTCGGCGAGCCTGTCGACGAACAGCCGGTAGCCCTTGTCGGTGGGGATGCGCCCGGCGCTGGTGTGCGGCTGGTGGATGTAACCCTCCTCCTCCAGCGCCGCCATGTCGTTGCGGACCGTGGCCGGGGACACCCCCAGGTTGTGCCGCTCCACCAGGGCCTTGGAGCCCACCGGCTCCTCGGTGCCCACGTAGTCCTGGACGATCGCGCGCAGCACGGCGAGCTTGCGGTCGTCCAGCTGGCGGACCTCACCGGCCATGGGGCACGCACCTCCGTCTTCGCACGTTGTCCGTCTGTGATGCTGCGAGCCGCTCCTCGGACGGCCCCGACCTTGGCACTCTGCACGGACGAGTGCCAAAACCGTACCTGCCAGTGTACGGCCCGGGTCCTACCGCAGGAACGGCCCGGCCGGGGTGATCCTCCCCGCAGTTCCGGACGGCCGCCACGACACTCCGCGTGCGGGGGTGGTGCCCCGGGGCCGTCCGGGTGGCAGCATCGAAAGCGACGGTGAACGGAGGAGCAAGAGATGTCGAGCTCGGGCCAGCACACCCGCTTCGCACCCGACCGCGGCCTGACCAGCCGCATGGTCGCGACGATGTTCGTGATCGGGCTGCTGTACGTCGGTTTCACGGGCCTGCTGATCGCGCTGCTGCGCGGGGCCTGGCCGCTGATCGTGCTGATCTCCGGCGGGCTGTTCGTGGCCCAGTTCTGGTTCAGCGACAAGATCACCGAGCGGGCCATGGGCGCCCGGCCGGTGACCGAGGAACAGTTCCCCCAGCTGCACGGCACGATCGACCGGCTCTGCGCCCTGGCTGACATGCCCAAACCCCGCGTGGCGGTCGCCGACAACGACATGCCCAACGCCTTCGCCACCGGCCGCAACCCGCAGAACGCCGTGGTCTGCGTCACCACCGGCCTGCTGCGCCGGCTCGAACCGGAGGAGCTGGAGGGCGTCCTGGCGCACGAGCTGTCGCACGTCGCCCACCGGGACGTCGCGGTGATGACCATCGCCGGCTTCCTCGGGGTGCTCGCCGGGGCGATCACCCGGATCGCGATGTACGGCGGGTTCATCGGCGGCAACCGCAACAGCAACGACCAGAACGCGGCCATCGCGGCGCTGGTCATCCCGCTGGTGTCGATGGTCGTCTACGCCATCAGCTTCCTGCTCACCCGGCTGCTCTCCCGCTACCGCGAGCTGGCCGCCGACCGGGCCGCCGCCCAGCTCACCGGCCGGCCCAGCGCCCTGGCCTCCGCCCTCACCAAGGTGACCGGGCAGATCGCCGCCATCCCCACCGAGGACCTGCGCCGCTCCCAGCCCTACAACGCCTTCTACTTCGCCCCGGCGCTGAGCGCCCGGGAGACCGCCTCCCAGCTGTTCTCCACCCACCCGACGCTGGAGAAGCGACTGGCGCAGCTGGCGAAGATCTCCGAGCAGCTCGGCCGCTGACCCGTTCCGACCCCGTTCACGAAAGGACCGACGTGGGATTCCTGGACGCCCTGTTCGGCCGCACCAAGCCCGTCAAGCCCGACCTCGACCAGCTGTTCGGCGTACCGTCCGCCGCGCTCACCCTGGAGGCCGGGGCCGGGTTCCTGCCCACCGGGCTCGGCTCGGTCTGCTTCGCGGCCGTCGAGGGCGCGGCCTTCGTCCAGGTGGAGCAGCAGGTCCGGGCGCTGCTGGACGCCGACACCGAGCGCGGCGGCGTGCCGGTGGAGGCCTCCAAGGACGGCTACGGCTACTCCTGGCTGCTCGCCCGGCACACCCCCGAGGAGCTGCCGGAGCTGGTGAACGACCTGCACGCGGTCAACAGCGAGCTGGAGGCGAACGGCTTCGGGCCGCAGCTGCTCTGCTCGCTGGTGGGCTTCCGCAACGGGGAGGGCCAGTCGCTGGCCCTGGTCTACCTCTACAAGCGGGGCACCTTCTACCCCTTCGCCCCGATGCCCGGCGGCGGGGAGCGGCGCAACAGCCCGCTGGAGCTGCAGGTCAACGCGATGCTGGCGAACGACCTGCGGCTGGAGAAGGACCTCGGCCGCTGGTTCCCGGTCTGGGGCGCGCCGGGCCTCTGACGGACCGTCCTATAGTCGCCCCCATGCGCAGCCACCAGTACGGACCCGACCTCACCCCGCCGTGGAAGAAGCAGCAGCCGGCACCCGAGGTGCCCGCCGAGCGGGACCTGGTGGTCGAGGAGGCGGCCACCGGCTACTGCGGGGCGGTGGTGCGCTGCGAGAAGACCGCCGAGGGCTTCACCGTCACCCTGGAGGACCGGTTCGGCAAGCACCGGGTCTTCCCGCTGGTGCCGCGCGGCTTCCTGCTGGAGGGCCGGGTCGTCACCCTGGTCCGCCCCGCCGCCCCGGCCCCCTCCCGCGGCCCGGGCCGTACGGCCTCCGGCTCGGTCGCCGTCCCCGGCGCCCGGGCCCGGGTCGCCCGGGAGTCCCGGATCTACGTCGAGGGCCGGCACGACGCCGAGCTCGTCGAACGGGTCTGGGGCGACGACCTGCGCGTCGAGGGCGTCGTCGTCGAGTACCTCCGGGGCATCGACGACCTCCCCGCGATCGTCGCCGACTTCGCCCCCGGCCCGGGTCGCCGCCTGGGCGTCCTGGTCGACCACCTGCTCCCGGGCACCAAGGAGCACCGCATCGCCGCCCGGGTCACCGGCGAGAACGTGCTGGTCGTCGGCCACCCCTACATCGACATCTGGCAGGCCGTGAAGCCGTCCAGCGTCGGCATCCCCGCCTGGCCCGCCGTCCCCCGCGGCGAGGACTGGAAGGAGGGCACCTGCCGCCGCCTGGGCTGGCCGGTGGACACCCCGGCCGCCTGGAAGCACATCCTGTCGAAGGTGAACTCCTACAAGGACCTGGAACCCGAACTCCTGGGCCGGGTCGAGGAGTTGATCGACTTCACGGCCCTGCCGGGCCAGGAGTAGGTCTGGAACTCCGAGGTGTCCATGGTGATGTCGAGCAGGTCCACCCGAATCGGGTCACCTCTCGAAGATCCCGGTCATCCGATCATCGATGGCGGTCATCGCACGCTTCCTCCGACGGCTGACGCCCACGTCGACGGATGTCAGTCCACCAGGTCACGCACGACCGCGTCCGCCAGCAGACGGCCCTGGAGGGTGAGGGCGGCGCGGCCCCGCTCGTAGGACTCCTCGGCGAGGAGGCCGTCGGCCAGGGCCTTGGCGGCGGCCTTGCGGCCCACGTCGGTCAGCAGGTCGAGCGGGACGCCCTCCACCAGGCGCAGTTCCAGCAGGATGCGCTCCACCCGGCGGTCCTCGTCGCTGAGCACCTCGCGGCCCTGGGCCGGGGTGCGGCCCTCCGCCAGGGCCCGGGCGTAGGCGGCGGGGTGCTTGGCGTTCCACCAGCGGACGCCGCCGACGTGGCTGTGGGCGCCCGGGCCGGCGCCCCACCAGTCGGCGCCGGTCCAGTACAGCTCGTTGTGGCGGCAGCGGCCCTCGGGGGTGGTGGCCCAGTTGGACACCTCGTACCAGGAGTAGCCGGCCGCGGCGAGGGCCTGCTCGGCGATCAGGTAGCGGTCGGCGTGCACGTCGTCGTCGATCATCGGCAGCTCGCCGCGCTTGACCCGGGCGGCCAGCTTGGTGCCCTCCTCGACGATCAGGGAGTACGCGGAGACGTGGTCCGGCCCGGCACCGATCGCGGCGTCCAGGGAGGCCCGCCAGTCGTCGTCGGACTCGCCGGGGGTGCCGTAGATCAGGTCGAGGTTGACGTGCTCGAAGCCGGCCGCGCGGGCCTCGGCCACGCAGGCCTCGGGGCGGCCCGGGGTGTGGTGGCGGTCGAGCAGCTGCAGGACGTGCGGGCGGGCGCTCTGCATGCCGAAGGAGATCCGGTTGTAGCCGCCCTCGCGCAGCTCGGCCAGGTACGCCGGGTCGACGGACTCCGGGTTGGCCTCGGTGGTGACCTCGGCGTCCGGGGCGAGTCCGAACTCCTCGCGCAGCGCGGCGAGCATCTTCACCAGGTCGCGGGCCGGCAGCAGGGTGGGGGTGCCGCCGCCGAGGAACACCGTGCGCACCGGCAGGTCGACGTCGCCCAGCACCCTGCGGGCATGCCGGATCTCGGCGACCACGTTGTCCGCGTAGGTCTCCTGCGAGGCGACCGCCCCGGAGGAGCGCAGCTCGGTGGCGGTGTAGGTGTTGAAGTCGCAGTAGCCGCAGCGGCTGGCGCAGTACGGCACGTGCAGGTAGAAGCCGAACGGCCGCCGGCCCAGCCCGGCGAGGGCGTCGGTGGGCAGGGAACCGTCGGACGGCACCGGTTCGCCGTCGGGGAGTGCGGAGGGCATGACCCCATTGTCCCGTACGGCCCGCGAACCCCGCGCGGACCGTACGGGAACGGGGATCAGGCCTCGTTGGCGCCCGCGTACATGGCCGCCACGGCGTCCGCGTAGGTCCGCTCGACCACCGGGCGCTTGATCTTCAGGCTGGGGGTGAGCTCGCCGTGCTCGATGTCGAGGTCGCGCGGCAGCAGGTGGAACTTCTTGATCGTCTGCCAGCGCTGGAGGTCGCCGTTGACCCGCTTGACGAAGCCCTCGATCAGCTGGTGCACGGCCGGCTCGACGGCCAGCTCGGCGTAGCTCTTCCCGGCCAGGCCGTGCTCGGCGGCCCACGGCAGCAGCACCGACTCGTCCAGGCCGATCAGCGCGGTGCAGTAGTTGCGGCCGTTGCCGATCACCAGGATGTTGCTGACGAACGGGCAGACCGCCTTGAACTTGCCCTCGACCTCGCTGGGCGCCACGTACTTGCCGCCGGAGGTCTTGAACAGGTCCTTCTTGCGGTCGGTGATCCGCAGGAAGCCGTCGGGGCTCAGCTCGCCGATGTCCTCCGTGTGGAACCAGCCGTCCGGCTCCAGCACCTCGGCGGTCTTCTCCGGCAGGTCGTGGTAGCCGCGCATGACACCGGGGCCGCGCAGCAGGATCTCGCCGTCCTCGGCGATCCGCACCTCGGTGCCGGGCAGCGGGCGGCCGACCGTGCCGATCCGCACGTCCTCCTTGCGGTTGACGCAGGAGCCGGCGCTGGTCTCGCTCAGCCCGTAGCCCTCCAGGATCGGCACCCCGGCGCCGAGGAAGAAGTAGCCGATCTCGGGGGCGAGCGCGGCGCTGCCGGAGACGGCACCCCGCAGCCGGCCACCGAAGGCCGCCCGGATCTTCGCGTACACCAGCTTGTCGGCGAGCGCGTGCTGCAGCCGCAGGCCGAGCGGGGCGCTCTCGGCGCCGGTGGCGATCCGGCTCTCCTGGACCACCCGGGCGTACTCGCGGGCGACCTGGGCGGCCCACATGAAGATCTTGTACTTGGCGCCGCCCTCGGCCCGGGCCCGGCCGGCGATGCCGTTGTACACCTTCTCGAAGATGCGCGGCGCCGAGGCCATCACGGTGGGCCGGATGACCGGCAGGTTGTGGATGATCCGGTCGACCCGGCCGTCCACCGCCATCACGTGGCCGGTGGCGATCTGGCCGGAGATCAGCGTCTTGCCGAAGACGTGCGACAGCGGCAGCCACATGAACTGCACGTCGTCGGGGCCGAGCAGGCCGCTGGCCTCCTGGGCCCGGCCCTCGTACGCCCAGCAGTCGTGCACCAGGCGCACGCCCTTGGGGCGGCCGGTGGTGCCGGAGGTGTAGATGAGGGTGGCGAGCTGCTCCCGGTCGAGCGCGGCCACGGCCTTCTCGACGGCGTCCGGGTGCTGCTCCAGGTACTCGGCGCCGCGCCGTTCCAGCTCGGCCAGGGTCATCAGGTCGAGACCGGCCGTCTCGGGGGCCTCGGCGGGGGCGTCGAAGAGGATCACGGTGCGCAGCTCGGGCAGCTGGTCGATGTGGTCGACGGCCTTGGCCAGCTGGGCGGCGTTCTCGGCGAACATGGCCCGGGAGCCGGAGTTGGAGAGGATGAAGGCCGTCTCGTCCGCGTTGGTGCTCGGGTAGATCGTGGTGATGGCCGCGCCCGCGCACATCGCGCCGAGGTCGGTGAGGATCCATTCGAGCCGGGTGGAGGCGGCCAGTGCGACCCGGTCCTCCGGCTGGATGCCGAGCGCCATCAGGCCGGCGGCCACCGCCTTCACCCGGACGGCGGTCTGCGCCCAGGTGAGCGAGCGCCACTGCTCGGCGCCCGGCGCGCCGTCCGCGGCCTGGTCGTCGACCGCCACGGGGTGGCGGTAGGCCTCGTGGTTGGGCGTCGCGGCGACGCGTTCCAGGAACAGGTGGGCGACGGAGGCCGGACGCCCGGCGACGATGTCGGCTTTGCCGGAGTCGATCAGGGACTGCGCGGAACTCAACGAGGACCTCCGGGGGCGGGTGGCCGTCTGAGGGATTGTCGCGGCGTCCGTGGGGGCGGCCGCCGGGCCCGTTAACGTGAGCGGTACCGGTCAGTAACAAGGGCGTAGTCAGCAGCCTAGGGGGAAACCGGTCATTCCGTAAGGGGGCGAATCCAGCTGGCACGCCCCCGCGGGGCCGGTGCCCGGACCCGCCGCGACAATGGCAAAGGCCCGGCAAACCTCAGCCGGACAGCCCCGGAATCGTCTGTACGACGCCACGGAACACCGAGAATTGGGGTGCGAACCCGACCGGCGACGACAAGAGTGGGCCAGTGCTGATCAGACTGCTCCGGGCGTACCTGCGCCCGTACTCCCGACCGATCACCATGCTGGTGGTCCTCCAACTGGTATCCACGCTCGCGGCGCTCTACCTGCCGACACTCAACGCCGACATCATCGACAAGGGCGTGGTCAAGGGCGACACCGGCTACATCCTGCGCCTCGGCGCCGTCATGATCGGCGTCACCCTGGTGCAGGCGCTGTGCTCGATCGGCGCCGTCTACTTCGGCGCCCGCACCGCGATGGCCTTCGGCCGCGACGTCCGCGCCGCCGTCTTCGAGCGGGTGCAGAGCTTCTCCGCCCGCGAGGTCGGCCAGTTCGGAGCCCCCTCCCTGATCACCCGCACCACCAACGACGTCCAGCAGGTCCAGATGCTGGCCCTGATGAGCTTCACCCTGATGGTCGCCGCCCCGATCATGTGCGTCGGCGGCATCATCATGGCGCTCAACCAGGACGTCCCGCTCTCCGGACTCCTGCTCGCCGTCATCCCCGCGCTCGGCGTGGTCGTCGTCCTGCTGGTGCGCGCCCTGCGGCCGAAGTTCCGCAGCATGCAGGTGAAGATCGACACCGTGAACCGGGTCCTGCGCGAGCAGATCACCGGCATCCGGGTCATCCGCGCCTTCGTCAAGGACGGCCACGAGCAGGCCCGCTTCGCCGACGCCAACGAGGACCTCACCGACACCGCCAGCCAGGTCGGCCGGCTGATGTCCGTCATGTTCCCGGCCGTGATGCTGGTCGTGAACGTCTCCAGCGTCGCCGTGCTCTGGTTCGGCGCCCACCGCATCGACAGCGGCGACATGGAGATCGGCGGGCTCACCGCCTTCCTCTCCTACCTGATGCAAATCCTGATGAGCGTCATGATGGCCACCTTCATGTTCATGATGGTGCCGCGCGCCGAGGTCTGCGCCGAACGCGTCCAGGAAGTCCTCGGCACCTCCTCCAGCGTCGTCCCGCCCGCCGCCCCCGTCACCGAACTGCTGCGCCGCGGCCACCTCGAACTGCGCGACGTCGACTTCCGCTACCCCGGCGCCGAGGCCTCGGTGCTGCGCGGCATCGACCTCACCGCCCGCCCCGGCGAGACCACCGCCATCATCGGCTCCACCGGCAGCGGCAAGTCCACCCTGCTCGGCCTCGTCCCCCGGCTCTTCGACGCCACCTCCGGCCAGGTCCTGCTCGACGGCGTGGACGTGCGCGAACTCTCCGCCGACGCCATCGCCGACAGCATCGGCATCGTCCCGCAGAAGCCCTACCTGTTCACCGGCACCGTCGCCAGCAACCTCCGCTACGGCCGCCCCGACGCCACCGACGAGGAACTCTGGCACGCCCTGGAGATCGCCCAGGCCAAGGAGTTCGTCGAGAAGCTCGCCGAGGGCCTGGACGCCCCCATCGCCCAGGGCGGCAGCAACGTCTCCGGCGGCCAGCGCCAGCGCCTGGCCATCGCCCGGGCCCTCGTCCGCAGGCCCGACGTCTACCTCTTCGACGACTCCTTCTCCGCGCTCGACTACGCCACCGACGCCAGGCTGCGCAAGGCCCTCGCCCGCGAGACCGCCGACGCCACCGTCCTGATCGTCGCCCAGCGCGTCTCCACCATCCGCGACGCCGACCGGATCATCGTCCTCGACGAGGGCGCCGTCGTCGGCACCGGCACCCACCACGAACTGATGGCCGACAACCCGACGTACCGGGAGATCGTGCTCTCCCAGCTCACCGAGCAGGAGGCGGCGTGACCACCCAAGGAAAGCCCGCCGCGAGCCCCGACGGCAAGCCCGCCGGAAAGCCGCAGGACCGGCTGCCCAGCGACTCCCAGGCCGCCGCCGCCCGCCGCGGACCGGCCGGACCGGGCCGCTTCATGGGCGGCCAGGGCGCCGAGAAGTCCATGGACTTCAAGGGCTCCGGCAAGCGCGTCCTCGGACTGCTGCGCCCCGAGCGCAAGCTGCTGATCGGCGTCCTGGTGCTCGGCGTCCTCGGCATCGGCTGCGCCGTCACCGGCCCCAAGATCCTCGGCGACGCCACCGACCTGATCTTCGCCGGCGTCATCGGCGCCCGCTTCCAGCCCGGCACCTCCAAGACCGAGGTCATCGAGGGCCTGCGCGCCCACGGCCAGGGCGGCATCGCCGACCTGCTCTCCGCGGTCGACTTCACCCCCGGCCACGGCATGGACTTCGGCGCCATCGGCTCCGTCCTGCTCTGGGTGCTCGGCATCTACGTCGCCTCCGCCGGCTTCGGCATCCTCCAGGGCCGCCTGGCCACCAAGGCCATCCAGTCCGCCAGCTACCGGCTGCGCCAGGACGTCGAGGCCAAACTCGCCCGCCTGCCGCTCAGCTACTTCGACAAGCAGCCGCGCGGCGAGGTGCTCAGCCGGGTCACCAACGACATCGACAACATCGGCCAGTCCATGCAGCAGACCATGGGGCAGGTCGTCAACTCGCTGCTCACCGTGGTCGGCGTGCTGGCGATGATGTTCTGGATCTCCTGGCTGCTGGCGCTGATCGCCCTCGTCTCGGTGCCGCTGTCGGTGGTCGTCGCCGCCAAGGTCGGCAAGCGGGCCCAGCCGCAGTTCGTCCAGCAGTGGAAGTCCACCGGCCAGCTCAACGCCCACATCGAGGAGATGTACACCGGCCACACCCTGGTCAAGGTGTTCGGGCGCCAGCGCGAGTCCGCCGAGACCTTCCGCGAGCACAACGACGCGCTGTTCCACGCCAGCTTCCGCGCCCAGTTCATCTCCGGGATCATCCAGCCCGCGATGATGCTGATCGGCAACCTCCAGTACGTGCTGGTCGCGGTCGTCGGCGGCCTGCGGGTGGCCAGCGGCTCGCTGTCCATCGGCGACGTCCAGGCCTTCATCCAGTACTCCCGGCAGTTCAGCCAGCCGCTCACCCAGGTCGCCAGCATGGCCAACCTGGTGCAGTCCGGCGTCGCCTCCGCCGAGCGCGTCTTCGAACTCCTCGACGCCCCCGAGCAGAGCCCCGAGCCGGCCATGCCCGAGAAGCCCGACGCGGTCCACGGCCGGGTCGCCTTCCAGGACGTGTCCTTCCGCTACGACCCCGACAAGCCGCTCATCGACGACCTCTCCCTCAAGGTCGAACCCGGCCAGACCGTCGCCATCGTCGGCCCCACCGGCGCCGGCAAGACCACCCTGGTCAACCTGCTGATGCGGTTCTACGAGGTCAGCTCGGGCCGGATCACCCTCGACGGCGTCGACATCGCCGCGATGTCCCGCGAGGACCTGCGGTCCGGCATCGGCATGGTCCTCCAGGACACCTGGCTGTTCGGCGGCACCATCGCCGACAACATCGCCTACGGCGCCGGGTCGGCCACCCGCGAACAGGTCGTCGAGGCCGCGAAGGCCGCCCACGTCGACCGCTTCGTCCGCACCCTCCCGGACGGCTACGACACCGTCATCGACGACGAGGGCACCGGCGTCAGCGCGGGCGAGAAGCAGCTGATCACCATCGCCCGGGCCTTCCTCGCCCAACCGTCGATCCTGGTCCTGGACGAGGCCACCAGCTCGGTCGACACCCGCACCGAGGTGCTCATCCAGCGGGCCATGGCCCGGCTGCGCACCGGCCGCACCAGCTTCGTCATCGCGCACCGCCTCTCCACCATCCGCGACGCCGACGTCATCCTGGTGATGGAGAACGGCTCCATCGTGGAGCAGGGCTCGCACGACGAGCTGATCGCCGCCGGCGGCGCCTACGCCCGGCTCTACCAGGCGCAGTTCGCGGAGGCCGTGGCCGAGGTCGACTGACCGGGTCCGGACACGCGGAAGGGCCCCGGGGCGATCGCCCCGGGGCCCTTCCGTCGTCGCCACGACTCCGTCGTCGCTACTTCTTGTCCTTCGGAGACTCGGCGTCGGTGGACAGCGCCGCGATGAAGGCCTCCTGCGGGACCTCCACGCTGCCGACCATCTTCATCCGCTTCTTGCCTTCCTTCTGCTTCTCCAGCAGCTTCCGCTTGCGGGAGATGTCACCGCCGTAGCACTTGGCGAGGACGTCCTTGCGGATCGCGCGGACCGTCTCCCGGGCGATCACCCGGGAGCCGATGGCGGCCTGGATCGGCACCTCGAACTGCTGGCGCGGGATCAGCTTCTGCAGCTTGCCGGCCATCATGACACCGTAGCTGTAGGCCTTGTCCTTGTGCACGATCGCGGAGAAGGCGTCCACCGCGTCGCCGTGCAGCAGGATGTCGACCTTGACCAGCTGGGCGCTCTGCTCGCCGATGGGCTCGTAGTCGAGCGAGGCGTAGCCGCGGGTCTTGGACTTCAGCTGGTCGAAGAAGTCGAAGACGATCTCCGCGAGCGGCAGGGTGTAGCGCAGCTCGACCCGGTCCTCGGACAGGTAGTCCATGCCCTGCAGGCTGCCGCGGCGGGACTGACAGAGCTCCATGATCGCGCCGACGAAGTCGTTGGGCGCCAGGATGGTGCCGCGCACGACCGGCTCGAAGACCTCGGAGATCTTGCCGGACGGGAACTCGCTCGGGTTGGTGACGGTGTGCTCGGTGCCGTCCTCCATCACCACCCGGTAGACCACGTTCGGGGCGGTGGAGATCAGGTCGAGGTTGAACTCGCGCTCCAGGCGCTCCCGGATGATCTCCAGGTGCAGCAGGCCGAGGAAGCCGCAGCGGTAGCCGAAGCCCAGCGCGACCGAGGTCTCCGGCTCGTACACCAGGGCGGCGTCGTTCAGCCGCAGCTTGTCCAGGGCGTCGCGCAGCAGCGGGTAGTCCGAGCCGTCCAGCGGGTAGAGGCCGGAGAACACCATCGGACGCGGGTCCTTGTAGCCGCCCAGCGGCTCGGTCGCGCCCTTGTGCTGCGAGGTGATCGTGTCACCGACCTTGGACTGCCGGACGTCCTTCACACCGGTGATGATGTAGCCCACCTCGCCGACACCCAGGCCGTCGGCGACCTTCGGCTCGGGCGAGATGACGCCGATCTCCAGCAGCTCGTGGGTGGCGCCGGTCGACATCATCTGGATGCGCTCGCGCTTGTTCAGCTGGCCGTCCACGACACGGACGTAGGTGACCACGCCGCGGTAGGCGTCGTACACCGAGTCGAAGATCATCGCGCGGGCCGGGGCGTCCGCGACGCCGACCGGGGCCGGGACGGTGTTGACGATGTGGTCCAGCAGGTCCTCGACGCCCAGACCGGTCTTGGCGCTGACCTTGAGCACGTCGCCCGGGTCGCAGCCGATGATGTGGGCGATCTCCTCGGCGTACTTCTCCGGCTGGGCGGCCGGCAGGTCGATCTTGTTGAGGACCGGGACGATCGTGAGGTCGTTCTCCAGCGCCAGGTACAGGTTGGCGAGGGTCTGCGCCTCGATGCCCTGGGCGGCGTCGACCACCAGGACGGTCCCCTCGCAGGCCGCGAGGGAGCGGGACACCTCGTACGTGAAGTCCACGTGGCCGGGGGTGTCGATCATGTTGAGGATGTGCGTCGTGCCGGCGTTCGGCCCGGTCAGCGGGGCCCACGGGAGGCGGACCGCCTGCGACTTGATGGTGATGCCGCGCTCGCGCTCGATGTCCATGCGGTCGAGGTACTGGGCACGCATCTGCCGGGGGTCGACGACGCCGGTGATCTGCAGCATCCGGTCTGCGAGCGTCGACTTGCCGTGGTCGATGTGGGCGATGATGCAGAAGTTGCGGATCAGCGCCGGGTCGGTACGGCTGGGCTCTGGCACATTGCTGGGGGTCGCGGGCACCTTGGTCCGATTCTCCGTTGGTCCGGGGCCGGGGGTGTCCGGATCATCGCTGACCGGCTATCCCGGGGACCGGACAGTCTCGTCCGATCGAAATAGTTCCTCCCATCTTCCCACGACCGCGGCACCGGACACCGTTCGGGCACCTCGCAGGGCTCCGCGGGGGCGTTCCGTCCCCGGTCGTGGAGGGGCAGGATGGCCTCCCATGATCCTGGAAAGCGCCCTGCTCGACGTCCTGCCCGGCCGGGAGGAGGAGTTCCTCGCCGCCTTCGCCGAGGCCCGCCCGCTGATCGCCGTCCAGCACGGCTTCCGCTCCCTCCGGCTGCACCGCTGCGTGGACGAGGGGCGCGGCTCGCGCTTCCTGCTGCAGGTGGAGTGGGAGACCCTCGCCGACCACACCGAGGGGTTCCGCGGCTCGGCCGAGTACCAGCGGTGGCGGGAGCTGCTGCACCGGTTCTACCGGCCGTTCCCGGAGGTCGAGCACTACGGGGAGCCGGTGCTGAGCGCCTGACCCGTCCGCGGGCCGTCCGCCCGACCGCCCGACCGACCGCGGGCCCGGCGGCCGGTTTGGGGAGGGCGGCGGGCCCCTGGTAGCGTGGTCAGCTGCACCTGGCCCCGGCATGCCCTCTCAGCTGGTCCGGCGGCCTGCGGGTGCAGCCCGTTCAAACCTTTTAGACAAGACTGAGGCTCCTTCGTGGCGAACATCAAGTCCCAGATCAAGCGCAACAAGACCAACGAGAAGGCGCGCCTGCGCAACAAGGCCGTCAAGTCCTCGCTGAAGACCGCTCTGCGCAAGGCCCGCGAGGCCGCTGCCGCCGGTGAGACCGAGAAGGCCGCCGTGCTGGCCCGCGCCGCCTCCAAGGCGCTGGACAAGGCCGTGAGCAAGGGCGTCATCCACGCCAACCAGGCCGCCAACAAGAAGTCGGCCATCACCAAGCGCGTCAACGCGGCCGCCCAGGCCTGACGCCACCGGGGGCTCCGGCCCCCACCGCCTCCGGACGAACCGGCCCTCTACCCGGACTCCAGAGGCGTGCGAGACTCGCACCGCACGCGGCCTGCGTTCGCCACGCGGGTGCGGTGCACAGCAGCTGTACGGCAGGCGCCGCAGCCGGTCCCTTCCCCAGGGACCGACTGCGGCGCCTGTCGCGTTCCGCGGCCCGGCCGCTATGGTCGATCACGCGCGACCGAGGATGCGGGGGGCATCCCGGCGCCGGTCCCGAGGGGGGAACATCCATGACAACGCCACCACCGCAACCCCAGCCGCACCCGCAGCCGCCGGGCCCGGCGCCGAGCGGGCCCGGGTACGGCTTCCCGCAGCAGGCACCGGGGGCTCCGGGCTTCGGCCCGCCGGCCGGGCTGCCCACCACGCCGGGCACGGGCGGCCCCGCCCTCGCTCCGGGTGCCGGTGGCGCTGCCGGTGGCGGTCCTGCGGGTGGGGCTTCCGGGGGCAATCTGCGGCGCAACGCCGTCTGGGCCTTCGTCGGCGCGCTGCTCGCCTCGGCCGGCTGGACCACCGCCGTCCTGGTCGTCCCGGGCATGGTCGGCAGCGGCGACGGCGACTCCGCCCCGCGCAGCCTCGGCAGCTACCACGTCTCGGACGACTTCTGCACCGTCGGCAAGCCGGCCCGGCTGCTGGAGAAGTACACGGTCAACACGACCAGCACCTCGCCCAGCCACCACACCGACCGCAACCCGGCCCTGGACAGCATGAACTGCTCGATGTCCCTCAAGCGGACCGGCGGCAACACCGACAGCGAGTACGCCTCGGTCTACCTGCGCGCCGACCTGCACAAGGCGGTCAACCCCGCGCCCGAGCTCTCGGCCAACAAGGAGACCTACCGGTCGCGCGGCTACCAGATCTCGGCCGTTCCCGGGATCGGCGAGGACGCGTACTTCGTGTACAAGGACGACGGCTCGTCGGACAAGTACCGCGACATCTACGCCGAAGTGGACGTCCGCGACGGCGGGATGACCTTCTACGTCACCTACAGCGCCAGCTACACCCAGGGGAAGGCCACACCGCCGTCCATGGACGAGCTGCGCAGCATGCTGCAGGCGGACGCCGAGAGCGCCGTACGGGCGATGCGCAGGTAGGGCGGGGCGGGCCGCCGGAGGGGGTCGGGCGTCAGGTGGGCCGGGGGATCGGTGGGCCGGGGGGGTCCGGGGGCCGCTGGGATCGGTGGGCCGGGGGTCCGGGGGCCGGTGGGGCCCGGGTGTCAGTAGGCCGGGCGGGAGCCGGCCCGGGCGGCCCTGGCGACGGCGACCACCGCGCGCTCCAGGGCGAAGGCCGGGTCGTCCGAGCCGCCCTTGACGGCGGCGTCGGCCTGGGCGATCGCGGTCAGCGCGGTCGCCACCCCGTCGCCCGTCCAGCCGCGCATCTGCTGGCGGACCCGGTCCACCTTCCACGGCGGCATGCCCAACTCGCGGGCCAGATCGGCCGGGCGCATGTTCCGCCCGGTCGTGGCCAGCCGTCCGATGCTGCGCACGCCGGAGGCCAGCGCGTAGGTGATGCCGGTCGGCGGCTGGCCGACGGCCAGCGCCCAGCGCAGCCGTTCCAGCGCCTCCGCCGCCCGTCCGGTGACCGCCAGGTCGGCCACCTCGAAGCCGGTCGCCTCGGCCCGGCCGCTGTAGTAGCGGGCCACCACCGTCTCGTCGATGGTGCCCTCGACGTCCGAGGTCAACTGGCTGCACGCGGCCGCCAGTTCGCGCAGGTCGCTGCCGAGCGCGTCCAGCAGCGCCTGACAGGCCTCCTGGGTCGCGGAGCGGCCCAGGGTGCGGAACTCGCCCTTGACGAAGGCCAGTCGCTCACTGGCCTTGGCCAGCTTGGCGCAGGCCACCTCGCGTCCACCCGCCTTGCGCCCGGCGTCCAGCAGGCCCTTGCCCTTGGCCCCGCCGGCGTGCACCAGCACCATGATCACTTCTTCGGCCGGCGCCTCGATGTACGCCTTGACCTCCTTCACCGACTCGGCGGAGAGGTCCTGGGCGGCCCGGACCACGATCACCTTGCGCTCGGCGAACAGCGAGGGCGTGGTCAGCTCGGCCAGGCTGCCGGGCTGCAGCCCGCCGGGGGGCAGGTCCCGTACGTCGGTGTCCGGGTCCGCGGCCTTCGCCGCGGCCACCACCTGGGCGACCGCGCGGTCCAGCAGCAGCTCCTCCTGGCCGACCGCGAGGGTCAGCGGGGCGAGCAGGTCGTCGGGTGCACTCTTCCTGGCCATCGCCTACCAGCATCCCACGCGCCGCGGACACTCCCATCCGGGCGGACGGCGGCCGGGGGCGGACGGCGGCCGGGGGCGGACGGTCTGCCGGGGGCGGACGGTCTGCCGGGGGCGGGCGGCGGCCGGGGGGGGACGGCTGCCCCGGCCGGGCCCGGGCCGTGCCAGCCGACCGCGTTGCCGGGCCGTTCCGTCCGACCTGGAGAATGGCCCGGTGAGCGAGAACCACACCACCGACCTGCCGGACGTCGACGACCCGTTCGTCCGCCAGCTGCTCGTCCTGCCCGACCGCGACGCGGCCGACGAGGCCGCCGAGGAGCTCGGCGCCGCCCACCCGGTCCTCGGCGAACCGGAGATCGTCCGGGACGCCCTGGCCGGCGAGGACGACGCCGAGGACGCCCAGTGGCTGGTCGTCCTCGACCCGCCGTCCGCCGGCTGGACCCCGGCCCTGCTGCACGCCCTCGACACCCTCGCCGGCGCGTACGACGGCTGGCGCGAAGAGGCCTGACCGGCGTTCCGGTTCAGCCCCGGTTCAGCCCCGTTTCCGCCCTGCCCGTCGGCCCCGGCCCCGCTCCCGCCCCCGCTCCCGGCCCCGCCCCCGCTCCGGCAGCTGCTCAGCGCGGGAGCACCCAGCCCGGCCGCCAGGTGCCCGGGGCGTCGAGGGCGGGCCGGGTCGCGGCGAGGTGGGCGCGGAGGGCGGCCAGGGCGGGGTGGGGGTTGTCCCGGTGCCACAGCAGCGAGTGCGGGTACACGGGCGTCGGATCGGTCACCGGGATGCGGCGCAGGCCGTGGCCGGCCGGCCAGACCACGCGGGTCTGCTCGCTCATGAAGGTGGCCAGCGCCGGGGTGTCGGCGACGGTGTCGAGGAGCGCGTCGGAGCCGAAGTTGGGCCCGGTCACCTCGATGCCGAGGCCGAACTCGGCGACGAGATCGTCGTAGTAGGCAGCCCACTCGGTACCGGGCGCGATGCCGGGCATCCAGATCCGGTGCCCGGCGAGCTGGGCGACGGTCACCGAGCGGGCGCCCGCCAGCGCGTGGCCGGGGCCGGTGAGGAGCTGGAGCGGCTCGTCGAGCACCCGGACGGACTCGATGTCCTCGGGAAGGGACCGGCCGGGCGCGGCGACGGCACGGAAGGACGCGTCGATCGCGCCCGAGCGGATGGCGCTGACGGCCGCCTCCACGTCGAACAGCATCACCACGTCGAGGTCGATCTCGGGGCGCGCGCGATGGAAGTCGCGCATCAGGCCCGACGGCGCGACCCGCGAGGCGATCACGTCGACCCGCAGCGGCCGCCGCCCGACGCCCACGGACGCCACCGCGCGCTCGGCGGCGCGCAGCAGCTCGCGCGCGTGGGGCAGGAAGGCCTGCCCGTCGATGGTGAGTTCGGCGCCGCGCGGGGTGCGGGTGAACAGCCGGACGCCGAGATCGCGCTCCAGGCCGGCGACGCGCTTGGAGACGGCTTGCTGGGTGATCGCCAGGTCGGTGGCGGCCTTCTGGAACTGGCCCGCTGCCACGACGGCGGCGAAGGTGCGTACGGCTTCGAGGTCCACGCCGATCCACCTTAGCGAACAACGAACAGTTGTGGCGCAGCGGCGGAACGGTTGTTTGACCTGCGGTTGTGCCCCTCGGTTAGCTCTCCCCGGTCAACGTCGGTTTGTCGAACGGGACGTCGAGGGAGCACGCCGGGCATGGTGGGCAGGATGAGCAGGGCCGACGGGAACGGCGGGAACGGCGGGAACAGCGGTACGGGCAGGGCGGGCCGGAAACGGCTCGGGCGGCAGTTCGGCTGGCTCTGGGCGGCGTACGCGGTCAGCGCGTACGGGTCCGGGCTGGGGTTCGGAGCCCTGCCGCTGATCGCCGTCCTGGCCCTGCACGCCGGACCGGCCGAGGTGTCCGCGCTGTCCGCCGTGGGCCCCGCGGTGGGCGCGCTGATCGCCGTGCCGCTCGCCCCGTGGGTGGAGTTCCGGCGCAAGCGCCCGGTGATGATCACGATGGACCTGGTCCGGTTCGCCGCCATGGCCACCGTCCCGCTCGCCTACGCCCTCGGCCTGCTCGGCTTCGTCCAGCTGCTGGTGGTCTCGGCCGTGGTCGCCGCGGCCAAGATCGCGTTCAACGCGGCCAGCGGCGCCCACCTCAAGGCCCTCGTCCGGCCGGACGACCTGCTGGTCGCCAACGCCCGGTTCGAATCCACCAACTGGAGCTCCATCGCGGTCGGACCGCCCCTGGGCGGGGCCGCGATCGGCCTGTTCGGTCCGGTCACCACCGTCGTGGCCGACGCCCTCAGCTATCTGCTCTCCGCCCTCGGCATCACCGCGATCCGGGGCCGGGAGGAGGTCCCGCAGCCCACCGGCAAGGCCCCCGTACGGGCGGGCGCGCTGCTCGACGGCTGGCGGCACATCCTGGGCGACCCCGGCCTGCGGCCGCTCTACCTCAACAACCTGCTCGTCAGCGGCCTGATCATGGCCACCGAGCCGCTGCTCGCCGTACTCCTGCTGCGTCAACTCCACTTCCCCGCCTGGCAGTACGGCCTCGCGTTCGCCGCCCCCTGCCTCGGCGGGCTCATCGGCTCCCGGCTCGCCCGACGCTTCGTCGCCCGCTACGGACGGCACCGGGTCTTCCGGACCGTCGGCACCCTGCGCGCCGTCTGGCTGATCGGGCTGGTCCTCGTCCGCCCCGGCGTCGTCGGCCTGGTCACCGTGATGGCCGTCGAGCTGGCGATCATCGTCAACATGAGCCTCTACAACCCGGTGCTCGCCACCTGCCGGCTCGAACGGACACCCCAGCACCTGGTCGCCCGCACCCTGTCGGCCTGGTCGATCGGCCAGCAGGCGTCCATCGCCGTCTGCACCGCCCTCGGCGGGCTGCTCGCCGACGTCACCGGCCCGCGCACCGCCCTCGCCGTCGCGGGGCTGCTCATCCTGGCGACCCCGCTGCTGCTCCCGCGGCGGGAGCAGATGCCGGCGCAGGAGCCGGAACCGTCCCTCAGCCACTCCTGACACCACGGCGGCGGCCGGTTGTCGGCCGCCGCCCGCACCGACCGACGCCCGCACCGACCGACGCCCGTACCCCGTCCAGAAGGAGGACCCGCGCGTGAACACCGTCCCCGCGCTCGACCCCGCGCAGACCGCTCTGCTCGTCCTCGACTGCCAGCCCGCCGTCCTGGCCGCCCTGCCCGAGGACGGTGGCCGGGAAGCCCTGCTCGGCCGCGTCGAGCGGGCCGTCGCGGACGTCCGGGCGGCCGGCGGCACCGTCGCCCACGGGCGCGTCGCCTTCACCGAGGCCGACTGGGACACCGTCCCGGACACCAACGAGTCCTTCGCCGCAGTGGCCCGTCACCGCGCCCTGCACCAGGGGGACCCCAGCGCCGACTTCCACGAGCGCCTGGCACCCCTCGGCGGTGACATCGTCGTCCGCAAGACCCGGTACGGGGCCATGTCCACCACCGACCTCGACCGGCAGCTGCGCGAACGCGGCATCACCGCCCTGGTCGTCGCCGGGCTCAGCACCAGCGGCGCCGTCCTGTCCACCGTCCTCGACGCGGCCGACCGCGACTACCGGCTCCACGTCCTCGCCGACGCCGTCGCCGACCCCGATCCCGAGCTCCACGACCTCCTGGTCCGCCGGGTCCTCCCCACCCGGGCGCGCCTCCTCGACACCGCCGAGCTGCCCGACCTGCTCCGGGCCGGCTGACCCGCCGGAGGCCCGGCTCCGCACACCACCGGGGTGAATCGGCGGTGTGCCCCCCGCGAGGGCCCCACCGGGTGAGCGGTGGGGCCCTCGCCGTGTCCGTGCCCTGGAGGCGCGCGCCCTGGGACGGCCCGGGACAGCCCGGGACAGCCCGGACGGCCCGGACGGCCCGGATCGGAACCGGACCGTCAAACTCCGCGAGACGTAGCCAGTTCGGGTGAAGGTCCGTCCACCGATCGACGGGCGGCCGACGGGCCGCCATAGCCTCGGTGGCGCCCCGTCGCCGCTCGGGTGCGCGATCCGGGCGAAGGAACGGGATCCGTCGACCCGGAAGGCCACCGGCACCATGACACGCTCAGCAGACGCGAACGGCGGAGCGACCGGCGGGCCCTCCCGCCGCGAACTCCTCAAGATCGGCATCGGCGTCGCCGTCGGGGCGGGGGCCATCGGCTCGGGTGCGCCCCCCGCCGTCGCCAACGGCCCGTACGACCCGACCGGTCCGACGATCGCGACCAAGGTGAAGAACCTCAGCGGCCCGGTCGAGACCGGGCCGTTCGCCTCGCCGTGGACCGACCTCGGCATCCCGGTGCTGTGCCCGAACGGCAGCATGCTGTTCGTCTGCGGCGATACCTTCGACGGCGACCAGGTGGGCTCCGCCGACTGGCGCGCCCCGGTCGGACTGCGCTCCAGCAGTGCGGACCTGAACAACCTGCGCATCGACGGCAGCGTCGGCGGGGGCCACGCCAACAGCCTCGTCGACGAGCCGCACAACCCGGTCGGCGACAAGTTCACGACGGCGATCCCCTCCGACGTATTCGTCGTCGACGGGGTGATGTACATGCACCTCATGCGCGGCGTCATCTACGACACCCACCACACCGACTTCTGGCGCTCCACCGACAACGGCGAGACGTGGGAGTACCTGTGCCAGTGGCCGGGTGACCTGCACGGCGGCCAGTTCCAGCAGAAGACGTACGCCGTGGCCGACGACGGCTACTGCTACGTGCTGTCCACAGTCTTCAACCGGGCCGTGGAATCGGGGATGCTGCTGCACCGGGTGCGGAAGGAGAGCCTCGGCAATCCGGACGCCTACGAGCCCTGGGGCTTCGCCGACGGCGGCTGGCGCTGGAACGCGCCCGACCCGACGACCGTCTTCGGCACCCGCAAGTGGGGCGAGATGTGCTTCCGGGCCATGGACGGCAAGTACGTGCTCACCTGGCTGAACATGGACCCGCTGTCGATCCGGGCGATGGTCTTCGCGCTCCCGACCTCGGACCTGACCAGGACGCTGGAGCAGGCCATGATCCTTCCCGGCGCCCCGGGCCAGGAGATCGGCAACCTGGTCGCCAGCCCGTACGGCGGCTTCGTGATCCCGGGCTCGACGTTCGGCAACTTCCACATCGTCGTCAGCCAGTGGTACGACCCGAAGAACTACCGGATCATGCAGTACCGGATCAACATGTTGTCCTGAGGCACTGTGCCCGGCGGCTCACCGCCGGGCACGGTGTCCCGGGGTGGTTCGGGCGCTTCCGGGCGGCGCGCTCCGGGCCTGCCCGGAGCGCGCCGCAATCTTCTTCCCCGGGCCCCCGCCCCCGCCCCCTCCCGCCCCTCCCTCCACCTCCCCCACCCCTAACCCCTGCCCACCCCACGTCGTGGAGGGAAGAGGAGAGCGGGGTCAGAGGGGCGGGGCGCGGGGCCTGCGGGTGGAGTGGCCGGAGCCGGAGTGGCCGGCGCGGGCGCCGTGGTCGGGCTGGGGGTGCACGGCGACGGCGAGGGTGGACGGGGAGTCGCCGGTCACGGCGATGTCCCCCACCCGGTCGGTGCGCAGGACGGTGGCGCCCAACGCACGCAGCCGGTCGACCGTCCGGGGCGACGGATGCCCGTACGCATTGCCCTCGCCGCAGGAGATCAGGGCGAGCCGCGGCCGTAGCGCACCGGTCAGACCCCAGTCCTGGTGGGCCGAGCCGTGGTGGGCCACCTTCAGTACGTCGACCCGGCCGATGCGGCCCAACAGGGCCGACTGCGCGGGCGGTTCGAGATCTCCCAGCAGGGCCATCCGCAATCCTCCACCCAACGTCACCAGCAGGGCCACACTCGCGTTGTTCGCGCCCGGCGCCTCGACGGCCACCCCCGGATCGGGCCACACCACGTCCCAGGACAACTCCGCGCCGACTGAACGCCGTTCACCGCGACCCGCCCGCGCCAGCCGCACACCGGCCCCTGCCGCCCAGGCCGTCACCCGGGCCGCCTCGCCCGGCGGGTCGTCCAGCGCCGTACCCTCGACCGAACCCACCCGACGACCGCGCAACACCCCTGGCACACCCTCGACATGGTCCGCATGGAAGTGCGTCAACAGCAGCAACGGGACCGTGGTGACGCCGAGTTCGCGCAGGCACCGGTCGGCTGCTTCGGGATCAGGCCCGGTGTCGATCACCACCGCGCTGTCCGGCGCACCGGTCGCGAGGGCCAACATGTCTCCCTGGCCGACGTCGCACATTGCCAGCCGCCACCCCGGCGGCGGCCAGCCCGTGGCGATCCGGGCCAGCTGCGGCGGGCGCAGCAGCACGGCCAGCAGCACCACCAGCAGGGCACCCGTCACCAGGGCCCGGGCCCAGCGGCGCCGGGGGCGGGCGTGCCGGCCGCTCTCCGCCCGCCGGGGCAGCAGCAGGGGTGCCGCCCAGCACGCGGCCAGGATCGCCAGGGCGACCGTCACCACCCCGAACCAGCCCCCGGGCCACGACAGTTGGCCGCCGGGGAGTTCCGCCCCGCGCCGTCCGACGAAGGCCAGCCAGCCGGCCGGCACCCCGGCCGGCCCGGCGAGCAGCCGCGCCAGGGAGGGGAAGAACGGTTGCAGTGCGAGCACCGCGAAGCCGAGCAGCGTCGCCGGGGCGACCGCCAGTTCGGCCAGCAGGTTGCACGGGACCGCGACCAGGCTGATGTGCCCGGACAGCACCACCGTCACCGGGGCGCAGAGCGCCTGCGCGGCCGCCGTCGCCGCCAGCGCGCCCGCCAGGTGGTGCGGCCAGCGCCGGGCGCGCAGGGACTCGGCCCAGTGCGGCCCGAGGACGAGCAGCCCTGCGGTGGCGAGCACCGAGAGCAGGAAGCCGAAGGAGCGGGCCAGGAACGGGTCCAGCAGGACGAGGACCAGAACGGCCCCGGCGAGCGCCGGTACGGCCTGACGGGGGCGGCCGGTGGCCAGGGCCAGCATGCCGATCAGTCCCGTCCCCGCCGCCCGCAGCACGCTGGGCTCGGGCCGGCAGACGGTCACGAAGGCCAGCGTCAGTCCCGCGCCGAGCAGGGCACTGGTGCGCAGGGACAGCCCCAACAGCGCTGCCAGTCCGCGCCGTTCGGGGGTGCCGGCCTGGCCCGGCGAGCCCAGCAGCACGCCGAGGACGATCGCCAGGTTGGCCCCGCTGACCGCCACCAGGTGCACCAGGTCGGTGGCCCGGAAGGCGTCCACCAGGTCGTCGGGCAGCCGCGAGGTGTCGCCGACGACCAGCCCGGGGAGCAGCCCCCGCGCGTCCGGCGGGAGTCCGTCGCTGGCCGTGCGCAGGCCCTCGCGCAGTCGGCCGGCGATCCGCTGCGGCAGGCTCGGTGGTGCGAGCTGCCGGGGCGGCCCGTGGACGACCAGCAGCGCCGCGGCCTCGGTGTCGTAGCCCTCCCCCGACGGACGCACCTCGGCCTCGACGGCCAGCCGCTCCGACGGGAGCAGTCGCAGCCACGGCTCGCTCTCCGACCCGCGGACCATCACGGTCACCGGGGTGTGCGTCCGGGTCGACCGTCCGTCCGGGAGGAGGGTGGCCCGGTCGGCCACGGCCTTGACGGTGAGCAGGGTCTGCCCGCCGGTGGTGCCGCCCCGGGCGGTGTGGACCTTCGGGTCCCCCGCGACGGTCAGCTCCACGTCCACCACCTGGGCAGGCGTGCCCGGGGAGCGCGGCGGCGCGTGCTCGGCAGCTCGGGCCAGCTCCGGCAGCAGTCCCCGGTGCAGGTCTGCGGTGTGCAGCGGGGTCGCGACCGCGGCCGCGGCACCGGTGAGCAGGACGGCCGCCAGCGACACCGCGGCCCCGCGCCGGCGCAGCAGGCCCGGCCGGATGAGCAGCGGCACGGCCGCGAGCACCGCCCCGCCCGCCAGCGAGAAGATCAGCGCCTCGGACCCCGGCTCGACGGGCAGGAGCACCGCCGTGACCAGCCAGGCCGAGACAGCGGGCAGTAGCAGTCGGAAGTCGGCACCCGAGGAGCGGGTGCTCGGGACCGGCGCGGTGGTGGCGGACATGGCGGTACCTCCCTCCAGGGGTCGGCGGGTGGAAGCAGAACGGGTGTCAGAGCGTGAGGAGCGGACGGAGTTCCGCGAACGTACGGACGCCGATACCGCTCACCTGACGGAGCTGTTCGATCGAGCGGAACGAGCCGTGCGAGGCGCGGTAGGCGAGGATGCGCTGGGCGAGGGTCGGGCCGACGCCGGGCAGGGCGTCGAGTTGTTCGAGGGTGGCGCGGTTGAGGCTGACGGGTGCTCGGGGCGCTCCGGCCGCGGGAGGTCCGCCGCCGCCTCCGGGGACCTGGACGGGGACCGGGGCCTGGGCCGGCTCGCCGACCAGGAGCTGTTCACCGTCGGTCAGGACGCGGGCCAGGTTGAGGCCGTGGGTGTCCGTCTCCGGCAGCGGACCGCCCGCCGCCTTCAGGGCGTCGGCCACCCGCGAGCCGCCGGGCAGGGTGTGCAGGCCCGGCAGGTGGACCCGGCCGCCGATGTCGACGACGACGGCGGGCCCGGCACCCGGCCCCGCGGGGGCCTCGGCGGGTGGACCGGCCCCGCTGCCGGGTGGGGCGTCGGCGGCGGACGGACCGGACTCCGGCGGTGCGGAGGTCGCCACCAGCGCCGGGACGGCCACCGCCTGCGGCCTGGCCAGCCAGAAGTGCTGCACGGCGTAGCCCACCGCGAAGAGCAGCAGGATGGCCAGACCGGCCACCGCACGCCGGTCGAGCGCCAGCAGCGAGGCGAACCGCAGCCGCGCGCCGGCATCCGGAGGATCGGGTAGGTCGACTGCCCCCGGAGGCAGCGCCGCCGGCTTCCCCACCGCCCCGGCGGCCGCCGGAGGCGGCGCAGGCGCAGGGGGAACGGCAGGCGCAGGGGGAACGGCAGGTGCAGGGGGAACGGCAGGCGCATCAGCGCCCACCGGCTCGTCGTCCGTCGGCAGCAGCGCCGCCATCCGCAGCCGCACCGTCTCGTTGATCGCTTGGCGCTTCGCCGCGCCCAGGCCCATGGTCGTCATGGCGAGGACGCTAGGAGCCGTCCGGCGAGCGCGCAGGAATTACCGAAAGCCTGTGGACAACTAGGGGGTTGTGGATAAAAACGGTCACTCACACGAGTGGTCGCCCGATGTTCAAGTTGACCGGACCGGCCCAGGGCAGACGGCGTCCCCCACCCAATCAGCCCCGCCCCCGTCCCGTCTCCGCCCCGCCTCAGCGCGGCGCGATCACCACCGCGAGCAGCCCCGGACCGACGTGCGCGCCGATCACCGCACCGACCTCGCCCACGTACAGGTCCCGCAGCCCCGGCACCCGCGCCCGCAGCCGCTCCGCGAGCGGTTCGGCCCGCTCCTCGGCCGCCAGGTGGTGGACGGTGATGTCCACCTCGCCCTCCCCCGACCGCTCGACCGCGATCTCCTCCAGCCGCGCGATCGCCCGCGACGCCGTCCGCACCTTCTCCAGCGGTTCGATCCGCCCGCCGTCCAGGTGCAGCAGCGGCTTGACCGCCAGCGCCGACCCGAGCAGCGCCCGCGCCGCTCCGATCCGCCCGCCCCGGCGCAGGTGCTCCAGGGTGTCCACGTAGAAGAAGCCGCTGGTCCCGGCCGCCCGCCGGGTGGCCGCCTCGGCCGCCTCGGCCAGGTCCCGGCCGGCCGCGATCGCCTCGGCCGCCGCCAGCACCCCGTACCCGAGGGCCATGCCGACCAGCCGGCTGTCCACCACCCGCACCGGCACGGGCGCCTCGGCCGCCGCCAGCCGGGCGGCCTCGACCGTGCCGGACAGCTCGCCCGAGATGTGCACCGAGACGATCCCCTTCGCCCCCGCCTCGGCGGCCGCCCGGTAGGTGGCGGCGAAGGCCTCCGGGTTGGGCCGGGAGGTGGTCACCCGCTGTTTGGCGCGCAGCGCCTCGGCGACGTCCTTCGGGGAGATCTCGACGCCCTCGCAGAGGACCGAGTCACCGACCGCGACGCTCAGCGGAACCACCGTGATCCCGTGCCGGTCGAGGGCCTGCTGCGGCAGATAGGCCGTGGAATCGGTGACGAGCGCGAGGTCGGAGGGCATGAGGCGGAGATTACTCCCCGTTCGTCCGGGAAGACAGCGTCCGTCCCATCGCTCCGCCCGAGGCCTCCGCGCCTCCGGGCAAGGGCCTCCGCGCCTCCGGGCAAGGGCCTCCGCGCCTCCGGGCAACGGCCGCCGCGCCCGGGAACGGCGCCGCCCCGGACCGGGACTCAGCCCGCCGAAGGCCCGGCCGACGGCCCCGCCGACGGCTTCCGCAGCCGCTGCGCCAGCTTCGCCAGCGGGTCGGCCAGCCCGAGCAGGTCCTCCGCGCTCGGCCGCCCCTTCCCGTCCGTCAGCCCGGCCCGAGCCGCCCCGCCACCGGACGAGCCAGCCGTACCGGACGGACCAGCCGCACCACCCGCAGCGCCCCCGGAAGCAGCCCCGGTCCCCGAAGCGGCCCCAGCCCCCGCAGCAGCGCCCGAAGCAGTCCCAGTGTCCCAGTGCCGCAGCGCCCCCGCCTCGCTCTCGCACTCCTGGCTCAGCCGGCTCAGCTCGTCGTCCGCGAACCGGTGCATCCGGTCCTGCGCCGCCCACCGCATGGTCTCCGCCGCGTGGGTGATCCGCTCCGCCCGCTCCCGCAGTTCCGGCAGCTTGGCCGCGATCCGCGCGGTGTCCGGTTCGCGTTCCAGGACCCGCAGTTCGCCGTCCAGCTCGGCCGCGTGCGCGTCGAGCCTGGTCAGCAGCGCGAGGGACTCGCCGAGCTGACCGTCCTGCGCCAGTCCGCCCTCCAGCACCTGCCGGGTGCCGTCCAGCGAGGTCCGCAGCTTGAGCCGGACGGTGGCGATCTGGGCCGGCGGGCCGACCTTGGTGTACGTCTTCGCCTTGAGGGTGGCGGTCTCGACGGCGCGCCGGGCGTTGGCCTCGTGCTTCTCGACCTTCGCGGCGACGGCCTTGGCGGCCTTGACCGTACCGACCACGGCCAGTACGAGGGTCGCGATCCCGAAGAGCAGGACCAAGCCGATCATCACGCCGAACACGTCCATCGCGCGCCACCTTCCGCCACCGTTCCGGCCCCCAACGGGCCCAACGGGCCGCACTGCCGAGGGTTCCACGGTAGCCGCCGCACCGGGGCCGATGCGGTCCGAACGAGGCCGGCGACGGGAGATCAGGGACAGATCGGGGATCTCCCCGAGGGCCCGAACCCCGCCCACCCCACCTCACCCCCGGCCTCTGCCCCTGCCCCTGCCCCTGCCCCACCCCCACGCCCGCCCCCACGCCCACCCCCACCGCCCGGAAACGCACCGGGCGGGTGCCCCGAAGGACACCCGCCCGATCGATCACGTGCTGACCGAGCCACGAAGCCCGACCAGCCCCGACCTCACCCGGTCACGATGTTGACCAGCTTCGGCGCCCGCGCGATCACCTTCCGCACCGTCGCGTCACCGATCGCCGCGACCACCGCCGGGTCCGCCAGCGCCAGCGCCTCCAGCTCCGCGTCCGTGATGCCGGGCGCGACCTCCAGCCGCGCCTTGACCTTGCCCTTGATCTGCACCACGCAGGTCACCGTCTCGTCGACCACGTACGCCGGGTCGGCGACCGGGTAGTCGGCGTGCGCCAGCGACTCGCCGTGGCCCAGCCGGCGCCACAGCTCCTCGGCGATGTGCGGGGCCAGCGGCGCGACCATCAGCACCAGCTGCTCGGCCACCGCCCGCGGCGTGGAGCCGCGCTTGACCAGGAAGTTGTTCAGCTCGATCGCCTTGGCGACGGCCGTGTTGAACCGCAGCCCGGCCATGTCACCGCGGATGCCGTCGATGGCCTTGTGCAGGGCACGCAGGGTCGCCTCGTCCGGCTCCTCCTCCGTGACGACCAGCTCGCCGGTGGCCTCCGACACGACGTTGCGCCACAGCCGCTGCAGGAAGCGGTACGAGCCGACGACGGCCCGGGTGTCCCACGGACGGGAGACGTCCAGCGGGCCCATCGACATCTCGTACAGGCGCAGCGTGTCCGCGCCGTACTCGTCGGCGATGTCGTCCGGGGCGACGGCGTTCTTCAGGGACTTGCCCATCTTCCCGGCCTCGCGCTTGACCGGCTCGCCCTGCCAGAAGTACTTGCCGTCGCGCTCCTCGACCTCGGCGGCGGGCACCGGGAAGCCGCGCTCGTCGCGGTAGACGTCCGCGGTGATCATGCCCTGGTTGAACAGCTTGTGGAACGGCTCGACCGAGGAGACGTGGCCCAGGTCGTGCAGCACCTTGTGCCAGAAGCGCGCGTACAGCAGGTGCAGCACGGCGTGCTCGGCACCGCCGACGTACAGGTCGGCGCCGCCGCCCGGCTTGGTCTCGGTCGGGCCCAGCCAGTAGCCCTCGTTGGCCGGGTCCACCACGGCCTCGGTGTTCGTCGGGTCGACGTAGCGCAGGTCGTACCAGCACGAACCCGCCCAGTTGGGCATGGTGTTGGTCTCGCGGCGGTACCGCTTGACGCCGTCGCCCAGGTCCAGCTCGACGTCGACCCAGTCCTCGTTGCGCGACAGCGGGGTCTCCGGCGAGGAGGCGGAGTCGTACGCGTCGTAGGTGCGCGGCGAGTAGTCGTCGACCTCGGGGACCTCGACCGGCAGCATCGACTCGGGCAGCGCGTGCATCACGCCGTCCTCGTCGTAGACGATCGGGAAGGGCTCGCCCCAGTACCGCTGGCGGCTGAACAGCCAGTCGCGCAGGCGGTAGTTGACGGTGCCCTCGCCGATGCCGCGCTCGGCCAGCCAGGCGGTGACACGGGCCTTGGCGTCGACGACGCTCAGCCCGTCCAGCGACAGGTCGCCCTGCTCCCGGGCCGAGTTGACGATGACGGAGTCGTAGGTGTCGAAGGCGTCGTCCCACGCCGCCGGGTCCGAGCCGCGCCCGTCGGTCGGCTCGACGACGCAGCGCATCGGCAGCCCGAAGGCGCGGGCGAAGGCGAAGTCGCGGTGGTCGTGGGCGGGGACGGCCATGATGGCGCCGGTGCCGTAGCCCATCAGCACGTAGTCGGCGATGAACACCGGGACGGACTCGCCGCTGACCGGGTTGACGGCGTAGGCGCCGGTGAAGACGCCGGTCTTGACCTTGGCCTCGACCTGGCGCTCGACGTCCGACTTGGCGGCGGCCGCGGCGCGGTAGCCGGCGACGGCCTCGGCCGGGGTGGCGGCTCCGCCGGTCCACTCCGCGGGCACGCCCTCGGGCCAGGCGGCGGGGACGATCGAGTCGACCAGGCCGTGCTCGGGCGCCAGCACCATGTAGGTGGCGCCGAACAGGGTGTCGGGCCTGGTGGTGAAGACGGTGATCTTCCCGCCGTCGACGGCGAAGTCCACCCGGGCGCCCTCGGAGCGCCCGATCCAGTTGCGCTGCTGCAGCTTGATGGCCTCGGGCCAGTCCAGCAGGTCCAGGTCGGAGATCAGACGGTCCGAGTACGCGGTGATGCGCATCATCCACTGGCGCAGGTTGGACTTGAACACCGGGAAGTTGCCGCGCTCGGAGCGGCCGTCCGCGGTGACCTCCTCGTTGGCCAGCACGGTGCCCAGACCCGGGCACCAGTTGACCGGCACCTCCTTGGCGTACGCCAGGCGGTACTCGCCCAGCACCTCGTCGCGCTCGGCGGCGGACAGCGCGGCCCAGGCGCGGCCGCCCGGCACCTCACGCGTGCCGGCCTCGAACTGGGCGACCAGCTCGGCGATCGGGCGGGCCTTGCCGGCCGCCTCGTCGTACCAGGAGTTGAAGATCTGCAGGAAGATCCACTGCGTCCAGCGGTAGTACTCCGGGTCGATCGTGGAGATCGAGCGGCGCGGGTCGTGGCCCAGGCCCAGCCGGCGCAGCTGCTGGCGCATGTTGGCGATGTTGGCCTCGGTGGAGACCCGCGGGTGGGTGCCGGTCTGCACCGCGTACTGCTCGGCGGGCAGGCCGAAGGCGTCGTAGCCCAGCGTGTGCAGCACGTTGTGGCCGGTCATCCGCTGGTAGCGGGCGAAGACGTCGGTGGCGATGTAACCCAGCGGGTGGCCGACGTGCAGGCCCGCGCCCGAGGGGTACGGGAACATGTCCATGATGAAGCTGTGCGGCTTC
Organism: Kitasatospora sp. NPDC101108; assembly: GCF_055584725.1. Lineage (NCBI taxonomy): Bacteria > Bacillati > Actinomycetota > Actinomycetes > Kitasatosporales > Streptomycetaceae > Kitasatospora > Kitasatospora sp. NPDC101108. The sequence goes on from NZ_JBVJLM010000002.1 coordinate 685,531, forward strand.
GCGGCGACGTCACCGGCGGAGGGGTCGGCCAGCTCACCGGTGGGGTTGGGGGCGTGGAAGGTGCCCTCCTTCTCCCAGATGTCCTGCCAGCGGGACTCGATCTCCGCCGCCAGCGCGGCGCTGTACCGGAACGGCTCGGTCGCGGTCTCGGCCGCGCCGGACGCAGGGGTCGTCTCGCTCATGGTCCTTCAAGCTCCATCGGTGTCAGTTGGCGAACCGCGACGCGGCCGACCGTGGACCCGTCCCACGACGCGGGCGGGGGCGGAAAACAAAAAATCCCCTCGCAGGAGGGGACGCCACGCCGACTCCGGCACCGCCCGAGGGCGCAGCCGGTCCTGGTCAGCGCGGCCGGCTAAGGAGCAGGCGCACGGTTCGCATGGGCTCAGGGTACCGCAAGCAGCTCAGGGGGCTCCTGACCGTCCCACCCTGTCCCCGCCACGCACACCCGGCCCCACCCTGTCCCCGCCACGCACCACCCCGCCCCACTCGCCCGGGAACCGGCCCCGCGGCCCGCCCCCTCACCGCGCCGCCGCCCGCCCCGCCGCCTCGAAGTCCCGCAGCGCCCTGGCCAGCCGCTCCGACTGCATCCCCGCCGCCAGCGCCCGCGCCAGCCCCACCGTCCGGGTGGCCTCCCGCTGGTCGCCGAGGCGCCGATGGGCCTCGGCGAGGCGGATCATCAGCATCGCCTTGGCCCGGGCCCGCCCCGGACCGAGCCCCGCGACGGCCTCGGCGAGCAGCCCCTTGGCCATCCGGTGCCGGCCGAGCGCGAGCCACCCCTCCCCCACCATTCCGGCCAGGTCGGCCCGGGCCTCCTCCGTGCCGGGCACGCCGTCGAGTTCGGCGAAAGCCCGGGCGGCGGCCTCCTCCGCCTGCTCGGCCTCGCCCCACCGGCCGTGGGCGCGGGCGATCCGGCCGAGCTGGCGGGCCCGGCCGGCGGGGCTGAGCGCGGGGCCGTGGGCGTCCAGGGCGGTGCGCAGCGCGGTGACGGCGTCCAGGCCGCGTCCGCCGGCGCCCTGGGTGGCGAGCACCACCAGCGCGCCGAGCCCGGCGACGCCGAGCCGGGGGTCGCCGCTGACGTGGGCGGCGCGCAGCGCGGCGACGAAGGCCCGCTGGGCGGCCGCGTCGTGGCCGAGGTCGTACGCGGCCCAGCCGGCCAGCCGGGCGAGCCTGCTGGCGGTGCCGTACAGCTCGCGGCCGAGCCGTTCGTCGTACGCGCCGAGCTCCAACAGCTTGGCGAGCATGGCGAGTTCGGCCCGGGTGGGGCCGAGGACGAGGCCGCCGCCGCAGGAGCGTTCGAGGCGCTGCTTGCTCCGGTAGGACAGGCCGAGTTCGCCGGCCAGCGAGGGGTCGACGCGCAGCGCGCCCTCTCCGCCGCCGACCGGCGGCGGCGGCGAGGAGAGCCGTTCGGCGGCGTGGTCGAGGTCGGCACTGCGGAACAGGTCGGTGAGGCGGACCGGTCCGGCGTCGGTCGCGGCCTCGCGCAGCGCGGTCTGGGCGGTGTCGGCGGTCCATGGGTCGGTGAGCAGGCGGGGCGAGAGGATCTTGGCGCCGCGGTGGCCGCCCATCCGGCCCCAGAGCTGCTCGTAGGTGACGGCCATGCCGAGGGTGCGGCTGAGCACCTCGCAGACGGTCTGGTCGTGCGGGCTGCGCGGCACCATGCCGCGGTCGCGCCACTTGTACGGGGCAGTGGAGCTGATCGCCAGGCCTGGCGGCAGGGCGAGGCTCACCTCACGGGCGAGCCGTTCCGGACTCCAGCCGAGCTGGTGCAGTATGCGGGCCAGCTCCTCGTTCCGCCTTCGCTGCAGATCGGCCATGGCACGACCGTAGCGTTCTTTGCGGCCCGCCCGCCGATGGCATGCACACAACGGCGAAGAGCCGCCCCCCGAATCGGGAGGCGGCTCTCAACCACTGTGGAGCTATGGGGAATTGAACCCCAGACCTCTTGCATGCCATGCAAGCGCTCTACCAACTGAGCTATAGCCCCTTGACCTGCGATGTCACCGGGTCTCCCGTCGTTTCCGTCCGGTTTCCCTCGGCGACATCGACTACTTTACACGGTCCGGGGCGTGCTCCTGAAATCCGTTTCCCGAGGCCGCCGGGGCAGCCCCGGAACGACCCCCGTCAGCGCACCACCCGCCGACTGCGCTCGGCGAACCCCGCCCCGACGAGCACCACCGCCGCGTTCACCGCCAGGGTGACCAGCAGCGCGCGCCCCGAGTCGGCGGCTGTCGGCCGGCAGCGAGCTGTTCCGCGACCTGTGGGCCCAGGAGGTCTCGCCGCCACGCACCCTGCGGCGGACCTTCCGCCACCCGGAGCTCGGCGTGAGGCGGCTGAACGCCACCTACCTGACGATGCCGGGCGTCCCGGAGTGCTACATCGTCGTGTACGTCCCGGAGAGCCCGGAGGACCGGGAACTGGTCGAGCGGCTCAACTCGCTGGCGCCGGGCGGCTGGACCCACACCTGCACGCCGTAGCAAAAGACCGGGGAAACCCGTGAGGCCGCCACCCACCGGGTGACGGCCTCACGAACTGCTGTGGAGCTATGGGGAATTGAACCCCAGACCTCTTGCATGCCATGCAAGCGCTCTACCAACTGAGCTATAGCCCCGCGACACGGACGATCCCGGCCCCGGAATTCCCGATGGCCACGACCGCCGATGCGGAGTGGAGCTATGGGGAATTGAACCCCAGACCTCTTGCATGCCATGCAAGCGCTCTACCAACTGAGCTATAGCCCCGCACTCACCGGATCTCCCGCTTCCCTTCCGGGCCGCGTTCCTTCCCTGCGAACGAGGAAGACTCTAGCTGGTCAGGCCCGGAACTGCGAAATCCGCCCCTTCCGGGCCCCCGCGAAGCCCCGTCACCGAGTGCCGTCAGGTGTCGTCGCCGATCACCGGCTGCGGGAGCGTGCCCGCGTTGTGCTCCAGCAGTCGCCAGCCGCGCGCCCCCTTGCCGAGCACCGACCAGCAGCAGTTGGACAGCCCGCCGAAGCACTCCCACAGGGGCGGCTCCAGGCCCAGCAGCCGTCCGAGCATGGTCCGGATGGTGCCGCCGTGGCTGACCACGACCAGGGTGCCGTTCTCCGGCAGCTTGGCGACGGCCTCCAGCACCACCGGCACCGAGCGGTCGGCGACCTCGCTGGACAGCTCGCCGCCGCCACGCCGCACCGGCTCCCCGGCCGCCCAGGCCGCGTACTCCTCCGGGTACCGCTCGCGGATCTCGGCGTTGGTCAGCCCCTGCCAGGAGCCCGCGTACGTCTCCCGCAGTCCCTCGTGGTGCTGCACGTCCAGCCCGGTGACCGCGGCCAGCTCTTCGGCGGTGCGCCGGGCGCGCTTGAGGTCCGAGGAGATCAGCAGGTCGGGGCGCAGGCCGGAGAGCAGCCGGGCCGCCCGCTGGGCCTGCAGGACGCCCTGGCCGGTCAGCTCGATGTCCGTCGTGCCCTGGAACCTCGATTCGAGGTTCCAGGACGTCTGGCCGTGCCGCCAGAAGACGATGCGCGGGCCCCGCGCGTCCCTGCTCAGTGCAGGTCCTCGGGCTTGCCGAAGTCGTCGGCCGGGGCGACGGCGTTGCCGGCCCCGTCGGTGATGGCGTCGGGGCGGTTGCGCGACTCCATGGCGTCCGCGGGCAGCGGCAGCTCGGGGCAGTCCTTCCAGAGCCGGTCGAGGGAGTAGAAGGAGCGCTCCTCCGAGTGCTGGACGTGCACGACGATGTCCAGGTAGTCGAGGAGGATCCAGCGGCCCTCGCGCTCGCCCTCGCGGCGCACCGGCTTGATGTCCAGCTGCTCGCGCAGCTGGTCCTCGATCTCCTCGGCGATCGAGCGGACCTGGCGGTCGTTGTTCGCGGAGGCGATCAGGAAGGCGTCGGTGATCGACAGCACCTCGCTGACGTCGAAGGCGATGATGTTGTGCGCGAGCTTGTCGGCCGCCGCCTGCGCGGCGACGGTGATGAGCTGCTGGCTGTGGTCGGTGACGGTCACGGTGTTCTTCCGGCTCGGCGGCTTGGGGCGGCCCCGGCGCGCGGCCGGGGTCGCCTTCCAGGATCTCACGCCGCCCCGTCGGCCCTGGAACGCATTTGCGGGGCCTGCGGCGCACGCCGCTCCGACCCCGCCGCCGGCCGGTCACCGGGCCACCGGTGACCGGCCGAAGCGGCTACTGGCTCTTCGGCGGCTGGTAGTCCTTGCCGAGCACGACCACCAGGTCCGCGTTCTGGGCGTCGCCGACCTTCTTCACCGCCGTGTCCGGCAGCCCCAGGCTGGTCGCCAGGGACTTCGCCGCGGCCTGCCTGGCGTCGTCGGTGTAGCGGATCTCACTGGTCGCCTGCGGCGCGGTCCTGGTCCCGCCGGGGATGAACGTCAGGCCCGAGTTGACGATCTGGACCTGCGCGGCGGCGCCCGCCGCGTCGTTGCCGGAGGCGTCCTGCAGCGCGACCCGGGCGGGGGCGTCGCCGGCCGCCGCGGACTTCACGGTGCCGCCGAGCACCTCCTTGACCTGCTTGCCCGCGGTCGCCTCGTCCAGCGTCCCGTCCGGCTTGACGGTCAGCGCGGCGGTGCTGAAGTGGCCGTCCTTGGCCTGCTGGGCGAGCTGGGCGAGCACCCCGGCCAGGGCGTCCTCGGGCAGCGAGGGGTCGAGCACCGCGTTCATCCGGTGCACGTCGTCCTTGGCGTCCTTGAACTCGGTCGGCATGGTGCGCACCACCGCGTCCATCACCTGCCCGAACCGGGCCAGCTGGGCGTCCCGATTCTCGCCGGGCGCCTGGAGGGTGGCGTACGCCACCGCGGCCTTGCCGCTGAGCAGGGTGTTCTTGCCCGCCGGGGACAGCTCCTTGCCGTCCGGCTTGCCGCCCTCGTGGGTCGCGGCGTTGGTGTCCACCCGGACCCCGCCGAGCTGGGAGACCAGCAGTTCCAGGTACGGGGTGTCCAGCCGCCAGGTGCCGGCCACCGGGGCGCCCAGCACGGTGGACAGGCCGTCGCGGGTCGCCGAGGCGCCGATCGCGTCCATGGCCTGGCCGACGGTGGTCACCGGCGGGTCGCCGGGGCCGGGCAGCCGCAGCACGTCGGGCAGCAGCAGGACCGTGCCCTTGTGCCCGGAGGCGTCGTCGACCAGCAGCGCGCTGGACACCTTGCCCTGCAGGTCGCGCAGGTGGACGACGTTGACCTGCCGCCCGCTGGCCGCGGCGGCCGCGGTCGGCTTGTCGCCGGTGAACCACAGGTAGCCGCCGACGCCGCCGGCCGCGAGCGCCAGCACCACGCCGAGGCCGATCAGCCGGTTCTTCAGCTTGCGGCGCCGCTCGGCGCGCACCTCGCTGCGGGACTCGGCGAACTTCAGCCAGTCGATGACGTCCTCGGACTCCTCCGCCTCCTCGTCGACGAAGGTGAACTCGCCCGTGGCGTAGGAATCCTTGGGCGCCCGGCCGCCGGTCCGGCCGGACCGGGCCCCGGCGACCTGCTCGGACGGCGCCTCCGGCGCGGCCGGAGCCGCCTCGGCGGCCGGCCGGGGCGCGCGGCGGCGCGGCGGCGGCACGGCGGCGGAGCCGGGGGCGGGGGCGGGGGCCTCGGAAACGACGGGCGGCTCGGGCTGCGGCTCGGCGACCCCCGGCGTGGCCGGGGCGACCGGCGTCGCCTGGTACGGCTGCTGGTACCCCTGGTAGCCCTGCTGCTGGTACCCGCCGTACGGGTCCTGGCCGTACACCGGCTGCCCGTACTGGTCGTACTGCTGCTGCTGCTCGTACTGGTCGTACTGCTGCTGCCCGTACGACTGCTGCTGCGGGAACTGCCCGGTCTGCCCGCCCTGCTGGTAGCCCTGCTGCTGGTAGCCGTCGTACGGGTCCTGGGCGTACACCGGCTGCCCGTACTGGTCGTACTGCTGGCCGTACTGCTGCTCGTGCGCCTGCGGCGGTGCCTGCTGCTGGTACTCGTGGCCCTGGTACGGCTGCTGGTACTGCCCGGTGGACCACTCCTGCGGCTGCTGCCCGCCGTTGCCGTTGCGATCGCTCACGCCCGCTCCCGGCTCAGGTCCCGTGCGGCGCGTACAGCGCCCGCTTGTCGATGTAGCGGACCACGCCGTCCGGAACGAGGTACCAGACCGGCTCACCCTTGGCGACCCGGTTGCGGCAGTCCGTGGAGGAGATGGCCAGCGCCGGGACCTCCATCAGGGAGACCCCGCCCACCGGGAGCCCGGCGTCCGACAGGGTGTGCCCCGGGCGGGTGCACCCGATGAAGTGGGCCAGTGAGAAGAGCTCGTCGGAGTCGTGCCAGGACAGGATCTGGGCAAGCGCGTCGGCGCCCGTGATGAAGAAGAGGTCCGCGTCCGGGTGCAGGGAGTGCAGGTCGCGCAGGGTGTCGACGGTGTACGTCGGGCCCTGGCGGTCGATGTCGATCCGGCTCACCGAGAACTGCGGGTTCTCGGCGGTGGCGATGACCGTCATCAGGTAGCGGTCCTCGGCCGGGGTGACGTGGCGGTCGCTCTTCTGCCAGGGCTCCCCGGTCGGGACGAAGATCACCTCGTCCAGGTGGAACGCGCTCGCCACCTCACTGGCGGCGACCAGGTGGCCGTGGTGGATCGGGTCGAAGGTGCCGCCCATCACGCCGAGGCGCTTCTTCACCGGTTCCGGTCCGCCGGGATTCCCGGCCTGCTCTCCCATGCCGCCACACCTTACGCGACGCCCGTCACGGTGCGGGAACGGCCGTGTGGGGGTTGCCCGCAGATGCGTGAGGGAGCGGCCGGCCCTCTGGCCGGACGCTCCCCGAGCGGTCCGTGGTCCCGGCTCAGCGGTCCCGGTTGAAGCGGGTGACGATGAAGAGCAGGAGCATCAGGATGAACAGCGCGGAGCCGCCCGTCAGCAGCGGGTTCAGGCTGTCGTGGTTTCCCCCCTCGCCCTCGGCGAGCAGGTTCAGGACGGGGAGTGCGGCAGCAGTGCTCATGGTCGGCGGGACCTTCTCGGCTCGGTGAACGGACCTGGGGGTTTGTTCCGGGCCGGTGAGGGCCCACCCGTCATCGTACGGGGGGTTGCACGGCAACCGCTCGGCGGCCCACCGCCGCTGACCGGGCGTGAGCGAGCGGAGCGAACGAGCCGTCGAAGAGGGGGGTGAACGCCCCTGCCGGGCGCAGCGGGGCGGGGGCGTGAGCCGTTGCCCGCGAAAGGGGGCTTACTGGCCCCGGAAGGCGCGGGCCATGATCCAGACCAGCAGGCCGATGCCGACGAAGGACGCGATCACGATGATCCGCAGCAACAGGCCCGGCCCGGGCTCGTCGGAGATGGGTGCGGCCAGGGTGACCAGCGCTTCGGTGGACATCTGAGGGGCTCCTCGAACTGCTCGGTACCGCGGCCGGGTCCGGTCCCGGTTCTCCAGGGCATTCAGGGTAAACCGGCCTCACACCGGCACCGCCCACCGGCCCCCGCGCCGCGCCCGGGGCCGCGCGTACGCCGACTCCGGGGACGAGTACGCAACCGCGGACGTTGCACAGGCAGTCGTTGCAGACGAGTCGTTGCAGGCGAAGACCAGCGGGGGGCCGGCGTTCGCGCCGGAGCCGCCGTCGACAGGAGGCACTCACACCATGACCGACACGACCGCGAAGACCCCGAGCCGGCGTCGCCAGCGCTTCCCCGAGATCTCCACCCGGGCCTGGGAGCACCCGGCGGACCGCTCGGCGCTGGTCGCCCTGCGCAAGCTGTCCGGCTTCGACGACATCCTGAAGAAGCTCGCCGGCCTGGTCTCCGAGCGCTCGATCCGGCTGATGTTCCTGGCCACCGCCGTGAAGACCTCCGAGCGCCAGTTCCCCGAGCTGTACGACATGGTCCGCGACGCCGCCTACATACTCGACCTGGAGCAGGTCCCGGACCTGTACGTCACCCAGGACCCGGCGGTCAACGCGTTCACCATCGGCATCGACACCCCGATCATCGTGATCACCAGCGGCCTGGTCGAGCTGCTGGACGAGGAGGAGCTGCGCTCCGTCATCGGCCACGAGGTCGGCCACGCGATGTCCGGCCACGCCGTCTACCGGACGATGCTGATGATCCTCACCAACATCGCCACCCGGATCGCCTGGATACCGCTCGGCAACCTGGCGATCATGGCCATCGTCACCGCGCTCAAGGAGTGGTTCCGCAAGGCCGAACTCTCCAGCGACCGGGCCGGCCTGCTCGCCGGACAGGACCTCCAGGCGTCCATGCGGGCCCTGATGAAGCTGGCCGGCGGGCACAACCTGGCCGAGATGAACGTCGACGCCTTCCTGGAGCAGGCCGAGGAGTACGAGAAGGCCGGCGACCTGCGCGACGGCGTGCTCAAGCTGCTCCAGCTGCTGCCCCAGACCCACCCCTTCGCGGTGGTCCGGGTCGCCCAGCTGAAGAAGTGGGCGGAGAGCGACGAATACCGCTCGATCATGGCCGGCGCCTACCCGCGCCGCACCGACGACCGGGACACCTCGGTCGGCGAGCAGTGGAAGGCCGCCGCCGAGCACTACACGACCTCGGTCAAGGAGAGCAAGGACCCGCTGATGGGCCTGCTGCGCGACGTTGCGGGCGGCGCCGCGACCGTCGGCGGCAAGCTGCGCGACACCTTCACCGGCAACGGCCGCGGCGGCTCCCCGACGGACCACGGCTCCTCGGAGCGCGGCGACGGCTGAGCCGGCAGCCGCGCCCGACGGTCCGGGACGGCCGGTGCCCCGCCCGGGGCACCGGCCGTCCGGCCGTCCGGCCGAAAGCCGCATGGCCGAGTGACCAATGAACGGCCGAGTGACCGAGCGGCCGCCTGGACGCAGTCCCTCAGCTCCCCGCCAGCACCCCGCACACCTGCCAGGCCGGCCGGGCGTGGTTGCCCGGGTCCACGGCCGAGGGCGGCGCCACCACGGTGCCCTGCGCGGTGGCCAGCACCGGCCGCAGGAAGCCCGCCATCGAGGCGGTGCACGGCTCCGGCCCGGCCTGCAGCACCGAGTCCACCAGCCGCAGCTGCGCCGAGGCCAGGTCCACCCGGTCGAACTGGAAGGTCAGCTCGCGCCGCACGGTCTCCAGGGTCACCGGTGCCCCGGCCGGGGCACCGGCCGGCCTCAGCGCGTAGACGAAGGTGTGGTCGGTGGTGATCTGCAGCGTGCCGTTGTCCGCCTCGTCGACCCGCATCGCCCCGACCACCTTCACGGTGTCGGAGGCCAGCGCGGCCTGCGCCGGGTCGAAGCGCACGATCCAGCCGGTCACCGCGTGGTGCCGGTCGTCCGCCGGCTGGCTGACGGAGGTGTCGAACTGGGCCTGCTCGCCCGGTGTCACGAAGGTCCGCACGTCGGTGGTGGCGCCCTGGACCAGCGCGGCCGGCGTCAGCGAGGACGCCACCAGGTAGCGCTGCACGGTGTCCAGCGCCTTGGTCACCTCGACCTTGCTGAAGTGCTCGGTGGCGGCCCCGGCCGGGGTGTTCAGCCCGGCCCTCCCGTCGCCGTACCCCGGCGGCAGCGCGGCGAAAGGATCCGCCGGGTCGGCCACCGGGCGGACGGCCGAAGCCGGACTCAACGCCACCAGGCTGACGGTCAGTTGACTGCCCTCGGGGCGTTCGGGGACACCCTTGGGCGAGTTCACCCCGAAGTACACCGCGGCCCCGAAGGCCAGCAGGATCAGCAGCAGCAGGGCGAGCGCCTGGCGCGGCACCGTCCCCAGCGGCCCGAGCCGCACCCGCGACCGGGTGGCCTTGCCGAAGGAGCCCGCGAGCCGCTCCCGCGCGGACAGCTCCTGGATCCGGGCAGCCCGGACGAACGACTCGTCGAAGACGACGGACCGGAACTCGTCCTCATTGCCGGAACCGCCCTCGGGCGTACCCTCAGGAGGTTCGCGCGGGTCACCCATAACACCAGGGTAGGCGGAGCGCAGCCCCGCCACGAGGGCCCTGGCGCAGATTGCCGGGAACGCTCGGTGACCGCCCGCCCCGGGCGTACGCCCCCGTCCCCCTCAGCCCGCACGCGCCGTGACCACCGGCAACGGCTCGGCCGGTGCGGACCGCGGGTCCGTCCCCGGGCTGCTGCTGCCGGACTCCGGCCGCCGGGGCGCGCCGGAGGGGCCGCCCACGCCCTGGTAGATCGCCGCGACCGCCACCGCCACCAGGCTGACGCCCATGATCACGGCCAGCACCCAGGCCACCGGCCGGTGCCAGCGCTGCTGGGCCACGTACCGCCCGCGGGCGCGCACCGGATCGTAGCGCCGCCCCCAGCGCCGGCCCCGGTGGCCGGACGCCCGGTCCGGGCCCGACCACGGGTCGGGGTACAGGTGGTCCTCGTCGAGTCCGCTCGGGTACGGGCGCAGCTCCAGCGGAAGCCCGTCCCCGGCCGGTACGTCGTAGCTCCAGCCCGGTCCCGCGGTGTCCGGCTCGAACCGCGCCTCGGCGGCGGCGAGCTGCCGCTCCTTGGCCGTCGGCTCGTGCACGGCGGCGGACCTGACGAAGGCCTCATCGAAGACCACGGTGGCGAACTCGTCGTCCGCACCACCGTGGTCGGCGCCGTCGGGGTACGGCAAGCCCCCCACATCCTCAGCCACGGGATTCAGCGTATTACCGGTCGGCCGATTTGTCTGTGGCTCCCGGCAGTTGGTCCGTCACACGTGTGACGGACCCCGCGCCCCGCGGTCAGCGGGCGTCCGCGCCCCCGCCCACGGTCTGCGTCCCCTCGCCGCGGACGTGGCCGTCCCCGGTCACGATGTACTTGGTGCTGGTCAGCTCCGGCAGGCCCATCGGGCCGCGGGCGTGCAGCTTCTGGGTGGAGATGCCGATCTCCGCGCCGAAGCCGAACTCACCGCCGTCGGTGAACCGGGTGGAGGCGTTGACGGCCACCGTGGTCGAGTCCACCAGCTGGGTGAAGCGGCGGGCGGCGGCCTGCGAGGTGGTCACGATCGCCTCGGTGTGGCCGGAGGACCAGCGGCGGATGTGCTCCACCGCGGCGTCCAGCGAGGGCACCACGGCCGCGGCCAGGTCGTACGAGAGGTACTCGGCGCCCCAGTCCTCGTCGGTGGCCGGCACCACGGTGGCGCCGCTGCCCTCGGCGGCCTTGAGCACCGCCTCGTCGCCGTGCACCGTCACCCCGGCCTCGCCCAGGGCGGCCAGCGCGAGCGGCAGGAAGGTGTCCGCGACGTCCTGGTGCACCAGCAGCGTCTCGGCGGCGTTGCAGACGCTGACCCGCTGCGCCTTGGAGTTCAGCAGGATGCCGACGGCCATCGCCAGGTCGGTCCGCGCGTCCACGTACACGTGGCAGTTGCCGGTGCCGGTCTCGATCACCGGGACGGTCGAGCCCTCGACCACGGTGCGGATCAGCGAGGCCCCGCCGCGCGGGATCAGCACGTCGACGTAGCCGCGGGCGCGCATCAGCTCCTGCACCGAGTCCCGGCTCTCCCCCGGGACGAGCTGGATCACGTCGGCCGGCAGCCCGGCCGCCTCGACCGCGTCCCGCAGGACGGCGACCAGCGCGGTGTTGGAGCGGTACGCCGAGGCGGATCCGCGCAGCAGCACCGCGTTGCCGGACTTCAGGCAGAGCGCGGCGGCGTCCACCGTGACGTTCGGCCGGGCCTCGTAGATGATGCCGACCACGCCGAGCGGCACCCGCACCTGGCGCACGTCCAGGCCGTTCGGCAGGGTGTAGCCGCGCACCACCTCGCCGACCGGGTCGGCCAGGCCGGCCACGTCGCGCACGTCGGAGGCGATCGCGGCGATCCGTTCGTCGGTCAGGCTCAGCCGGTCGATCACCGACTCGGCCGTCCCCGCCTCGCGGGCCCGGGCCACGTCCTCGGCGTTGGCCGCGACGATCTCGGCGCTGCGGGCGACCAGCGCGTCCGCGATCGCCAGCAGCGCGGCGTCCTTGGCCCCGCGCGGCAGCGGGGCGAGCGCGGCGGCGGCCTCCCGGGCTCGGCGCGCTACGGCGAGGACGGGGCTGTCGGCGGTGGTGAGGTCGCTGGTCATGCCGCCTAGGGTAGCGACTGCCCCCGCGCCGCCGGTCGCCGTTCCGCCATCCGAACAGGGCCGGTCAGTACGGGTACACGCCGCCCAGGCGCGGCGGCGGACCGCCGAAGCCCTCGGCCACCCGCTTGTGGTACGTCGCCCGGTCGACCACCTCCAGTCCGACGATCTCCCACGGTGGCAGATTCGCCGTCACCTTGTGCTCGCCCCACAGCCGCAGCGCGATCGCCGCCGCGTCGTGCAGGTCCCGGGCCTGTTCCCAGTAGCGGATCTCGGCGTGGTCGGCCGCGTAGCGGGCGGTCAGGAAGAACGAGTGGTCGTGTGCCAGCCGCTCCAGCGAGGCCCGTAGCGAGGACAGCTGGGTGGCCTGCCCGGCCACGCTCAGCACCACGTGCCACAGCCGCGCCTGCTCCGGCACCGCGGGCGGTTCCGGCGCCTCCGTGCGCCGGGGCCGCAGCCCGCGCGCCCCGCCCGGCACCTGCGGCGGCGGACCGGCCGGCTCGGCGGGGCCGTCCCCGCGTCCGCCGTCGATGCTGGTCAGCCGCCGGCCCGCCGTCCCTCCGGTCAGCGCTGCCTCGCGCCTGCGTTCCACCGGCGGCCTCCTGTTCGGCGATCTCGTGTCGTCCCCACCGCCCCCGTCGGCCCTCGGCCGACCGGTACGGCTGCGCCCCTCCTCGCCCGCGGCCGGGCCGCTCCCGGTACGGAGCGGCCCGCCGACCGCGCTGCGCCGTCCGGCCGGTGCCGACCGGACGGCCGGTCAGCCGCGCAGAACGACCAGGTCGTCGCGGTGGACGACCTCGCGCTCGTACGCGGCGCCGAACTCCTGGGCCAGGTCGCGGGTGGACCGACCGAGCAGGCGGGGCAACTCCCTCGCATCAAAGTTGACCAGTCCGCGAGCCACGATGTGGCCGTTTTCGGCAAGAAGGTCCACCGGATCACCCGCGGCGAACTCCCCGTCGACCTTGGTCACCCCGGCCGGCAGCAGCGACGCGCCGCCCGAGACGACCGCCTCGACGGCGCCCGCGTCCAGGTGCAGGGCCCCGCGCGGGCTGCTCGCGTGGGCCAGCCAGAGCATCCGGCCGGAGGAACGGCCGCCGGTGCGCAGGAAGAGCGTGCCGGTGGGCCGCCCGGCCAGCGCGTCGGCCGCGTGGCTGGCCGCGGTGAGCACCACCGGGATGCCGGCGCCGGTGGCGATCCGGGCCGCCTCGACCTTGGTGACCATGCCGCCGGTGCCGACGCCCGCCTTGCCCGCGCTGCCGATCTCGATGCCGTCCAGGTCGTGCGGGCCGCGCACCTCGGCGATCCGGCTGGTGCCGGGCTTGGCCGGGTCACCGTCGTAGAGGCCGTCCACGTCGGAGAGCAGCACCAGCAGGTCGGCCCGGACCAGGTGGGCGACCAGCGCGGCCAGCCGGTCGTTGTCCCCGAACTTGATTTCGGCGGTGGCGACGGTGTCGTTCTCGTTGACGATCGGCATCGCGCCCATCGCCAGCAACTGGTCCAGCGTCCGGTAGGCGTTGCGGTAGTGGGCGCGGCGGCTGGCGTCCTCGGCGGTGAGCAGCACCTGCCCGACCCGGATGCCGTACCGCGCGAAGGAGGCGGTGTAGCGCGCGACCAGCAGTCCCTGGCCGACGCTGGCGGCGGCCTGCTGACGGGCCAGGTCCTTGGGCCGCCCGTCCAGGCCGAGCGGGGCGAGCCCGGCGGCGATGGCGCCGGAGGAGACGAGGACGACCTCGGGGGCGTCCGGGCGGCTGCGCACCTTGGCGAGCGCGTCCACCAGGGCGTCGACCCGGTCGGCGTCCAGGCCGCCGGCCGCCGTGGTGAGTGAGGAGGAGCCGACCTTGACCACGATCCGCCGTGCGGTCAGCACCTCCTCCCGCAGTGAGTCCTCGCTCATCTCGCTGTACGCCCTTCCGGTGGTGCGGGTACGACGGGGCCGGGCCCGGCCGCCATGTCCGAAATCTACGCGATCCGCGCAGGTCACCCCCACCGTGTTTCACCGACTGGACCCGGCTCGGTCACGGGCTCGCCACAGCCCGCCCGCCAATCCGGATGGCTGGTATGGTCCGTGACCGAAAGCCAGATCGGGGGACGGCTTCTTGCCCGCTGTACCCACTTGTCTTCGACGTTCCCGTCACACGGGGCGGCGCCGCAACGGGCAGGCCGGCAACGGTTCGCGGCCGCGCGCCCAGGAGAAAAGCGCACCATGCGTTCGTACACCACGAAGCTGACCGTCGCCGCCCTGGCGGCGGCCACCGCCCTCTCGCTCGCCGCCTGCGGTCCGGACAACCCGGACCCGGCCGGCACGGGCGGCGCCACCGGAGCGGCTCCGGCCCAGACCGGCGCGGCCACCGGCGGCGCGGCCGGCGGTTCGACCGCCGCCCCGTCGGGCGCGGCCACCGGCGGTGCCGCTACGGGCGGGGCCGCCACCGGTGGCGCGGCGACCGGCGGTGCCGGTACGGCCGGCGCGTCCGGCGGCGGCGCCGGCGCCGGCAAGATTCCGCAGGCGCCCGCCACCGTGAAGGTCGGCCAGTCGGCCACCGTCGACTTCGCCGACAAGACCTCCAACGTCGCCGCCAAGCTGCAGATCACGGTCACCGGCATCGAGGTGGGCTCTCTGCAGGACCTCACCGCCGCCAAGGTGCCGACCACCGGACTGGACGGCCGCACCCCCGTCTACGTCAGCTACACCATCAAGAACCTCGGGGAGTCCAGCCTCTCCTTCACCGCCCCGAACTCGAAGTTCGTCATCTTCGACAGCTCCGGCAACAAGGGCCTGCCCACCATGAGCGCCGCCACCCCGATGCCCAAGTGCACCAGTGCGAAGTTCCAGGGCATCGCCAAGGGCGCCGAGACGAAGGGCTGCGACATCTTCACCATCGCCGGCAACACGCCGGCGGCCGTCGGCTACACCGAACTGACCGACCTGCTCAAGCTCCAGGCCGCCTGGATGAAGTGACGCCGCGTCACCCGTGAACGGGCGAACGGCCCCCGCCACCTCCACAGGTGACGGGGGCCGTTCGCGTCGACCCGGGCTCAGTAGTCCTCGTCGTCGCCCTCGATGGCGGACTGCCGGCCGCTGGAGAGCGCCTCGAAGGCGAGGAACTCGGCCTCGGCCGCGTCCCGCCCCTTCTGCTTCTCGCGGCGGCGGTCGACCGCCGGGCGCGGGTTCTCGAAGCGGTGGTCCTCACCGCGGCGGCCGAGCATCTCGGCACCGGCGGCCATGGTCGGCTCCCAGTCGAAGACGACGGCGTTCTCCTCGGGGCCGATGACGACGGTGTCGCCCTCCTGCGCCCCGATCTTCCACAGCTGATCCTCGACACCGAGGCGGGCCAGCCGGTCGGCGAGGTAGCCGACGGCCTCGTCGTTGCTGAAGTCGGTCTGCCGGACCCAGCGCTCCGGCTTGACGCCGCGGATGTGGTACGCGCCGTCCTCCTCGGTGATGGTGAAGCCCGCGTCGTCCACGGCCTTGGGGCGCAGCACGATCCGGGTCGACTCCTCGGCCGGCTTGGCGGCGCGCGCCTCGGCGACGATCTTCGCCACCGCGAAGCTCAGCTCGCGCAGGCCCTTGCGGGAGGCGGCCGAGACCTCGAACACCTGGTAGCCGCGCTCCTCCAGCGAGGCGCGGGTGAGGTCGGCGATGTCCTGGCCGTCCGGGACGTCCACCTTGTTGAGCGCGACCAGGCGCGGGCGGTCCTCAAGACCGCCGTACTCGGCGAGCTCGGCCTCGATGGTCTCCAGGTCGCTCAGCGGGTCGCGGCCCGGCTCCAGGGTGGCGCAGTCCAGCACGTGCACCAGCACCGAGCAGCGCTCGACGTGCCGCAGGAACTCCAGGCCCAGGCCCCGGCCCTGGCTGGCGCCCGGGATCAGGCCGGGCACGTCGGCGATGGTGTAGACGGTGTCGCCCGCGGTGACCACGCCGAGGTTGGGGACCAGGGTGGTGAACGGGTAGTCCGCGATCTTCGGCTTGGCGGCGGAGAGCACCGAGATCAGCGAGGACTTGCCGGCGCTCGGGTAGCCGACCAGGGCCACGTCGGCGACGGACTTGAGCTCCATCACGATGTCGCGGGCCTCGCCGGGCTCGCCGAGCAGCGCGAAGCCCGGGGCCTTGCGGCGGGCCGAGGCCAGCGCGGCGTTGCCGAGGCCGCCGCGGCCGCCCTGGGCGGCGACGAAGCTGGTGCCGTGGCCGACCAGGTCGGCGAGCACGTTGCCCTGGCGGTCCAGCACCACGGTGCCGTCCGGCACCAGCAGGACGAGGTCCTCGCCGTCGGCGCCGGTGCGGTTGCCGCCCGCCCCGGGCTTGCCGTTGGTCGCCTTGCGCTTGGGCGAGTGGTGGTACTCCAGCAGGGTGGTGACCTGCGAGTCCACGGTGAGGATGACGCTGCCGCCCTCGCCGCCGTTACCGCCGTCCGGGCCGCCGAGCGGCTTGAACTTCTCGCGGTGCACGGAGGCGCAGCCGTGGCCTCCGTTACCCGCGGCGACGTGAAGTTCGACGCGGTCCACGAAGGTGGTCATGGTTGTGCCTCCAGTGCGGATGAGTCTGCTTGCTTGCTGCGTAAAGCCGAAGGGTGGACCGGAACATTCCGGCCCACCCTTCAGTGTGAGTCTGGTGCGACTCGCGAGTCCGCTGGGACTCAGGCCTCGACGGCCACGATGTTGACAACCTTGCGGCCGCGACGGTTGCCGAACTGCACCGCACCGGCGGTCAGCGCGAACAGCGTGTCGTCGCCACCGCGGCCGACACCGGCACCCGGGTGGAAGTGGGTGCCGCGCTGGCGGACGAGGATCTCGCCGGCGGAGACGACCTGGCCGCCGAAGCGCTTCACGCCGAGGCGCTGGGCGTTCGAGTCACGGCCGTTGCGGGTAGAGCTTGCGCCCTTCTTGTGTGCCATATCTCGCTAACCCCTTACTTGCTGACCGAGTCGATGCTGGTGATGCGCACCGCGGTGTGCTTCTGACGGTGACCCTGACGGCGGCGGTAGCCGGTCTTGTTCTTGTAGCGCAGGATGACGATCTTGTCGCCCTTGGTCTGGTCGACCACCTCGGCGTGAGCCTTCACGCCGGCCAGGACCCACGGGTCGGAGGTGACGGCGTCACCGTCGACGACCAGGATGGTCGAGAGCTCCACCGAGTCACCCGGCTTGGCCTCGATACGGTCGATCTCCAGCACGTCGCCGACGGCGACCTTGTGCTGGCGGCCGCCTGCGCGAACGATCGCGTACATGCGGTACCTACTTTCCCAACTCGGTCGGAACTCCCGACGCCAGCCACCTGGGTACGGACACAGGGGCCTCCCCCCGACCGCTCCACGCTGGGCGCGGGGCTCTCGGGGAGGTGATGTGCTCGGGAGCGCGGCGTAGACACGCCGATGGTCAAGAATACGGACCGGTCGCCCCGGGGGCAAACCGGCCCGTACGGCCCGGGGCGGGAGGGTTCCCGCCCCGGGCGTGGGCACTACTCGGCCGCCGTATCACCCTCGGCGGTCGCGGCCTTCTTGGCCGCCGCGCTCGTCCGCTTGGTCGCGGTCTTGCGGGCGGTGGTCTTCTTGGCCGCCGTGGTCGTCTTCTTGGCGGCGGTCTTCTTCGCGGCGGTCTTGCGGGCGGCCCGCTTCTTGGGCGCCGGGGCCTCCTCGGCGGACGCCTCCTCCGCGGGGGCCTCCTCCGCGGGGGTCTCAGCAGCGGGCGCCTCGGCGGCCTCCTCGGCCGGAACCTCGACGACCACCACGGCCTCCGCGACGACCTCCTCGGCGGCCTCGGGCGCGGCCTCCGCGACGGCCTCGGCCGCGGCCTCGGCGGCAGCCTCGACAGCCGGGGCGGCGGCCGCCAGGGCCGCCTCCAGGGCCGCGTCGGCCTTCGCCTGCAGCACCACGATCTCGGCGGCCTGCGGCGCACCCGCCGGAGCCGTCGCCTTGCGCACCGCGCGGCGGCGCGGACGGCCGGCCGGAGCGGCGGCGGGAGCCTCGGCCACCGGCGCCTCCACGGCCTTCGGCGCCTCGACCGGTACGGCCTCGACGGCCTCCGCCTCGACGCCCGGGACCTCCAGGGCCAGCTGGCCCTCGATCTCCTCGCGCACCGGCTCGGCGGGCTCCACGACCGACTCGACGACGGCCTCGGCCACCGGCGACCCGGCCTCGACGGCCTGCGGCTCCTCGTGGCCCGCGCCGCCCTTGCCCCGGCGACGGCGCTTGCCGCCACCCGAGCCCGCCTCGACGGCCGCGGCCGACGGGGCGTGGACATGGGCGCTCGGCTGCTCCATGTGGACGATCACACCGCGGCCGTTGCAGTGCACGCAGGCCTCGGAGAAGGACTCCAGCAGGCCCTGGCCGACCCGCTTGCGGGTCATCTGAACCAGGCCCAGCGAGGTGACCTCGGCCACCTGGTGCTTGGTCCGGTCCCGGCCCAGGCACTCCAGCAGGCGGCGAAGCACCAGGTCGCGGTTGGACTCCAGGACCATGTCGATGAAGTCGATCACGATGATGCCGCCGAGGTCGCGCAGCCGCAGCTGGCGCACGATCTCCTCGGCCGCCTCGATGTTGTTCCGGGTGACCGTCTCCTCCAGGTTGCCGCCCTGGCCGACGAACTTCCCGGTGTTGACGTCGATGACGACCATCGCCTCGGTGCGGTCGATCACCAGCGAACCGCCGCTGGGCAGCCAGACCTTGCGGTCCAGCGCCTTCATCAGCTGCTCGTCGATCCGGTAGGTGGCGAACACGTCCACCTCGGAGGTCCACCGCTGGAGCCGCTCGGCGAGGTCCGGGGCCACGTTGGAGACGTACTCGTGGATGGTCTTCCACGCCTCGTCGCCGGAGACGATGACCTTGGTGAAGTCCTCGTTGAAGATGTCGCGCACGACCCGGACGGTCATGTCCGGCTCGCCGTACAGCAGCGCCGGGGCGTTGCCGGTCGCGGCCTTCTTCTGGATGTCCTCCCACTGCTGCTGGAGGCGCTGGACGTCGCGGGTCAGCTCCTCCTCGGAGGCGCCCTCGGCGGCGGTGCGCACGATGACGCCCGCGTCGTCCGGGACGATCTTCTTGAGGATCTGCTTCAGGCGGGCGCGCTCGTTCTCGGGCAGCTTGCGCGAGATGCCGGTCATCGAGCCCTCGGGCACGTACACCAGGTAGCGGCCGGGCAGCGAGATCTGGCTGGTCAGGCGGGCGCCCTTGTGGCCGATCGGGTCCTTGGAGACCTGCACCAGCACGGACTGGCCGGACTTCAGCACCGACTCGATCCGGCGCGGGCCGCCGTGGCCCAGCGCGCCGAAGTTGACCTCACCGGCGTACAGCACCGCGTTGCGGCCCTTGCCGATGTCGACGAACGCGGCCTCCATGGACGGCAGCACGTTCTGGACCTTGCCCAGGTAGACGTTGCCGACGTACGAGGTGGCCTGCTCCTTGTTGACGTAGTGCTCGACCAGCACGCCGTCCTCAAGGACGCCGATCTGGGTGCGCTGGCCGTTCTGGCGCACCACCATGACGCGCTCGACCGACTCCCGGCGGGCCAGGAACTCGGCCTCGGTGATGATCGGCACCCGGCGGCGGCCCAGCTCGCGGCCCTCGCGGCGGCGCTGCTTCTTCGCCTCCAGACGGGTCGAGCCCTTGATGGACTGCACCTCGTCCGGGTCGAAGGACGGCTCGGTGGAACGGCGGCGCGGCTCGCGCACCTTCACCACCGTGCGGACGCCGTCCTCGGTGGTCTCGGCGGTCTCGACGGCGCCGGCCTCACCGCTGCGGCGGCGACGGCGGCGGCGACGACGGGACGAGGACAGGCCGGCGGCCAGGTCGTCGTCCTCCTCCTCGTCCTCCTCCTCGGCGGCGGCCCGGACCGGCTCCTCAACGGCGGGCTGCTCGGCCTCGACGGCCTCGGCGGCCTCGAACTCCTCGGCCTCGCCACGGCGACGGCGGCGGCCGCCGCGACGGCGACGGCGGGACGGACGGCCGTCCTCCTCCCACTCGCCCTCGGTCTCCGGACCGGCGGCGGGGGCCTCCACGGCGGGTGCCTCGGCGGCCGGGGCCTCCACGGGCGCCTTGGCCGGGGCCTTGGCGGGGGCGGCCTTCACCGGCGCCTCGGCGGCCTGCCTGCGGCGGTTCGGCTCGACCCGGGTGCGGACCCGGCGGCGGCGGCCGACACCGCTGTACTCGTACTCGTCCTCCTCCGAGCGCTGCTCGGCGGCGGCCGGGGCCTCGACCTGGGCCGGGGCGGCGGCGGGCTGCTGCGGCGCGGTGGGAGCGACGTAGGGGGCGGGCTCCTGGAACACCGGGGCCTGGAAGACCGCGGTGGCCGGGCGGACGGCACGGCGGCGCACCCGGTGGTGCGGCTCGGCCTCGGCGGCCGGCGCGGGAGCAGCCGGGGCGGGGGCCTCGGCGGCGGCCTCGACGGCCTCCTCCTCGGGCTCCTCCTCGACGGCGGGCTCCTCGGCCACGGGCTCCTCGACCGGCGCCTCGACCACCGGCGCGGCCTCGACCACGCGACGGCGGCGGGTGCGGCGGGCCGGAGCGGCCGGGGCCTCCTCGGCCACGGGCTCGGCGACGGGCGCCGGAGCCTCGACGGCGGCGGGCTCCTCGGCCGCCGGAACCTCGGCGACGGGCGCCTCGGCCCGCTTGCGGGTCCGACGGGCCCGAGCGGGCTTCTCCGCCTTCTCGTCCGTCCGGTCGGCCTTCGGCTCGGCCTTCTTCTCGGCCTTGGCGGGGGCGGCCTCCTCAACGGCGGCCGCTGCGGCCTCCGGCGCGGTCACGACGATCGCGCCGGCCTCCGGCGCACCCGCCGGGGCCTCGGCCCGCTTGCGGGTCCGGCGGGCCCGGACCGGCTTCTCCGCCACCGGGGCGGCCTCGGCCGCCGGGGCCTCGGCAGCGGGCGCCTCGCGCGCCTCGACCGGCAGGACCGTCTCGGCCGCCTCGACGGCCGCACCCTGCGGGGTGCCCGCCGGGCGGGACACCGCCCGGCGACGACGGCGCGGCGGCGCGGCGGACGCGCCCTCGCCACCGGTCCCGGCGGTTGCGTTCTGTTCCGTGGCCGCAGACTGCTGCGGATCGGTGTTATCGAGCATGCGGGTGGATCTCCCGTCAGGCCCCCGGGCTCCACATCCGGGCACGGTGCGACACCTGTGGGCGGCCGGCATCGCGAGGATGCTCGGGCCGGACCCTCCGACGGTGCCGCCGTGCGGACGCGAGGCCGCACAGGGGCTCGTAGTCTCGCTCGGCGCCCCGCGTTCCGCGGGGTGTCGAAAGTCTTCTGGTCTGACCAGTCTTCTGAGGTTTTCCCAAGCTGAGCCGTCCCCCAACCCCGGGTGGCTCCCGGAAGGGGTCCCGGGCCCACCGACCGTCCTGGTCGGCGGGCCCCGAGAGGCCGGCCTGTGCTGCGACGACGCTCGCTCCCCTGGGGAGCCGCGGGAACCCTGGAGGACCGTCGGATCCAGTGAGGCACTGGATCCGGCCTCCGCCCCCTAGGCGGACGCGGTAGCGCGCGGCCCGGCGGCCGTTTCTCAGCCGGCCGGGGCCGCGGCGCGGTCGAGCGCCAGCGGGTCGGTCACCGTGCCCGACTCCTCGTCGAGCGGCCCCTGCGCCAGCCTGGTCACCTCTGCGGGGACCGGCGGCGCCAGGTCGGCCGTCGCACGGAGACCGGACAATACGTCGTCGGGTCGTACGGCGGGTGTGGCGTGTCGTACTACCAGGCGCAGTATCGCACAGGGACGGCCGGTCCGAACATCGTGGTCGGTTCCGGCGGCCGTGTCCGTACCACCGTCGACCTGCGACTCGACGGCTTCCAGCGCCGCCACCGCACCGCGCGCGTCGAAGACCCGCACGCCGTTCTTGGTCCGGCGCTCGACCTCGACCTTCTCCTCGGCGAGGAACGCGCGGACGGCCTTGGCCGCCTGGTCCGGCTCGACACCGTCCAGGCGCACCAGCCACTCGGAGGCCTCCAGCCGCTCCACGAAGTTCGGCGTCCGGACCTCGACCGCGTCGATCACGTCCAGGCCGGCGGGCAGCGACTCGTCCAGCTGCGCCCGCAGCTGCTCGGGGTCGCGCACGGCGGCCAGGCCGATCTCCAGGTACTCCGCCTCGCTCGCCACCCCGGTGGGGGCGGCGTTGGCGTAGGACACCTTCGGGTGCGGGGTGAAGCCGGCCGAGTAGGCCATCGGAACGGCGGACCGGCGCAGGGCGCGCTCGAAGGCGCGCTGGAAGTCACGGTGGCTGGTGAAGCGGAGCCGGCCGCGCTTGGTGTAGCGGAGACGAATCCGCTGCACCGTCGGCGCGGGCGGCGGACCGTCGGGCGTACGGCGTGCCAGGGTCGCTCAGTCCTTTAGTCAATTGTCCCCGTCCGGCGCGGCGCGTTCCCGCCACGGCCCGGACTCTGTCACCTCAAAGGGTACGCGCCCCGCCGCCCCCCTCGCTCCGCCCCTGGTCAGCCCCCACCCGAACCCATCCCGAACCCACCCCGGCCCCCACAGCACGGGAGCCCTCCCCGACACCACCGGGAAGGGCTCCGCACCGACCCCGAACCCTCCGAGGCCGTGAACTAACTCACACCACAGCTCGCCTACTTGTTCACGACCGTCAGCGGCAGCAGCTTCTTGCCCGTCGGGCCGACCTGGATGTGGGTGTCCATCTGGGGGCACACGCCGCAGTCGAAGCACGGCGTCCAGCGGCAGTCGTCGACCTCGACCTCCTCCAGGGCGTCCTGCCAGTCCTCCCACAGCCAGTCCTTGTCGAGGCCGCTGTCCAGGTGGTCCCAGGGCAGCACCTCCTCGTAGGTGCGCTCGCGGGTGGTGTACCAGTCGACGTCGACACCGGTGCCGGCCAGGCCCTTCTCGGCGGAGGCCATCCAGCGGTCGTACGAGAAGTACTCGCGCCAGCCGTCGAAGCGGCCGCCGTCCTCGTAGACCGCGCGGATGACCGCGCCGACGCGGCGGTCGCCGCGGGAGAGCAGGCCCTCGACGATGCCGGGCTTGCCGTCGTGGTAGCGGTAGCCGATGTTCTTGCCGTACTTGCGGTCGCCGCGGATCGAGTCGCGCAGCTTGGCCAGGCGGGCGTCGGTGGCCTCGGCGGACAGCTGCGGGGCCCACTGGAACGGGGTGTGCGGCTTGGGCACGAACCCGCCGATGGAGACGGTGCAGCGGATGTCGTTCTGGCCGGTGACCTCGCGGCCCTTCTGGATGACGTTCTTCGCCATCTCACCGATCTGGAGCACGTCCTCGTCGGTCTCGGTGGGCAGGCCGCACATGAAGTACAGCTTCACCTGGCGCCAGCCGTTGCCGTAGGCGGTGGCGACGGTGCGGATCAGGTCCTCCTCCGACACCATCTTGTTGATCACCTTGCGCATGCGCTCGCTGCCGCCCTCGGGGGCGAAGGTGAGCCCGGAGCGGCGCCCGTTGCGGGACAGCTCGTTGGCGAGGTCGATGTTGAAGGCGTCGACGCGGGTGGACGGCAGCGAGAGGCCGATCTTGTCCTCGGTGTAGCGGTCCGCCAGGCCCTTGGCGATGTCGCCGATCTCGGTGTGGTCGGCGCTGGACAGCGACAGCAGGCCGACCTCCTCGAAGCCGGTCGCCTTGAGCCCGCGCTCCACCATCTCGCCGATGCCGGTGATGCTTCGCTCCCGCACGGGGCGCGTGATCATGCCGGCCTGGCAGAAGCGGCAGCCGCGGGTGCAGCCGCGGAAGATCTCCACGGACATCCGCTCGTGCACCGTCTCCGCGAGCGGGACGAGCGGCTGCTTCGGGTACGGCCACTCGTCGAGGTCCATCACGGTGTGCTTGGACACCCGCCACGGCACGCCCGGGGCGTTCGGCACGACGCGGCCGATCCGGCCGTCGGCCAGGTACTCCACGTCGTAGAACTTGGGCACGTACACCCCGCCGGTACGGGCCAGGCGCAGCAGCAGCTCGTCCCGGCCGCCCGGGCGGCCCTCGGCCTTCCAGGCGCGGATGATCTCCGTGATGTCGAGCACGGCCTGCTCGCCGTCACCGATCACCGCGCAGTCCAGGAAGTCCGCGATCGGCTCCGGGTTGAAGGCCGCGTGGCCGCCGGCGAGGACGATCGGGTCGTCCTCGGTGCGGTCCTTGGCCTCCAGCGGGATGCCGGCCAGGTCGAGCGCGGTCAGCATGTTGGTGTAGCCGAGCTCGGTGGAGAAGGACAGCCCGAACACGTCGAACGCCTTCACCGGCCGGTGGGCGTCCACCGTGAACTGCGGGACGCGGTGCTCGCGCATCAGCGCTTCGAGGTCCGGCCAGACGCTGTAGGTGCGCTCGGCCAGCACGCCCTCGCGCTCGTTCAGCACCTCGTAGAGGATCATGACGCCCTGGTTGGGCAGCCCGACCTCGTAGGCGTCGGGATACATCAGCGCCCAGCGGACGTCGCAGGCGTCCCAGTCCTTGACGGTCGAGTTGAGCTCGCCGCCGACGTACTGGATCGGCTTCTGGACGTGCGGGAGGAGTGCCTCCAGGCGTGGGAAGACCGATTCGACAGTCATGTACTAGGAACCCTTACGACGTGATTCGGTGCCGCGAGCCGGCACGGGAGGGGTGACCCTCAAGGGTAGCCCAATCCGGGGATCGACCCGTCTGCGCCGGAGCCGGCCCCGGCACGCCCCGGCGCGATCCGCCCCCCGCCGGTGACCGCCCTGGCACGCGCGGTGCGCGCCCGCCGCCGGGCGCCGTCCGCCGTTGACACGCCCGGACGGCCCGTGCGGTACTGACCGGGCCCTGCCCAAGGCCCTGCACCCCTTCCCGTGGCGGGAGTTGGGTCGTACGCTCGGCCAACGCCGACTCCCCCGGCGGCCCGTTCGCCCCAGCACGCCCTCCCCCGTCCCCCGCAGGGCCCCTCCCCGGCCCCGCACAGCCCGTCCCCGGCCCGCAGGCCGCGGCCGGCGGCGCGGCACGCCCGCGCCCCGGCGGCCGTACGACCGGTCGCAAGGAGAACCATGACCGACACCGGTCGGCGGGTCCGGCCCCTGTCCCCGCGGACCCCCGACGCCCGTCCGGCCCGCTACCCCACCCCGGCCCAGGCCGAGTGCGCGGCCAGGCGGCTCGCCCTGCGCCACCCGGACCGCTGCCGACTGCGCGAGGTGGGCCGCTCCCGGGCCGGACGCCCCCTGCTGCTGCTCTCGGTGGACCGGGGGCCGCGCACCGTGCTGGTGGTCGGCGGCCCGCACCCGAACGAGCCGATCGGCACCGCCGCCGCGGTCCGGCTCGCCGAGGTGCTGCTGGAGCGCCCCGCCCGGCCCGGCCTGTCCTGGCACCTGCTGCTGTGCCTGGACCCGGACGGCGCCGCGCTCAACGCCGGCTGGCTGGACGGACCGCTCACCATGCGCCGCCACTACGAGCACTTCTTCCGCCCCGCGTTCGAGGAGCAGCCCGAGCTGCTGCCCGCCCCCGGCTCCGGCCGCCCACCGATGCCGGAGAGCGTGGCGCTGATCGGGCTGATCGACGAGCTGCGCCCCTTCCTCCAGTGCTCGCTGCACGGGGTGGACTTCGGCGGCGCCTTCGTCCAGCTGACCGGGCCGGTCCGCGGTCTGGCCGAGCGCTTCGCCCGCTCCGCCGATCGGGCCGGCATCCCGCTCGACGTGGACTCCTACGACGCCGTCGGCTGGAGCAGCCCGGCCCCCGGCACCTATCTGATGCCGGCGCCCGGCGGCCCGGGGACCTCCCGGGCGCTGCCGGACGAGCCCGAGCTGTCCACCTGGGCCTACGCGGCCCGGTACGGCGCGGTGACCGCCGTCCTGGAGGTCCCGATGTGGGCGGTGGACGCGGTTGGCGACGCCCGTACGCATCCGGCCGGACCACAGGTCGTCGGCGACGCCGCCCGCGAGCTCACCGCCCGCGCCGAGGAGCTCACCGCCCTGCTCGCCCGCGTCCCGGCGCAGGCCCGGGAGGCGTACGGCCCGCTGGCGCGCACCGCGGAGTTCAACCTGGGTGTGGCCCCGCGGGTGGCCGCCGAGTGGCTGGAGCTGTGGTGCCAGGGGCCGCTGAGCGCCGCCCGGGCGACCACCGCAGGGCTGGTCGCGGCCCGGCTGCCGCTGCGGGTCGCCTCGATCCTGCTGCGGCTGCTCGCGGACGCCCGCGGCCCGGCCGCCGAGGCCGCCCGGGAGCGCGCCCGCGCCGTGGTGGCGGACAGCCTGGACCGGCTGCGCAGCCGCTTCGGCGCTCGCTGGGTCCCGGTGCAGGAGCAGCTGGCCCACCAGACCCGGGCGATCCTCACCGCCGCCGACTGTCTGCTGCACCCGATCTGACGTACCGTCACCCAACCAGGGACGCAAGGCGCAGGGGCCGGCCCGGGAGTACCCCGGACCGGCCCCTGCCGTCGACCGCTCAGGCCGCTATCGGCCGTTGGCTGCGCACCGCCTGGAGCAGCCCGATGCCGATCCAGACCGCGAACATCGACGAGCCGCCGTAGGAGACGAAGGGCAGCGGGATGCCGGCGACCGGCATGATGCCCAGGCACATCCCTATGTTCTCGAAGGCCTGGAAGGAGAACCAGGCGATGATCCCGGCCGCCACGATCGTCCCGTACAGGTCGGTCGCCTGGCGGGCGATCCGGCAGGCGCGCCACAGGATCACGCCGACCAGGGCGATTATGGCGAGCGCCCCGACGAAGCCGAGCTCCTCACCGGCGACGGTGAACACGAAGTCGGTCTGCTGCTCCGGCACGAACTGCCCGACGGTCTGGGTGCCGTGGAACAGCCCCTTGCCCATCAGCCCGCCCGAGCCGATCGCGATCCGGGCCTGTGCGGTGTTGTAGCCGACGCCGTTGGGGTCGAGCTGGGGGTTGGCGAAGGCGGCGAAGCGGTCGATCTGGTACTGGCTCAGCAGCCCGAGCTTCCAGATCGCGATGCTGCCGCCGACGCCGAGCGCGAGGATGCCGAGCACCCAGCGGTTGGCGGCGCCGGAGCCGAGCAGGATGCCCAGCACGATCGCGGACATCACCATGACCGACCCGGCGTCCGGCATCAGCAGGACGAGGCCCATCGGCACGCAGGCCCAGATCAGGCCCCGGAACACCACCCGGTGCGAGGGGAACTCCCGCTCCCCCGCGTCGACCTGGTCCGACAGCACGACGGCCATCGCCAGCAGGATGGCGATCTTCGCGAACTCGGCCGGCTGGACGGAGAAGCCGCCGCCGAGCTGGATCCACGAGTGGGCGCCGTTGACGGTCGAGCCGATCGGGCTGAGCGTCGCCAGCAGCAGCACGATCACGCCGACGTAGATGAAGGGGACCAGGGTGCGGACCCGCCGGGCTCCTATCCCTATCACCACGGCGCACAGCACCAGGCCGATGACGAAGTTCGTCAGGTGCCGGTAGAGGAAGTACTGCGGGTCCCCGTGGGTGAGGTTGTCGCGCCCGCGGGTGGCCGACCACACCAGCAGCGAGCTGCCGGCCGACAGGGCCAGTCCGGCCAGCAGCAGTATCCAGTCCAGCCGCCAGAGCGGGGAGTCCTTGGCCAGGGCCTTGGAGACCCCGCTGCGCTGGGGGGTCAGCCGCAGCTGCCGGTACGAGCCGTAGGAGCTCATGCCCGTCCCCTTCCCTGGCGGTTGGTCGGTTCGAGCGCCGCGTCGGCGGCGGTGTACGAGGCGGATCCGCCGGCCGGCGGCGCGGGATCGAGGAAGGTCGCCGAGGGGTCGTAGCCCGTCGCCGCGGCCTGCCCGGCGTCCGACGGGGCAACGGCCGCGACCGGAGCCGAAACCGGGGCCGACGCCGAAACCGGAGCCGATCCCGGGGCCGACGCCGAAGCGGAAGCCGGGGCGACGGAGCCCTGCGCCGGGTCGACGGTGTAGGCGGCCGGCTTGATGATCGCGGTGCCGTCCGGGTTGAACTTCGGCAGGTCGCCCTGCGGCGTCGGCAGCAGCGCCTTGCCGTTGTCGATGTTGCCCTTGTCGTCCACGCCGTACAGCGCCTGGTAGATCCGGCGGATGGCGTCGCCGGAGCCGCCGGAGCCGGTGCCGCCCTGGCTGATCGTCATGATGACCGCGTAGTCCTTGCTGTACGTGTCCAGCCAGGAGGTGGTCTGCTTGCCCTCGACCTCGGCGGTGCCGGTCTTGGCGTGCAGCGCGATCTTGTCCTGCGGCCAGCCGTTGAACTTCCAGGCGGCGGTACCGCTGGTGATGACGCCCGCGGTGGCCTGGTCGATGTAGCTGAGCAGCTTCTGGTCGCCGGGGAACTTGGCGTCCGCGTGCGGGGCGATCTCGCGGACGAGGTCCCCGCTCGGGCTTATCACCGCCTTGGCGACGGTCGGCCGGTAGAAGGTGCCGCCGTTGGCCAGCGCCGAGTAGATCCGGGCCATCTGGACCGGGGTGACGAGGGTGTCGCCCTGGCCGATCGCGTAGTTGACGGCGTCACCTGCGCGCATCTGGTAGCCGTCGACGCAGTTCTCCTTGGCGATCTGGTCGGAGAAGCTGGTGCCGCCCTTCTGCGCCTGCGCGCACCAGGCGTCCTTGTTGTTGTCGTAGAAGGACTGCTTCCACTGCCGGTCCGGCACCCGGCCGGGGACCTCGGACGGCAGGTCGATGCCGGTCTTGGCGCCGAGGCCGAACTCATGGGCGGTCTTGAAGAACCAGTCGGCCGGGTCCTTCTTCGGCTTGATGCCGCCGTCCTTCATCCACTGGTCGTACGCCAGGCCGTAGAAGACGGTGTCGCAGGAGACCTCCAGCGCCTTCTCCAGGGAGATGGAACCGAAGCTCTCGCTCTCGAAGTTCTTGAACTCACGGCCGCCGATGGTCATGGCCTTCGGGCACGGGTAGGTGCCGTCCAGCGAGTAGCCGGCCTGCACGGCGGCGGTGGTGGAGACGACCTTGAAGGTCGAGCCGGGGGCGGACTGACCCTGTATGGCCCGGTTGAGCAGCGGGAAGTTGGAGTCCTTGCTGGTCAGCGACTGGTAGTCCTTGCCGCTGATGCCGCCCACCCACAGGTTGGGGTCGTAGGTCGGGGCGCTGGCCATCGCGATGATCCGGCCGGTGTGCACGTCCATCACGACGGCGGCGCCGGAGTCGGCCTCGTAGTTGCGGTTGGTGACCTTGTCGAAGGTCTTCCGGGCGTCGGCCATGGCCTGCGCCAGGTTGTCCTCGACGACCTTCTGCACCCGGGCGTCGATGCTGGTGACCAGGTTGTTGCCGGTCTGCGGGGCGACGGTGCCGGCGGTGCCGATCACCCGGCCGAGATTGTCCACCTCCAGCTTGGTGATGCCCGCCGTACCGCGCAGGTCGCGGTCGTACACCGACTCCAGGCCGGCCCGGCCGATCTGGTCGGCCGGCAGGTAGCGGTCCAGGCCGCTCTTGTCGGCGGTCTTGCTGACCTCCTCGTCGGTGACCGGCGAGAGGTAGCCGAGCACCTGGGCCATGTTGGAGCCCTCGGCGCCGGTGTAGTGACGCACGGCGGTGGGCTGCGCGGTGACCCCGGGGAAGTCCTCGCGGCGCTCCATTATCTGCATCGCCTGCTGGGTGGTCGCCTCCTTGGTGACCGGGATCGGCTGGTACGGCGAGCCGTTCCAGCACGGCTGCGGCGTCTTGGCGTCGCAGAGCCGGACCTTCTCCTGGACGTCCTTGGCGGGCATCCCGAGCACCTCGGCCAGTCGGCCCAGCACCGCCTTGCCGCCGTCCTTCTGCTGGAGCAGCGAGGTGCGGCTGACGGAGACCACCAGCCGGGTCTCGTTGCCGGCCAGGATCCGCCCGGAGGCGTCCAGGATCTCGCCGCGGACGGCGGGTTCGACCACCTCGCGGATGTGGTTGCCGGTCGCCTTGGCGGTGTACTCCTTGGCGTTGCGGATCTGCAGGTACCACAGCCGTCCGCCGAGGGTGGCGAGCAGCGACAGCACCAGGATCTGCAGCACCACCAGACGGATCGTCACCCGCCGGGTGCGGCCGGTCTCGGGGATGTTGCTCACGTCTCGTGCGCTCCAGGGATGCGGGAGGATCAGGAGGTCGGGGGCCTGGACGGGCCGCTACGGGCGGCGGGCGAAGCCGGGGATGCGCCGCTTCTTGTAGGACGGCCCGGCCGAGACCTCGCGCGTGGTGCGGTAGCGGGCCAGCGTGCCCAGTCCCGGGCCGCCCTGGTCGTCGTCGCTGGCGGCGGCCACCGGGTCGCGGCCGAAGCGGCGGCCGAGCAGCATCACCAGCGGCACCACGAACGGCGCCAGCAGCAGGTCGTACAGCAGGGCGCTGATCACCAGTCCGCCGAGGCCGACGTGCCGGGCCGCGGTGTCGCCGACCAGGGCGCCGACCATCGCGTACAGCAGGGTGGAGGCGATCGCGGCGGCACCGACGACCATCAGCGCGCTGGAGACGGAGCGCTGGCGGCCGTGCTCGGGGCGCAGCAGTCCGGCGGCGTAGCCCATCAGGCAGAGCACCAGGGCGTAGCGCCCGATCGCGTGGTCGGAGGGCGGTGCGAGGTCGGCCAGCAGGCCGCCCGAGAAGCCGACCAGGCTGCCGCCGGCCGGGCCGTAGACCATGGCCAGGCCGACCACGATGAGCAGCAGTATGTCCGGGGTGGCTCCCGGGAGCTGGAGCCGGCCGAAGACGCTGACCTGGAGGATCAGGCCGAACAGGACCAGCGCGGCGGAGACGGGGATGCGGGCGAGGCGCATGGCTCAGTTCCCCCCATTGGGCTTGGCGGGCGGGGCGGCGGGCGCGGTGGCCTGCGGCTGGGCGGCCTGGCTCTGCCCCGGGGTGGGGGCGGGCGGCAGCACGGCGTCGCGCGGGTCGGTGCGTGGCGGCACGACCACCACGCCGACGAGGTCGAGCCGGGTGAACTGGACGAAGGGCTCCACCAGGACGGTCTTGGTCAGCTGGCCGGCGTTGGCCTGGACCTCGATGACCTTGCCGACCGGGACGCCGGGCACGAAGGGGCGGCCGCTCTGCGAGCCGAAGGTGACCAGCCGGTCGCCGTTCTTCACCTGCGCCTTGCCGTTGAGCAGGGAGACCTTCATCGGGCTGTCGCCGCCGCCGGAGGCGAAGCCGATCTCGCCGCTGCCCTCCAGGCGGGTGCCGGCCGAGAAGCCGGGGTCGGAGGCGAGCAGCACGGTGGCGGTGGTCGGGGCGACGGTGGTGACCCGGCCGACCAGGCCCTGGCCGTTGATGACCGTCATGTCGCGGGTGAGGCCGTCGTCGCTGCCGGCGTCGATGGTGATGGTCCAGGAGAAGCCCTGGGCCGGGCCGATCGCGATGACCTGGGCGGCCTTGACGGTGTATCCGCCGGCGCCGGCGGTGCGCAGCAGGTCGTCCAGCTGCTTGGTGCGCCCGGTGGCCATGTCGGAGGAGGCGAGCTTCTGCCGCAGTTCGGTGTTCTCGCGGGCGAGCTGGTCGGCGCGGCCGCTGTTGGTGGCGGCGTCGCGGAAGGCGCGGACGGTGTTCGCGACCGGGTCCACCACGTTGGCGGCGCCGCGTTCGACGGGGCCGAGGACGCCGGCGGCCGCGTGCCGGGCCGGGTTGAGCGGGGAGTCCTCACCGCCCTTGATGTCCACGGTGATCAGCGCGAAGGCGACGGCCACCAGCAGGATGAGCAGTAGCCGGCTCTCTCGTGTGTCCCTCACGGTGCTGGTACTGCCCCTTCGTACCTGGCGGCCGCCCGGGGCTGTGGGGCCCGGGCGGCGGCCCGTTCAGTTGAGTGTCGGATTCTTCGCTGTGGTGCTAACGGCGCGGCGAGGCGTCCAGTACCTGCTGGAGCGCCTCGAACTCCTCGACGCACTTGCCGGAGCCGAGTGCGACGGAGTCGAGCGGGTTCTCGGCGATGTGGATCGGCATGCCGGTCTCGCGGCGCAGCCGCTCGTCCAGGCCGCGCAGCAGGGCGCCGCCGCCGGTGAGCACGATGCCGCGGTCCATGACGTCGCCGGCCAGCTCGGGCGGGCACTGGTCGAGGGTGGTCTTGACGGCGTCGATGATCGAGTTGACCGGCTCGTCGATGGCGGCGCGGACCTCGGCGGCGGAGATGACCACGGTCTTGGGCAGGCCGCTGACCAGGTCGCGGCCGCGGATCTCGGCGTGCTCGTCCTTCTCGCCCTCAAGGCCGTAGGCGCTGCCGATGCTCATCTTGATCTGCTCGGCGCTGCGCTCGCCGAGGAGGAGGGAGTACTCCTTCTTGATGTGCTGGACGATGGCGTTGTCCAGCTCGTCGCCGGCCACCCGGATGGACTGGGCGGTGACGATGCCGCCGAGGGAGATGACGGCGACCTCGGTGGTGCCGCCGCCGATGTCGACGACCATGTTGCCGGTGGCCTCGTGGACGGGCAGTCCGGCGCCGATCGCGGCGGCCATCGGCTCCTCGATGATGTGCACCTGGCGGGCGCCGGCCTGCGAGGAGGCCTCGATGACGGCGCGGCGCTCGACGCCGGTGATGCCGGAGGGCACGCAGACCACGACGCGCGGGCGGGCGAGGTAGCGGCGCCGGTGGATCTTGAGGATGAAGTAGCGCAGCATCCGCTCGGTGATCTCGAAGTCGGCGATCACACCGTCCTTGAGCGGGCGGATGGCGACGATGTTGCCGGGGGTGCGGCCGATCATCTTCTTGGCCTCGGCGCCGACCGCCAGGATGCCGCCGGTGTTGGTGTTGACCGCGACGACGGACGGCTCGTTGAGGACGATCCCCTTGCCCCTGACGTACACCAGCGTGTTGGCTGTTCCGAGGTCGATCGCCAAGTCGCGGCCGATGAACGACAGGTTGCTCGCCATGGGGTGTGGGTGCCTTCCCGGGCTCGGAGTTCATGGGGGTGGACGGATGCGTGCGCCCACGCTTGGGCGGAGACCAGCTGAGCTGCCTTACCGGGCCCTTGAGTCGCGTCCATCGTAGTCACGCCGCGCAGTACGGACGTCGACGCGGGGCATACGGTCCATTGTCCGGAGCGTGATCGCTTCTCCCAGGATTGGGACGCCGTGTCGGCCTCCCCAGTTCCCTATTTCACGATAAGAATGCCCCGGCCGGGCCAATGGACCCGACCGGGGCGGTACGAACGTCCTACCGGGCGCGTCGCCGGCCGGGCTCAGGCGTGCGCGGGGCTCAGGCGTGCGCGGGGAAGAAGATCTTGATCTCGCGCTCGGCGGACTCCGGGGAGTCGGAGGCGTGGATCAGGTTCTCGCGGGTGATGGTCGCGTAGTCGCCGCGGATGGTGCCGGAGCCGGCCTCCAGCGGGTTGGTGGCGCCGGCCAGCATGCGGATGCCCTTCACGACCTCCTCGCCCTCGACGATCATCGCGATCGACGGGCCGGAGGTCATGAACTCCAGCAGCGGCTCGTAGAAGGGGCGGCCGACGTGCTCGGCGTAGTGGTGCTCCAGGGTCTCCCGGTCGAAGGTGCGCAGCTCGACGGCGGTCAGCCGCCAGCCGGCCTTGCGCTCGATGCGGCTGATGATCTCGCCCGCCAGGCCGCGGCGGACGGCGTCGGGCTTGAGCAGGACGAGAGTGCGCTGGGACACGGTGCGTCTCCTGGGTATTCGGTACGGCGTGCGGTATGGGGCAGAGGTTACCTTGCGTGAACGACCGGTCGGTCCCGCGGTCCCGGCGGGCGACCGGCCGGGCCGTCAGGCGGCCTGGGCCCGGGCCTCGGCGGCCGCGCGGGCGGCCTTGAACTCGTCGACCTTGCGGCCGTAGTGCACCGAGCACCACCACAGGCCGGCGAAGACCACGCCGAGGCCGAACATGGTCGGCAGCACGAAGCCGCTGGCGACCAGTCCGATCTGCAGCGCCCAGCCGATCTGCACCGCGCCGGGGCGGTTGATCATGCCGCAGAGCGCGACGCACAGCGCCATCGCGATGCCGCTGACGATCCACACCGTGGCCGTCGAGACGCTGGAGAGCTGCATCGCGACCAGCGCCGCGAACATGATCAGCAGCGCCTCGCCGATCAGCGTCGAGGAGCAGAGCGTCCTCATGTCACTTCCTCCCGAGCAGCAGGCGGGCCTCGCCCACCGTGATGACCGAACCGGTGACCAGCACCCCGGCGCCGCCGAGGTCGCCCTCCTCCTCGGCCAGGGTGACGGCGGCGGCGATGGCGTCGTCGAGCCGGGGCTCGACCTGGACCCGGTCCTCGCCGAAGACCTCGACGGCCAGGGCCGCGAGCGCGTCCACGTCCATCGCCCGGTGGGTGGAGTTCTGGGTGATGACGACCTCGGCCAGGATCGGCTCGAAGGCCTCCAGCACGCCGGCCACGTCCTTGTCCCCGGAGGTGCCGATCACGCCGACCAGGCGGGTGAAGCCGAAGGACTCGGAGATCGCGGAGACGGTGGCCCGGGCGCCGTGCGGGTTGTGCGCGGCGTCCAGGATGATCGTGGGACTGCGGCGGACGACCTCCAGGCGGCCGGGCGAGGAGACGCCGGAGAAGGCCTGGCGGACCTTGTCGGC
Source organism: Kitasatospora sp. NPDC101108 (assembly GCF_055584725.1). NCBI lineage: Bacteria > Bacillati > Actinomycetota > Actinomycetes > Kitasatosporales > Streptomycetaceae > Kitasatospora > Kitasatospora sp. NPDC101108. The sequence goes on from NZ_JBVJLM010000002.1 coordinate 719,752, forward strand.
GTCCAGCTGGCCGCCGCGGGCGCCGCCGACGCCGAAGAAGGCCTCGACCGCGGCCAGCGCCAGCGCCGCGTTGTGCGCCTGGTGCTCGCCGTGCAGCGGGATGAAGACGTCCTCGTACTCCTCGCCGCCGAGCCCGCGCAGCGTCACCAGCTGGCCGCCGATGGCGAGCTCACGGCGCATCACGCCGAACTCCATGCCCTCGCGGGCCACGGTGGCGTCCACCTCGACGGCCCGGCGCAGGATGTTCTGGGCGGCGTCCAGCTGCTGCTGGGCGACCACGGCGACGGCGCCGGACTTGATGATCCCGGACTTCTCGACCGCGATCTCGCCGGTGGTCCCGCCGAGCTTGTCGGTGTGGTCCAGCCCGATCGGGGTGATCACGGCGACGGCGGCGTCGATGACGTTGGTGGCGTCCCAGGTGCCGCCCATGCCGACCTCGACCACCGCGACGTCCACCGGGGCGTCGGCGAAGGCCGCGTAGGCCATGCCGGTGAGCACCTCGAAGAAGGACATCGGCACCGGCTGGGCGGCGTCGACCATCTGCACGTAGGGCTCGATGTCGCGGTAGACCTCGACGAAGCGCTCGGGGCTGATCGGCGCGCCGTCCAGGCTGATCCGCTCGGTGACGGTCTCCACGTGCGGGCTGGTGTAGCGGCCGGTGCGCAGCTCGAAGGTGTTGAGCAGCTGCTCGATCATCCGGGCGGTGGAGGTCTTGCCGTTGGTGCCGGTGATGTGGATGGACGGGAAGGCCCGCTGGGGCTGGCCCAGGATGTCCATCAGCGCCTCGATCCGGTCGAGCGAGGGCTCCAGCTTGTTCTCCGGCCAGCGGCTGGAGAGTTCGAGTTCGACCTCGCGCAGGGCGTCGCCGGTGTCGCCGTCGGCGGGGCGGAGGGTGTACGGATTCGGGTCGGCCTTGTCGCTCACGACCACAGTCTACGGAGCGGTGGCGCCCCGCCCCCACAGGGTGAGTGTCATGGCGCGAACACGACGGCCGCCGGGGTGAGAACGGCCACTTTGCCCGGCTTCACCCCGAGACTCCAGTTTGCTCCCTTTACTATCGATTACGCGAGTTTGGACAGCAATGAGGCATCGATTCGCAACCTCCAGGAGCTGACGCCTTTGACATGAGGCCGCGTTGATGACGAGGAGCACCGCGCCATGCCCGACGCCCTGCACGACTGGTTCGTGCTCCGCCAGAACGCCGTCGTCTGGTTCGCCGGACTGGTCTCCCTGGCCCTCGTCGGCTACATGGTCCTCGTCTTCGGACGCTTCCTCGTGTACTGGGCCGGCTCCCGCCACGCCTTCCGGCACAACCGGCCCGCCGAGCCCGGCGACCCCTCCGCCTTCCAGTGGCACCTGGTCATCCCCTGCCGCGACGAGGAGGCCGTGGTCACCCAGACCCTGGACGGCCTGCGGGCCGCCGCACCCGAGGCCCACCTGTGGGTGATCGACGACGACAGCGAGGACACCACCCGCGAACTCGTCCTCGCCGCCGCCTCCCGCGACCCGCGGATCCACCTCGTCCAGCGCCGCCGTCCGCACGCCCGGATCGGCAAGGGCGCCGCGCTCAACGCCGCCTACCGCGAGATCTCCGCCCGGCTGCCCGAGTCCACCGACCGCTCCCGCGTGGTGATCGGCGTCGTCGACGCCGACGGACAGCTCGACCCCGGCACTCTCGGCCAGGTCTGCAACCCCAAGGCCCTCGGCCGCCCCGACACCGGCGCCGTCCAGATCGGCGTGCGGATGCGCAACGCCGACGACGAACGCCCGCTGCCCGGCCGCGGCCGCACCGCCAACGCCCTCGCCCGCGCCCTGGTCCGGATGCAGGACGTCGAGTTCCAGGCCAACAACGCCGGCATGCAACTGCTGCGCCGCCGCACCGGCAGCGTCGGCCTCGGCGGCAACGGCCAGTTCGTACGGCTCACCGCCCTCGACTCGCTCACCGCCGAGGAGGGCCGGGCCGGCCGCCCCTGGCCCGAGCGCGCCCTGCTGGAGGACTACGAGTCCGGCCTCGACTTGCGCCTGGCCGGCTGGCGGCTCACCCACGTCACCGAGGCCCAGGTCTCCCAGGAGGGCCTGATCTCGCTGCGCCGCTTCCTCACCCAGCGCACCCGCTGGGCCCAGGGCAACATGCAGTGCCTGCGCTACACCGGCCGGGTGCTGCGCTCCCCGCACTACACCGCGTCCGGCAAGGCCGAGGTGCTCTACACCTTCCTCCAGCCCGTGGTCTGCGTGCTGCTGGTGCTGCTCTTCCCGCTCTCGCTCGCCATCACCGCCGCCGGGCTGGTGCTCTTCCCCGCCGGGACCGCCGAGTTCCAGCTCCGCTACGGCCCGTGGATGCTGCTCGCCTTCGTGCTCGCCACCCTGCCGATGGTGTTCTGGGGCCTCGCCTACCGCCGGACCGTCCACCCGGACCGGCGCCGGCTCACCGGGCTGCTCTGGGGCGTCCTGGTCTGGCTCTACGCCTACCACCTCTTCGTGGTCGCCGTCCGGGCCGCCGTCCGGATGCTGCTCGGCCGCAACGGCTGGGCCAAGACCCGGCGCAACGCCGAGAAGGTCGCCGTCGGCGCCCCCACCGCGCTCGAATCCTGAGCCACCCCCACCGCGCCCCTCCGCCACGTCCCACCCGGAGCCCCCATGAGCTTCTGCCTGCCCCCCAACAGCGTCGCCGTCGTCCTCGGCACCCGCCCCGAACTGGTCAAGCTCGCCCCGCTGATCCACGAACTCGGCGACGCCACCCGGCTGGTGCACACCGGCCAGCACTGGGACGAGGCGATGTCCGGCCGCTTCCTGCGCGACCTCGACCTGCCCCGGCCGGAACTGCTCACCGGCGTCGGCGGCCGCCCCCGGGCCGGGCAGATCGCCCAGTCCCTCGGCCAGCTGGACGCCGCCTTCGCCGAGGACCGCCCCGCCGCCGTGGTCGTCCAGGGCGACACCAACGCCACCCTCGCCGGGGCGCTGGCCGCCAACGCCCGGGAGATCCCGCTGGTGCACGTCGAGGCCGGGCTGCGCAGCTACGACCGGGCCATGCCCGAGGAGCACAACCGGGTGATGGTCGACCACGTCTCCGACCTGCTCTGCGCCGCCACCGAGGACAACGTCGCCAACCTGCGCGCCGAGTCCCTCGACCGGGGGCGGATCGAGCTCACCGGCAACACCGTGGTCGAGGTGGTCCGCCGTCAGCTGCCGGACCGGGCCGCCCGCGCCGCGCTGCTCGCCGCGCACGGGCTGCGCCCCGACGGGTACGTGCTGGCCACCGTGCACCGCCCGGAGAACACCGACACCGCCGAGGCGCTCGGCGCCGTGCTCGCCGAACTGGACCGGATCGCCCGGGCCGGCACCCCGGTGCTGTTCCCGATGCACCCGCGCACCCGGGCCGCCGTCGAACGCTTCGCGCTGGACGGCCTGCTGGAGCGCCTGGCCGTCACCGAACCGGTCGGCTACGGCGACTTCCTGGGCCTGGCGCGCCACGCCGCGCTGCTGGTCTCCGACTCCGGCGGCGTGCAGGAGGAGTGCACCGTGCTCGGCCGTCCACTGCTGGTGGTGCGCCGCTCCACCGAGCGCCCGGAGGCCGTGGAGGCCGGCTTCGCCGCCCTGGTGCGGCCCGGCGAGGAGCTGGGCCGGCTGGCCCGCGCCTGGCTGTCCGACACTCCGGAGCGGCTGGCCCGGCTGGCCGCCACCCCGAGCCCGTACGGCGACGGCCTGGCCTCGGCCCGGATCGCCGCGCTGACCGCCGCGCTGACCGGCGCGCTGACCGGCCGTCCGGCGGCCGGGGCGCTTCGCGTGGCCGCCTAGGGGGCCTGTCCGGCCGGGGCGTCAGACCCCGGCGCGGGCCTCCGGGACGTGCGCGGTGCCACCGTGCCGGCGGCGCAACTCGGCCGTGATCTCGGCCAGTTCGCCCTCGGGCAGCAACGGCAGCATCATCGCGACGCCCTGCAGCAGGCCGCCGAGCAGGTAGGTGGTGTCCGCCGTCGCGGCGACCAGGCCGCGGACCTCGTTCACCCGGCCGCCCGCGACCGCCTCGATCAGCTGGGCGGCGTTCGCGGTCTCCTCGTCCACCTCGACCGCCGCGCTGTCCTGCGGGGCCCTGCGGGCCATCGCCCGCAGCACCCGGTCGCCGACCTCCGGGGCGTACGCCTTGCGGACGGCCTCGGCGGCGATCCAGGCGAGCAGGGTGGTCACCTCCCGCTCGACGTTCTCCGCCAGCAACAGGTCCAGCTCGTGGTCGAAAGCGAGCTGGTTCCCGTGCCGGAAGGCGAGCAGCAGTGTCGCCGCCCTGGCCTTGGCCTCCTCGACCGCCTCGGCAGGCAGTTCCTGGGCCAACTCCTCGGTCACCACCACGCCATGCCCTCCCGTCCGCCGCTCAGCAGGAACGCTCAGCGAAACGCCTTCGGAAACTCCGTGCACACCGTACACATCCGACTTGGAAACTTCCGCGAACGCGCGCGGGCAAGACCGGAATCAATTCGCTCGGAATAGGACCTCACCCGGTCCAGGATGAATATTCGCCGGAAGGGAGCAATGTTGCTGCTCTATTAGGCGTAGCAGCTTTCCTATTAGTCGCAGGAAGAGCACACCCGCGGCGCGCCCGCCGGAAAACCCGAAGGGCCGCACCCCGCGCGTCGCGGGGTGCGGCCCTTCCTCGGGCTACGGGCGGCTCAGCCCTGCGGCAGGGCCGCGAGCTGGGCGGTGATCCGGGCGATGTCGGCCTCGGCGGCCTCCTGGCGGGTCCGGATCTTGGCGACCACCTCGTCCGGCGCCTTGGCCAGGAAGGCCTCGTTGCCGAGCTTGGCGGTGGTCTGGGCCTTCTCCTTCTCGGCGGCCGCGAGGTCCTTGGCGAGGCGCTTGCGCTCCGCCGCGACGTCGATGGTGCCGGAGAGGTCCAGCGAGACGGTGGCACCGGCGACCGGCAGCGAGGCGGTGGCCGCGAAGCCTTCCTCGGGCACGGTCAGCCGCAGCAGCGAGCGGATCGCGTCCTCGTGGACGTCCAGCACGGTGCCGGCCAGCTCCAGCTGGGCCGGGACGCGCTGCGCGGGCTGCAGGCCCTGGTCCGAACGGAACCGGCGGACCTCGGTGACCACCTGCTGCAGCGTGGCGACCTCGGCCTCGGCGGCGGCGTCACGGTAGCCGCTGTCCTTCGGCCACTCGGAGACGACCAGCGACTCGGCGCCGGTGAGCGTCGTCCACAGCGCCTCGGTGACGAACGGGACGACCGGGTGCAGCAGCCGCAGGGTGACGTCCAGGACCTCGCCCAGCACCCGGCGCGAGGCGTCGGCCTGCGGGCCGCCCTTGGCCAGGGTGGTCTTGGAGAGCTCGACGTACCAGTCGAAGACCTCGTCCCAGGCGAAGTGGTACAGCGCGTCCGAGACCTTGGCGAACTCGTAGTCGTCGTACAGCGCGTCCACCTCGGCGACGGTGGCGTTCAGCCGCGACAGGATCCAGCGGTCGACCGCGGTCAGCTCCTCCGGCGCGGGCAGCGGGCCCTCGACGGTGGCGCCGTTCATCAGCGCGAAGCGGGTCGCGTTCCAGATCTTGTTGCAGAAGTTGCGCGAGCCCTTGACCCAGTCCTCGCCGATCGGCACGTCGGCGCCCGGGTTGGCACCGCGGGCCAGGGTGAAGCGGACGGCGTCGGCGCCGTAGGCGTCCATCCAGTCCAGCGGGTCCACGGCGGTGCCGGAGGACTTCGACATCTTCTTGCCGAACTCGTCGCGCACCAGACCGGTCAGTGCGACGGTCTTGAACGGCGCCTCGCCGTCCATCGCGTACAGACCGAACATCATCATCCGGGCGACCCAGAAGAAGATGATGTCGTGGCCCGTGACCAGGACGTCGGTCGGATAGAACTTCTCCAGGTCGGCGGTCTTCTCCGGCCAGCCGAGCGTGGAGAACGGCCACAGGCCGGAGGAGAACCAGGTGTCCAGGACGTCCGGGTCCTGGTGCCAGCCCTCGCCGGTCGGCGGCTGCTCGTCCGGTCCGACGCAGACGACCTCGCCCTCGGGGCCGTACCAGACCGGGATCCGGTGGCCCCACCAGAGCTGGCGCGAGATGCACCAGTCGTACATGTTGTCGACCCAGTCGAAGTAGCGGCGCTCCAGCTCCTTCGGGTGGATCTCCACCTTGCCGTCGCGGACGGCGTCGCCGGCGGCCTTGGCCAGCGGCTCGACCTTGACCCACCACTGCAGCGACAGGCGCGGCTCGACCACGGTGTGGCAGCGCGAGCAGTGGCCGACCGCGTGCATGTACGGGCGCTTCTCGGCGACGATCCGGCCCTGCTCGCGCAGCGCGCCGACGACGGCCGAGCGGGCCTCCAGCCGGTCCATGCCGAGGAAGGGGCCGTGCACGGTGATCGCGCCGTGGTCGTCCATCACGGTCAGGTTCGGCAGGTTGTGGCGCTGGCCGATGGCGAAGTCGTTCGGGTCGTGCGCGGGCGTCACCTTGACGGCGCCGGTGCCGAACTCCGGGTCGACGTGCTCGTCCGCGACGACCGGGATCTCCCGGTCGGTCAGCGGCAGCTTGATGGTCCGGCCGACCAGGTGCTTGTACCGCTCGTCCTCCGGGTGGACGGCCACGGCGGTGTCGCCCAGCATCGTCTCGGCCCGGGTGGTGGCGACGACGATCGAGTCCTCGCCCTCGCCGTAGCGGATCGAGACCAGCTCGCCGGGCACCTCCTCGTGCTCCACCTCGATGTCGGACAGCGCGGTGAGGCAGCGCGGGCACCAGTTGATGATGCGCTCGGCGCGGTAGATCAGGCCGTCGTCGAACAGGCGCTTGAAGATGGTCTGGACGGCCTGGGACAGGCCCTCGTCCATGGTGAAGCGCTCGCGCGACCAGTCCACGCCGTCACCGAGGCGGCGCATCTGGCCGAGGATGCGGCCGCCGTAGCTCTTCTTCCACTCCCAGACCTTCTCGACGAAGGCCTCGCGGCCCAGGTCGTGCCGGGACAGCCCGGCCTCGGCGAGCTGCTGCTCGACCTTGTTCTGGGTGGCGATGCCGGCGTGGTCCATGCCGGGCAGCCAGAGCGTCTCGAAGCCCTGCATGCGCTTGCGGCGGGTCAGCGCGTCCATCAGCGTGTGCTGGAACGCGTGGCCCAGGTGCAGGACGCCGGTGACGTTCGGCGGGGGGATCACGATCGTGTAGGCGGGCTTGTCGCTCTTCGCGTCCGCGGTGAAGTAGCCACGCTCTACCCAGCGCTCGTACAGCTCGCCCTCTACGTCCGCGGGGGTGTAGGTCGTCGGGAGGGTTGCCGCATCGTCCCCGGTGGTGCTCACGGGGCGCTGGTTCGTCGTGTCGGTCACGACGCACAGTTTACGTAACCGGGGGCGCTGGTCACGAACCGCTTTCGGTCCGCGGACTCCCCCCGCCCGAACACCGCCGGGACGGGCGCCGTGCGGTAGCGTGCCCGGGCACTCGTCCGGGTGACCGGACGTGTACGGAACCAGCAACCACCAGATCGGCCGCGGGCGCGGCGGGGGAGCACGAGGACTGATGTACGGCCAGGGACAGCAGCAGTATCCGCAGCAGGGACAGCCCTACGGGGGCCAGCCGTACGGCGGTCCGCCGCAGCAGCCGTACGGGCAGCCGCAGCCCCAGTACGGGTACCCGCCGCAGCAGCCGTACGGCCAGCCGCAGCCCCAGTACGGCGTGCCCCCGCAGGGCCCGTACGGCCAGCCGGGCTACCCGGCGCCGCCGCGCAAGGGCAAGGGCGGTGTGGTGATCGGCCTGGTCATCGGCGCCCTGGTGCTCGGCGGCGGCGGTTTCGCCGCGTGGAAGTTCCTCGGCGGCAGCGACTCGGGCGGCACCTACAAGATCTCCACGCCGCAGACCCTCCCGGGCGGTTACACCCAGAAGACGGCCAAGGAGGAGCCGGTCGACACCTCCAAGCCCGAGGCGAAGGACGCCGGCAAGTACGGCAGCAACCTCACCGTCGTGATCGCCACCTACACCAAGGCCGGCGACCTGACGGACGGTCTCTCGGTGGCCGGCTTCTACGGGAACATCAACGACCCCCACCAGATGCTCGAAGACGCCAAGAAGGGCGGGAACGGCCTCACCTGGACCACGCCGCTGACCGACGAGTCCGCCCAGGACAGCCACAGTTCCTCGGGTCTGCTCTCCTGCGGCGTCTACAGCCTGCTCAACAAGAGCCAGTCCGTCTGCATCTGGGCCGACAAGTCGACCTACGCCCGGGTGACGTTCACCAAGGACGCCATCGCCCCGGACCAGGCCGCGGACAAGGCCCGCGCCATCCGCGACGCCATGAAGGTCGCCAAGTAACCCGGGCCCGCACCCGGGGCATGCCGCAGCACCACCACACCGCCGGAGCTTCCGGCGGCATCCACGCGTGACGTCCCAGAAAGGGCCTCGCATGTCCGATCAGAACCCGTACGGGCCCCCGCCGCAGCCCGGCTACCCGGCGACGCCGCCGGCCGCCCCCGGCTACGGCGCCGTCCCGCCGCAGGCCCCGCCGCCCGGCTACCCCGCGCCCGGCGCGCCCGAGGCCGGCGGCTACCCGGGCTACGCGGAGGCGGCGCCCGGGGCCTACCCCGGCTACGGCGGGTACGCGCCGGTGCCGCCGCGCAAGTCCCGCAGGACCCTGTGGATCGTGCTCGGCACCATCGCCGCCGTGCTGGTGATCGTCGGCGGCGCCCTGGGCTACTTCGTCTGGGACACCACCAGCAACGCGGGCACCGAGAAGATCGCCTTCCCGGCGACCTTCAAGGACCTCAAGGCCAACGACGACCCGGCGGTGACCGGGAAAATCCAGGACGAGCTCACCTCGAAGATCGGCCAGGGCGACGGCAACTGGAAGCCCACCGGCGTCGCCGGGGTCTACCAGGACTCCGACTCCAACCCCCAGCTGATCGCGGTGGGCGTCTACGGCAAGGTGCTGCTGCCCAAGCAGGAGCTGGACCAGATGTTCAGCGGCTTCACCGGCGCCGGCGCCACGGTCACCGGCCGCCACTCGGTCGACCCGGGCCCCAAGGGCGGCCAGATGGACTGCGCCACGTCCGAGGACGGCGAGAGCAAGCTCGCCCTCTGCGCCTGGGCCGACAAGAGCAGCGTGGTCATGGTGCTGAAGGGCTCCGACGACGGCACCCAGCCCGACGTGGACAAGCTCGCCGCCGACGCCCGCGACCTGCGCGCGGTGGCCGAGGTGCCGAAGTAGGCAGCCGCCCACGGCGTATGGCAGGGGCCCCGCACCGGATCCGGTGCGGGGCCCCTGCCATACGTCCTGCGGGCGTCAGGCGCTCTTGTCGCGCCGCTCGCGCTTGATCATGTCGCGCGGGACCAGGGTCGGGATCGCGTGCTTGGAGACGACGTCCCCGGTGACCACCACGCGGGCGACGTCCTGGCGCGAGGGGACCTCGTACATCACGGACATCAGCACCTCCTCCATGATGGCCCGCAGACCGCGCGCGCCGGTGCCGCGCAGGATCGCCTGGTCGGCGATCGCCTCCAGCGCGTCCCGGGAGAACTCCAGCTCCACGCCGTCCAGTTCGAAGAGCTTGCGGTACTGCTTGACCAGCGCGTTCTTCGGCTCGGTGAGGATCTGCAGCAGCGCCTCGCGGTCGAGGTTGTGCACGCTGGTGATCACCGGCAGACGGCCGATGAACTCGGGGATCATGCCGAACTTCACCAGGTCCTCGGGCATCACCTGACGGAAGTGGTCGCTGGCGTCCGACTCCCTCTTGGAACGGATGTTGGCGCCGAAGCCGATGCCCTTGGCACCCGCGCGGCCCTCGATGATCCGCTCCAGGCCGGCGAACGCGCCGCCGACGATGAACAGCACGTTGGTGGTGTCGATCTGGATGAACTCCTGGTGCGGGTGCTTGCGCCCGCCCTGCGGCGGCACCGAGGCGGTGGTGCCCTCCAGGATCTTCAGCAGCGCCTGCTGCACGCCCTCGCCGGAGACGTCACGGGTGATCGACGGGTTCTCGCTCTTGCGCGCGACCTTGTCGATCTCGTCGATGTAGATGATCCCGGTCTCGGCCTTCTTGACGTCGTAGTCGGCCGCCTGGATCAGCTTGAGCAGGATGTTCTCGACGTCCTCGCCGACGTAGCCGGCCTCGGTCAGCGCGGTGGCGTCCGCGATCGCGAACGGCACGTTCAGCATCCGGGCCAGGGTCTGCGCCAGCAGCGTCTTGCCGGAGCCGGTGGGGCCCAGCAGCAGGATGTTCGACTTGGCCAGCTCGATGGCGTCCTCGCGGCCGTTGCCGCCGCTGCGCCCCGCCTCGCCCGCCTGGACGCGCTTGTAGTGGTTGTAGACGGCCACCGACAGCGCCTTCTTGGCGAGGTCCTGGCCGACCACGTACTGGTCCAGGAACTCGTAGATCTCACGCGGCTTCGGGAGCTCCTCGAAGCGGACCTCGGAGGTCTCGGCGAGTTCCTCCTCGATGATCTCGTTGCACAGGTCGATGCACTCGTCGCAGATGTACACGCCTGGGCCGGCGATCAGCTTCTTCACCTGCTTCTGCGACTTGCCGCAGAACGAGCACTTGAGCAGGTCGCCACCGTCTCCGATGCGTGCCACGAGGTGCTTCCCCTTCGCCAGGGGCCCCGCGGGGGTTCCGGGGCCTGGTGCTGTGGACCGTCCGCGCCGACGGCGCTCGGTCTCGCTATCCGACGGTACTCTGCCGGGCCCGTGATTCCGTCCTCTTCGCCGGGTCTGCCCTACGCCCTGGGCGAATTGATACCGAACAGATGCCGTGGCAGAACCCGCCGACGGGCCGGGGCGGGGCGCGCAACCGGGTGCGCGCCCCGCCCCGTCGGTGCCGGCCTCAGGAGGTCAGCGAGGTCTTGCGGGTGGAGATGATCTGGTCGACCAGGCCGTACTCGACGGCCTCCTCGGCGGTCAGGATCTTGTCGCGCTCGATGTCGTCGCGCACCTGCTCCACCGACTTGTTGGAGTGCTTGGAGAGCATCTCCTCCAGCTGCTCGCGCATCCGGAAGATCTCCTTGGCCTGGATCTCCAGGTCGGACACCTGGCCGCGGCCGGTCTCGGTGTACGGCTGGTGGATCAGGATGCGGGCGTTCGGCAGCGCCATCCGCTTGCCGGGGGTGCCGGCGGCGAGCAGCACGGCCGCGGCGGAGGCCGCCTGGCCCATGCAGACCGTGGTGATGTCCGGCTTGACGTACTGCATGGTGTCGTAGATGGCCGTCAGGGCCGTGAACGAGCCGCCGGGCGAGTTGATGTACATCTGGATCTCGCGGTCCGGGTCCATCGACTCCAGGCACAGCAGCTGCGCCATGATGTCGTTCGCCGAGACGTCGTCCACCTGCGAGCCGAGGAAGATGATGCGCTCCTCGAACAGCTTGGCGTACGGGTCGTACTCGCGGATGCCCTGCGTGGTGCGCTCGACGAAGCGCGGGACGATGTAGCGGCCCTCGGCGCGCATGTCCTCGACGCGGGCCTTGGCGGCCGACAGGCTGGGGATGTTCATGGGGGTTCTTGTCCTCCGGGGCGTTGTGGCTGTGGTCTCGTGGGCCGGGCCGAGGCTCAGGCGCCCGTGCCGCCGCCGCCGGGGACATCCGCGGCGCTGTGCATGATCGCGTCGATGAGGCCGTACTCCAGGGCCTCCTCCGGGGTGAACCAGCGGTCGCGGTCGGAGTCCCGGGTGATCTGCTCGAAGGACTGGCCGCTGTGGAAGGCGATCAGCTCGGACATCCGCTTCTTGGTGCGGAGCAGCTGCTCGGCCTGGATGCGGATGTCGGTGGCGGAGCCGCCGAGGCCCGCGGAGGGCTGGTGCATGAGGATGTTGGCGTTCGGCAGCGAGAAGCGCTTGCCCTTGGCGCCGGCGGTCAGCAGGAACTGGCCCATCGAGGCGGCCATGCCCATGGCGATGGTGACGACGTCGTTCTTGATGTACTGCATGGTGTCGTAGATCGCCATGCCCGCCGAGATCGAGCCACCCGGGGAGTTGATGTAGAGGAAGATGTCCTTCTCGGGGTCCGCGGCCAGCAGCAGCAGCTGGGCGGTGATCTTGTTGGCGATGTCGTCGTCGACCTGCTGGCCGAGGAAGATGATCCGCTCGTTGAGCAGCCGGTTGTAGACCTGGTCGCCAAGGCCGCCGAGCACGTCACCAGCGGCGGCGTGCGGCGCCATCGGGCCAGGCATCTGCATCTGCGGGAACGTCACTTAGCCACCTGCTCAGTCGATTTGGAGGGCCGCTCCACGGCTCTCACGGTGTCGCACAGCTTCCGGGTATCACGTTGTGATTGTTGCTGTCCAAGGACCCTAACGCGCAGGCCCGGCCGCAGAATCCCTCACGCAGAACTGTTCGCTGTGAGCGCAGGGTCGCGCCGCGCGCGGTGGGACGACGGCGGGCCCGGACACCGTACGGCGTCCGGGCCCGCTGTGTCGCCTCAGGGGGCTACCGGGGGCACTCAGGCCTCGGTGCCCTCCTCGGCCTTCTCCTCGGCCGGGGCGTCGACGGTCTCGGCCGTCTCGTCCTCGTCGTCGTCGAAGTTGATCTCGTTGCCCTCGGTGTCGACGACCTTGGCGGCCTCGACCACGGTGGCCAGCGCCTTGCCGCGGGCGACCTCGCCGACCAGCAGCGGAACCTGGCCGCCCTGGACGACCTGCTGGGCGAACTGGTCCGGGGTGAGGCCGGAGCCGGCGGCGCGGCGGATGAGGTGCTCGGTGAGCTCCTCCTGGTTAACACCCAGCTCCTCGTTGGCGACGATCTGGTCCAGGACGAACTGGGTCTTGATGCCCTTCTTCGCCTGCTCCTCGATCTCCGCGTCCCACTCCTCGCGGGTCTTGCCCTGGGTCTCCAGGTAGGTGTCGAGGTTGAGGCCCATCGGCTCCAGCTGGTGGTGCTCGACGTTGTGCTTGCGGGTCTCGATCTCGTCCTTCAGGAGCTTCTCGGGGTACTCGATCTCAACCAGCGCGAGCAGGGCGTCGAGGACCTTCTCCTGGGCCTGGGTGGCCTGGTCGTACTCCTTCATGCGCTCCAGGCGCTTGCGGGAGTCGGCACGCAGGTCCTCCAGGGTGTCGAACTCGCTGGCCAGCTGGGCGAACTCGTCGTCCAGCTCCGGCAGCTCCTTCTCCTGGACGGCCGTGACGGTGACGGTGACCTCGGAGGTCTTGCCGGCCTGGGTGCCACCCTTGAGCTCGGTCTCGAAGGTCTTCTCCTCGCCGGCGGACAGGCCGGTCACGGCCTCGTCGATGCCGTCGATGAGGCGGCCCGAGCCGATCTCGTAGCTGACGCCGGTGGCGGTGCCGTCCTCCGGCACCTCACCGTCGACCTTGGCGACGAGGTCGACGACCACGATGTCGCCGGCGGCCGCGGCGCGCTCGACGTCCTTGACCGAGGAGAAGCGCTCGCGCAGCTGCTCCAGCGACTTCTCGATGTCCTCGTCGGAGACGGCGATCGGGTCGACCGTCACCTCGATGGAGGAGAACTCCGGCAGGGTGATCTCGGGACGGATGTCCACCTCGGCGGTGAACTTCAGGTCACCGCCGTCGGCGATCTTCTCGACACCCTCGATGTTGGTGATGTCGGGCTGGCCGAGGACCTCGATCTTGCCCTCGTCGACGGCCTGCGTGTAGAAGCGCGGCAGGGCGTCGTTGACGGCCTCCTCCAGCACGGCACCACGGCCGAAGCGCTGGTCGATGACGCGAGCCGGGATCTTGCCCTTGCGGAAGCCCGGAACCGTGACCTGCTGGTTGATCTTCTTGTACGCCGCGTCGAGGCTGGGCTTGAGCTCCTCGAAGGGCACCTCGACGGTGAGTCGAACCCGGGTCGGGTTCAGAGTCTCGACGGCGCTCTTCACGGTTAGGTCTCCTATGGGCTTGCGGTCAGGTTGCCTCCGCCCGTCCCCCGCGTCGGCGGGGCCGGTACGGATGGGTCGGGCGAGACGGGCGATGGGCGGTTGGAGCTGCATCTCCCGTGTGGGTGGACGGTGAGCTTGACTCCTCGCCCTCGTGCGGTTGACCTGGGTGGACGCCACAGGGACTACCGCCAGCGCCCCATCCTACCGGTACCACGAAAGGCGGACGCCAGACGCCACCGTACCGCCCCAACAGAACAGGGCCCCGCCCCGGTGGGCGAGACCCTGCCGCACTGTCGGGGTGACCGGATTCGAACCGACGGCCTTCCGCTCCCAAAGCGGACGCGCTACCAAACTGCGCCACACCCCGTGGTGCCGAGAGGAAGCGTACACGCCGGGCCTGCACGGCTCGCCGACTTATTCGGGGCACGCGGAAGAGGGATCGCGGGGAACGCGGTGTGCACGGGAGCGGCCGGAGCAGGTACGCTGTCTCCCGAACTTCCGGCCGGACACGGCTGGGGGGTTCGCGCGGGCGTAGCTCAATGGTAGAGCCCTAGTCTTCCAAACTAGTCACGCGAGTTCGATTCTCGTCGCCCGCTCCGAACAGGCCGGCCCCGGTGCGCCCAGCGCACCGGGGCCGCCGTCGTTCTCAGAGCCCGAGCCGGGCGGCCCGGGCGGCGGCCCGGTCGAGCAGCTGGTGCACGTCGCCCTCCCGGGTGGTCGGGCGGTCGTTGTACTCGTCCGGGGAGCGCGCCGGGCGGCCGGTGGCGTGCAGCACCTCCATCAGCTGGACCCGCGCGGTGCGCACGGTCGCCGGGGTGCCGTAGCCGTACGCCAGCACGGCCGCCTGGGCGCCGAGCAGGCAGACCCGGCCGGCGCCGTCCCACATCGCGCCCTGCAGCCATCCGTGGGCGCCGATGTAGCGGGAGGCGAGCCGCAGGTGGTCGGCGGCGGTGACCGGGACGGGCCGGGCGGGGCGGCGCAGCGCCCGGTCGAGCAGGGTGGCCCGGGGCGCCGGGTGGCCGGCGTGCCAGGGGCTCGGGGTGCTCCCGTACGGGCAGACGTACGGCCCGGGGGTGCGGGCGGGGGCGGGCAGCGAGGCGAGGTAGGCCTCGATCTCGGCGACCAGGCCGGAGCCGTCCGGGGCGAGCGGGAAGGCGGGAGGGGGTGTCGGGGCGGAACGCAGGATCGGGGTGGGACGCGGGGTCGGGGCGGGACGGGGTGTCGGGGTGGGGCGGGGCATGCGGGCTCTCCAGGCGGACGGCCTTCGGTTTCCGCTCCCCAAAGTGGGGCATTCGGGACATTTCCGCGACCGGAGATTCGGACTGCGCGCGCGGTTTCCCGCACGGCGGTCGGGCCGATAGCCTCGGCGGCGTTCGAGCGCAGTTCGAGCGCGACCTCACGCGCCGCGCTCCCGAGGTGGAGGAGTCCCGGTGCGTCCGCAGGAGCGACTGGCCGTCATACAGCGCTGTGTGGTCCTGGAGATGGCGCGGCTGGGCCAGGTCTTCCGTCGGGACGGCGAGGTGGTGCGCGGACCGGGCACCACGGCGGTCGCCGTGCGCGAGCACCCCGGGGACGACGGCGGCGCCGGGCACGTGGACCTCGGCTTCGTGCTGCAACTGGGCCGGGCGGACGCACCGGTGGTGTGGGACTGCGCGGCCGGCCTCGGCAAGACCGAGGAGGAGAAGCTCGCGAACGCGGTGAAGATGTGGGCCACCACCACCGCCTCGGTGCTGGTCGAGCTGGCGGAGGGGCGCGGGGTGCACGCCGACCGCCCGCACGTGCCCGAACTCCCCGGCTGGCGGGCCGTGCAGGGGCCGGCGGCAGTGTTCGGCTTCGGCAACGAGCACTTGGCGGCCTGGCTCGCCGAACACCGGGTGCTGCCCGCCCTGGCGCCCGCGCTGCGCCGGGAGCTGGCCGGCCCGGGGCCGGTCGGGGTGAAGCTCTTCCTGGGTGGGAAGGCGGGCGACGACGTCGCCGAGGTCCGGGTGGGCGGCGAGGTGTCGGAGGCGGCCTCCGCGGCGCTGCGCGCGCTGGACTGGCCGCGCGGCGAACGGCTGTGCTGGGCGCGGCTGTTCGTGCTGCTGACCAAGGAGCGGGCAGCACCGGTCGCGGGCGCGCCGGCGGGTGCCGCGGCACCCTTGCCGGTACGTGCCCCGGCCCCGGCGGCGGCGCGCCCCCGGGGTCTGTTCGCTCGCTGGCGGAAGGCCAGGCGGGCCGGCCGGTAGCGGCAGTCGCTCACCCGCCCGCCCCAGGTCGAGGGGCGCGCGGGGCCGACCGTCGGCCCGGCCCGGCCCGGTCAGCCTCCGGTGATGCTGGAGATGCTGTGCGCCAGGTTGGCCAGCAGCGAGTTGATCGAGGTCGCCATCGTTGTCTCGTGCAGCATGAAGCCGAACAGGGCGGCGACGATCGCGTGCGGGATCTTCATCTGCTTGTTCCGGATGAAGATGACGCACAGGATCGCGAACAGGACCAGCGCGGAGACGGAGAGTGCCACCCGGACTCACTTCCTCGTTTCATAGCGTGGCGCCGCCGCCCGGCGGCACCTGCGAAGCCGGACCCCGGCCTGTCCGACGGTCCCGAGGCGGAATCGCGGACCGTCCGGCACAGCGCCGGTGAGGGGGCCCGCGTCGGCCAGCCGTGTGGTGTGTCGCACGTGTCGCCCCCCATCCCCCGAATCCTGAACATTCCCGCCCGGACTCAGTGTGGTCGACCGTGCCGATTGCGTAAAGGTCTGACCGTCGCCCAGCGCCGACATCCTGCGGTGCGGGGCGAGTTTCCGCCGACCGGGACGATAGCGGAGCCGCCCTGACGAATCGTCGGCGGGGCGGTGCTGAGCGGCCGGGACGCGCCCGGGAGCGGGGACCGGAAGCCGCTGGTCCGGTCAGCCGACGGGGCGTCCGATATGGCCGAAGATCAGCTGCCTGGCTTGACAGCGGCTGCCCGCGGCATGTGCCGCGGGCGCCGGCACCTCAGTCGCGCCAGAGCAGGAGGACGGCGCGGTCGTCGTTGATGTCCCGGGCCACCGTCTCGATCAGCGCGGCCGCCGCGCCCGCGCCGCTGCCCGGGGCGCCGCCGGGGACCAGCCGGTCAGCCTCCCCCATCAGCCGGTCCATGCCCTCGGCGAGGTCCCGCCCGGGCGCCTCGACCATGCCGTCGGTGCACAGCATCAGCACGTCGCCCCGGTTCAGCCGCCCGCGCACGCCCTCGAACTTGGCGCCGTCGTAGATGCCGAGCAGCGGGCCCTCGGCCTCCTTGACCTCCCAGCGCCCGGCGCCGGCCAGGCGCTGCATGCCCGGCAGGTGCCCGGCCGAGAGCAGTTCGTACTCGCCGGTGTCCAGGTCGAGCACCAGGTGGACGGCGGTGGCGAAGCCCTCCTCCCAGGACTGGCGCAGCAGGTAGCCGTTGGCGGCGGGCAGGAAGTCGTGCGCGGGCAGCGAGCCGACCAGGCCGCCGAAGGCGCCGGACAGCAGCAGCGCCCGCGAGCCCGCGTCCATGCCCTTGCCGGAGACGTCCGCGAGGACCACCTCCAGCAGCCGCTGGCCGGGGCCGGTGCGGGCGGCCACCACGAAGTCGCCGGAGAAGGACTGGCCGCCGGCCGGGCGCAGCGCCATGTCCGCGTGCCAGCCGGCCGGCAGCCGCGGCACCCGGCTCTGCACCCGCAGCCGCTCGCGCAGGTCGAACAGCATGGTGGAGCCGCCCCACCAGGGGACGCCGACCCGGGCCCGGAACTGGGCCAGCAGCAGGCCGCCCACCCCGGCGGCACCGACCACCAGGGCCGCGCCGGGGGTCACGCCGTAGACGTAGGCCTCGGGGTTCTCGCTGGCGACCCGCTGGCCGGTGTGGATCACGGACTCGGCAGACAGCCCGAGGGCGGCCAGCGCGTAGAGCACCACCAGGCTGCCGGGGCGCAGCAGCAGCGCGCCGGCCAGGATCGGCAGGACCAGGGCGGTGGGCGGGGCCCAGTCGGGGATCCAGATGTTGAGCAGGATCATCAGCGGGACGAGCAGGGCCAGCGCGCAGAGCACCGGCCAGTCGGCGGCGCCGCCGCGGAAGTAGTCGACCCCGGCCGTGCGCAGCCTTCGGCGGACCCGGCGGAGCCTCTTGCGCAGCCGGGCCGTCACGGGCTCGGACGCCGCCGGGGCGGGGCCGGGCCTCGTCGCAGTCGTCTGGGGCGGTGCGCCCGGCGGTCTGCCAGCCATGGGGTCCGACCCTATCCACGGGTGCGGCCCGGCGTCGACGGCCCGGGGGCGGGCGGCGGCGCGGGCGCGCGGGCCGCTCGGCGGGTTTCGGCCGATCGGGCCGGTGGCAGGCACGGCGTCAGGAGGCGTGCGGGGGTTGGGGCGTACGGAGCCTGCGGGCGGAGCGTGCGCCCCGCGCGCGCGGATGCGGGTGCGCCGGGGCCTGTGGCCGATCCCACAGGCGGCGCGGGGCCGCGGACGACGGCGGCCGGCCGCACGGAGGTGCGGCCGGCCGTCGGTGGGTGGTGGGTGGCGGGGTCAGCCCTGGGGGTGGTGGGCCGGGATCGGCGGGAGCTCGCCGGTGGTCTCGTACTCGCTCAGCATCTCGATCCGGCGGGTGTGCCGGGCCTCGCCGCTGTAGGGGGTGTTGAGGAAGACCTCGACGAACTTGGTGGCCTCCTCGACCGTGTGCATCCGCCCGCCGATGGAGATCACGTTGGCGTTGTTGTGCTGACGGCCGAGCTCGGCGGTCTGCACGCTCCAGGCCAGCGCCGCACGGACGCCCTTGACCTTGTTGGCGGCGATCGCCTCGCCGTTGCCCGAGCCGCCGATCACGATGCCCAGGGCGTCCTCGTCGGCGGCGGTGCGCTCGGCGGCGCGCAGGCAGAACGGCGGGTAGTCGTCCTCGGCGTCGTAGATGTGCGGCCCGCAGTCGACCGGCTCGTGGCCGGCCCCCTTCAGCCACTCCACCAGGTGGTTCTTCAGTTCGTATCCGGCATGGTCGGAGCCCAGGTACACGCGCATGCCATGAGTGTGGCACGGGGGCGTGCCCGGGCCCGACAACGGGGGCGCCGGTGTCAGCGCCGGCCGAGCAGCTTCCAGGCGAGCGGCAGGGCGCCGGCCGCGAAGGCGGCCTTGAGCGCGTCGCCGACCAGGTACGGGTAGAGGCCCAGCTCGGCGGCGCGGGCCGGCGACACGTGCAGGGTGAGGGCCAGGTACGGGACGCCGACCGCGTAGATGGCCAGGCTGCCGAGGACCATGGTGACGGCGGTGTTCACCGGGGTGCGGTCGGCGCCTCGGCGGGCCAGCGCGCCGGTCAGGGCGGCCGCGAGGACGAAGCCGAGCACGTAGCCGAAGGAGGGCATGGCCCAGCCGGAGGTGCCCTCGGCGAACCAGGGCAGGCCCGCCATGCCGGCCAGCAGGTAGAGCGCCAGCGAGGCGGCGCCGCGGCGGGCGCCGAGCGCGGTGCCGACCAGGAGGGCGGCGAAGGTCTGGCCGGTGACCGGCACCGGCGAGCCGGGGACGTTCACCGACAGCTGGGCGGCCACGCCGGTCAGCGCGGCGCCGCCGACCACCAGGGCCAGGTCGCGGGTCTGGGCTCCGAGGCGGGTGGAGGCGGTGGGCAGCAGGTCGGCGAGGACGGCGCGGCGCGCTATCGGGGTGGTGGCAGTGGCCATCGGGGGCTCCTCGGTAAGGATCCAGGTGAGTGAACACCTGTGAACCTACGTGGTGATCCACTGCGCCGCCGCCACGGTTTCGGACAAAGCCCCGCCCCCGGCCGTTGTCGGAACCGGCGCCGAACGACGCTCCGTCAATCTACCGTCGCGTACCGTCACCGGGCGGTCCGCATGATGGTCGCGAGGCCGTCGTCGTTGGCATGAATGGTGGGGCCCCCGGATATTGGACAACTCATGCCGCATTCCGCACAGTCTGGATCCAGCCCTATGGCCCCCACCCCCGCGCCCCCGGCGCCCGGGACCACCGACAGCACCCCGCAGGCGCCCGGCGGCCAACAGCTCAGCCACGGGCTCAAGCAGCGCCACCTGTCGATGATCGCCCTCGGCGGCGTCATCGGCGCCGGCCTGTTCGTGGGCTCCGGCGCGGGCATCGCCGCCGCCGGCCCGGCGATCATCCTCGCCTTCACCCTCTCCGGCCTCCTGGTCATGCTGATCATGCGGATGCTCGGCGAGATGTCCGCCGCCCGCCCGGCCTCCGGGTCCTTCTCGGTCCACGCCGAGAAGGAGATCGGCCCCTGGGCCGGGATCACGGCGGGCTGGATGTACTGGGTGATGCTCTGCTGCGGCGTCGCCGCGGAGGCCACCGCCGCCGGGAAGATCGTCAACGGCTGGATACCCGGGGTCTCCTCCTGGGTCTGGGTCGGCCTGTTCATGGTCTTCTTCTGCGCGAGCAACCTGACCGCGGTGAAGAACTTCGGCGAGTTCGAGTTCTGGTTCGCCGCCGTGAAGGTCGCCGCGATCGTCACCTTCCTGGTCCTCGGCGGGCTCGGCATCGCCGGCGTGATCGGCCCCGGCGCCCCCGGCGCCACCAACCTCACCGGCCACGGCGGCTTCCTGCCCAACGGCGTCAGCGGACTGATCGTCGGCCTGCTGGCCTCGGTCTTCGCGTACGGCGGCCTGGAGACCGTGACCATCGCCGCGGCCGAGTCCGACGACCCCAAGCGCAACGTCGCCAACGCGGTGCGCACGGCGGTGTGGCGGATCGCGATCTTCTACATCGGCTCGATGGCCCTGGTGGTCACCCTGGTCTCCTGGAAGGACCCGGCGGTCGTCGCCGACGGCCCGTACGTCACGGTGCTGCGCCACCTCGGGGTCCCCGGGGCCGGGACGATCATGGAGGTGGTGGTCCTGGTCGCGCTGCTGTCCGCGATGAACGCCAACATCTACGGCGCCTCCCGGATGGCGTACTCGCTGGTCGGCCGCGGCCAGGGCCCCAAGGCGCTGGCCAAGGTCAGCGGCGGGGTGCCGCGCCGGGCCGTGCTGGTCTCCTGCCTGTTCGGCTTCGGCGCCGTGCTGGCCGCCAAGTTCTGGCCCGCCACCGTGTTCACCTGGCTGATGAACACCACCGGCGTCGCGATCCTGGTGGTCTGGCTGTTCATCTGCATCGTCCAGCTGCGGATGCGCCGCCGGCTGGAGCGCGAGGCGCCCGAGCTGATCACCGTGAAGATGTGGGGCTACCCGTACCTGACCTGGGCCGCCATGGCCGCGGTCGCCGGCATCCTCGCCCTGATGACCACCACCGAGGGCAACCGCCAGCAGCTGTACGCGGCCGGCGTGCTGGTCGCCCTGCTCATCACGGCCGGCCTGTTCAAGCAGCGCCGGGACGCGGCCGCGGGCTGAACCCGGCGGGGAACGCGGAAGGGGCCCGGCACCGAGTGGTGCCGGGCCCCTTCCGCGTCCGTCCGGGCCTGCCCGCGGGCCTACTCGAAGGACGGGCCCGCCGTACGGGTCCGCTTGATCTCGTAGAAGCCCGGGGTGGAGGCCACCAGCAGGGTGCCGTCCCACAGCCGGGCCGCCGCCTCGCCCTTGGGCGCCGGGGTGACCACCGGGCCGAAGAAGGCGACCCGCTCGCCGTCCGCGCCCTCGACCGCGATCACCGGGGTGCCGACGTCCTCGCCGACCAGGGTGATGCCCTCCTTGTGGGAGGCGCGCAGGGCCTCGTCGTACGCGTCGGTGTCCGCCGCGTCCGCCAGCTCGACGGGCAGGCCCGCGGCCGCCAGGGCGGCCTGGACCGTCTCCCGGTTCTGCGGCAGGCCCTGGTTGTGGAAGCGCAGGCCCAGCTCGGTGTACAGGCGGCCCAGCACCTCCTCGCCGTGCTGCTGGGCGGCCGCGATGCACACCCGCACCGCGCCCCAGGCGTTGTCCAGCAGCTCGCGGTAGTTCTGCGGCAGGTCACGGTGCTCGTTGAGCACCGACAGGCTCATCACGTGCCAGTTCACGTCGACCGGGCGCAGCTGCTGGACCTCGATCAGCCAGCGGGACGTCATCCAGGCCCACGGGCAGGCCGGGTCGAACCAGAAGTCGGCGGTCTTGCGCTCAGCGGCAGTCGTCACTGGGTCTCGTCCTTCGTGAGGTGTTCCGAGGCGGCGGGGCACGGCCCCATCCGAACCCCAACACCCGCGCGCCGCCGCTGATTCCGGCCCTGGCGCGGCGGCCTGTGCAATGGTACCGGCCGGGGAGCCCGTGAAAGGATGCCCCTGCGTGCGCGATGCACACCGCGCGCGGACCCGCACCACCCACACGCGCACCACCGTGCGAGCCGGACAAAGGAGTACCGCCGTGCCGGGCAAGAACCTGAGCCGCGAGGAAGCACACCAGCGAGCCGGCGTCCTGGCCGTCGACGGCTACCTGGTCCGGCTGGACGTGACCTCGGCCCCCGACCCGGCCGCCGCCACCTTCCGCTCCACCAGCACGGTCACCTTCCGCTGCTCCCAGCCCGGCACCGGCACCTTCCTCGACCTGCTCGCCCCCGCCGTCCGCTCGGTCACCCTCAACGGCCGTGAACTCGACCCGGCCACCGCCTACGACGGCGCCCGGGTGCACGTCGACGGCCTGGCCGCCGAGAACGTCCTCACCGTCGAGGCCGACTGCGCCTACAGCCGCACCGGCGAGGGCCTGCACCGCTTCGTCGACCCGGCGGACGGCGAGACCTACCTGTACACCCACTACGAGCCGGCCGACGCCCGCCGGGTGTTCGCGAACTTCGAACAGCCCGACCTGAAGGCGCCGTTCACCTTCACGGTGACCGCCCCGGCCGCCTGGGACGTGCGCTCCAACGCCGTGCCCGAGAGCGTCAGCACCGAAGGCGACACCCGCACCTGGGAGTTCGCGCCGACCGCACCGATCTCCACCTACCTCACCGCCGTGGTGGCCGGCCCGTACCACGTCGTGAACGACCACTACAGCCGCGAACTCCCCGGCGGCACCGCCCTGGAGATCCCGCTCGCCGCGCTCTGCCGCAAGTCGCTGGCCCCGCACTTCGACGCGGAGGAGATCCTCGGCGTCACCAAGCTCGGACTCGACTTCTTCCACGAGACCTTCGACTACCCGTACCCCTTCGGGAAGTACGACCAGGTCTTCGTCCCCGAGTACAACATCGGCGCGATGGAGAACCCCGGCTGCGTGACCTTCAAGGAGGAGTTCGTCTTCCGCTCGAAGGTCACCGACGCCGCCTACGAGTCCCGCGCCAACGTCGTGCTGCACGAGATGGCCCACATGTGGTTCGGCGACCTGGTCACCCCGCGCTGGTGGGACGACCTGTGGCTGAAGGAGTCCTTCGCCGACTTCATGGGCTCCTACGCCCAGATCGGCGCCCGCACCCGGTACTCCTCCGCCTGGGTCACCTTCGCCAACCAGCGCAAGGCCTGGGCCTACCGGCAGGACCAGTTCCCCACCACCCACCCGATCACCGCGGACATCCGCGACCTGGAGGACGCCAAGCTCAACTTCGACGGCATCACCTACGCCAAGGGCGCCTCCGTCCTCAAGCAGCTGGTCGCGTACGTCGGCGCGGAGGCCTTCTTCGAGGGCGCCCGCCGCTACTTCAAGCGGCACGCCTT
Organism: Kitasatospora sp. NPDC101108; assembly: GCF_055584725.1. NCBI lineage: Bacteria > Bacillati > Actinomycetota > Actinomycetes > Kitasatosporales > Streptomycetaceae > Kitasatospora > Kitasatospora sp. NPDC101108. Next base: position 743,062 of record NZ_JBVJLM010000002.1, read on the forward strand.
CGGCAACACCGAACTGGGCGACCTGCTGGGCGTGCTGGAGGAGACCAGCGGGCGCGACCTGAAGAGCTGGGCCGCCGCCTGGCTGCAGACCGCCGGCGTCAACGCGCTCACCCCGCAGGTCACCACCGACGCCGAGGGCCGGATCACCGAGCTGGCCGTCCTCCAGGACGGCGATGTGCTGCGCCCGCACCGGATCGCGGTCGGCCTCTACGACCGGGACGCCGACGGCGCCCTGCTGTGCACCGACCGGATCGAGCTGGACGTCACCGGCGCCCGCACCGTCGTCGCCGAGGCCGTCGGCCGCCGACGCCCCGACCTGGTCCTGCTCAACGACGAGGACCTGACCTACTGCAAGATCCGCTTCGACGCCGAATCGCTGGAGACCCTGCGCACCGGCCTCGGCGACATCCGCGACGAGCTGGCCCGGGCGCTCGCCTGGTCCGCCGTCTGGAACCTCACCCGGGACGGTCTGATGCCGGCCCGCGACTACGTCGCCCTGGTGCTGCGCTTCGCCGGCCAGGAGGGCAACATCGGCGTGCTCCAGTCGCTGCACGCCCAGTCCAAGACCGCCGTCGACCTGTACGCCGCCCCCGAGTGGCGCGCCGAGGGCGCCCGGAAGCTCGCCGACGGCGCCCTGCACGAGCTGCGCGCCGCCGTCCCCGGCAGCGACCACCAGCTCGCCTGGGCCCGCTTCCTGGCCCGGACCGCGGGCGGCGCCGAGCACCTCGGCCTGGTCCGCGGCCTGCTGGCCGGCAGCGCCCGGATCGACGGCCTGGAGGTCGACCAGGAGCTGCGCTGGTCGCTGTGGCTGGCGCTGGCCGCCGCCGGGCAGGCCACCGACGAGGAGCTGGCCGGCGAGCTCGCCTCCGACAACACCGCGGGCGGCAAGCGCGAGTACACCCAGTGCCTGGCCGCCCGGCCCACCCCGGAGGCCAAGGCCGCCGCCTGGTCCGCCGTGATCGACTCCGACGAGCTGCCGAGCGCCCTGGTCGAGGCCAACAGCGCGGGCTTCACGATCCCCGCCCAGCGCGACCTGACCGCCCTCTACGCGGCGCCGTACTTCAAGCTGCTGGAGCGGGTCTGGGCCGAGCGGACGATCGAGATCGCGATGCGGATCGTCGGCGGCTTCTTCCCGATCGCCCAGACCGACGAGCAGACCCTGGCCGAGGCGGACGTCTGGCTGGACGGCCACCCGCAGGCCGCGCCGGCGCTGCGCCGGCTGGTGCTGGAGCGCCGGGACGACCTGGCCCGCGCCCTGCGGGCGCAGGCCTGCGACCGGGCCTGACGGGCTGACGACCGGGCCTGACCGGTCTTGATCAGGGGGCCCGCCGACCGCGTGTCGGCGGGCCCCTGCGTCTTCCCGGACCGGGTCGCGGCGCGGCGCCGACGAAGGGGGCGTCGGCATCCGGCGCCGCACGCCGAAGGGGCCGGCCCGCGAAATGCGGTCCGGCCCCTTCGGTGCTGACGCGAGACTCAGCCGATCAGCGAGCGCAGCACGTACTGCAGGATGCCGCCGTTGCGGTAGTAGTCCGCCTCACCGGGGGTGTCGATGCGGACGACCGCGTCGAACTCCTTGTCACCGGCCTTGACCTTGACGGTCTTCGGGGTGCGGCCCTCGTTGAGCTCGGTCACGCCGGTGATGGAGAAGGTCTCCTCGCCGGTCAGGCCGAGGGACTCGGCGTTCTCGCCCTCGGGGAACTGCAGCGGCAGGACGCCCATGCCGATCAGGTTCGAGCGGTGGATGCGCTCGTAGGACTCGGCGATGACGGCCTTGACGCCCAGCAGCGCGGTGCCCTTGGCGGCCCAGTCGCGGGACGAGCCGGAGCCGTACTCCTTGCCCGCCAGGACGACCAGCGGGATGCCGGCGGCCTGGTAGTTCTGCGAGGCGTCGTAGATGAACGACACCGGGGCGTCGGCCTGGGTGAAGTCGCGGGTGTAGCCGCCCTCGGTGCCCGGCGCGATCTGGTTGCGCAGGCGGATGTTGGCGAAGGTGCCGCGGATCATGACCTCGTGGTTGCCACGGCGCGAGCCGTAGGAGTTGAAGTCACGCTTCTCGACGCCGTTGGCGGTCAGGTACTGCGCCGCCGGGGTGCCCGGCTTGATGTTGCCGGCCGGGGAGATGTGGTCGGTGGTGACCGAGTCGCCCAGCTTGGCCAGGACGCGGGCGCCGGCGATGTCGGTCAGCGGGCTCGGGGTCTTGGCCATGCCCTCGAAGTACGGGGGCTTGCGGACGTAGGTGGACTCGGCGTCCCACTCGAAGGTGTTGCCGGTCGGGACCGGGAGCGACTGCCAGCGGTGGTCACCGGCGAAGACGTCCTGGTAGCCCTTGTCGAACATCGCCTCGTCGATGGAGCCGGCGACGGTGTCGGCGACCTCCTGCTCGGACGGCCAGATGTCGGCGAGGAAGACGTCGTTGCCGTCGGCGTCCTGGCCCAGGGCGTCCTTGGTGATGTCGATGTTCATGTTGCCGGCGAGGGCGTAGGCGACCACCAGCGGCGGGGAGGCCAGGTAGTTCATCTTGACGTCCGGGTTGATCCGGCCCTCGAAGTTGCGGTTGCCGGAGAGCACCGAGACGACCGCGAGGTCGGACTCGTTGACGGCGGCCGAGACCTCCTCGGGCAGCGGGCCCGAGTTGCCGATGCAGGTGACGCAGCCGTAGCCGACCAGGTTGAAGCCCAGCTTCTCCATGTACGGGAGCAGGCCGGCCTTCTCGTAGTAGTCCATGACGACCTTGGAGCCGGGCGCCAGGGTGGTCTTGACCCAGGGCTTGACGTGCAGGCCCTTCTCCACGGCCTTCTTCGCCAGCAGGGCGGCGCCCAGCATGACGGAGGGGTTGGAGGTGTTGGTGCAGGAGGTGATCGAGGCGATCACGACCGCGCCGTTGTCGATCTCGTAGGTCGAGCCGTCGGGGGCGGTGACGGTGGTCGGCTTCGAGGCCTCGGCGGAGTAGGCCGGCAGCGCCTCGGCGAACTTGCTCGCGGCCTCGGCCAGGATCACGCGGTCCTGCGGGCGCTTCGGGCCGGAGATCGACGGGACGACGGTGGAGACGTCCAGCTCCAGGTACTCGGAGTAGACCGGCTCGACCGACGGGTCGTGCCAGAGGCCCTGCTCCTTGGCGTACGCCTCGACCAGGGCGAGCTGCTGCTCGTCACGGCCGGTCAGGCGCAGGTAGTTGATGGTCTCGGCGTCGATCGGGAAGATCGCGCAGGTCGAGCCGAACTCCGGCGACATGTTGCCGATGGTGGCGCGGTTGGCCAGCGGGATGGCGCCGATGCCGTCGCCGTAGAACTCGACGAACTTGCCGACCACACCGTGCTTGCGCAGCATCTCGGTGATGGTGAGCACCAGGTCGGTGGCGGTGGTGCCGGCCGGCAGCTCGCCGGTCAGCTTGAAGCCGACGACGCGCGGGATCAGCATGGAGACCGGCTGGCCGAGCATGGCGGCCTCGGCCTCGATGCCGCCGACGCCCCAGCCCAGCACGCCCAGGCCGTTGACCATGGTGGTGTGCGAGTCGGTGCCGACGCAGGTGTCGGGGTACGCCTGGCCGCCGCGGACCATGACGGTGCGGGCCAGGTGCTCGATGTTCACCTGGTGGACGATGCCGGTGCCCGGCGGGACGACCTTGAACTCGTCGAAGGCGGTCTGGCCCCAGCGCAGGAACTGGTAGCGCTCCTTGTTGCGGCCGTACTCGATCTCGACGTTCTGGGTGAAGGCGTCCTTGGTGCCGAACTTGTCGGCGATGACGGAGTGGTCGATGACCAGCTCGGCCGGGGCCAGCGGGTTGATCTTGGCCGGGTCGCCGCCCAGCTCCTTGACGGCCTCGCGCATGGTGGCGAGGTCGACCACGCAGGGCACGCCGGTGAAGTCCTGCATGATCACGCGGGCGGGCGTGAACTGGATCTCCTGGCTCGGCTGGGCGTTCTCGTCCCAGTTGCCGAGGGCGCGGATGTGGTCGGCGGTGATGTTCGCGCCGTCCTCCGTGCGGAGCAGGTTCTCCAGCAGCACCTTGAGGCTGTAGGGCAGCCGCTCGGAACCCTCGACGGCGGAGAGCTTGAAGATCTCGTACGACTCGTCGCCCACCTGCAGCGAGCTGCGGGCGTCGAAGCTGTTCGCGGACACGACTGACTCCTTCTGGGTGCTTCGTGCGGTATCCGGCCGCCACGCGGTGGTAAGGTCAGCCTTACTTAGGCTTGCCTTGTCCGCATCGCCGGTGAGCGCCTCTCGGCAGGTATCTTGATGTCGAGATATATCGTAAGGGGCAGTTATCTCGATGTCGAGATAAACCATAGTGCATGCCGCCACCATCACCACCGTAGGCATACCCCGGTGCGTTTCGACGCAGGTCACCGGGGCGGTTGAGGCCGCCCGGGCGCGGACCCCCGGCCCGCTCCCGATACGGTGGCCGCTGTGCCGACCGGCGGAGGGGGCCGAGGATGATCGTGGTGGACGCGTCCGCGCTGGTGCTGGCGCTCGCCGACCGGGGCCCGCGCGGGGACCGCGCCCGGGCCGAACTGGCCGCCGACGGCGAGTGGTTGGCGCCCGAGCACATCCTCGTCGAGGTGATGCAGTCGCTGCGCGGGCTCTACCTCGCCAAGGAGCTGACCTCCGAGCGGGTCGCCGAACTCACCGGCGAACTGGCCGCGGTGGCCGTCCGCAAGATCGAGGTGGCGCCGCTGCTCGGCCGGATCTGGGAGCTCAAGGACAACCTCACCCCGGACGACGCCGCGTACGTCGCGGTCGCCGAGCGGTACGGCGCACCGCTGGTCACCGCCGACCTGCGGCTGATGCGGGCCAGCGGACCGCGCTGCGAGATCCGGGGCATCGTGCGCGAGGTGAGCTGAGAGTGTCCCCGGCGGCCCGGCGCCGTTAGCAGGGTGACCGTCGCCCCGCCCGTGGAAGGCCCGACCCGATGCCCGCTCCGCTCGCCGCCGCCCTGCTGCCGCTGGCCCTGCTCGCCCCCGCCGCCTCGCCGGTCTCCGTGACGGACACGGCCTTCGACCCGGCGACCGCCTTCGTCCGGCCGACCGCGATCAGCTACGCCGAGGACCTGGTGCCGTACGGCTCGCACGCCCGGATCGTCACCGACCGCTCGGTGCCCGGGCGGACGGCGCTCACCCTGACGGTCGCCGGGCTCGCCCCCCACCACGAGTTCCCGGTGCACCTGCACACCCGCGACTGCGGGGCCGACCCCGCCTCCTCCGGACCGCACTACCAGGACGTCGTCGACCCGGTGCAGCCGTCCACCGACCCGGCCTACGCGAACGACCGCAACGAACTGCGACTGGTGCTGCGCACCGACGGGCGGGGCGCGGGCACCGCGCGGGCGGCGGTGGACTGGCAGCCGCGGCCCGGCGAGGCGCGCTCGCTGGTGCTGCACGCGGGCACCCCGGCCGGGCCGCACGCGGCGGGCGACCGGGTGGCCTGCGTCAGGCTGGCGCGCTGACCCGCCCGAACGGGCTCCCTCAGGAGCCCAGGGTGGCGACCAGGACCGCCTTGATGGTGTGCAGGCGGTTCTCGGCCTGGTCGAAGACGATGGAGTGCGCCGACTCGAACAGCTCGTCGGTGCACTCCAGCTCGGTCATGCCGGTCTCCTCGTACATCTGCCGCCCGACCACGGTGCCGAGGTCGTGGAAGGCGGGCAGGCAGTGCAGGAACTTCACGTTCGGGTTGCCGGTGGCCCGGACGGTGTCCATGGACACCTGGTACGGCTTGAGCAGCTCGATCCGCTCGGCCCAGACCTCCTTGGGCTCGCCCATCGAGACCCAGACGTCGGTGTAGAGGAAGTCCGCGCCGGCCACGCCCTCGGCCACGTCCTCGGTCAGGGTGATCATCGCGCCGGTCTGCTCGGCCAGCGCCTGCGCCGACTTCCGCACCTCCTCGGCCGGCCACAGGGCCCGCGGGGCGACGATCCGGACGTCCATGCCGAGCAGGGCGCCGGTGACCAGCAGCGAGTTGCCCATGTTGTAGCGGGCGTCGCCGAGGTAGGCGAGGGTGACCTCGGCGAGCGGCTTGGTGGTGTGCTCGGTGACGGTGAGCACGTCGGCCAGCATCTGGGTGGGGTGCCACTCGTCGGTCAGGCCGTTCCAGACCGGGACTCCGGCGTGCCGGGCCAGCTCCTCGACGATCTCCTGGCCGTGGCCGCGGTACTCGATGCCGTCGAACATCCGGCCGAGCACCCGGGCGGTGTCCTTGACCGACTCCTTGTGGCCGATCTGCGAGCTGGCCGGGTCCAGGTAGGTGGTGGTGGCGCCCTGGTCGTGCGCGGCGACCTCGAAGGCGCAGCGGGTGCGGGTGGAGGTCTTCTCGAAGATCAGCGCGATGTTCTTCCCGCGCAGCCGGGGCTGCTCGGTGCCCGCATACTTGGCCGCCTTGAGCCCGGCGGCGAGGTCCACCAGGAAGCGGAACTCCTGGGGCGTGAAATCGAGCTCCTTGAGGAAGTGCCTGTTCCGGAGGTTGAAGGCCATGCCGGGCTCCTGGGGTGACGGGACTACGGGAAGACAGCAAGTGTATACGACTATTGGAATTTCTATACAGAAAGGGGGTGAAGCAGGGGAGTCCCGGGCGGAACTCCCCTGCTTCCACCGCGCTCGGCGGCCGGCCTCCGGCCCGGTCAGAGGCGCGGATCCACCGGCTCGGACTCCAGCGCGAGCACCGCGAACACCGGCTCGTGCACCCGCCACAGCGGCTCCCCGGCCGCCAGCCGGTCCAGCGCCTCCAGGCCCAGCGCGTACTCGCGCAGCGCCAGCGAGCGCTTGTGGCCCAGCGAGCGCATCCGCAGCCGGTCCAGGTGCTCGGTGTAGTCCGGGCCGTAGATGATCCGCAGGTACTCCCGGCCGCGCACCTTCACCCCCGGCTGCACCAGACCGCCCGGGCGGCCCTCGCCCCGCGCCGTCCGCACCACCGAGGCCAGCGGCTTGACCACCATGCCCTCGCCGCCCGCCGCCGTCAGCTCCTCCCACCAGGCGGTGGCGGCGGCCACCGAGGCCTCGTCGGCGGTGTCCACCAGCACCCGGCCGGTGCGGTGCAGCACGGGCTCCGCCGCGTCACCGCCCTCCGCCGCGGCCGCCTCGTCGGCGTCCACCAGGCGGTCGATCCGGGCCAGGTGCTCGTCGTGCGGCCGCGCCGCCAGGTTCACCCCCTCGGCGGCCAGCAGCTGGAACGGCGCGAGCCGGATGCCCGACAGGCCCTCGGTCGGCCAGCAGTAGCGCCGGTACGCCTCGGTGAAGGCCCGGGCGTCGGCGGCACGGCGGCGCTGGCGGGAGGTCAGCTCCCCCAGCTCCAGTCCGCGCGCCGCCGCCCGCTCCAGGGCCGACAGCACCTCGGGCAGCGCGGCGCCGGCCGCCGCGCCGACCGCGGCGTACTGGCGGCGCAGCAGCTCCACCGCCTTCAGCGACCAGGGCATCAGCTCGGCGTCCAGCAGCAGCCAGTCGCTGCCCAACTCCTCGAACAGCCCGGCGCGTTCGGCGGCCGACCGGACCCGTCCCAGCACGGCGGCGGTCAGCTCCCCGTCGTCGAGGAAGGCCCGGCCGGTCCGGGTCCAGATCGCGCCCGGCCCGGCCACCCCGAAGCGCCGCTCCAGCGCGGCGCCGTCCCGGGCGACCAGCAGCACCGCGCGCGAGCCCATGTGCTTCTCCTCGCAGACCAGCTGCCGGACACCGTCCTCGCGGTAGGCGGAGAAGGCCTCCTCCGGGTGCTCCAGGTAGCCCTCCCGGCGGGAGGTCGGGCTCGGCGCCATGGTCGGCGGCAGGTAGGCGAGCAGCCGCGGGTCCAGCGCGAAGCGGCTCATCACCTCCAGCGCGGCCGCCGCGTTCTCCTCCCGGACGGCCACCCGTCCGTGCAGGCCGGTCTCCACGGTCCGGCGCCCGGCCACGTCGGCGAGGTCCAGCGGACGGCCCTCGCGGGCGCCCGGCGCGTCGGTGAGCAGCGGGCGCACCGGGGCGTACCACTCCCGCTCGGCCTCGACGGCCACCAGCTCGCGCTCCGGGTAGCGCAGCGCGGTCAGGCTGCCGCCGAAGACGCAGCCGGTGTCCAGGCAGATGGTGTTGTTGAGGAAGCTCGCGCTCGGCACCGGGGTGTGGCCGTAGACCACCAGCGCCCGGCCCCGGTACTCCTCCGCCCACGGGTAGCGCACCGGCAGGCCGTACTCGTCGGTCTCGCCGGTGGTCTCCCCGTACAGGGCGTGCGAGCGCACCCGGCCGGAGGCCCGGCCGTGGTACTTCTCCGGCAGACCGGCGTGGCAGACCACCAGGGCGCCGCCGTCCAGCAGGTAGTGGCTCACCAGGCCGCGCATGAAGGCGCGCACCTCGGCCCTGAACTCCTCGGACTCCCCGGCCAGTTGGTCCAGCGACTCCTGCAGGCCGTACGCGACGGTGACCTTCTTGCCGTCCATCGCGCGGCCCAGCTTGTTCTCGTGGTTGCCGGGCACGCAGAGCGCGTGGCCGGCCGCCACCATGCCCATCACCAGGCGCAGCACGCCCGGGGTGTCCGGGCCTCGGTCGACCAGGTCGCCGACGAACACGGCGGTACGGCCCGCCGGGTGGGCGGCGTCCACCGGGCGGCCCTCGGCGTCCCGGGTGAGGGTGTAGCCCAGGCGGACCAGCAGGGTCTCCAGCTCCGACCGGCAGCCGTGGACGTCGCCGATGACGTCGAACGGGCCGGTGAGGTGGCGCAGGTCGTTGTAGCGCCTCTCCAGCTCGATCCCGGCGGCCGCGACCTCGGCCTCGCCGCGCAGGACGTGCACCTTGCGGAAGCCCTCGCGCTCCAGGCCCCTGAGCGACCTGCGCAGCTCGCGGTGCTGGCGCGGGACCACATGGGCGGGCAGCTGGCGGTCCGGGCGGGAACGGTTGCGCTCGGCGCACACGCCGGGCGGGACGTCCAGCACGATCGCGATCGGCAGCACGTCGTGCTCGCGGGCGAGCTCCACCAGCCGGCGGCGGGCCTCGGGCTGGACGTTGGTGGCGTCCACGACGGTCAGGCGGCCGGCGGCGAGGCGCTTTCCGACGATGTAGTGCAGGACGTCGAAGGCCTCGGCGGAGGCGGACTGGTCGTTCTCGTCGTCGGCGACCAGGCCGCGGCAGAAGTCGGAGGAGACCACCTGGGTGGGGAGGAAGTGGCGGCGGGCGAAGGTGGACTTGCCCGCGCCGCTGGTGCCGATCAGGACGACGAGGGAGACGTCGGTGACGGGGAGGCGGCGAGGGGCGGCGGGGGTCCCGGGTGTCCGGTCGTCGGTTGCGGTGCGGTCGGTTGCGGTGCGGTCGGTTGCGGTGGGGTCGGTTGCGGTGGGGTCGGTTGCGGTGGGGTCGGTTGCGGTGGGGTCGTCGTCGGTCGCGTCGGGCTCGGTCGCATCGGGCTCGGTCGCGGTGTGGTCGTTCTCGGTCGCGTCGTCGGTCATCGGGTCTCGCCTCCCTCGGGCATCGTGGTGGTACCGGTTCCCGGCGTGGCGGTGCCGGTGCGGAACAGGGCCAGCTGGGTCGGCGGGCCGACCTCCGGGTCCTCCGGGCCGACCGGGCGCAGCTCCACCGTGTACCCGTACGCCGCCGCGACCTTCCCGGCCCAAGCCTCGAACTCGGCGCGGGACCACTCGAAGCGGTGGTCGGCGTGCCGGGCGCGGCCCGCCGGGAGGCTCTCCCAACGGATGTTGTACTCGACGTTGGGCGTGGTGACGACGACGGCCCTCGGACGGGCCGCGCCGAACACCGCGTACTCCAGGGCCGGCAGCCGCGGCAGGTCCAGGTGCTCGATCACCTCGCACAGCACCGCCGCGTCGTAGCCCTTCAGCCGGGCGTCGGTGTACGTCAGCGCACCCTGCGCCAGCGTGACCCGCGCGGCCTGCCGCTCGGGCAGACGTGCCAGGCGCAGCTTGCGGTTCGCCGCCTGCAGCGCCCGTGCGGACACGTCCACGCCGAGGATCTCGGTGAAGCGGGCGTCCTTCATCAGCTCGCCGATCAGCTCGCCCTGGCCGCAGCCGAGGTCGGCGACCCGGGCCGCGCCGCTGTCGTGCAGGGCGGCGAGGATCGCGGTGCGGCGCTGCTCGGCGAGGGACGGCGGCCGGGGCGAGGGGGCGTCGGCGGTCCCGGTGGTCGTGGTGATCGTCGTGGTCGTCGTGCTGTCGGTGGTCCCGGTGTCCTCGTCCTCCGGCCGGTCGTCGACCGCGTTGTCGATCTCCTCGACCTCGCGGTCGTCCGCCTCGGCCAGTCGGGCCAGCTCCAGGCGCTCCATCGCGGCCCGGGTCAGCGACCAGCGCCGGGACAGGTAGCGCCGGGCGATCAGGGCGCGCTCGGGGTGGGCGGCCAGCCAGCCCTCACCGGCGGCGAGCAGCTTGTCCACCTCGTCCGGGGCGACCCAGTAGTGCTTGGCGCCGTCCAGCACCGGCAGCAGTACGTACAGCTGCTGGAGCGCGTCGGCGAGCCGGACCGCGTCCGAGACCAGCGCGACCCGCACGTAGCGGGACTCGCCCCACTCCGGGAAGTCCTCGTCCAGCGGGATCGCCGACGCCTCGACCCGCCAGCCGAGCGGCTCGAACAGCCGGGTCACCATCGCCGGGCCGCCGCCCTCGCCCGCACCGTTCGCGGGCACCGCGGGCAGCTCGATCCGCAGCGGGCGGACCTGCCCCGGCAGTTCGGGCCGCAGCGCGCAGTCGCCCTTCATCGCGGAGCGGAACACCGTCCGCAGCGCCACCGCGAGCAGCGAGGACGCGGCGTAGGGGCGGTCGTTGACGTACTGGGAGAGGGCGAAGTCGGGCGAGCCGCCGCGGCCCTTGCCGTTGCCCCGGCCCTTGCGGACCAGGGCGATCGGGTCGACGTCCAGCAGCAGCGCCACCGTGCAGACCTCGTCCCCCGCCACGGGGTAGAAGACGTGGGCCTCGCCGTGCGACGTCGTGAAACGCTGGACCTTGCCGGGGTGCTTGTGCAGCAGGAACCCGAGATCCGTCGCCGGGCTCTCGGCGCTGCCGGTGGTGGAGATCGACATGAACACCCGGCCGAGTATTGCCCAGCGGACAACCGCCGAGCACCGGGTTTTCCGGCCCGGCACGCCGCTGGCCTGCGGGTCCGACCGACGTGTCCGGACGCTGGGCGTGTTCGGCAGCGGGGCCCCGCATTGGCTAACGTGCACGGTGTGACTGCTGAATCCACCCCGCTCGAATCCACCTCCCCGACGACCGGCGCCGTGGCCACCGGTCTGGCCACCATCGCCGCCGACGGCACCGTCCTCGACACCTGGTACCCCGCCCCCGCGCTGGCCGCCGAGCCCGGCCCGGCCGGCACCGTGCGCCTGACCCCCGAGCAGGCCGAGGCCGAGCTCGGCGCCGGCGCCGCCGACGCCCTGCGCGCCGACGCCCGCCGCGGCGTCGAGGTGGTCGCGGTGCGCACCACCATCGCCTCGCTGGACGAGAAGCCGCTGGACACCCACGACGTGTACCTGCGCCTGCACCTGCTCAGCCACCGCCTGGTCCAGCCGCACGGCCAGAACCTGGACGGCATCTTCGGCCTGCTCGCCAACGTCGCGTGGACCAGCATCGGCCCCGTCCCGGTGGACAAGGTCGAGCAGGCCCGCCTCGCCGTCCGCGCCCAGGGCGGCCAGCTGGCCGTGTACGGGATCGACAAGTTCCCGCGGATGACCGACTACGTCGCCCCGAGCGGCGTGCGCATCGCCCACGCCGACCGCGTCCGGCTCGGCGCCCACCTGGCGGCCGGCACCACCGTGATGCACGAGGGCTTCGTCAACTTCAACGCCGGCACCCTCGGCACCTCGATGGTCGAGGGCCGGATCAGCGCGGGCGTCGTGGTCGGCGACCACAGCGACATCGGCGGCGGCGCCTCGATCATGGGCACCCTGTCCGGCGGCGGCAAGCAGGTCGTCTCGGTCGGCGAGCGCTGCCTGCTCGGCGCCAACGCGGGCATCGGCATCTCGCTGGGCAGCGACTGCGTGGTCGAGGCCGGCCTGTACGTCACCGCGGGCACCCGGGTCACCACCCCGGACGGCACGGTCGCCAAGGCCGTCGAGCTGTCCGGCCAGGACAACCTGCTGTTCCGCCGCAACTCGCAGACCGGCGCGGTCGAGGTCATCGCCCGCTCCGGCTCCTGGGGCGGGCTGAACGCGGACCTGCACGCCCACAACTGACCCCTGTGGTCGGGTAGTCGGCGGCTCTTCAGGATCTGAAGGCCTTCGGGGGTCCGGCGCCGGGCGCGCCGGACCCCCTCGGCTTGCCGGGGGCTTCGTGTCGGCTTGCCGGGAGCATCGCGTCGGCGTGTCGGGAGGAGCATCGCGCCGGCGTGTGTGTCGGGGGCTCCGTGTCGGCGTGTCGGGGGCTCCGTGTCGGCGTGTCGGGGGCTCCGTGTCGGCGTGTCGGGGGCTTCGTGTCGGCGCGGAAGGGCGCGCTCTACGGGCGGCGGTGGCGCCCCGGGGCCTTCCGGTGGCGCGGCACCCCGTGGAGCGGCCGCCGTACGCCGTCCCCCTCGATCCCGTGCAGGATCCGTTGGGCGGCGGCGTAGTTCTCGGCCACCGTCTCCGGCAGCCACTGGTAGCCGTCCCAGCGCACGATCAGCCGCGGTTCGTCGGGCGCCACATGGGCGCCGCGCTGCCGGCCGACCGCGAGCCGTACCGCCCTCAACTGACCGACCGGCCGCAGCCGTTGCTCCCGCCGCTCGGCCCACGACGCCAGCGGTTCGTCCTCGTCCATCGGGCCAGTCTGGACTGCCGACGGCCGCGACCGACAGCCCCGTCACCCGACCGGGGGACACCGGCCGGACCGTGGCGACCGCGGCGTCCGCGGCGCCATGCGGCCGGCCTTCAGGAGGTCCGCAGGACGACGAGCTCCCGGGTCGCCCTGGTCATCGCGACATAACGGTCGACCGCCCCCTCGACGCCCCGGCCGAACGCCTCCGGGTCGACCAGGACCACCAGGTCGAACTCCAGCCCCTTGGCCAGCTCCGGGGTGAGCGAGCGGACCCGCGCGCGCTCCTCGAAGCCCTGTGCGCCGATGACGCAGGCGACGCCCTCGTCGTGCTCGGCGAGCCAGGAGTCCAGGACCTCCGCCAGCTCCGCCACCGACCCGTGCCGGACCGGAATGCCGCTGCTGCGCACCGAGGTCGGCACGTTGGCGTCCGGCAGCGCCGCCCGGATCTCCGGCTCGGCCTGCGCCATCACCTCTTCCGGTGTGCGGTAGTTGATGCTCAGCGAGGCCATGGTGGTGCGGTCGAGCCCGACCCGTTCGAGGCGCTCCTGCCACGACTCGGTGAAGCCGTGCCGGGCCTGGGCGCGGTCCCCGACGATGGCGAAGCTCCGGGACGGGCAGCGCAGCAGCAGCATCTGCCACTGCGCGTCGGTCAGCTCCTGGGCCTCGTCGACCACGATGTGGGCGAAGGGGCCGGCCAGCGGGTCCCCGTCGGCGCCGGACAGCGCGTCCTCGTCGATCAGGGTGTCCTGGAGGTCCTTGCCGCGCAGCATCGTCACCGCGCCCTCGCCGTCGTCGTCGGCCTGGAGCAGGTCACCGATCACGTCCGCCATCCGCTCGCGCTCGGCGGCCACCGAGGCCCGGTGGCGGTTGCGGCGCAGCGTGGCCTCGCGGTCGCCGAGCCGCTGGCGGGCCGCGTCCAGCAGCGGCAGGTCGGAGACCGTCCACGCCTGCGGGGCGTGCTTGCGCTGGAGCGCGCGGACCTCCTCGGGGGCCAGGTGGGGAGCGCACATCCGCAGGTAGGCGGGCACCGACCACAGGTCGCCGACCAGGTCGGCCGCTTCGAGCAGCGGCCAGGCGCGGTTGAGCGTCTCCACCAGTTCCCGGTCCTGTCGCAGCGAGCGCTGGAACAGCTCGGGCGTGACCTCCTCCTCGTCCTGCTCCAGCTTGTCCAGCAGGATCGCGGCCAGCTCGTCCCAGATCTGCTCGCGCGCCTCGTTGTGCGGGGTGCCCGGGCCCGGGGCGTCGAAGGCCTCGGACCAGTCCTCGGCGCTCAGCCAGAGGTCCGCCCAGTGGGTGGAGACCACCATGCCCTCGGTGGGCGGCTCCTCGTAGAACCGGATGGCCTTCTCGATCGCCCGCACCAGCTCGGCCGAGGACTTCAGCCGTGCGACCTCCGGGTCGGCCTCCTCCGCCGCGTCCGCGCCCTCGGGCAGCAAGTCCCGCAGGGTGCAGGTGCGCACGCCCTCCTCGCCGAGGCTGGGCAGGACGTCGGCGACGTAGTTCAGGTACGGCTGGTGCGGGCCGACGAACAGCACGCCGCCGCGCCGGTGGCCGAGGCGGGGGTCGGAGTACAGCAGGTAGGCGGAGCGGTGCAGGGCGACCACGGTCTTGCCGGTGCCGGGGCCGCCGTCGACCACCAGGGCGCCGCGCGAGCCGGCCCGGATGATCGCGTCCTGGTCGGCCTGGATGGTGGCGAGCACGTCCCGCATCCGGGCCGACCGGCTGCCGCCCAGGCCGGCGATGAAGGCGGACTGGTCGTCCAGCGCGGCGTGGCCCTCCAGGCCCTCGGCGGTGAACACCTCGTCCCAGTAGTCGGCGATCCGGCCGAGGGTCCAGCGGTACCGGCGGCGGCTGAGCAGGCCCATCGGGTCGCCGTGGGTCGCGGCGAAGAACGGCTCGGCCGCGGGCGAGCGCCAGTCGACCAGCAGGCGACGGCCCTCGCTGTCGGTCAGCCCCAGTCGGCCGACGTACAGGGGCTCGGCGTCCTCCGCGGTCACGATGCGCCCGAGGCACAGGTCCAGGCCGAAACGGCGCAGGGCGCGCAGCCGGGCGCTCAACCGGTGGACCTGGATGTCCCGGTCCATCGCCGCCTGCCCGGCGCCGCCCGGAGCCCGGCGCACCGCGTCGAGTTGCTCGGAGAGTTCGGCGATCGCCTGGTCCAGGCTCTCCGCGATGGCCGCGAAGTGCCGCTCGTCGGCCGCGATGAGCGCGGGGTCGGCCTTGGCGGACAGGCGCTCGGGGAGGTCGAAGGCACTGGTGGTCAGGTGGTTCATGGCATCAGCTCCGATCTGAGGCCTGTGATTGTGAGCCACCACGGGGGCCTTGCCGCAAGGCCCCCCATGCGCTATACGTTGAGAGTGGCAAGGGGTGGGTTTTCCCCCTTCCTGTTCCCTCGGGCCCGGGCCCGGACCTCCGCATCGGGCCTTCGGCCCTTTGGCGGGCCTCGCACGTTGGGCGCACCGGATGCGGGCAATTTCCGTATGCAGCAATCCCGTTGCTCTCTCGGCACGCCGAGACGGCAACGGGAAGCACTTCATGCGACCGGCCAGGGAGAACGCTGGGCGCCCTTACTGGAATGGCTCAGCAAGGGCGCCTCAGAGAAAGACCACCAGTCGCCCGCTGTCCGGCGACGCCTCAGCAACGTTGGCGCTGAGGGACGTTGGGAATGTGCGCTGGGAGATTCGTTGAACTCCTCCGAGCCGGCGGCGATGTGCGTCTTGGGCCCCGGCGCCGCGCCCACGCGGCGCCGGGCCCGCTACCCCTTGACCTCAACGGCGTGCACGGAGCAGGAAGTCGGCCGGGCCGACTTCCTGCTCCGGAACGGAGGCCTGTCAGGCGTGATGGTCGAACTCACCGGCCTTGATGCCGCGGAGGTGAGCGAAGAAGGCCTCGGGAGCGGTGCGAATGGTGTTTTTCCCGGGCCCCGGCGCCGCGAAGCGCGGCGCCGGGGCCCACATCTGGCTCTTTCCGCTTTCTCTGGGGCCCGCCCCCTCCCCCCTCCCCCTCCCCTCCCTCCTCCTCCCGCTCCTCCACCCACCTCCTCCGCCCTTGTAGCGTGGACCCCTAGCCCAGGCCGTGTTGCAGTGGCAACCCCGGCTCACCCGAGAGGCTTACGGCGCAACGGGGTTGGACCGCATCGGGTGGTGCGCGGTGACCGCTCGCCGGAACGACTCGTTGGTCGGTGCGGCACACCGCACCACCGATCCGAAGAGGTCCCCGTCATGTCCGAACCCTCTGCCACGCCGCACTCCCCGAGCCGCCCGGCAGGCTCGGCCGCCGGCGACTCGGCCTGGCCCGCGACCCCCAAGACCCTGCTTGAGCAGATGCAGGAACTGCTCGCCTCGGTGACCGCGGACCTCGCCGCGCTTCAGTCCGGCACCCGGACCACCCCGGCCGCCACCTACCCGGCCGACATCGACACCTCCGACGCCCCAGCCGCTCCGGGCACCCGGTAGTCCGGCGCCCGCTCCTCCTCCGTCGCCCCGCCCTCACCCGGCGGCCCGAGCCGGACCACGAGTAACGGCGAACCCCCGCCGGCCCGTTCCGGTTCCGCACCACCGAGCGCCGTCCGCACCACCCCTCCGCCCCGGTCGGCCGCCTCCCGCAACCGCGCGGTCACGTCCGTGCACTCCGACATCGCGTCGACGCCGTCGATGCACGTCCAGTACAGACTCTCGGTGTCGGCCCCGCAGGCCAGCACGACCAGCGTCTCCCCGACCTCCTGCAGCAGTTCGTCCAGCGCCCCCAACGTCGGCTCCAGTTCGCCGAGTTCGGTGAGCCGTCCGGCACACCCGCCGCTCACCGGCGTACCGCCGGCAGCGGACCTGTCCAGGCAGGCCGCCGCGTGCGCCCCCGCCTCGGACAGCTGCTGGCCGAGCCCCGTCAGCTCCTCGTCCTCGGACTCCGCCAGCCGGGCGCCCACCGCCTCAGTGAGCAGCGCGGCCTGCCGCGCCTCGCCCAGCACGTCCGGCACCTGCCTGGCCTCCGCCAGGGCGTGCCGGGCCGTCTTGATCAGTCGCAGCGCCTCCATGGCCCCCGCTCCTTCCGCTCGTCGTCGCCGTCGACCAGCACCGCCGCCGGGGCGGAGGGTGGTCACGGGGAGAGCGTGCAGAACGGGCGGGGCGGGCCGCATCCGGCTTGTCGGAAGCTGTGGAAAAACCGGGGGCTGTGGATAACTTCCGTCCCTCACAAGGCTGGTCAGCCCACGCCCGGGTTGACGTCGCTCGCTTCGTCCGGCGCCGGGAAACGGTGTTCGTTGCGGTCGATCTTGGCGGCGAGCGCCTCCAGCGGGTCCACCCCGACCACCGTGCAGAACTGCACCAGGTACGCCAGCACGTCCGCGACCTCGTCGCGCACCCGGTGGGCCCGCTCCGGATCGGACATCACCGCGGCCGCCTGCTCGGGCGTGAGCCACTGGAAGATCTCCAGCAGCTCGCCCGCCTCCACGCTCAGCGCCGCCGCCAGGTTCTTCGGCGTGTGGTACGGCTCCCACCGCCGGGCCGCCGCGAACTCCACCAGCCGCTGCCGCAGCCCTTCCAGGGTCAGCTCCCCGGCCTCCGCCGCGTCCCCGGGCACCCCGTCCACCGCAGGCTCCCCCGACCTCGTCGCTCGTTCGTTCACGCCCCCAGGTCTACCGCATCCCCGTCCCCGGCCCCAGCGGGGGCACCCTCACCCCGGGCCCCCGCCGAGCCCCCGGCAGCCGACGGACCACCCGCAGTCGACGGACCAGCGACGGCAGCCGAGCCCGCACCCCCCGCCGAGCCCTCCTCCCCGCGCCCGCACTGGACCGGCACCCGGGCCGTCTCCGGCCGCAGCACCGTCAGCCCCGTCGCCGGATCCCGTCGGCACTCCACCAGCGCCACCTCCCCCGTCGACTCCCCAGCCGCACCGAACGCCTCCCGCGCCGCCGCCGGCTCCTGCAGCGCGGCCACCACCCGCAGCTGATTGCGCCCCGCCATGTCCCGCGCCAGCCGCAGCAGCGAGGCGGCCTGTTCGGTGGCGAGCCCGGCCCCCAGGTCCTCGGCGAGCACCGTGAGCTGCCGGTGCGCCCACGGCACCTCGGCCGCCACGTCCAGGTCGAGCACCCCGGCCCCGGTCAGCAGCACCGCCGCGAAGGCGAGGTGGCGCAGCATGCCGTCGGAGGCCTGGTCGGCCCCGGTGCGCCCGAGCACCCCCTCGTCGAAGACGGCCAGCACCCGCCGTCCGCCCTCGCGCTCGGCGAGGGTGAGTCCGAGCAGCGGGTGCGGCGCGGCGGCCTGGACGGCCCGCAGCAGTTGCCCGTAGCGGCGCGGGCACTCGTGGGCGAGCCGGTTGATCACGGCCGAGATGTTGGCGGCGTTGCTGCGCAGCCTGGCCTGCGGGTCTGCCTTCGCCCAGCCGCGCATCAGCGCGGGGACGGGGTGCAGCGGGAAGACCTCGCGCAGCGCGGTGAGCAGGTCCTCGACCGCGGCCAGCACCAGCCGCTCGCCGGTGGACGAGCCGGCCACCCGCAGCGGCAGCTGCGCGGTGATCATGGTGCCGCTGGGGAGCGGCGCCCGGATGTCCCCCTGCCGGGTGTCGTTGTGCCAGCACACGTTGACGCGCCCGTGCCGGACGTCCTGCTCGCCGGTGTCGACCAGGATCCGGCCGTCGAGGCTGAGCGACTCCCGGGCGATCCGGACCGTCCCGTCGGTGCGGATCACCAGGTCGAGCCGGATCCGGCCGCGCGGTGAGCGGACGGTGCAGCCCAGGATGACGGCGTCCCGCCCGTGCGGCACGCACCCGTCCAGGCCGCCGCGCACGGGCGTGGCGAGCGGGCCGGTGCGGCCTGGCAGTCCGTTGAGGGAGCCGGTGATCTCCTCGCCGAGGGCGAGCCGGGACAGGACGGCCAGGGCATCGAGCGCGTTGGACTTGCCCACGCCGGCCGGTCCGTGGAGCACGGTGAGCGGCGCGAGGGGCAGGACGGCCCGCCGGTAGGACTTGAAGGCGGTGAGCCGCAGCTCCTCGACAGTGGGGCGGGGCACGGGTGGCCGGTCGGCCCCCGGAGCGCCGGCCGGGCGCAGTGGGGCCGGCCCGGCGGGCGCGGCGGCGTCGCGGTTCACCCGTCGGACGTTAGCCGCAGGCCGAGCGGGCGAAACGTCCCTGCTCGGCAGATTCATCCCAACGTGGAGGACCTGCCGCACACCGCTGACTACAGCGGACGCCGGTAGGCGGCCACCGTCACCGAGGCGGTCACCTCGACCGGTTCCGGCAGGGCCGCGAGGGCGGCCTCCAGCCGGTCGGCGTCGGTGTGCCAGGCGCTCGGGCCCATGCCGACGACGGTCCGGACGTCCTGGGCGCCGAGCCGCAGGGTGAACTCGACCGGCCGCTGGTCGACCGGCGTCAGGTACGGGCCGAGCTTCTCGTCGATCCGGCGCTGCTTGTCCTCGTCCACCGACAACAGGCCGAGGGCGTCCACGAGTTGGCGCAGGTGGCCGGCGGTGGGCGAGACCAGCAGCAGGGTGCCGCCGGGGCGCAGCACGCGGCGGATCTCGGGGCCGTTGCGCGGGGCGAAGACGTTGAGCATCAGCTCGGCGGAGCCGTCGCGCAGCGGCAGCGGGCGCCAGGCGTCGCAGACCACGGCGCCGATCCGGGGGTGGGCCCTGGCGGCGCGGCGCAGGGCGAACTTGGAGATGTCGAGGGCGGCGCCGACCCGGTCGGGCAGGGCGTCCAGGACGTGCGCCAGGTAGTGGCCGGTACCGGCGCCGAGGTCGGCGACCAGGCCGTGCGGGCCGTCCAGGCCGTGCGGGGCATCCATGCCGCCCAGCCCGTCCGTGCCGTCCGATCCGGCACCGCCCGCCGACGGCGCGGCGCCGACCAGGGCCGTGGCGGCGTCGGCGAGGGCGTCGGCGATCGGCCGGTAGTGCCCGGCGGCGAGGAAGTCGGCGCGGGCGGCGACCATATCGGCGGTGTCCCCGGTGCCGGTGTGGGCGTCACCGGCGAGGAGGCTGACGTAGCCCTGCTTGGCGAGGTCGAAGCTGTGCCCGGCGGGGCAGCGCAGGCTGCGCTCGTGCCGGGTGAGGGCCTGCGCGCAGTGGGGGCAGGCCAGGTAGGGCTCGATGTCCTGCAGCAACGTTCCGTCTTCTCTCGCCGTTCGGCCCCGGCCGGTCAGGGGGCGCCAGCCAGCCTAACCACCCCCGGCCTCCGGCGGCCGCCTCGGCTCCCGGGCCCACCCCGCCGACACCGGCGATCAGCCCGGCCGCCTCCGCTCCCGCGCCCACCTCGCCGACACCGGCGATCAGCCCGGACGCGTCGGCGACCGGCCGCCGCCGGTACCCGGAGCTCACCCCAGGGACAGCCCGACCCGACCCCGCTCCGCCGCGACCCGCAGCACGAGCCCGGCGAGCGCCTCGGGCGCGCCGGGCCGCCCGCGCACCCCCGGGAAGGCGTTGACGTCCACGATCACCGGCTCGGCGGCCCCGTCCAGCAGGTCGACCCCGTACACCTGCAGTCCGAACACCTCCCCCACCCGCAGCGCGAGCGCGGCCAGGCCCGCGGGCGGCTCCCACTCCCCCGCGTCCGCCAACCCGCCGCCCGCGGAGGAGAGTTCGGAGCGGCGCCGGGCCGCGAACAGCTGCCCGTCGACCACCCACAGTTTCTGGTCCCAGCCGCTGCCCGGCACGTACGGCTGGGTGACGACCTCCTCCTCCGGCCGGCGCTCGACGAGTTCGCGCAGCCGGGCCGGGCCGTCGACCAGGGCGACCAGGTCGTGGCGCCGGCTGTGCCGGCTCTTCACCACGAAGGGGCGACCCGGGTAGGTGAGTTCGGCCAGCCGGCCGGCCGTGACGGTGTTCGCGAACGGCAGCCCGGCGCTGAGGGCGAGCTCCGCCATCCGCACCCGGTCCTGGCAGAGTTCCGTGGCCGCCGCCGAGTTGACGACGACCGCGCCCCGCTGCTCCAACTCCCTCGCCAGCGAGAGCGCTTGCGGCGTGCGCGCCTTGAGCAGGTAGACGTCGGCCGACGAGTCCCCGCAACCGCCCGGCTCGACGACCTCGACCCGGCATCCCCGCCGCACCAGCAGTTCGGCGGCGGCGGCGAGCACCGGATGCCCCGGGTCGCGCGCGATCAGCCCGACCTTCACCGCAACTCACCGTCCACCAGGCCGAGTCGGCCGTAGTCCTCGCCGCCCGCCGGTACCAGTGAGGGCACCGACACCGCCGTGCCGCTGCGCGCGAGGCGCAGCACCGCCCGGGCGACCCGCGCCACCGCGTCCGGCACCTGCCGGAAGCTCGGGAAGTCGTTGATGTCCACCACCACCGGCCCGTCCGGCCCGAGCAGCACGTCGACCCCGTACAGGTCGAGCCCGAAGACCTCGCCCACCTGCGCGGCGATCCGCGCGACGCTCGCCGGAAGCGGCACCTGCCGCTCGCGCACGCCCTCCCCGGGGTGCAGCGGGGAGGAACGTTCCGTTGCGAAGAGTTCGCCGTCGACGCAGTACACCTTGAGGTCCGTGCCGCTGTTGGGCACGTACGGCTGCGCGATCAGCAGCCCCTCCCCGGCGAGTTCGGTCCCGAGGCCGATCAGGTCGTCGGGCCCGGCCACCAGTCGTACGCCGCGCCCGGAGCTGCCGTCCGCCGGCTTGACCACCAGCGGGTACTCGGCGGCCGGGATCTCGGCGAGCCGTTCCCAGCGGGCGGCGGCGTAGGTGACCGGGACGGGCAGGCCGCGGGTGCGGGCGATCACCGAGGCGAGCGCCTTGTCCCGGACGCCGCGGATCGAGCGGACGTCGTTGACCGTGGTGAGGCCCACTGCGGCGGCCGCCTCCAGCAGGGTGAGCCCGGGGCCGCCGGAGACCGTCTTGAGCACCCAGGCGTCGTGGCTGCCGGCCCGGACCGCCTCGGAGATCGCCATCAGCGAGTCCCCGGGGCGCACCACGTCCACCCGGTGCCCCCACGTGGTGAGTTGGCGTGCCACGTCCAGTGGCATGCCGTCCCGCCGGTAGTGCTCCTCCACCAGAAAGCAGAGCCTCATGGGCCTGACTTCCCCCTTGCCTCGCTGAGTCCGGACGTCCGCCGTCCCCCTCGGCAGAGCTGTGAAGGCCTCAGCATGCCCGGCGTACACGCACAAGATCACCGCGAGCTGGTAAGCGTTCGGCAACAATCGAACCCCCGAAGGCCTCACACCCGTACGGCCGCCGCACGAAACGCGCGCCCGCCACCCGAAACAGCGGCGCCGCACAAAACGGTGGCGCCCCACCGGTGGCCCTGCTTGGATGCACGCCGTGACTTCAGCTGATCATCTTTCCGACCCCGTCCTCCTCGACGGCATCGAGCGCTACTACGACGCCGTGCCCCGCAGCGCCGCCATCGCCGAGGACTTCGGCCCGCTGACCCTGTTCGTCCGCAGGGGCAGCACCGGCTGGCACTACTACGCCCGCCCGACGCCCGGCCACGACGGCCCGGCCGCCACCGCCGAGGACGTCCGCCGGGTGCTGGAGCGGCAGCGGGAGCTGGGCCTGCCGGAGGCCTTCGAGTGGGTCGCCGAGCGGAACCCCGAGCTGCGCGCGGCGGTGGAGGCGGCCGGGCTGACGGTGCACGAGCACCCGCTGCTGGTGCTCGGCCCGCAGGACGAGGCGGCCCCGGCCCCGGCTCTCCCGGAGCGGACCGAGGTGCGGGTGCTGGCCGCGGACGCCCCCGAGCTGGCCCACGCGGTCGCCGTCCCGCACGTGGCCTTCAGCAACCCGGGCACCGCCACCGGCGACGCCGGGGCGGCCGAGCTGGCCGCGAGCGCGGCGACGCTGTCGGCCGACGGCGGCGTGGCGCGGATCGCGCAGCGGATCACCGACGGAGTCACCGTGCTGGCCGCCGCGCTGGAGGGCCCCGACGTGCTGTGCGCGGGCCAGCACAACCCGGTGGGCCAGGTCACCGAAGTGGTCGGGGTCGGCACGCTCCCCTCCGCCCGGCGGCGCGGGCTGGGCCTGGCGGTCACCGCGGCCCTGGTGGCGCACGCCCGCGCCCACGGCGTGCGGACGCTGTTCCTCTCCGCCTCGGACGAGGACGTCGCCCGGATCTACCGCCGGGCCGGCTTCCGCCCGTTCGCGACCGCCCTCATCGCGGAGCCGGCCGCCCCGGAGGCCGGGCAGGACGCCCGGCAGGGCTCCGAGGCGTAGGGGCCGACGGCCGACGGGAACGGGGTCGGCACTCAGTCGTCGTCCTCGTCCTCGTCCTCCGCCCCGGTGACGCCCTCCCCCTCCGCCTCGTCGACCACCCAGGCCGCCAGCCGCTCGGCGACCCCGGACACCCCCAGCCGCCCTTCCCGGATGGCCCGGGAGAGGCTGCGCACCTCGCGCGCGGTGGTGGCGACGGTGCAGCCGCTGGCGACGAGGTAGGCGTAGGCGACGGCGGTCGCGAAGAGCTCGTTGGTCTTCTCCAGGGCCGGCACCCGGATCAGCTGGTGCATCAGCGCGGCCGCGCGATCCTGCGGTTCGGGGTAGACGGAGATGTCGAAGATCTCGGCCTGGTGCCGGGTGACGGCCGCGAGCAGCGAGCCGTAGTCGGTGACCTGCGGGTCACCGGGCGTGTACTGCTCGGCGGTCATGAGCAGCCACGAGAGGTCGACCTCCAGCTTCAACGGCGCACGTCCTGGAGCTCGCCCGAGTCCCCGAACTCGGCGAGGAAGGCCGTCTCGTACTCCTTCATGAACTGCGCGGCGGCGTCGATGAAGGCCCGTCCCGACTCACCCATGTCCTGCTGGACGAGGCGCTCGATGTACTGGTTCATGCTGATCCCCTGCTGCTCCGCCCGTTCCCGGGCCATCTCCGCGGTCGTGGCGTCCACTCGGACGTTCAGCTGCTTCTTACCCATGCCGTTCAAGCTAGCGCTGAAGTGCTAGCACAACAAGGGCGCGCGCACCCCGGCCGTACACCTCCCGCACGCCCCCGCGCCACCTTGAGGCCGCGGACCGGTCAGATCCCTGCCCCCGGCGCCGGCCGGCGCATCTCCGGGTGTGACCGGACCTACCCTGAACCTGACCGGATCTGACTTGAAGAGTCCTTCCCCATCCGGGACTCTGAACTCCCCCGAGCGTTCCCCGAGCGGCACCGACCGGTTTTTCTGGAGGCCGGCAATGACAGCCATGTTCGACCAGGAGCTGCGCGAGCAGCTCGCCCAGGCCCGGCGGGACCTCGCAGCGGCCCGGACCGAAGGGGACGCCGACGGCGTCCAGGCGTACGAGGGCCGGATCGCCTCGCTCCTCAGGCTCGCCGCCCAGCACGGCATCGACCTTCCGCACAGCGCCGACGAAGAGGAACGCAACGACTGACCGCGCCCGCGGAGCACACCGCGCGCACCCCTGCAAACGCCATGCGACACCCGCCACGCCACACCCGGCACACACGCGCAGCACGCCCGCAACGCCAGGAGGCGGCCCCCGTACGCCACGGGGTGCCGCCTCCTCGCTGTCCTGTCCTGTCCGGGCCGTCCGGCGCCGGACGCGGGGATCACTCCCCGACGGGCTCCAGGATCGCCACGCACTCGAAGTGGTGCGTCATCGGGAACAGGTCGAAGGCCCGCAGCGAGACCGGCCGGTAGCCGCCCTCGCGGAAGAACTTCAGGTCCCGGGCGAGCGCCGCCGGGTCGCAGGCCACGTACGCGATCCGGCGCGCCTCCAGGCCGACCAGGTGCGCGACGGTCTCCCGGCCGGCGCCCGAGCGCGGCGGGTCCAGCACGATCAGGTCGGTGGCGGTGATGCCGGTGCGCGGCAGCAGCGTCTCGACCCGGTCGCACTCGATCCGCACGTTGTCCAGCGCGGCCAGGTTGTGCCGGGCGTCGACCACGGCCTGCTTGGCGGACTCGATGCCGAGCACCGCGCCGTCCTCGCCGACCCGGTCCGCCAGCGCGCCCGCGAACAGACCGACCCCGCAGTACAGGTCGAGGGCGTTCTCGCCCCACTGCGGGTCCAGGCCGTCCAGCACCGCGTCGACCAGGGTGTCCGGCGCCTCCGGGTGGATCTGCCAGAAGCCGCCGTTGCTGACCCGCCAGGTCCGCCCGGCCGCACGCTCGCGCACGAAGCTGCGCCCGTGCACCTTGTGCACGTCGCCCTGGTCGTCGATCCGGGCGATCGACACCGGCTTGTCCAGCTCGACCAGCGGCAGCTGGGCGCCGTCGCGCGGGGTCAGCACCACCTGGCGGTCCGAGGAGCCGCTCGCGGCGATCGCCTCGACGCTCGCCACGCCCGGCCAGTCCCGGGACTCGATGCCCAGCTCGCTGACACCCTCGGCGGCGATCAGGCAGCGGTCGATCGGCTGCACCTCGTGCGAGCGGTGCTTGCGCAGCCCGACCTTGCCGCTCCGCGCGTCCACCGCGTACTGCACCCGGGTGCGCCAGGCCGGCACCTGCCCGGCCGGCAGCTTGCCGCCGACCGGCTCGACGCTGCCGTCCCAGCCCGCCTCGGCCGGGGTCAGCCCGGCCAGCTTCGCGAGCTGCTCGGTCAGCACCGCCGCCTTGAGCTTGCGCTGCCCGCCCGGGGTCACGTGCTGCCAGTCGCAGCCGCCGCACTTGCCGGGCCCGGCGAACGGGCACGGCGCCTCGATCCGGTCCTTGGCGGGCTCCAGCACCTCCACCGCGTCCGCGCGCAGGAACCGCGAGGTCGTGGTGCCGTCGGTCACCAGCGCGACCACCCTCTCGCCGGGCAGCGCGTGCCGGACGAACAGCACCCGCCCCTCGTGCCGGGCCACGCAGTGCCCGCCGCCGTGCGCGACCGGACCGACCTCGACCTCGTAGCGCTGACCGGCCAGCGGCTCCCCGGAGGGCGCCTCCGGCCGGGACGTCCGCGCCGCCGCAGCGCGCAGCGCCTTCGGGGGCCGCACCGCCTGCTTGCGCGGCGCCTTCCGCGCGGCACCGGCACCGGCAGCGCCCGCAGCGCCCTTGCCGTCCCGCGAGTCCCGGGCCTGCTTCTCGCTCCGCGCCGGCTTCTCGCCCCGCACGGGCTTCTCGCCCCGCGCCGGCTTGTCGCCCCGCAGCGGCTTCTCCGCCGGAGCCTCCCCCGGCACGACCGGCGCCGTGCGCGCCGTCAGCCCCTCACGGTCGGTGGCCTCCGGCCGGTTCGGCCGGCCCCAGCGCGGCCGGGCCACCTGCCCGGGCTGGGAGCCGCCCCGACGGGCGCCCTTGCCCTTGCCGGAGGCGCCGGAGGAGCCCGAGGAGCGGGGCGGAGTGTTGCGCGTCACTGGGAGGAATCCTTGCTGCGGTCGGTGGCACCGGCGACGGTCGCACCGGTACGGACGGAATCCTTCGACTTTACGGCCTTCGGAGCCCGAGGCTCGCCACGGCGGACGGACCCGGGCGGCGACCAGGCCTTCTGCGGCCTGCGCCGCTCCGAGGACTCCAGCTGCCAGGGCACCGAGGTCACCATCACCCCGGGCTTGAACAGCAGCCGCCCCTTGAGCCGCAACGCGCTCTGGTTGTGCAGCAGGTGCTCGTACCAGTGGCCCACCACGTACTCGGGGATGTACACCGAGACCACGTCCCGCGGGCTGCTGCCCCGCAGGTTCTTCACGTAGTCGAGCACCGGCCCGGTGATCTCCCGGTACGGCGAGTCCAGCACCTTGAGCGGCACCTCGATGCCGCGCTCGTCCCACTCCCGCCGCAGCGCCGCCGTGTCGTCCGGGTCGACGTTGACGGTGACCGCCTCCAGGGTGTGGGCCCGGGCCAGCCTGGCGTACGCGAGGGCGCGCAGCGCCGGCTTGTGCAGCTTGGAGACCAGCACGATGGCGTGCACCCGGGTCGGCAGCGCCACGTCGTCCGGCTCCTCGGCGGCGGTGAGCTCGTCGGAGATCCGGTCGTAGTGGCGGCGGATGCCCTTCATCATCACGAACAGCACGACCATCGCGGCGATCGCGATCCAGGCGTGGCCGATCTTGGTGACCAGGACGACGATCAGCACCGCCATGGTCATCACCAGGCCGAAGCCGTTGATCGCCCGGCTGCGCTGCATGTGGCGCCGCTTGGCCGGGTCGGTCTCGGTGCGCAGCAGCCTGGTCCAGTGCCGGATCATGCCGGACTGGCTCATGTTGAAGGAGACGAAGACGCCGACGATGTAGAGCTGGATCAGCCGGTTCGGGTCCGCGTTGAAGGAGATGATCAGCAGGATCGCGGCGATCGCCAGCAGGATGATGCCGTTGGAGAAGGCCAGCCGGTCGCCGCGGGTGTGCAACTGGCGCGGCAGGTAGCGGTCCTGGGCGAGGATCGAGCCGAGCACCGGGAAGCCGTTGAAGGCGGTGTTGGCGGCCAGCACCAGGATCAGGCCGGTGACGGCGGCGACGAAGTAGAAGCCGGGCGTGAAGTTGCTGAAGACGGCCTCGCTGATCTGCGCCAGCGCGGTCTTCTGGTGGTAGTCGGAGCCCGCGCCGACGAGCTGCTCGGCCGGGTTCTCGGCCATCTGCACGCCGGTCAGCCGGGCCAGCCAGATGATGCCCATGAACATCACCACGGCGACGGTCGCCATCATCAGCAGGGTGGTGGCCGCGTTCTTGCTCTTGGGCTTGCGGAAGGCGGGCACGCCGTTGGAGATCGCCTCGACACCGGTGAGCGCGGCGCAGCCGGAGGAGAAGGACTTCAGCAGCAGGAACACCATCGCGAACCCGGCCAGCGATCCGTTGCCCGGGGTGGCCTCCAGGTGGAAGCCGGAGCTCTCGGCGGGCATGTCCTGGCCGAGCACGAAGTGCCGCAGGAAGCCGTAGCCGACCATCCCGATCACGCCGATCATGAAGGCGTAGGTGGGCACCGCGAAGGCGCTGCCGGATTCGCGCACGCCGCGCAGGTTCATGCCCATCAGCAGCACGACCACGACGACCGACACGATCGTCTCGTGTCCGCGCAACGCGGGGACGGCGGAGACCACGTTGGCGACGCCCGAGGTGGTGGACACGGCGACGGTCAGCACGTAGTCGACCATCAGGGCCGCGGCGACCACCAGGCCGGCGGCCGGACCGTGGTTGACGGTCGCCACCTCGTAGTCGCCGCCCCCGCTGGGGTAGGCGTGCACGTTCTGGCGGTAGGAGGCGACGACGGCGAGCATCACGATCGCCACCACGACGCCGATCTGCCAGGAGAAGTGGATCGCCGAGGCCCCCGCGACGGAGAGCGTGAGCAGGATCTCCTCGGGGGCGTACGCGACCGAGGAGAGCGCGTCCGAGGCGAAGACGGGCAGCGCGATCCGCTTGGGGAGCAGGGTCTCCCCGAGCTTGTCGCTGCGAAGGGCGCGCCCGATCAGGATGCGTTTCGGAAGGTCAGTCGGCATAGGCACGTTAAGGAATCGTAGGCGCTCGCCGGGCAATGCTCCGCCGTTTGTCCCCCCCTTCGTCGCGACTGCGTTCGGTGGACCGGCTAGCGTGTCGGATACGAGTCGGCGGGCAACACTGTGGTTGTCGAGCGGTGGCCAGCCGGCACCCCCACGAGGACCCTCGTCCCGGAAAGCCGGGCGGGAAAGGGAGATGAACGGTGTTTGCGCAGGTCAATAGCCCTACGGGACGGGTGAGGTAGCGCCGGTGCACATCGTCATCATGGGCTGCGGCCGCGTGGGCTCGGCCCTCGCGAGAGCGCTGGAGAAACAGGGCCACTCGGTCGCCGTGGTCGACCAGGACCCGACCGCGTTCCGTCGGTTGGGTGCGGGGTTCAACGGGCGCCGGGTGACCGGCGTCGGTTTCGACCAGGACACCCTGCGCGAGGCGGGCATCGAGGAGGCCGGCGCCTTCGCCGCCGTCTCCAGCGGTGACAACTCCAACATCATCGCCGCCCGGGTCGCCCGGGAGACCTTCGGTGTGGAGAACGTCGCGGCCCGCATCTACGACCCGCGCCGCGCCGAGGTGTACCAGCGTCTGGGCATCCCGACCGTGGCGACGGTCCGCTGGACGGCCGACCAGATGCTGCGCCGGCTGCTGCCGAGCGGTGCCGAGCCGCTGTGGCAGGACCCGAGCGGCAGCGTGCAGCTGGCCGAGGTCGCGTACCACCCGGACTGGGTGGGCCAGCGGATCAGCCGCCTGGAGGAGGCCTCCGGCGCCCGGGTGTCGTTCGTCACCCGGCTCGGTGAGGGCGTGCTGCCCTCGCCGCAGATGGTGGTGCAGGAAGGCGACCTGGTGCACGTCATGCTGCGCCGGGCCGACCTGACGGCGGTGGAGGCCGCGTTCGCGCAGGGGCCGAAGGAGGAGGGTCACTGATGCGGGTCGCCATTGCCGGGGCCGGTGCCGTGGGCCGCTCGATCGCGGGCGAGCTGCTGGAGAACGGTCACGAGGTCCTGCTGATCGACAAGAACCCGAACGCCATCTCGGTGGAGCGGGTGCCCATGGCGGAGTGGCTGCTGGCCGACGCCTGTGAGATCACCTCGCTGGACGAGGCGGCGCTGCAGCGCTGCCACGTGGTGATCGCCGCGACCGGTGACGACAAGGTCAACCTGGTCGTGTCGCTGCTCGCCAAGACCGAGTACGCGGTGCCGCGGGTGGTCGCCCGGGTGAACAACCCGAAGAACGAGTGGCTCTTCAACGAGTCCTGGGGCGTGGACGTGGCCGTGTCCACCCCGCGCCTGATGTCCGCGCTGGTCGAGGAGGCGGTCAGCGTCGGCGACCTGGTCCGCCTGATGCGCTTCAGCCAGGGCAACGCCAACCTGGTCGAGCTGACCCTGGCCGCCGAGGCCGAGCTGGTCGGCACCCGGGTCGGCGGGGTCGCCTGGCCGCAGGACACCGCGCTGGTGAGCATCATCCGCGAGGGCCGGGTGCTGGTGCCGGGCAAGGACGACACCCTGGAGGGCGGCGACGAGCTGCTCTTCGTCGCCGCGCAGGAGCGCGAGGAGGAGCTGGAGCAGCTGCTGTCGGCGACCTCCGGCGCCCAGTAGGACCTGCCGCCGAACGGCAGACGGCCGAGGGCCCGCATCCCCGTCGCGGGGTGCGGGCCCTCGGCCGTGCTGCCGGGCTGCGGTGCTGATGGACTGCCGGGCTGCCGGGCTGATGCGCTGATGGGCTGATGGGCTGATGGACTGCCGGACCTGCCGTAGCGGCTACTTGGCCGGCTCCTCCTCGTCCTCGTCCACCGGCGCCTTGATCGGCGGCGGCGCCTTCAGCAGGATCTGCCAGGTGACGTACATCGCCAGCAGCAGCGGCGGGATGCCGAGGGCGACCTTCAGCCAGCCGAGCAGGTTGACGTTGTGGGTGAAGTACAGCGGGAAGAGGATCACCGGCTTGAGGCCCATGATCACCACCCAGGCCCAGGTCGCCTTGGTGTACGCGGCGAGGCGGCCGGGGTTCTCCTTGCGCCAGGTGAACATCTCGCCGGTGATCGGGCCGAGCATCACCCCGATCATCGGCCAGCGCGCCAGGGCGGAGACCGCCAGGGCGATGCAGTAGCCGACGTTCCAGAGCAGGCCGGGCAGGTAGAAGTCCTCGGCCTTGCCGCTCTTCATCGCGATCCAGGCGCCGAGGGCGACGCCGAACACGCCGCTGAAGGCGTGCTGGATGGTCTCCCGCCGGGCCAGCCGGGCCACCACGAACAGCGCGCTCAGGCCGAGCGCGGCCCAGGCGGCGGCGCTGACCTGGTGGGTGACGTTGTAGGTGACGATGAAGACCAGGCCGGGCAGCGTCATGTCGATCATGCCGCGCACGCCGCCGAAGGCCTGCAGGACGGTGTCGGCGGCCTCCTTGGAGGCGGCCTTGCGGGCGGCCTCGGCGGCCGCCGGGTCCAGGGGCCGGTCGTCGGCGGCGTCCAGGTCGATCCGGGCGGCGGCGTCGCCGCCGGGGTGGTTGCTCACGCTCACTCGCTCCCGTGTCCGACCGGACGCAGCTCATAGCGGGGGTTGAAGAGCACGCGGCGCCCGCGTGCGTGGCTGATCCGGCCGCTGGCGACCAGCCGGCGGCCCGGCTCTATGCCGGCGATCGAGCGGCGGCCCAGCCAGACGACCTCCAGCGCCTCGGTGCCGTCGAAGAGCTCGGCCTCCAGGGCCGGCACCCCGGCCCGCGGGCGGAGCGTCACCGTGCGCAGCGTGCCCGCGACGGTGACCAGCTGACGGTCGGAGCAGCCGGCGATCGGCGTGCAGCCCGACTCGGCGGCGCTCTCCTGGCGCAGGTCCTCGGCGTCCAGTTCCTCCGCCGAGGAGGTCAGCCGGCTGAGCATGCGGCGGAACCGCCCCTGCGGCTGGCCGCTGCTGTTGTCACCACTCATGTCGGCAGGGTACCGGTTTCCGGGCCCCCGGCGGCAGGAGCCGCAGCCGCCAGGGGCCGCCCCGGTCAGCTCTCGAAGCGGTAGCCCATGCCCGGTTCGGTGATGAAATGGCGCGGGTGCGAGGGGTCGCGCTCCAGCTTGCGGCGCAGCTGGGCGAGGTAGACCCGCAGGTAGTTGGTCTCGGTGCGGTACGCCGGGCCCCACACCTCCTGGAGCAGCTGGGTCTGGCTGACCAGCCGTCCGGCGTTGCGGACCAGCACCTCCAGCAGGTGCCATTCGGTGGGCGTGAGGCGTACGTCGGTACCGTCCCGGTTGACCTTCTTGGCGGCGAGGTCGACGGTGAAGCTCTCCGTGACGACCAGCGAGTCGTCCTCCCCGGCCACCGGCTCGGCCCGGCGCACGGCGGCCCGCATCCGGGCGAGCAGCTCGTCCATCCCGAAGGGCTTGGTGACGTAGTCGTCGGCGCCGGCGTCCAGGGCCTCGACCTTCTCGTCGGAGGCGTGCCGGGCGGACAGCACGATGATCGGCACCCGGGTCCAGCCGCGCAGACCGCGGATCACCTCGACGCCGTCCATGTCGGGCAGGCCCAGGTCGAGCACGACGACGTCCGGATGGCGGGCGGCGGCGAGTTCCAGGGCGCTCGCGCCGTCGTGGGCCGCGTCGACCTCGTACTTGCGGGCCTTCAGGTTGATCACCAGTGCGCGGACGATCTGCGGTTCGTCGTCCACCACGAGGACCCGGGTCATTTACGGGCTCCGCCTTTCGGGCTGTCGGTTCTTACGGACTGTGTGTCGGCTCTTACCACGACGTGCGCCGTCGCCGGTTCCCACGGGACCGGCCGGGGCCGAGGGAGCGGCCGGTCTCATGGGATCAGCTGCGGGAGCGGATCGTGGCCGTCGCCGCTCGGCTCGGGCGGTTCGTCCGGCTCGGGCGGCCGCTCGACCGCGGGCAGGCTGACGACCATGGTGAGGCCGCCGCCCGGCGTGTCCTCAGCGGTGACGGTGCCGTCCATCGCCTCGACGAACCCGCGCGCCACCGCGAGCCCGAGGCCCACCCCGGCGCCGCGCGGAGCGTCCCCGTAGCGCTGGAACGGCGCGAAGATCCGCTCCTTGGCTTCCTCCGGGACACCCGGCCCGCGGTCCACGATCCGCAGCTCGACCCGGCCGGGCCGCCCGGGCTGCTCCAGGGCGTCGGCCTTGACCAGGACCCTGACGCCGTCCGGGCTGTACTTGACGGCGTTCTCGACCAGGTTGGCCAGCGAGCGCTCCAGCAGCCCGCCGTCGGCCCGGATCATCGGCAGCGTCTCCGGGACCTCCAGCCGGACGGACTCCGGCGGCACGCCGCCGAGCGCGTACGGCACCACCTCGTCCAGGTCGGTCTCCTGGATCAGCGGGGTGACGGTGCCGGTCTGCAGCCGGCTCATGTCGAGCAGGTTGTTGATCAGGTGGTCGAGCCGGTCGGCCCCGGCCTCGATCCCGGCCAGCAGCTCGGCCTCGTCCTCCGGGTCCCACTCGACGTCGTCCGAGCGCAGCGAGCTCACCGAGGCCTTGATCCCCGCCAGCGGAGTGCGCAGGTCGTGCGAGACCGCGGCCAGCAGGGCGGTCCGGATCCGGTTGCCCTCGGCCTCCCGGCGGGCCACCACGGCCTCCCGGGCGAGGCGGCGGCGTTCCAGCACCACGGCGGCCTGGGCCGCGAAAGCCCCCAGCAGCCGCCGGTCCGCGCCGGGCAGCACCCGGCCGCGCAGCACCAGGGCCAGGCTCTCGCCGACCGGCACGTCCACGTCGGCTTCCTCGGGGCGTTCCGGCGGGCGCGGCCCGGCGGTGGCGACCGGCAGCCAGCCGCCGGTCGGCTCGGGACGCTCCAGCAGGGCCGCGCTCTCCTGCCCGAAGGTCTCCCGGACCTGCTCCATCAGCGCGGTCAGCACCCCGTCTCCGTTCGGCGCGCCGCGCAGCACCGTGCCGGCCAGCGCGCTGAGCGTCTGCGCCTCGGTCTGGGCCCGGGCCGCCTGGTGGGTGCGCCGGGCCGCCAGGTCCACCACGGAGGCGACCGAGCAGCCGACGACGGTGAATATCGCCACCGCCATGATGTTCTCCGGCTCGTTGATGGAGAACGTGTGCAGCGGCGGCGTGAAGTAGAAGTTCAGCACCGAGGAGCCGACCAGCGCCGAGCCGATCGACGGCAGCAGCCCGCCGACCAGCGCCGCGAGCACCGTCAGCGACAGGAACAGCAGCATGTCGGTGGACAGGCCCAGCCCGCCGATCGTGGTCAGCACGAGCGCCAGCAGCGGCGGACCGGCCAGCCCGATCAGCCAGCCCGCGACGGTCCGGGTCCGGCCCAGGTCGGTGATCCGGCGCACGGGTATCTTGCCGCGGCGCCCGTGCCCGGCGTGCTCGTGGGTGACCATGTGGACGTCGATGTCCCCGGCCTTCTGGGTGACGAGGGTGCCCACGCCCGGCCCGTACAGGTACTGCCAGCGGGGCCGGCGGCTGGTGCCCAGCACGATCTGGGTGGCGTTCACCCCGCGGGCGAAGTCCAGCAGGCCACCGGCCGGGTCGTCGCCCAGGACGTTGTGGAAGGACCCGCCGAGGCTCTCCACCAGCACGCGCTGCTCCAGCAGAGTCTGCGGCGAACCGGAGCCCGCGAGGCCGTCCGAGCGGGAGATGTGCACGGCCAGCAGCTCGCCGCCGGAGACCCGGGCCGCGATGCGGGCCGCCCGGCGGATCAGCGTCGCCCCCTCCGGGCCGCCGGTCAACCCGACCACGATCCGCTCCCGGGCCTGCCAGATGCCCTCGATGCCCTGCTCGGCACGGTACTTCTGCAGGTACTCGTCCACCCGGTCCGCGGTCCACAGCAGCGCCAGTTCGCGCAGCGCGGTCAGGTTCCCCGGGCGGAAGTAGTTGGCGAGCGCGGCGTCGATCTTCTCCGGGGTGTACACGTTGCCGTGCGCCAGCCGCCGCCGCAGCGCCTGCGGGGACATGTCCACCAGCTCGATCTGGTCCGCCCGGCGGACCACCTCGTCGGGGACGGTCTCCCGCTGGCGCACCCCGGTGATGCCCTCGACCGCGTCGCCGAGCGACTCCAGGTGCTGGACGTTCACCGTGGAGATCACGTCGATCCCGGCCGCGAGCAGCTCCTCGACGTCCTGCCAGCGCTTCTCGTTGCGGCAGCCGGGCACATTGGTGTGGGCCAGCTCGTCCACCAGCGCCACCTCGGGACGGCGGGCCAGGACGGCGTCCAGGTCCATCTCCGAGAACCTCGCGCCCCGGTGCACCACCTGCTGCCGCAGCACGACCTCCAGCCCGGCGACCAGGTCCGCGGTCCGGCGCCGGCCGTGGTCCTCCACGAACGCCACCACGACGTCCGTGCCACGCTCCTGCCGCCGGTGCGCCTCGGCGAGCATGGCGTACGTCTTGCCGACCCCGGGGGCCGCCCCGAGGTAGATGCGCAGCCTGCCTCGTCCCATGAGCACCATTCTTGATCCGGCCCTGCCCGAGAGCCACCCCCGGACACCTGTTCCCCCGCCTTCGAGACTACGGCGTGACCAGCGATATTCCGCTGATCAGAGCGGTGATCATGCGGTTTTAGCGGCATATTGACGGAGGACCAGCCACTCGGCGGGGGTGACTGGGAGCGACCGGCCGGCCGCGGTCCGAAGTGGCGGCGCAATAGGAGGGAAACGCGAAGAACCCCCATCCGGAATCCGGATGGGGGTTCTTCTGAATGATTGTTCGGCGGCGTCCTACTCTCCCACAGGGTCCCCCCTGCAGTACCATCGGCGCTGTGAGGCTTAGCTTCCGGGTTCGGAATGTAACCGGGCGTTTCCCTCACGCTATGACCACCGAAACACTATGAAACTGTCGACCCGCCGACAAGGCGGTCGTTGTTTCAGAACAACACAGTGGACGCGAGCAACTGAGGACAAGCCCTCGGCCTATTAGTACCGGTCAACTCCACCCCTCACAGGGCTTCCATATCCGGCCTATCAACCCAGTCGTCTACTGGGAGCC